>NZ_JBHVXB010000006.1:0-185282 GCF_042881905.1 Leifsonia sp. NPDC058248
GGTCGAAAGCGCGGCTTTCGACCCAGCAACTCAGGACTCGACTGCGGGGCGGGGCTCGCGGCTACTTGACGCTGCCCTGCGTGAGGCCGCCGACGAGACGCTTCTCGATGAGCATGAACAGAATCACCACCGGGATGACCGCGACCACGGAGACCGCGAACACGTACTGCCACGCCGCGTCGTACTGGCCCACGAACTTCGTGAGCGCGACCGACAGCGGCTGGTTCGCATCCGTCGACAGGATCACCAGGCTCGCCGCGAACTCGTTCCACGACGCGACGAACGTGTAGATGATCGCCGTGACGATGCCCGGCCACACCAGCGGCAGCTGCACCCGGAAGAGCACCGTCCACTTGCCCGCGCCGTCGAGCTGCGCGGCCTCGTCGATCTCCTTCGGAACACCGGCGAAGAAGTTGTGCATGATCCAGATGGCGAACGCCAGGTTGAACGCCGCGTTGATGAGGATCATCGCCAGCCACGTGTCGTTGATCCCGATCGCCACCATCTCTTTGAAGAGACCCGTGGCGAGCACGGTCGGCTGCAGCATCTGCGTCACGATCACCAGGAACAGGAACACCCCGCGCCCCAAGAACCGGAACCGCGCTGTGTAGTACGCGGCCGGCACGCAGACCAGCAGCACGAGCGCCGTGGCGAACACCGAGATCACGATGGTCGAGATCAGGTTCTCGGGCAGCGGCGTCTCGGGCGTCGACCACATCGTGATGTAGTTCTCGGGATGCCACGTGCTCGGCAGATAGGTGGGCGGCACCGCGAGGATGTTGTCCCGGCTCTTGAACGACCCGATCAGCATGATGAGATACGGGATGACGAAGACGAGCGCGATGACGAGTCCGGCGATCATCCGGCCGACGACGCGTCCGGAGAACCGGCTCTGCGGCGACCGCCGGCGCCGCGCGGGTCTCGCCGGTGCACCCGGGCCGTCGAGCGTGATGGAGGCGGGGGCCGGTGCGGTCACGAGACCTCCTTCATCGGCTTCACGATCCACAGGTAGAGGGCGACGACCACCAGCACGATCAGGAAGTTGATCACGCTCAGCGCGCTCGACAGGTCGATGCGCTGCTCGTTCTGCAACAGCTTGAACACGTAGGTCGTGGTCGTGTCGGCCTTGTAGCCCGGGATCGAGCCGGTCATCAGTTTGAGGATCGGGAGGGAGTTGAACACGTTGATGATGTTGATCAGGCTCGCGAGCGCGATCGCGTTGCGCAGGTTCGGCAGGGTGACGCCGAAGTAGGTGCGCATCGCCCCCGCCCCATCGACCTTCGCCGCCTCGAGCATGTCGCCCGGGATGCCCGCGAGTCCGGCGAGCAGCGTGTAGGTGGTGAACGGCAGCGACACGAACACCGCGATCGCGATCGACGACGCGAACGCCGGGATCGGCTCCTTCGTGAACCCGAAAGGCTCGGCGAGCAGGTGGATGTCCACCAGGAACTTATTGATGATGCCGTAGAACGGGTCGAGACCGTAGACGAAGACCGTGGTGGTCATCACCACGCTGGCCGCCCAGGGCACCAGGATGGCCATCCGGACCCATTGCCGCCCCGGGAAGTTCTTGTTGAGGAACTGCGCGAGCGCCAGCGAGATCACGACGGTCAGCACGACGACCGATGCCACCCAGAGCAGCGTGTTGAACAGGATGCCCGGAAGCTCGGGCCGGGAGAGCACGGTGACGAAGTTCTGGAGGCCGACCGAGCCGTGGTCGACGCCCGCCACCGAGATGCGCCGGGTGGAGTTGAAGATCATGTAGCCGGCCGGGAACAGCACGACTCCGAAGATGAGGATGAGGGCGGGCAGCGTCCACGGGACCGCGTGCCAGAGGTCGACGGCTCCTCCGCCCGGTCGCGGCCGTCCGTTCGCCCCGCGACGGGGACGGCCGGTGGCCGCCCCCGTCTGAGGTGTCTCGATGGTGTTACTCATACCGTTCGGTTACTTGCCGTCGGCTTTCGCCTGGATCGACTTCAGCAGGTCCGCCGGGTTCGCACCCTGGCCGAGCTGACCGATCTGGCTCTGGATGGCGCCCTGCGCCGCAGCCCAGTTCGCGTTGGTCGACGGGTAGAACTTCGCGTTCGGCAGCAGGTCGAGGAACGGCTTGATGGTCTCGTTGGAGGCCATCGCCTCGGCGCCGGTCTTGGTGGTCGGCAGAAAGCCTTCCGCACCGACCCACTTGCTGTAGACGGGCGCGCTGTAGAAGTAGTCGAGGAACTTCTTGATCGAGGCCGTCTTGTCGGTCTTGTTCTTGAACGCCATCAGGTGGTCGGCGACACCGAGCGTGAACGCGGAGCCGTCCTTGGTGGGGATGGGCGCGATGCCGTACTGCAGCGCCGGGTTCTTGTCCTTGATCTGGGCGACGATCGGCGGGAGTCCGATCTGCATGCCGACCTTGCCCTGGATGAACACGTTCATCAGCGGCGTGCGGTTCGTCGATCCCGGGTTGGCCTCGGTGACGCCCGCCTTGATGAGCTTCTGCATCTCGGTGGCTCCGGTGACGTTCTCCGGGCTGTCGATGGTCAGCTTCTTGGCGTCGCCGTAGCCGCCGCCCGCTCCGTAGAACCAGATCGCGGTCTCGGCCTGGGCCTCTTCGGCTCCGAGGGGCATGCCGTAGCCGACCGTCCCGGAGGCCTTCAGCTTGGCTGCGTCGGCTTCGAGCTCTGCCCAGGTCTTGGGCGGGTCGGTGAGGCCGGCCTTGGTGAAGAGGTCCTTGTTGTAGAACAGCGCGCGAGCGGAGGCGATGAACGGCAGGCCGTACTGCGTCCCGTCGATGCTCGCGTTGTCTTTGAAGGCGGTCTGGAAGTCGTCCAGCGTCTTCGACGACACGATGTCCTTGGCCGGGTAGAGCAGATCGTCGGCCGCGAAGCCCGCGAAGGCGTCGATGTTGAGGATGTCGGGCTGCTTGCCCGCCTGCACCTTGGTCTTGATGACGTTGTTGATGTCGGTCCAGGATTCGACGTCGAGGTTCACCGTGATGCCGGAGTTCTTCGCCTCGAAGTCCTTGATGATCTGCTGCCACTCCGCCTTGGTGTTGTCGGAGTAGCTGGCGACCATGAGGTCGAGTGTCTGGGCGCCGCCCGACGCGCTGCCGGATCCGCCGCCGAACCCGCAGGATGCGAGCGTCATGGTGGCGGCTGTCGCCATTGCGACAGCGGCTCCCCACCGCAGAGACTTCTTCATTGACTTCCTCACTCTCGAATGGAACGTCCGTCGCTGAATTTCGAAGTACCTCTGCGCGACGGTGCGCCTGGGATGATGCTTTATGACTCATTTGCGCCGCAAATAACCATTTGCATTCAATTGATGATCGAATCATTGCGCGCTGCCAGGAATACGTCAAGGAAAGTGCCCGAGATCGTTACACGTCGTTTACACGCGCCGCATCCGGATGCCCGGGATCGGTCGATCACGATTGAAGATGATCACTAGACAGACATATCGCTCATAAGTAATCATTGACTCATCAAGGACGACTGAACAGGAGACGATGCAGTGACGGAACGATCCCCGCTGGGTGAGCACATGGAGGCGGAGCTCCGCTCGCAACCGGAGACCTGGGCGCGCGCCGTCGAGCTGCGAGCCGAGCAGAAGCTCCTTCCCGCGTCGGGCGAGCGCATCGCTGTCGTCGGCTGCGGGACCTCCTGGTTCATGGCCCAGTCGTACGCCGCGCTCCGCGAGAGCGCCGGACTCGGCGTCACCGACGCGTTCGCCGCCTCAGAGGCGCCGGGCGTCTCCCGACCGTTCGACGCCCGCGACTACGACGCGATCGTCGCGATCACCCGCTCGGGCACGACGACCGAGGTTCTCGAACTCCTCGACGCTGTGCGCGCATCCCGAAGCACTGCGCGCACCGTCGGCATCGTCGGCGACCCGGAGGCGCCGCTCGTCGACCTCGTCGACGACGTGGTGAAGCTGCCCTTCGCCGACGAGCAGTCGGTCGTGCAGACCCGGTTCGCCACCACGGCCCTCGCCTTCGTTCGTGCGTCGCTCGGCGAGAACCTCGACCGTGCGATCGAGGATGCCGCGGCGGCCGTCGCGGAAGAGCTCGACGCCGATCTCGTCTCCGCCGAGCAGTACTCGTTCCTCGGAGCCGGCTGGACCGTCGGCCTGGCCCACGAGGCGGCCCTCAAGATGCGCGAGGCGTCCCAGTCGTGGACGGAGTCGTACCCGGCCAAGGAGTACCGTCACGGGCCGATCTCGATCGCTGCTCCAGGGCGGGTGACCTGGATGTTCGGCGAGGCTCCCGACGGACTGGCCGCTGATGTGGCGAACACCGGCGCCCGCTTCGAGAACGCCCCCCTCGACGGACTCGCCGACCTGGTGCGCGCGCAGCGCGTCGCTCTCGCGCGTGCACGCCGATTCGAACTCGACCCGGATCGTCCGCGCAACCTCACGCGATCTGTCATTCTGGCCTCGTGAACGCAGTGTCGCCCACCCCCCTCCGCTCCGGCACCGTCGCTCTCGGTGCCGGCCACGCTGTGCTGGCGTTCGACGTGGGCGGCACCGATATGAAGGCCGCGCTGATCGACGAGGCCGGCGAGATCCGGGCGCTGGAGCGCATCCGCACTCCCCTCGACGGCGACAGGACAGCCGACTTGGTGGTCGAGGCGGTCGCGCGGCTGTCCGAGCGGTTCCGGGCCGAGCACGCGGACATCGCGCCGCGCGCAGTCGGTCTTCTCGTCCCGGGCCATGTGGACGACGAGGCCGGCGTCGGCGTCTTCTCCGAGAACCTCGGCTGGCGCGACTACCCGTTCCGCGATCGCGTGGCGGACGCGGTCGGCCTGCCGGTGTCGTTCAGCCACGATGTCCGCGGCGCCGGCGAGGCGGAGCATCGGCTGGGCGCCGCCGCACCGTTCCGCGACGTGGTCGTGATGGCGATCGGCACCGGGATCGCCGGCGCGATCTTCATCGACGGAAGACTGTATGCCGGTGGCGGCATGGCCGGCGAGATGGGCCACTCGCGTGTGGCGGACGGGCCGGAGTGCGCCTGCGGCGGTCGCGGCTGCCTCGAAGCGGTGGCCTCGGCGGCGGCGATCGCGCGGCGGTACAGAGCCCGCACGGGCATCCCGGTCACCGGCTCGAAAGACGTGCTCGACCGCGCGCAGGCCGGCGACGACGACGCCCGGCTCATCTGGGAGAGCGCCCTCGACGCGCTCGCCCTCGACCTGTCGCACACCGTCGCGCTGCTCGCCCCGGAGGCGATCGTGATCGGCGGCGGGCTCTCGCAGGCGGGCGCGGCCCTCTTCGAGCCGCTCGCAGAACGACTGGATGCTCTGCTCACCTTCCAGCGACGCCCCGTGCTGCTGCGCGCGAGCATCGGCGAAGACGCCGGCGTGATCGGCGCCGCCCTCCGCGCCCGCGACCAGCTCGACGCACCCGAGCGCTCATCGCTGGAGGCCACCGCGTGATCCTCACCGTCACCCCCAATCCGGCCATCGATCTCACCTACCGGGTGG
The DNA here is from genome assembly GCF_042881905.1 of Leifsonia sp. NPDC058248. Taxonomy (NCBI): domain Bacteria; kingdom Bacillati; phylum Actinomycetota; class Actinomycetes; order Micrococcales; family Microbacteriaceae; genus Leifsonia; species Leifsonia sp. NPDC058248. The sequence goes on from NZ_JBHVXB010000006.1 coordinate 5,463, forward strand.
CGTCGCTCGACGTCGGCGAGACCCATCGTGTCGCGCCTCCGGCCGTCCGCGCCGGCGGGAAGGGCCTCAACGTCGCACGCGTGATCGCGCAGACCGGCAGCGCCGCGTTCGCCCTCACGACCGCCGGCGGCCCCTCCGGCCTGCGGCTCGCCGACGACCTGCTCGCGAGCGGCCTGCCCCATGAGCTCGTGCCGGTCGCCGCGCCGACCCGCAGCAGCGTCGCGATCGTCGACGAGACCAGCGGGCACACGACGATCTTCAACGAGACCGGCGGAGCTCTCTCGCCCGCCGAGTGGGCTGCCCTTCATGACGCCGTCGAGCGCCTCGCCGTTCCGGCCACCTGCCTCGTCGGGTCGGGAAGCCTGCCTCCGGATGCGCCGGACGACTTCTACGCGCGCCTCGTCCAGGTCGCCGCCGCGCGCGGCATCCCGAGCATCGTGGACGCGACCGGCCCCGCGCTGCTCCTCGCCGCGGAGGCCGGTGCGACTGTGCTCAAGCCGAACCGCCGCGAGCTCACCGAGAGCACCGGAGAGGCCGACCCGGTCGCCGGAGCGGCCAGGCTCCTCGAGCTCGGCGCACGACTGGTGCTCGTCTCGCTCGGCGAAGACGGGATGCTCGCCATCACCTCTGACGCCCCGGGCGGCTCCCTCCGAGCCGCTCTCCCCCAGCCGCTGCGCGGCAACGCCACCGGCGCGGGCGACGCAGCGGTCGCCGCCGTCGCCAGCTGTCTCGCCGAGGGACTGACCGATCCGGCCGCGATCGTCAGCCGGGCCACCGCCTGGTCCGCCGCAGCCGTGCTCGCCCCGCTCGCGGGCGACCTCCACCCCTCCTATCCGGAACTCGAGGCCCGCCTCGTGCTGTCCGCCTGACCACAGAGAGCCGAACGATGCCGCTCGTCCCCACCGCAGACCTCCTCCATGCCGCCGTCGCCCGTCGAACCGGGGTCGGAGCCTTCAACGTCATCCACCTGGAGACCGCCGAGGCCCTGGTCGCCGCCGCCGAGGATGCCGCGCTCCCGGTCATCCTGCAGATCTCGCAGAACTGCGTGGCCTACCACGGGGGGCTCGAGCCGATCGCCCTCGCCACCCTCGCCGTCGCGGCCGGATCGCAGGCCCACGTCGCCGTGCACCTCGACCACGCCGAAGACGAGGAGCTCACCAGGCAGGCCATCGACCTGGGCTTCGGCTCGGTGATGTTCGACGGCGCCGCGCTCGACTACGAACGGAATGTGGAGGCGACGGTCCGGGTCGTCGAATACGCCCACGCCAACGATGTCTTCGTCGAGGCCGAGCTCGGCGAGATCGGCGGCAAGGACGGCGCCCACGCACCGGGCGTGCGCACCGACCCCGAGGAGGCACGGCGCTTCGTCGACGAGACCGGCGTCGACGCCCTCGCCGTCGCGGTCGGCAGCTCGCACGCCATGACCGAGCGCACGGCCGCGCTCGACCTCGACCTGGTGGCGCGGCTCCACGCCGCTGTGCCGGTTCCCCTCGTGTTGCACGGTTCATCGGGCGCCTCGGATGAGACGATCGTGTCGGCGATCCGTTCCGGCATCACCAAGGTCAACGTCTCCACCCACCTCAACGGCTTCTTCACGGATGCCGTGCGCCGCTACCTGAGCGAGCATCCGGAGGTGGTCGACTCGCGCCGCTATGTGCGCGAGGGACGCTCCGCGGTGGCTGCCGAGGCGGCACGCCTCCTCACGCTCTTCGCCGTGACGGAACCCGTGTCCGAAGGAGCGACCCCATGAACCGAGCGGAGCGGCTCAACGCCGTCATGGACCTGCTCGCCGAGTCCGGCCAGATCGACGTGGACGACCTCGTGGTCAAGCTCGACGTCTCCGCGGCGACCGCCCGCCGCGACCTCGATGCCCTGGCCTCGCAACAGCTCCTGACCCGCACGCGCGGCGGCGCCGTCGGCCAGTCCGTGGCCTACGACCTGCCCATCCGCTACAAGAAGGAGCAGCACGCGCCCGAGAAGCTGCGGATCGCGCTGGCCGCGAGCGCCCTCGTGCCGCGCGGCGCCGTCGTCGGGCTCTGCGGAGGCACGACCAGCACGGCGGTCGCCACGGTGCTCGGCTCGCGACCCGACCTCATGGAGCCGTCGCCGCATCCCAACCTGACGGTCGTCACCAACGCGATCAACATCGCCGCCCAGCTCGTGATGCGCCCCCAGATCAAGACCGTCGTCACCGGCGGCGTGGTGCACGCCCGATCGTACGAGCTGGTCGGCCCGTACAGCGACGTCGTGCTCGAGAAGATCACGATGGACATCGCCTTCATCGGGGTCAACGGCATCGACCCGATCATCGGCGCGACCGTGCACGACGAGGGCGAGGCCAGCGTGAACTCCCTGATGGCCCGCCGCGCGACGCGTGCGGTCGTGGTCGCAGACTCGAGCAAGATCGGGCGCAAGGCATTCGCGACGCTCGGCGGGGCGAAGATCCTGAACACCCTCATCACCGACAGCGGCATCACCGACGAGCAGCGGGCGTCCTTCGTGGACCAGGGCATCGAGGTGATCGTCGCGTGAGCGGCGCGACCCTCATCCACTCTGCTCGGCTGGTCAGCGGCGGGCGTGTGCGCCCGGACGCGTGGGTGCGGTTCGCCGGCGACTCCATCGCCGAGACAGGCGTGGGAGACGGCTGGCGCGCGTTCGAGGAGGGCGGCGAGCCCACCGCGGTCGTCGACGCCGACGGAGCCTGGCTCACCCCCGGATTCGTCGACATCCACAACCACGGCGGAGGCGGGGCCGCCTTCGACGACGGCCCGGAGGGCATCCGCACCGGCCTCGACCTGCACCAGGCGCACGGCACCACCCGGTTCGTGGTCTCGCTCGTCACCGCCCCGGTCGAGGTGCTGGCGGAACGCGTCGCCACGGTCGCCGGGCTGATGCCCCACGACCCGCGCATCCTCGGCTCGCACCTCGAAGGCCCGTTCCTGGAGGTGGGGCACAAAGGGGCCCACGATCCGGCTCTGCTGCGATCGGCGACCTCCGGCGACATCGAGCGACTGCTCGACGCCGCCGCAGGAACCCTGCGCCAGATCACCCTGGCGCCCGAGCTGCCCGGCGGGCTGGGGGCGGTGCGTGCGTTCAGCGCAGCCGGAGTCGCCGTTGCCGTCGGGCACACGGGAGCCGACTATGCGCAGACGCTGGCCGCCTTCGACGCCGGGGCGAGCATCCTGACCCATGCCTTCAACGGCATGGACGGCATCCACCATCGCGCTCCGGGCCCGGTCGGCGCCGCCGCCCGCACGCCGGGCGTCACGCTGGAGATCATCAACGACGGGATCCACGTGCATCCGGAGGTCGTCCGCCTCGCCTTCTCCGGGGCTCCCGGGCGCATCGCGCTCATCACCGACGCGATGGCGGCGGCCGGCAGCAGCGACGGGGAGTACGGTCTCGGGTCGCTGTCGGTCACCGTGAGAGACGGCGTCGCGCGCCTCACCGAGGGCGGCTCCATCGCCGGATCCACCCTCACCCTCGACGATGCGCTCCGCCGGGCGGTCACCGAGGTCGGCGTCAGCATCGAGGAGGCTGTGCTCGCGCTCACCTCCACTCCCGCCACCGCGATCGGCCGGGGACACGACCTCGGCAGCCTCGAACCCGGCTACGCCGCCGACGCCGTGATGCTCGACGATGACTTCCGCGTGCTGCAGGTCTGGACGGCCGGGAAACCCGCCGGACGCTAATCCCCGCGGGTCGCTACGATTGCGCGCATGACACCCGTCGGCTTCGCGCGCGACCTCATCAGACCCGACCTCGGACACGAGTCCCACCGCGTCACCTACGTCGAACTGTTCTTCGACCTGGTGTTCGTCTTCGCCGTCACACAGATCTCCCACATCCTGCTCCACGAGCAGTCCGGCATCGACCTGGTGCACACGATCATGCTCACCGCGGCCGTCTGGTGGGTGTGGGTGTTCACGACCTGGGCAGCCAACTGGCTCAACCCCGAAACCGGCTGGGTGCGCGGCCTGTTCATCGTGCTCATGCTGCTCGGGATGCTCATGTCGAGCGCGATTCCCGAGGCCTTCGGCGCCAAAGCACTCCTGTTCGCCGGCTCGATGGTGCTGATGCAGCTCGGTCGCAGCGTGTTCACGATGCTCGCCTTCGCGCGCACCCAGCCCGAGCACGCCGTCAACTTCGTGCGCATCACGCTGTGGCACATCCTGCCCGGCATCTTCTGGATCGCCGGGGCGCTCGCGCCGGAGGACGCCAGGCTCTGGTGGTGGCTCGCGGCGCTCCTGGTCGACTACGTCGGGCCGCGCATCCGGTTCTGGATCCCCGGGCTCGGCGGCTCACCGCTGTCGACGTGGAACGTGTCCGGCCAGCACATGGCCGAGCGGGTCAGTCTCTTCCTCATCATCGTGCTGGGCGAGTCGATCATCGTCACCGGCACGTCGTTCAGCGAGCATCCGCTCGACCTGGAGCACGGGTTGGCCTTCCTCGCCGCCTTCACTGGGACCGTGCTGCTCTGGCTGCTCTACTTCAACCACGGCGAACGCGGCGGCAGCGACTACATCTCGCGGGCGTCCGAGCGCGGGATGATCGCCCAGACGGCTTACACATACATCCCTGTGCTGATGGTGTTCGGCGTGGTGCTGGCGGCGGTGGCGGACGGCCTCGTGCTCGAGCATCCGTCGGACGCCGCCGGCATCTGGGTGGCCGGCCTGGCCTGCGGTTCGTCGGCCGCCTACCTGCTCGGCAATGTCCTGTTCCGTCGCGCGGTCGGAGGGCGCTGGCTGTACGGGCATCTGATGGGCATCGCGCTCCTGGCCGTGCTCTTCGGATTCGCGCCCCTGCTGTCGGCTTTGGTGCTGTCGTGGCTCGTGAACCTCGTGCTCGCGGTCGCTGTTATCGCCGACGAGTTCGCCTCCCGTCGCGACGGGCGCCGCACAGGCCCGGCGGCGGCGTCCGCCGGTGCGAGCTCGACACCCACTCCTCACTCCGGCCCGCGCTCGTGAGTCGTTCCAAATTGTCGTTAAAGGCCCCGAAATCGCCCGCATAACGACACTTTGGAACGACTCACGACCTGCCAGCGTGCGTGGATGTGGACAACTTGGGACCGTAGCGACCCGCCGCTTCTCGGCGATCGCGCGCCGGCGGCCGCCGGCTACGCCAGCTGCCGGGCCCGCGTCACGCGGCCGATCACGACGACGAGCACGAGCGCCACGGCGAGCAGGCCGATGTAGAGGTACGGCAGGGTCATCAGGCCGCCCGCGTCGAAGATCACCGCGCCGAGCAGCGCGCCGCCGCCGATCCCGATGTTGAACGACGTCGTGTAGAGCGCACTCGCGGTGTCGCGGAACGCCGGCGACGACGTGTGCAGGAGCCGCGTCTGCAACAGCGGGGGCAGTGCGCCGAACGACAGCCCCCAGAGCACGAAGGCCCCGATGGCGAGCACCGGAATCGCGGCGAACACCGCGAGCGCCACCACCGAGATCCCCGTGACGACGAGCGCCAGGATGAGTCCCAGCTGCGGGCGCGGACCGAACACCGAGCCCGCGATCACCAGACCGCCGGCGCCGGCGATGCCGTAGAAGAACAGCAAACCGCCCACGTTCCCGGAGGGCACACCCATCGCGTCGGTGAGGAACGGGACGACGAACGTGTAGAAGGAGTAGTGGCCGATCATGGTCACCGCGGCCACCAGGCACACCATCACCACGGCGAGGATCGTGGCGTCCTTCGGCCGGGCGGTGCCGCGCACGCGACGCGGCCGGGTGTCTTCGTCACGTTCCACGGCGGGAAGGAACTTCCAGACCAGCGCGGCCCCGACCAGCATCAGCACCGCCAGGAACGCGAACGACAGCCGCCAGCCGAAGAGATGGCCGGCGAACGTGCCGAGCGGAACGCCGAGCACGAAGGCGAGGGTGCCGCCGCCGAGGGTGATCGAGACGGCGCGGCCGATCTGCTCCTTGGGCACGAGGTGGCCGGCGTAGGCGCCGACGATCGACCAGAACATCCCGTGCGCGACGCCGCCGAGGATGCGCGAGATCACGACGAACGTGTAGTCGGGCGCGACGGCGGTGAGCAGGTTGCTGACGGCCAGCACGATGAGGATGCCCACGATCATCCCGTGCCGTGGCCAGCGCTTGGTCAGGGCGGTGAGCGGCGTGCTGGTGATGACCACCGTGAAGGCGAACACCGTGACGAGCAGGCCGATCTGGGCCTCGCTCACCCCGAGCGAGGCACTCATGTCGGGCAGGAGCCCGGTGGGGATCATCTCGCTGGTGACGGAGAGGAAGACGGCGCCGGCGAGAGCGATCAACCCCACCCAGGGGAATTTCGGTACGGTTTTCAGTGGCGACGTTGAAGTGGCAGACATGACGAGGCTGTCCAACGAATGGCGTTCCCCGCCCATTCCGGTTTCACCACGAACGGCAGGTCGACTACGCGCTGATGTGCGCGCCCAGGGCCGCACGACGTTCGACGACCATCAAGCAGTTTAGCGGATGCCCGCCAGAACGCGCTGGGAGTCAGAGATCTCGATCAGCGGGGCGTACAGCGCCATCGCGTCGAGGGCACGCTGATGGTCGGTCTCGCTGAGCCCCGCGCACGCGTCGGCCGCCACGCGGACCCGCACTCCCGCATCCGCCGCCCCGAGCGCCGTCGAGAGCACGCAGCAGTCGGTCGACACCCCGGCGAGCACGATCTCGTCGCTGTCTCCGAGCGCGTCCGCCAGGTCGGGGCCCCACTTGCCGAACGTCGTCTCCGTGACCACCGGATGCCCGGTCGCCCGGAACGGCGCGACCAGATCGTAGAGCGGATCGTCGGCGGGCACGAGTGCGAACGGCCACTGCTCGTAGTACGGCACCCAGGCGCCCACCGGATGCTCGGGAGCGACGAACCGTGTGAAGACCACCCGATCGCCGAACGCCGGGAGCATGCGTCCGATCACTTCGGCGGCCTCGACGAACGCCGGGGTGAACCATTCGCTGGCGGGATCGCCGAACACGTACTGCATGTCGACGACGACGAGCGTCTGCTCGCTCACCGCTCCTCCTCCCGGCGGATCGCCGCGCGGCTGAAGATCAGGGTGCCGAGGTAGCCGATCAGCAGAGCCACCAGCACGCCCAGGTTCGCGAACGCCCAGTCGCCCTCTTTGCCGCCGATCGGGCCGAGCAGGTAGCCCTGCCAGGCGAGCCATGGCGCGAACGTGTTGGTGACGAGTCCCCAGCCGACCACGGTACCGATCACGACGAGTGAGATCGGCACCCAGCGCACACTGCCGTAGCGGCCGCGGCGGTCGTAGAGCTCCTTCTCGGCGTAGTCGCGCTTGCGCAGCTGGATGTCGGCGACGAAGATGCCGCACCAGGCGGCGATCGGCACGCCGAGAGTGATGAGGAACCCCTGGAACGGCCCGAGGAAGTTGCCGGCGAAGAACACCACGTAGACGGCTCCCGCGGTCATGATGATGCCGTCGATGCCGGCCGCCACGTACCGGGGCACCTTCAGCCCGACGCTCAGCAGGGCGAGGCCGGACGAGTAGATGTCGAGTACGGCGCCGCCGACGAGGCCGAGGACGGCGACGATCACGAACGGCACGAGGAACCATGGCGGCAGCAGCGATGCGAGGGCGCCGATCGGGTCGGCGGCGATCGCCGTGTTGAGCTCTTTCGACGAGCCGGCGAGCAGGATTCCGAAGATCAGCAGGACGATCGGCGCCAGCGACGACCCGAAGGTCGTCCAGCCGACCACGCCGCTGCTCCGCGTCGAGCGCGGAAGGTAGCGCGAGTAGTCCGCCGCCGCGTTCACCCAGCCGAGACCGAAGCCGGTGAGCATGAAGACGAAGCCGCCGATCACGTGCGGCGTGTCGCCGGCCGGCAGGGCCGCGACCGCACCGAGGTCGATGTGGCCGAGAACGAGCACGATGTAGACCACGGTGAGGACGCCCGTGACGATCGTGATGATCATCTGCATCCGCATGATGAGGTTGAACCCGATGACGCCGCCGGCGATGATCAGGGCCGCGACCACGATGAGCGCGACGACCTGGGTGGCGACCCCGCCCTCCCAGCCCAGCTGGGTGAAGACGGTCGCGGTGGCGAGCACGGCCAGAGACGTCAACACGGTCTCCCAGCCCACCGTGAGCAGCCACGACAGGAAGGAGGGGAGCCTGTTGCCGTCGACACCGAAGATGGCCCGGCTCAGCACCATCGTGGGCGCCGAGCCGCGTTTGCCCGCGAGCGCGATGAATCCGCAGAGCAGGAACGAGATCACGATGCCGGCGACGCCGACGATGGTCGCCTGCCAGAACGAGATGCCGAACCCGAGCAGGAACGAGCCGTAGCTGAGGCCGAACACCGACACGTTCGCGCCGAACCACGGCCAGAACAGGTCGCGGGCGTGCCCTTTCCGTTCGCTCTCGTGGATGGTGTTGAGCCCGTTCAGCTCCACGCCGAGCCCTTGCACGGGTCCGGGCGCGGGCGGCGCGTCGGGTCTGTCCTCTCCGAGGCTTGTCATGCACCGATCCAACTTCACCCAGCCCCTCGCCGTCAATGGCAGACAGCGGCGTCGGGCCTTTCCAATAGTCGCCGCCGATCCCGCTACCCTGAACGGGTGATTGCTTCCATCGCCCCCGCCGCCGAAGCCCAGCCCAACCACTGGGTGCTCACCTTCAGCTGCGCCGACAAGCCCGGAATCGTCCACGCCGTCAGCGGCGCGATCGTGTCGGCGCGCGGCAACATCACCGAGAGCCAGCAGTTCACCAGCACCGACACCGGCCGCTTCTTCATGCGACTCCAGGTGGAGTCCGAGGCGACACGGGACGAGTTCGAGCAGGCGCTCGCCCCTGTCGTCGACGCGTTCGGGATGATCCACAACGTCGACAACGTCGGCCGGCCCCTCCGCACCCTCGTGCTCGCCTCCACGGCCGCGCACTGCCTCAACGACCTGCTGTTCCGCCAGCGCGCCGGTCAGCTGCCCGTCGAGATCCCGCTCGTGCTCTCGAACCACGGCGCGCTGCGCGACCTCGCCGGCTTCTACGGCGTCCCCTTCGAGTCGCGGCCGGTGACGGATGCGGCGGGCAAGGCGGCCTTCGAGGCCCGCGTGCTCGAGGCGGTCGAGGAGCACGACATCGAGCTGGTCGTGCTCGCGCGCTATATGCAGATCCTGTCGCCCGAGCTGTGCGAGCGTCTCGCCGGCCGCGCGATCAACATCCACCATTCGTTCCTCCCCGGCTTCAAGGGCGCGAACCCTTACCGCCAAGCGCACGCGCGCGGCGTCAAGCTGATCGGCGCGACCGCCCACTTCGTCACGAGCGACCTCGACGAGGGCCCGATCATCGAGCAGAACGTGGTGCGCGTCGACCACTCGCGCAGCGTGTCCGAGCTCGTCGCAATCGGTCAGGACGAGGAGAGCCGCACACTCACCCAGGCGGTCAAATGGTTCGCCGAAGACCGGGTTCTGCTCGACGGGGCGCGTACCATCATCTTCCGCTGACGCCGCCGCCTAGAATGTCCACGTGACCGACGCACCGAGCCAGCACAGCGACATCAAGATCGGACCGAACGACGTCCTCCGGTTCGTGCTGGAGCTGTTCGCGATCTTCTCGCTGGGCTTCTGGGGCTTCGTCGCCTGGCCACTGCCGTGGACCATCGTGATCGGCATCGGCGCACCGCTCATCGCCATCGTGCTCTGGGGGCTGTTCCGGTCGCCGAAGGCGGTGCTCCGCGTCGATCCCTTCGTCAAGGCGCTCGTCGAGATCGTCGTCATGCTCGCGGCCGCCTTCGCCTGGTGGGATCTCGGGCAGCCCGTCGTCGCCATCGTGTTCGCGGTGATCGCGACGGTCAGCGGCGTGATCAACGGACGCGCCGAGTTCCGATGAGAGACACGACATCATGACCGGCCTCGTCGTACACAGCGCACGCAAGGTCGACGCCGACGGTCTCGTCGACGACTTCTGGTTCGTCTCCAACGAAGATACGATCGTCGCGACGGGCTCGGGAACCGGCTGGCACGCCGCAGCCCAGGCGCCCGGCCGTGAGGTCGTCGACGCCGGCGGCCACTGGCTGACCCCCGGGTTCATCGACCTGCACTGCCATGGCGGCGGCGGTCATCCGTTCGACGACGGACCCGAGCAGATGCTGGAGGCCCTCGCCACCCACCGCGCGCACGGCACCACCCGCTCTCTGGTCTCGCACGTCGCCAACCCGCTCGCGTCGCTGCGGGAGAGCCTCTCGATCGTCGCCGATATCGCGGCGGCCGACCCGCTCGTGCTCGGCTCCCACCTCGAGGGGCCCTTCCTCGCCGTCGAGCGCCGGGGCGCGCACGACGCGGCCTTCCTCCGCGAGCCTGGACCCGAGATGGTCGAGGAGCTCATCGGGGCATCCCGCGGAACCATGCGCGTCGCGACCATCGCGCCCGAGCTGCCCAACGCCCTCGAGACGATCGGTGTCTTCATCGAGGCCGGCGTCGTGGTCGCGATCGGGCACACCGCGGCCGACTACGACCAGGCCGCTCGCGCGTTCGAGGTGGGGGCCCGGATGCTCACCCACGCGTTCAACGGGATGAACGGCATTCACCACCGGGCTCCCGGCCCGATCGTCGCCGCCTTCGAGAATCCGGAAGTCACCCTCGAACTCATCCTGGACGGCCTGCACGTGCATCCGAAGGTCGCCAAACTGGCCTTCGCGTCGGCGCCGGGCCGCGTGGCCCTGGTGACGGATGCGATGGCCGCTGCGGGGGCGAGCGACGGCGACTACCGGCTCGGCTCCCTCAACGTGACGGTGCGCAACGGGCTCGCCGTGCTCTCGGGGACGTCCACGATCGCCGGCTCGACGCTGACGCAGGACGTCGCGCTTCGCAACGCGGTCTCGCTCGTCGGCCTGGAGCCGACCCGCGCGGTGGAGGCGCTCACGCTGACGCCGGCGCGCGTGCTCGGCGAAGACCACCGCTTCGGGCGGCTGCACGCCGGTTACGCGGCCGACGCAGTCATCCTCGACCACGAGTGGAACGTGCGGCGCGTCTTCGCCGCCGGCCTCCCCCTCGTCTGACTCTCCGAGTCCCCCAGCAATTGAGTCCGGAGTTAATCGCCGAGCGGAGGGGCTCAGAACGCGATCTACTCCGGACTCGATTGCGGAGCGGACGGGGTCAGAGCGTCTGCCACTCCGGCTTGTTGGCGTAGGCGTACCGGTAGTAGTCGAGGTTGCGCAGGCGTGACGCGGCGGCCTCGTCGACGATGACCGTCGCGTGCGGGTGCAGCTGGATGGCCGAGCCCGGGTTGCTCGCCGAGACGGGCCCCTCGACGGCTCCGGCGACCGCCTCGGCCTTGCCCTCGCCGAAGGCGAGCAGCAGCAGGTGCCGGGCGCGCAGGATGGTGCCGAGCCCCTGCGTGATGCAGTGCATCGGCACGTCGGCTTCCGACGGGAAGAAGCGGGCGTTGTCGCGGCGGGTCTGCTCGGTGAGCGTCTTGACGCGGGTGGCCGACGCGAACGACGAGCCGGGCTCGTTGAAGCCGATGTGACCGTCGGTGCCGATTCCGAGGATCTGCACGTCCACTCCGCCGGCCTCGGCGATCGCCCGCTCGTAGTCGGCGCCTGCGTGCTCGATGCCGTTGAGCGAGCCGTTGGGCACGTGGATGAGCGACGGGTCGAGCCCGAGAGGCTCCACCACGTCGCGGGTGATCACCGAACGGTAGCTCTCCGGATGGCCCTCCGGCAGGCCGACGTACTCGTCGAGCGCGAACCCGCGCACGCGCGAGACGTCCACGCCCGTCGCGGAGACCTTCGCCGTGAGGGCGCGGTAGAGCGCGAGCGGCGTGGACCCGGTGGCGAGGCCGAGCACGGCATCCGGTGTGCGCACGATGAGGTCGACCAGGGTCTGCGCGGCGAGCTCGCCCGCCTGCTGCTGGTCGGAAACGACGACGATCTCTGCCACTTAGCTCTCTCCTACAAGTGCCGCACCGATGGCGGCGGCCGGTGATCCTTCGGGGATGAGGCGCACACGCTCGGGCAGCGAGAGCGACGCCAGGAACGGCGAGGCCTGCGCCCACTCGTCGAGCACCTCATGGACATCGCACAGCAGCCGGTCCCCGAGATGGCTGAGGCCGCCCCCGATGACGACGGAGTCGACGTCGACGGTGAGCACGAGGACCCGCACCGCGGCGGCGATGCCCTCAGCAAGCCTAGCCTTGATCGCCCTCGCCCCGGCGTCTCCGTCCGCTGCGGCGGCGAACAGTGAGCGAACGGGGAACGGATCGTCGGTGCGCCACTGCCGGGCCACGCCCGACCCGCTCGCGACCGTCTCGAGGCAGCCGCGCTGGCCGCAGGCGCAGAGCGCGCCGTTCGGGTCGACCGGGATGTGCCCGATCTCACCCGCGATCCCGTTCGCGCCGCGCCACAGCGCACCGTTGACGACGATGCCGGCGGCAAGTCCCGTCCCGAGATTGAGGTAGGCCATCGTGCCGTCGAGGGACATCAGGTGGTACGCGCCGACCGCGGCCGCGTTCACATCGTTCTCGATCCGCACCCCCACGCCGAGCCGGCCGGCCAGCTCGCCGGCCAGCTCGAGGCCCTCCAGGCCGAGGTTCACGGCGTGCGAGACATGGCCGGAGGAGCTGACCATGCCCGGGATGCCGATGCCGATCGACGTGAATCCGCTCGCCGGGAGCCCCGTGAGCTCTCCGATGCGCGACACCGCGGTCACGGCGGTCTCGACGACCGCCGTCGAGCCGAACCCGGTGGCGAGCCGGATGCGCTGGGCCAGGCCGCCCGCATCGTCGATGGCCACCGCATCCGTCTTGGTGCCACCGATGTCGATCCCGAGTCTCACGAGCCGGAGTCCAGGTACGACAGGAGGGCGCGGCCGACCAGGCGCGAAGCGCCGAACGTCGCGACGTCGGCATAGGCGCGGTCGTCGCTCGGCCAGCCCATGTCGACGACGACGACGCTGTCGCGCTCGGCGCGCAGCCGGTCGATGGCCTCGCGCGCGAAGGCGTGACGATGGTTGTCCTTGCCGATCACGAGCACCGGCGACTTGGCGGCGAGCACGAGGTCGGGGTGGTCGCCTTCGGTGAACACGACGAGCGGGTTGGCCGAGAACGCGCGGGCCACCTCCGAGTCCGGATCGGCGGCGGCCTCGGCGAACGGTCCCCACGGGGCGACGCCGACCGCGATGTTCGCCACGGTCTCGATCCGCACGACCGAGTACCGTCCGCGGTGCGCGCGCACGCGATCGACCGCATGCGGAGCGATGTCGAACGTCTCGATGGCGGCCGCGATGTCGGCCGGGTCGATAGACCCGGCATACGCGTCGTCCGGCACCGGGGTCTCCACCCGCGCGCGGTGAAGCTCGGCTGCCAGACCGAGCACGCGTTCCGCCGCTTCCGCGACGCGCGGCGCGGCCAGGCGACCGCTCTCGATGGCCGTCACGATCGCATCCTCGATGTCGCTGAGCTGATCGTCGGTGTTCTCGGTGCCGATGCAGAGCAAGTCGCAACCCGCGGCGAGCGCCAGCACGGCGGCCTCCGGGATGCCCGTCTCACCGCTCGCGCCCTTCATGTCGAGGGCGTCGCTCACCACGACTCCGGTGAAGCCGAGCTCGCCGCGCAGCAACCCCTCGATGATCGCCGGGCTGAACGTGGCGGGCCGCTCGGCGTCGAGCTGCGGGAGCAGGATGTGCGAGGTCATGACACTGCGCGCTCCGGCCTCGATCACCGCGCGGAACGGACGGAGCTCACGCTCGCGCAGCTGCTCCAGCGACAGATCGACCTCCGGAAGCACGAGGTGGGAGTCCTGTGCGGTGTCACCGTGTCCGGGGAAGTGCTTGGCGCAGACGGCCACGCCCGCCGACTGCAGCCCGCGGGTCCACGCCGCGCCCTGCTCGGCGACGACCTTCGGCGAGGAGCCGAAGCTGCGCACGCCGATGACCGGGTTGTCCGGGTTCGAATTGATGTCGACATCCGGTGCGAAGTCGAGGTTGCAGCCGGCGCGGCGCAGCTCCCAGCCCACCCGGCGCGCGACCGACTCGGTGTACGCGGCGTCGCCGCAGCGGCCCAGCACTGCGTTTCCGGGATACGGCGACCCGCTCTCGTAGTAGAGGCGGGTGACGTCGCCGCCCTCCTCGTCGATCGCGACGATCGCATCTGGGTTCGCGGCGTAGATCGCGTCGGTGAGCTCGCGGAGCTGGGCGAGCGACGTGATGTTCGGGCCGAACACGCACACTCCCCCGAGTCCGTCGCGCAGCCGGGCCGCCAGCCAGGAGGGCAGAGTCGTCCCCGCGAAACCGGGGAGCAGGGTCGCTGCGACCTGGCGGCGGAGGCTGACTGCGGGGAGGCTCTGTTCGGTGACGGACGGCCCGCTCACCCCTTCACCGCCCCGCTGACGAGGCCGCTGGTCATCCGGCCCTGCACGAAGAGGAAGAAGATGATCACCGGAACGGCGACGAGGGTCGACGCGGCCATGACCTGGCCCCAGTCGGTCGCGCGCGATGCCGACTGCTGGATGAACCCGCGCAACCACAGGGGCAGGGTCTGACTGGAGTTCTGCTGCAGGATGACGAGAGCCACCGTGAACTCGTTCCACGCCTGGAGGAACGCGTAGACACCGGAGGCGACGAGGCCGGGAGCCAGCAGGGGGAAGGTGATCCGCATGAACGCCTGCGTGCGGCTGAGACCGTCGACCATCGCAGCCTCCTCGAGGTCGGCCGGGATGCCCGCGACGAAGCCGCGCAGCATCCAGATCGTGAAGGGGACGACAGCGGCGATGTAGATGATGCTGACGCCGATGACCGTGTTGAGCAGCCCCAGACTTCCCATGAGCTTGTACTGCGCGATGAACAGGCCCTCCGCGGGGAGCATCTGGATGAGCAGCACGGCCAGCACGAAACCCCCGCGACCGCGGAACTTGAAGCGGCTGATCGCCAGGGCGGCGAGGAACGCGAACACGATGCAGAACACGACGGTGACGATCGCGATGATGAGGCTCATGCCGAGCGCCGGGAAGAAGCTCCCCCCGTTGATGACCGCGGCGAAGTTGTCGAACGAGCCGCCGAACGGGAGCCACGTGGGAACGCCGCCCTGCAGGACCACGTCGGGCAGCAGGGACGAGTTGACCATCCAGTAGACCGGGAACACCCAGATCAGCGAGATCACGACACCGAGGATGCCGAGGACCACGCGAGACGGCTTGATCCTGCGTTTGAATCTGCGGGGTCCGGTGACGTCGGCAGGGGCTTCGGCCCGGATAGTGAGTTGAGACATTACGACTCGTCCTCCTTGAGCAGGGTGCGCACGTAGAACCAGCTGATCGCGACGGTCAGGATGAGGACGAAGACCGAGACGGCGCTCGCCATCGCGAAGTCGCTGGAGCCGACGCCGAGCTGGTAGATGTAGGTGCCGAGCAGGTTGGTCTCGCTCGCGATCGAACCTTTGTCTTGCAGCAGTTTGATCTGCGTGAAGACCCGCAGATCCCAGATGATCTGGAGCAGCAGCACGATGCCGAGCACCGGCCGGATGATCGGCAGGATGATGAAACGGAGGCGCTGGAAGCCCTTCGCGCCGTCCATCTGGGCCGCTTCGAGCACCTCGCCGGAGACCTGCGTCAGGCCGGCATACACCGAGAAGGCGACGAACGGGACGCTCATCCAGACCACGATGACCATCGCGACGAAGAAGAACGAGAGTGGGTTCTGCAGCCAGTTGTGGTTCTGGAAGTCCAGCCCCCACGACGACAGCGTGTAGTTGACGACACCGCGCCGCCAGTCGAACAGCCAGTTCCAGACGGTCATCGCCGCGACGACGGGCATCGCCCAGGCCAGCAGCATCGAGATCTGAAGGGTGATGCGCACGGCCTTGTTGACCGCGTTCATCAGCAGGGCGAGACCGATGCCGATGACGACGGTGACGCCGGCCGTCACGAGGCAGAACGCGATCGAGCGGCCGACGACGACCCACATGTACGAGTCCGAGAACAGCGTGATGTAGTTCTGGAACCAGACGAAAGGCGCCGGCTGGCCGAACTGCTGGGCGAGCCCGAAGCTCTGCATCGAGGTGATGAGCTGCCACACGATGGGATAGCCCAGCGCGAGGATGAGGATGGCGACGGAGGGGATCAGCAGGGCGTACGGGGTGAACTGGATGCGCTTCTTGCGCACGGGCGACGCCTGCGGCGTGCGCGGGGCGGCCTTCACGGGCTCCTGGGTGGTTGTCACGTCTTTCCTCCTTCCTGAGAGTCTGAGGGCAGGAGCGGGGGCGCGGAAGGGTCTTCCGCGCCCCCGCCTGCTCGTTATTACGGTCGGATCACTTACCAGACTTGACGTTCATCAGAGCGTTGAGCTTGGTGTTGTACTCCTGGGCGAGGCCCTTCAGGTCGGACGAGTCCTTGATCTTGCTGAAGAACTCCTCCATCACGTTGCCCGCCTCGACAGCCGCCCAGCCGGGAGCCGCCGGGGTCAGCTTCGAGTTCGACGCCGACTCGATGAGAGCCTTCGCGAACTGGTCGTCGCCGAGCGAGGACGTGTACTTGCTGTTCGCCGGGCCGAGGCCGTTCTTGCCGAGCATCTCCTGGTACTCCTTCGAGAAGATGATCTTCAGGAGGGTCTTGGACAGGCCCGGGTTCTTGGACTTGGCCGAGATGCCGATGTTCGAGCCGCCGGCGAAGACCGGGGCCGGCTTGCCGTCGTTGCCCGGCAGCGCGAACGTGCCGAACGTGTCGTCGTTCCACGTGCGGACGACCTTGTCGTCCTTGGTGGAGGCGTCGCCGATCGACCAGTGCGCCCAGCCCGGAGCCATGATGGTGGCGGCGGCGAGCGACGTGTCAGCGGTCTTCTTGCCGTCGGCGTCGGTCAGCTGGTCGCTGTCGTTCAGGTAGATGTACTGGTTCGAATCCTTGGCGTCGTTCGGAGCCTTGGAGGCGTTCTTGTACAGGTCCTGCAGCTGCTGGAGGCCCTTGAGCGAACCCTCGGAGTCGAGAGTGCCGACCCACTTGCCGTTCTCCAGCTTGGCGATGTCACCACCGTTGGCGAAGATCCAGGAGATGCCGTTGCGCCAGTCCTGGCCGCCGAGGTAGAAGCCCGAGAAGTCCTTGATTCCCTTCGGGTTCTTGGCGGTGATGGTGGCGACATCGGTGTTGAACTGATCGAGGGTGGTGGGTGCCGAGACGCCCGCAGCAGACCAGACATCCTTGCGGTAGAAGGCGTAGCGCGAACCGAAGTAGTACGGCAGCGTGTAGTTCTTGCCGTCCACCTTGCCGGCGTCGACGAAGGACTGGAGGAGGTCGGAACCGCCGAGGTCCTTGTACATGTCGGAGATGTCGAGGAACGCGCCGACGTTGGTGAAGGTCGGCGACTGCGTGTTGCCGATCTCCGTCACATCCGGCGTGTTGTTCTCGTCGGGCAGCGACGTCGTCAGCTTGGTGACGATGTCTCCCCAGTCCTGCTGCTGGATGTTGAGGGTCGCGCCGGTCTCCTTCTGGAATTCCGTCTTGAGATAGGTGCGCAGCGGGTCGGGAGTGTCGGGGCCGACGAGCCACAGGGTCACGGTCTTACCCTTGCCGTCCGTGCTGGGAGCGGATGCGCCGCCTCCGGCGGAGCATCCGGCGAGCACGAGAGCGGAAGCCGTAGCCACAGCGGCGAGGCCAACGAGCTTTCTCTTCATTGCTGTTCCTTTCTTAGGTGGTCGATGTGTGCGATTGCCACACCGTGGTGCTGGGGTCGATGTTTCGGGTGCTGCGGTGCTGTTCTACGAGACCCCGAGTTGTCCGGAGAGGACGAGTACGGCCGCGCCGCGCAGGACGATGTCTTGCCCGAGCGTGGTCATCCGCAGCGTGAGATCGCCGTGGAATTCGGCCATCGTCCTGCTCCGGAGCGTTTGGATGGTCGCCTCGGCGAGTGCGCCATCGAGTAGTTCGGTCGGTCCGCTCAGCACGATCTCCGAGAGGTTGAGCGCTCCGACGACGGGGGCGAGGGCGATGCCGAGGCGCTGCCCTGCCTCCCGCAGGATGGGGGTGGCGTCCGAACCGGCCGCTTCTGCCTCACGGATGCGCTGCTGCAGCTGCGGCACGCTGAGCCAGTGCTCGAGGACCTGGTCGCGGTTGTAGGTCGCCTCGAGGCCGAGGTCGGTGCCGACCATCACCTGGCCGATCTCGCCGGCTGCGAAGCGGCTGCCGTAGACGAGCGCGCCCGCGACGAGCAGCCCGGCGCCGACGCCGTGACCGACCGTGACGAGCATCATGTCGCCGGCGGCATCGCCGTATCCGTGCTCGGCGAGCACGGCGACGTTGGCGTCGTTGGCGACGACGACCGGATGCCCGGTGTGCTCCTGCAGACGCTGCTGGAGGGCTTCGTCGACCCAGCCGAGGTTGGGGGCGGTCAGCACGGTGCCGGTGAGGTCGACCACACCGGGCGAGCCGACTCCGATGCCGAGGATCGGCGCCGTCACGAGGGCCAGCAGGTCGTCGACCAGCTGAACGACCTTGGCGGTGGCCTCGGCGCCGGTCGCGCTCTCGAGGGGGACCTCGGCGCGTTCGAGGATGGTGCCGTCGAGGTCGAGGACCGCGCCGCGGAAGGTGGCGTGCTCGCTCAGGTCGACGCCGACGATCTGGTAGGCCGTGCGGTTGATGTCGAGGAGCACGGCCGGTTTGCCGGGCCGGGCGGATTCGCGTTGCCCGAGCTCGACGACGAGCCCTTCGACGAGGAGTTCGGCGACCAGGTCGGAGATCGTGACCCGGGTCAGCCCGGTCTCACGGGCGATGTCGGCGCGGCTGCGCCGGCCCGATCGGTAGAGGGTCTGCAGCACGAGCGAGCGGTTGTGGCCGCGGGCATGCTCGGGAAGCACTTTGACCTTCGGGCGGAGCGCCCGGCCCGGCGTGAATCCGGGGGCGGATGGAGCGGGCTGGGCACCCTGGTCCGCGGTGCCGGCCGCGGTGCCTCGCTGCACATCCGATGGGGTCATGTTTGTTAGTAAAGCTTACGAACAAAATGAGCGCAAGTCTTCAGGCTCCCTTTCTGCGAGGTTTACCGACTTGTAACATTCGGATGCGTCCGGAAAATCGAAGCTGTATGTGCTAGTGCCGACTTTTCTCCACAGGCGGGCTTCCGGGCAAGTTATCCACTGACAAATACCTGATCAAGGCCCGAATTTGCCGGTCAAAGTGTCAGTGGTACATGGTGAACTTGATTCATGACCACCCCCGCCGCCGCTGCTGCTGTGTTGAGGGAGGCGCTCTCGCAATGTGCAGAGTCGGGGCAGCTGGGACGTGATGAGCTTCTGAGTCTGTTGACGGCGCTCGGGGATGTGCAGGCGGTTCTGGACGCGGTCAAACTTAAGGCGGTCGGCGAGTTGGTCTCCCGGTCGACGCTCGTGGGTTCCGAGAACCCCGTGTCGCGTGCCGGTCACGGTAGCCCCGCAATCTTGCTTGCGGAGCGGTGGCAGATCCCCGTCCCGGCCGCCCGTCAGTACTGCCTGGTCGGTGCGGCGACCGCTCCCCGCGTCGGCCTGACCGGTGAGGTGTTGCCGGCGTCGTTCCCCGTGCTTGCGGCTGCGCTCTCCGCACCGTTCAACGGTGCCACCGCCGGGTCGGGGTGGGTGAGTGTGGATCAGGCGGCGGTGATCGTCCGCGAACTCGGCAAGGCCGCCCCCGCCTGCGGCCGCACCGACCAGCAGCTGGCTGAGCTGATACTTGTACAGCACGCACCGAACCTGACCGCCACCGAACTCCGCACTCTGGCTGGAGAGGTCCGCGACCGGCTCGATCAGGACGGCATCCTCCCCCGGGAGCGGCGCCAGCATCAGCGGCGGTCATTGACGATCAACACCACGAGCGATGGGATGACCCATCTCGACTGGTACCTGAACCCCGAATCCGCCGCATATGTCGTCACCGCCATCGACACAATGGTCGGCCACGAACTCCGAGCCGTGCGATTCCACGACACGACCGTCAGAGGCCCCGACCCTGACCCCGAGGCTGACGTTTCAGAGACTCGGAGCCTGGCGCAGATCCGGTCCGATGTAGCTGTGGAAGCCTTCCGGCACCTCGCCACTTGCACCGGCGATGGGAACGGCAAGCCCGCGGTGACGGCGCTGGTCCGAATCGACCTGGCCACCCTGCAATCCGGTACCGGCGTCGGGCAGGTTGACGGCATCCCCAGCCCGATCAGCGCCGGCACTGCGCGGCGGATGGCTGCCGACGCCCATCTCATCCCCGCCGTTCTTAGCAGCCGCAGTGAAGTCCTGGACCTAGGGAGAAAGCACCGCCTGTTCAGTCGCGCGCAGCGACTCGCCCTCGCCGAGCGCGACGGAGGCTGCGCCTGGACCAGCTGCCCTCACCCACCCTCCTACACCGAAGCGCACCACATCCGCTGGTGGGACGCCGACTACGGCCCCACCGACCTATCCAACGGCATCCTGCTCTGCAGCTCCCACCACCACTGGGTTCACCAAGACGAATGGGACATTCACGTGCGCGACAACGTCCCCTACTTCATCCCACCGCCGCATATCGACCCCCACCAGCGACCACGCCCCGGAGGACGCATCAGACTGCCCAGCGTCGCATAATTGCCGACGGCCGCGGCCCTGTCGCGGAGCTCCATGGCCACCCATAGCCGTCGTCGGCGATTGCGCAGGACTCGTGATGGAACCGAGTCGCCGCCGGTCGCGCAGCGAAGCGCGGGGCGTTCTCGCCCCGCCGACCAAACCAAGGGCGGCGCAGAAAGGCCCGGCGGGAGCATCCCACCGGGCCCATCCACTCGCTGACGGAGACTAGCCGAGGCGCGTCTTGAGGTTGTCGCTCAGGGTCGCGAGGAACTCCTCGGTCGTCTGGTACGGCTGGTCGGGACCGACCAGGAGCGCGAGGTCCTTGGTCATCTTGCCCGACTCGACCGTCTTGATGACGACGTCTTCGAGGGTGTGCGTGAAGTCGATCAGCGCCTGGTTGCCGTCGAGCTTGCCGCGGTGCGCGAGGCCGCGCGTCCAGGCGTAGATCGAGGCGATCGGGTTGGTCGACGTCGGCTTGCCCTGCTGGTGCTGACGGTAGTGGCGCGTCACGGTTCCGTGCGCCGCCTCCGCCTCGACGACCTTGCCGTCGGGCGTGGTGAGCACGCTCGTCATGAGGCCGAGCGAGCCGAAGCCCTGCGCCACCGTGTCGGACTGCACGTCGCCGTCGTAGTTCTTGCAGGCCCAGACATAGCCGCCCTCCCACTTGAGGCTCGAGGCGACCATGTCGTCGATGAGGCGGTGCTCGTAGGTGAGACCGGCGGCGTCGAACTTGTCTTTGTACTCGGCCTCGAAGACTTCCTGGAAGAGGTCTTTGAAGCGGCCGTCGTAGGCCTTGAGGATGGTGTTCTTGGTCGACAGGTACACCGGGTACTGGCGGTCGAGGCCGTAGTTGAACGACGCGCGCGCGAAGTCGCGGATCGACGCGTCCTGGTTGTACATCGCCAGAGCGACGCCGGCGCCGGGCGCCTGGTAGACCTCGAACGACTGGGCCTCTCCCCCGTCGCTCGGCGTGAAGCTCAGCGTCAGAGTGCCGGGGCCGTCGAAGGTGAAGTCGGTGGCGCGGTACTGGTCGCCGAAGGCGTGACGGCCGATGACGATCGGCTTGTTCCAGCCGGGCACCAGGCGCGGGATGTTCGAGATGATGATCGGCTCGCGGAAGACGACGCCGCCGAGGATGTTACGGATCGTTCCGTTGGGGCTCCGCCACATCTTCTTCAGGCCGAATTCCTCGACGCGGGCCTCGTCGGGCGTGATCGTCGCGCACTTGACGCCGACACCGTGCTTCAGGATGGCGTTGGCGGCATCCACGGTGATCTGGTCGTCGGTCTCGTCGCGCTTCTGGATCCCGAGGTCGTAGTACTCGAGGTTCACGTCGAGGTAGGGGTGGATCAGCGAGTCTTTGATGGACTGCCAGATGATGCGGGTCATCTCGTCGCCGTCGAGCTCGACGACGGTGCCGTCAACCGTGATCTTTTCCAATGGATCTCCTCAAGTCTGTGCCATCTTTTGGCCGAGAACAGCTTACCGGAGCCGCGCAACTATCTTGACGTCGAGACAATTCTTCCCGGCGTCCTCACGGCGACTATGGATCCGCTGTCAGCTGAAAGCGCGACTATGCCTGAAACGTACCCGCACGTTACCCTTTCGCTATGGCTGAGTTGAGACTTGAAGAGTTGAACGCGTCGAACATCGTGGCGGCGAACGCGCTCAGCCTGAAACCAGGCCAGGAGCAGTTCGTGTCGCCGGTCTCGTACTCGGCGGCAGCCGTCGTGAGCAATCCGGCCACCTCCTGGCAGCGCGTCGTGCTCGACGGCGACGACGTCGTCGGGTTCATCATGGGCAACTTCGACCCCGACGCCGAGCACGAGGAGTTCCGCTCGATCCTGTGGCGCATCAACGTGGATGCCGACGACCAGGGCCGCGGCGTCGGCACCTTCGCCGTGCACGCGCTGGCCGATGAGGCCCGTTCCCGCGGCCTCGCGCGCCTCTACGTCATCTGGGAGTCCGGCGAGCTCGGCCCCGAGCAGTTCTTCATCCGCAGCGGCTTCGAGCCCTCCGGCGAGACCCAGTACGGCGAGACGATCGGTGCCCTCCACCTCTGACGAGCCGCCGTTCGTCGAGCGCGTGCTCGCGGTCGTCGACAGCATCCCCCCGGGGCACGTGATGACGTACGGCGACGTCGCAGCGACTCTCGGCTCCCGCGCAGCCCGGATGGTCGGGCAGATCATGGCGTACTACGGCTCCGACGTGCCGTGGTGGCGCGTCGTGCGCGCGAGCGGGCATCCCCCCGCGAATCACGAGCACATCGCGCTGCAGCACTACCGGGCGGAGTCCACCCCGCTGCTCGGCGTCGGGACGGCGGTCTACCGCGTCGACCTGCGGGCGGCGCGCTACACGCCGTGACAAGATCATCCGTTCGGCCGATGAACCCCACAGCTTCATAGGATGTACTGGAGTTCTACCCACCTGCCGTACTGGAGTCTTTCGTGCACCGTATCCGTCTCGCCGGCCTCGCCGTCTCCGTTTCGACTCTCGCGATCGGTCTCACCGGATGCTCGGTCATCAGCGCGTTCACCCCGCATGTCGACTCCGCCATCTTCGCTTCGGCGAAAGAGTTCACTCCGAGCGCGACCGCCTCCTTCGGATCTCCCGCGTTCATCCCCGCCGATGCCAGCATCATCCGGGTGGACTACGACACGCAGGGCAAGGGCGCCATCCTCACGTACACGTCCAAGACCCACTTCGTGAAGGGCACGTGCGAGAAGGCGGCGCCGCTGCCGACCACCCAGATCCAGGACAGCTGGTGGCCGGTCGCCGCGCTGCCGAAGCAGGGCGTGAGCTGCCCCGGCGGGTGGACCGCCTTCGCGATCGGCGACCAGATCTACGCCGCGATCCCCACCTCCAAGACCAGCTGAGGCGCCTTACGAGACGGCGACAGGCACCGGGATGGTCAGCTCGATGATCGTTCCGAGGCCGGCCACCGACTGCACCTCGGCGTGACCGTCGACCGCCTCCACCCGGTCACGGACGCCTTCCAGCCCGCCTCCGGGCTCGATCCGCGCCCCGCCCTGGCCGTCGTCCTTGACGACGACCGAGACCGTTCCGCCGGTCGCTGTCACGGTGACGGCGCAGTTGCGGGCCGAGGAGTGCTTGGCGGCGTTCGTCAGGCATTCGGAGACGCAGTAATAGATCGTCTCCTCGATCACCTCGCTCAGCCGTTCCCCGACCTCGATGTGGATCTCGACGGGAAGGTGGCTGCGCACGGCGAGCTCCTCGATGGCCGAGCGCAGGTCTCCGTCGGTGAGCACGGTCGGGTGGATTCCGCGGGCCAGCTCGCGAAGTTCGCGCAGTGCGTCCGCCAGCTGGGCCGAGGCACGCTCCAGGTCGGAGGCGAGGTCGTCGTTGCCCGCGGCCTGCGCTTTCGAGGTGGCGATGCGCAGTCCGATCGCGAGTGACACGAGCTGCTGCTGCGAGCCGTCGTGCAGGTCGCGCTCGAGGCGCCGCCGCGCCAGATAGCCTTCCTCCACGATGCGCAGGCGGGAATCGCGCACTTCCTGGAGCGTGCGCTCGAGGCGCTGACGCAGGCGGTCGTTGTCCACCGAGAGCAGCAGGGCCGATGAGACCGCGTCGAGCAGCCTGTCGTCCTGGCTCAGGGCGACGTCGTGCTCGATGAGCGCGATCGGACCCTGGTCGGAGTCGATCGCGAGGGTCGAACGGCCCGGCCTGTCGGCGGGGGCCCCGTCGGGCATCCGGTCGCCGTCCGAGGTCTCGTACCCCTTGAGCTGTTCGTCCCACCAGAACACCCGCAGGGAGCTGTCGTGCAGGGTGCGTGCCAGGCTCGACTCCCAGAGCGTTCGGTCGACCTTGTCGCGCGCCACGATCACCAGGTCGGCGACCCGGGAGCGCAGGCCGCGTGCATAGAGCACTCCCCCGACGAACGAGGGCGGGATCAGGGCGATGGCGATCGGCGGGACGAACTGCAGCCAGCCGCTCTGCCAGCCGAGGGTGAAGCTCAGCGAGTCCTGCACCGTCCCATAGCACCAGAGCAGGATCGCGAGCGGCATCACGAAGGCCACCCGTCGCGCCGGCAGGGTGCTCTGGAACCAGCGCATGATGAGCCGCACCGCGACCGTGAGCATCAGCCCCAGGCCGACGACGCGCCACGCGACGCCCAGCCAGAAATCGGCTCCGTCGCTCGGCACGATCGCGTAGGCGTTGGTCGCGCAGCCGCACTCGGCCGGCGTGGGCGACGAGAACAGCAGGATGCCCGCGAACCGCACCGCGAAAGCGCAGAGCACCGCCACCACGAGCACGCGGTCGAAGCGGGCGACGAGCCGTCCCGTCGGGTACACGAGCACCAGGATGCCCACCAGCGGCGCCCACAGATCGGTGACGCCCTCGACCACCGGCCACACCCATCCGTTGTCCCGCGTCACCGGGTACCAGGCCCCGGCGGTCCAGAACACGGACGCCCCGACCATCAGCCAGCCCGGGACCGGATTGCGCACGATCTTCCACGCGATGATCGCGCACACTGCGTAGTCGACGCCGACCACGATGAACACGATCGCCCAGCCCACCCCTTGCGGCCGGGGGCCGTAGTCGCCGGTGATCGCGCTCACCACCTGGGCGGCCACGTTGGAGGCCACCGCGACGATCACCGCGAGCGTGCGAACCGCGATGCGCCCGGCGTTCACGTCAGGTGTCCCGGCCGAGGAACCGCAGCACGGCGAGCACGCGGCGGTGTCCTTCGGCGGAGTCCTCGACGTCGAGCTTCGACATGATGTGCCCGATGTGCGATTCGACCGTGCGAAGGCTCAGGTGGAGGTCCGTGGCGATGCCGGCGTTCGACTTGCCTTCGGCCATCAGCCGGATGACGTCCTGTTCGCGGGCCGAGAGCGCGTCGAGGGAGGCCTCCGCCGTATGGCCCGAGACGAGGAGCGCGACGACTTCGGGGTCGACCACCGATCCGCCGGCCGCGACGCTCCGCACCGCGTTGACCAGGGTTCCCGCATCGGCGACCCGGTCTTTCAGCAGGTACCCGGTGCCGCTCCCGGCGCTCATCGCGCGGATGGCGTACGCCGCCGTCGTGTACATCGAGAGCAGCAGGACGCCGACGGACGATCCGGATGCCCGCAGCTGTTCGAGCGCGCGCAGCCCCTCGTCGGTGTGGGTCGGCGGCATCTTGATGTCGAGCACGACCGCGTCGATGCCGGGATCGGCTTCGACGACCTGCAGAAGCTCTTCGGCGGTGTCGACGGAGGAGACCACATCGACGCCGCCGGCGCGGAGGATCTGGCCGATGCCTTCACGCAGCAGGACGGCGTCGTCGGCGACAGCGACCCGGAGCGCGCGCGATTCGTTGAGGTCACCCGCTAACACGCGCTCACCCTAGCAGGCTGCGAATCGCGTCGCCGCTCAGCTCGCCCTTGGCGATGAACCCCTCGGCTCCGCTCTCGACGACGCGGCGGCCGTAGTCGGCGGATGCCCGGCTCGAGGTGAGCACGACGGCGGCGCCCGTGGCATGCATCGCGTGGACCAGGTCGAAACCGTTCGCGTCGGGAAGACCCACGTCGAGCAGCACCACATCGGGCGCGAGGCGGCGGCTGAGCTCGACGCCCCGCTCACCGGTGTCGGCGTCTCCGACCACCATGAAGCGTTCGAGCTTCAGAAGCTCGGCCGCCTGCGCGCGGAATCGTGCGTGGTCGTCGACGATCACAACACGGAGGCACATGCAGATAATCATGGCGTGCGCAGCCCCGAAATCGTATCCGTGCTACCACCCAGATTAATGGGGTGACCCCCCGGATGCGGGCTGGTGCGCCCGGGGCCAGCATGAGATATACGCCGACCAGAACCCGAGGGATGCCGGCCGACCCGACAGACGGTATCCCCTGGTCTCGGCGGAACAGCGAGGAGAAAGGCCCATGTTCACCACAACCCGACCCGTCAGGACGAGCGCCGCACCCGAGTCGGCGCCTCCTCGCGTGGCGGTGGACATGGACCAGCCCGACCTCGCCGGCCTCGTGGCCCACCACGGGCTGCCGCTGGTCGTCCTCGACATCGCCCGGGCGGCGCGCCAGTACCGTTCGCTGTGCGAGGCGTTCCCCACGGTCGACGTGCACTACGACGTGAGCGCTCTCGCGCATCCGGCTCTGATCGAGGCCGTCGCGGCCGACGACGGGTTCTTCGAGGTGTCGCACGACAGCGCCCTGGCCGCCCTCACTGCAGCGCACGCCGATCAGACCCGCGTGCTGCACGCCACAACGGTGACGCATCCGCACGAGGTGCTGGCCGCGTACAACGCGGGCGTGCGGCGGTTCGTCGTCGACGGGGAATCCGACGTGGAGAAGTTCGTCGGCTACCCGGCCGACCTGCGCTTGCTGGTGCGTCTGCGTCCGGCTGCACCCGCCCACGCGCATGCGTTGCCACGCGGGGTCCGGGCAGAGGATGCGCTGCGACTCTTCCACGACGCGGAGAGCCTGGGCGTGCGGATCGCAGGCTTCTCGTCGAGTCCGGCGGCGGACGCGAGCGCGTCCGACTATGTCGCACAGCTCGCACGCACGGTCGCGCTGATGGCCGACATCGAGGCGGCGACGAGAACCCGGTTCGACGTGGTCGACCTCGGAGACGACTTCCCGGGGCGTGCCGGCGGGACACCCGGCGAGCGGGCCGAGCTGGCCCGCGCCATCCGGGCGCTGATCGCGCCGGCCACCTCGCGTGTGGCGATCACGGCCTCCGCCGGCCGTGCCGTCACCACCGGCTGCATCACGGTGATCGGCGGCACGGTCGAGCACGATGTCGACCCGCTGATCGCGAGCGACTGCATCGACGACGGCGCCGACGTGGCCGTCGTGGGCGACGACGACGAGCGATCCGGCCCGTTGTTCCGCTTCCCGTTCTTCCGCACGGTCGGTTCGAGCAGGCATCGCGTCCTGCACGGCGGGCCGCTCGGAGCCAGAGCCCGGTCGTCGGCAGGCTGATCAACCCAACCCCTCAGCCTGAGGACGACCGCGGCGGCGGGGAACGCGGGGAGGCTTCCCCCGCGTTCCCCACCGATCTCCCGCGTTCCCCACCGAATCCCGGCGGCTGCTAGACCAGCGAGTCCCGCCAGGCGGCGTGCAGCTGGGCGAACCGGCCGGTCCCGGCGATCAGGTCGTCGGGAGTACCGTCTTCCACGATCGCGCCGTGCTCCATCACCAGCACGCGATCGGCGATCGCGACCGTCGACAGCCGGTGCGCGATGATCACCGCGGTGCGATCGGAGAGCAGCGTCTGCAACGCCTCCTGCACCAGTCGCTCGCTCGGGATGTCCAGCGAGCTGGTCGCCTCGTCGAGGATGAGCACCGCCGGGTCGGCGAGGAATGCGCGCGCGAACGAGATCAGCTGACGCTGTCCGGCCGATACGCGTCCACCGCGCTTGTTCACGTCGGTGTCGTAGCCGTTCGGCAGACCCCGGATGAACTCGTCGGCGCCCACGGCGCGCGCGGCGTCCATGATCTCCTCACGCGTCGCATCCGGTTTGCCCAATGCGATGTTGTCGGCGACCGACCCGCTGAACAGGTAGGCCTCCTGGGTGACCATCACGATGGCACGGCGCAGGTCCTTCGGGTGCAGATCGCGCAGATCCACTCCGTCCAGGGTCACCGCGCCGTCGCTCGGGTCGTAGAACCGCGAGATCAGCTTGGCGAGCGTCGACTTGCCCGCGCCGGTCGAGCCGACGAGCGCGATGGTCTGGCCCGACGGGATGTCCAGGCTGAAGTTCGGCAGGATGACGCGGTCCTTCTTGTACGCGAACTCCACACTGTCGAACCGCACGTGACCCGTCGAATCCCACAGGTCCACCGGCTTCACCGGATCGGGGACCGTCGGCTCCTCCTCCAGCACACCCGAGATCTTCTCGAGCGCCGCCGCCGCCGACTGGTAGGAGTTGTAGAACATCGCCATCTCCTCCATCGGGTCGAAGAACCGGCGGGTGTACAGCAAGGTGGCGAGCAGCACACCGATCGCCAGCTGGCCGTCGGCAACGCGGAAGCCGCCGATGAGGAGCACGACGCCCACGGTCAGGTTCCCGATCATCACGAGGCCGGGATCGAAGATCCCGAACAGCTGGATCACCCGGGCGTTCACGTCGCGGTAGTCCTCGACGAGACCGCCGAACTCCTTCTCGTTGCGCTTCTCCTTGCGGAACGCCTTGACGGCGCGGATGCCCGTCATCGTCTCCACGAACTGCACGATCAGCTTCGCCGACGCCACCCGCGAGATGCGGAACAGCACCTGCGAGCGCTTCTGGAACCAGCGCGTGAGCAGGTAGAGCGGCACCAGCGAGCAGAGCAGGACGACACCGCTGATCCAGTCGAGCGTGAACAGCGCGATGGCGATGAACAGCATGTACAGGAAGCCCTGCACGAGCTGGTTGATGCCCGAGTCCAGCAGCTCGCGAATCGAGTCCAGGTCGCTCGTCTGGCGCGAGATGATTCGGCCGGACGTGTACGACTCGTGGAACTCGAGGCTGAGCCGCTGGGTGTGCAGGAACACCCGCTTGCGCAGGTCGATCAGGATCGCCTGGCTGATGCGCGCACTGAGCACCGTGTACCACGCGATCAGCACGGCGCCGATGATGCCCGTGAACAGGTAGGCGACACCGGCGAGCGCCAGCGGCATCCAGTCCTGCTTCATCAGGGCCGGAAGCCCGTTGTCGATGCCGAACGCGATGATCGCCGGTCCGGCGACCTGCGCGGCCGTGCTGATCACGACCACCACGGCGGTCAGGATCAACCGCAGTCGCAGGGGACGCATCAGCGAACCCAGCAGATGCAGCGAGCGCTGGCGGATCTGCCGGCTCTCGTCCTTGGTGAAGTCGTTGCGCTCTTCGCCTTCGACTCCGATCACGGATGCGTTGCTCACAGGTTCACCTCCTGAAGGATCTCGTTGTTCTGATCGTCTTCCAGACTGGAGATGACGAATCGGTAGTGTTCGCTCGACCCGAGGAGGTCGTGGTGGGTTCCGACCGCGGTGATGCGGCCGTCCTCCAGCAGTGCCACCCGGTCGGCGAGCATGACGGTCGAGGGGCGGTGCGCCACGACCAGCGCTGTGGTCGCGGCGAGCACCCGACGGAGAGCCGCCTCGACGAGCGCCTCGGTGTCGACGTCGAGTGCGGACAGCGGGTCGTCGAGCACGAGGATCGACGGGCTGGCCGCGACCGCGCGCGCGAGCGCAAGACGCTGACGCTGGCCGCCGGAGAGGCTCAGGCCTTCCTCGCCGACCTTCGTCTCGACGCCGTCCGGCAGGTCGTAGACGAAGCCGGCCTGGGCGATCTCGACGGCCTCGGCGAGCACGGCATCGGCCTCCGCCGACCGCACGTCGAGGTCGTCGCGTCCGAGCAGGACGTTCTCCCGCACCGACGCCGAGAACAGCGTGGCGTCCTCGAACGCCATCGCGATGCTCTTGCGCAGGTCGTATCGGGTGAGGTCGCGCACGTCGACGCCGTCGACACGCACCGACCCGCCGGTGACGTCGTACAGACGCGTGGTGAGGGCCGTGAGCGTCGACTTGCCGCATCCGGTGAGGCCTACGAGGGCCATCGTCTCCCCCGGCTCGACCCGGAGGTCGATTCCGTTCAGCAGGTCGGGGAACCGCTCGGGCGAGTCCTGGTACCGGAAGTGCACGTCGTCGAAGACGAGCTCGCCGCGAGGCTCCTCGATCTTCTGAGGCTGCTCGGGGTCCGCGATGGTGTTGGACTCGTCCATCACCTCGAAGAACCGGTCGGCCGCCGTGCGGGTGTCGAAGGTCATCGACAGCAGGAAGCCGATCGACTCCACCGGGAACCGCAGCACGGTCGCCGTGGCGAAGAACGCCACCAGCTCGCCCACGGAGAGCTCGCCTTGCGATGCCAGCCAGACGCCGACCACCAGGCAGATGCCGAACGCCACGTCGGGCACGAGCAGCAGCCACAGCCAGATGCCCGCGATCGCCTTGGCCTTCTCGATCTCGGTGCCGCGCAGCTCCTCGGCCTGCGACTCGAAGCGCGAGAGCGCATGCTTGCCACGGCCGAAGGCCTTCAGAACCCGGATGCCGTGCACCGACTCCTCGACGGCCGTCGCCAGGTCGCCCGCCTGGTCCTGGCTGCGGCGTGCGATCACCGAGTACTTGCCCTCGAAGATGAAGCCGTAGATCCAGAGCGGGATCGAGCAGACCAGGAAGATCGATCCCAGCAGCCAGTTCCAGGAGACCAGGATCGCGAATCCGACGACGATCGTCACCACGTTGACCACGAGCAGCACGACACCGAACGAGATCCAGCGACGGATGAGGTTGAGGTCGCTCACCGCACGAGAGAGCAGCTGGCCGCTCGGCCAGCGGTCGTGGAAGGCGACGGGCAGGTCTTGCAGCTGCGCGTAGAGTCCGTTGCGCATCTTCGCCTCGACGTGGGTGCCCGGCGTGAGCACGAACCAGCGACGCAGCGAGATGAAGACAGCCTCGGCGGCGCCGAGGCCCACGACGAGCAGGGCGGCCGGCCACACCTGGGCCGAGTCGCCGGTCGCCAGCGGGCCGTCGACGAGCCAGCGGAGCACCTGCGGGATGCTTAGCGCGACGAGGCTCGCGAGCAGCGCGGCCACCATGCCGAGCAGGATGCGCGGGGCAGCGGACTTGGCGAACGGCAGGATGCGCACCAGGGTGCGTGCGGTGCTGGGGCGTTTCACTTTCTGTTTTTTGTGGGGTGGGTGCTGATTTTCAGCGGGGAAAGACATTGTGATCCGATTCTTCTGAGACTGAGTTTGCTGAGGTCGGCACGCTGCCGGAGCAGTGGTCGGCGCAGTGTCGGTCGGCACTGGACGGACGCCGATGGACGCGCCGGAAGGGTCGCTGAGAGGTCGCCGATCTGTGTCGTTCCCGGGTTCCTTCTCGAACCTGGGACGGTCGGCCGGCGACGATCAGCCGGAAGCGCTGGAGAGCCTGGGACCTACCAGGCGGGGGCGAGATCCGGAGACGGCGCGGCTCCGCGCGCGGCCACGGCGACGGGTTCGAACACGGTCACGGTTCGTGTAGGTCCTGTCGTTGTCATGGCGTCCTCCCTAGCCCGAATGCGATTCACGTAATGCCGCCTAGGCAGCCCTACAGCCTACGACTCAACCTCAGCTCAGCACAAGAGCGGATCGAAGAAACGTCAGCGGATGCGGATCGAGAGGCACGTCACGCATCCCTCGAGCTTCTCGAACTCGGAGATGTCGACCTGGACGACGGTGTAGCCGAGGTCTTCGATCAGGGCGACCGACTTCGGCGCCGACGACGACATCAGCACCGTGTCTTCCGACAGGACGACGACGGCGGTGCCGTGGGCCTCCGGGACCGGCAGGAAGCGTTCGAAGATCGACGTGTTGTCGACCAGGGGCTCGTAGCCGATGACCGTGCCGTCGGGCAGGGCGGTGACGGCCGTCTTCAGGTGGAGCGCCTTGGTGACCGGAACGGCGACCACGGTGTAGCCGAGCGGCGCGATGAGCGCGCGCAGCTGACGGATGCCCTCCGCGTTCGTGCGGCCCCCACGGCCGACGTACACCGTCGAGCCGACCTTGAGCACGTCGCCGCCGTCGAGCGTTCCGGGGGCCTCGATGCGTTCGATGTGCAGGCCCTGGGCGCGCAGCGCGGCCTCCGTGCCTGCGGTCTCCGCGCGGCGCGAATCGGCGCCCGGCAGCGAGATCACGGCCGTGTCGCCGAAGACCACGGCGGTGTCCTCCACGAAGACGGCGTCGGCGAGACCGTCGGCGCTCGCGACCTCGACGGTCTGCCAGCCGGCCTCGGACAGAGCGGCCACGTAGGCGTCCCACTGCTTGTCGGCGAGCTCGGCGTCGACGCTCTCGCGCTCGATGTGCGTGACGAGACCCTCGGAGAGGTTGGAGGCCGGGATGCGCACCAGCGCGACCGTGGCGCCGGCCCGCGCGCCACGCGTGCCCTCGATCGAACGGTAGACCGCGAGACCGGCGGTCGGCGTGACGACGGCCACGGCGAGCCAGAACGGCAGGTTGATGCCGATCAGCGACGACCAGAGCTGTCCCCAGGCCGTCGAGTTGAGCGCTGCGCCGAGCACCGAGTAGAGCACCAGGGTTCCGAGCACGACGCTGACGAGCCCGACGACGATGCCGGTGACCACGGCGATCCAGCGACGGTCCAGACCGCCGAGGAGCGCCGCGGCGAACGTGAGCACCAGCGCGGCGAGCGCGTTGAAGATCATGAACTCCGCGGCGTTCGGCAGGATCGTCGACGCCAGCCCGTTCGCCGTCAGCAGCACCACCACGGACGCGATGAAGGCGATGGCGGCGACCGCCACAGCGGCGGACAGGGATGCGATGAGCCGGCGGCCCCACGAAGTCGTCATGGGAACCAACCTATCGGAGCGTTCCTATGCGTTCGCTGGTTCGCGCAGACGCTCGAGCGCGACCTCTTCGGCGGCCTCCAGCGTGGTGATCCCGCGCTGATCGGCGACGGCGAAGATCTCGGTGATCGTGTCGCCGATCTGCTCGACGCGCTGCTGGGTCGCCCCGGCCGACGGCTCGTCCTCGCTCATCATCGAGAGGAAGATCACGCCGCCCGCGTTCACGACGAAGTCCGGCGCCCACAGGATGCCGCGCGCAGCGAGACGCGCTGCGCCGGAGCGGTGCGCGAGCTGGTTGTTGGCCGGACCGACGACCGCGGCGACGCGCAGCTCGTCGATCACCTGATCGGTGAGGACGCCACCGACGCCGGCGGGGACGAAGAGGTCGCCTTCGACCGCGTGGGCCTCGTGCGGCTCCACCCAGGTCGCACCGAGCGACTCGGCCAGCGTGCGCTTGGCCGGGTTCACATCCGTGACCGTGATGACCGCGCCTTCGCGCGCAAGACGCATCGCGATGATCGAGCCGACGTGCCCCAGCCCGAGCACGGTCACGCGTCGGCCGGCCACGGTTCTGCTGCCGAACGCCCTCTCGAGGGTCGCGAGCAGTCCGGCGTACACGCCGGCGGCCGTCGCGTCGCTCGGCTCGCCGACCCCGCCCTCCGAGGAGGGGAGGCCGCAGACGTGCGAGGTGCGCGTGGCGACGAGCGCCATGTCCTCGGCGGACGTTCCGACATCCTCGGCCGTCATGTACGCGCCGCCCAGGCTCTCGACCGCATCGCCGAGGTCGAGCATCACGTCACGGCGCTCTTCGCTCGTGAGCACGGTGCCGCGCGGGACGTAGACGACCGACTTGCCGCCGCCCCGGTTGAGGCCTGCGGCCGCGTTCTTGAGCGTCATGCCCTCGGCGAGACGCAGCGAGTCGTTGACCGCCTCCGCCCAGCTGTCGTACGTCCAGACCCGGCAGCCGCCCAGCGCCGGGCCGAGAACAGTGGAGTGCACGGCAACGCTGATGGTGAGACCGCTCCGCCTTCCCTTGACCACATGCAGCGTTTCGTGCGGCAGGTTCGTTCCAGTCGTTTCGACCAGGTCGATGGGCATGACAGACATCGGTGTCTCCTTGTGGGATCGTGACGGCAAAGCGGGTGGCCTGGTGGGCCGACGACTATTTTGCCACGAACGCCGACGGTAGAACGAATAGGATTTCTGCACATCTGCATGTACGTTTTGACAGAGCCACCCCCTTGATACCGGAAGGAAGCTGTGTCTCGTCGACCTCGAGTGCTCATTGATGCAACAGCCATACCCGCGAACCACGGTGGGGTCGCTCGTTACATCTACGGAGTCCTCGAAGGATTCCCGCCTGACGCCATCCACCTCTTCGTCGCCTGCCAGCCGGACGATGCTCCCACCGTCGCCGCGATCGTTCCCTGGGCGACGATCCTGACGACCTCACGAGCGCTCCGGGTGCGCCCCATCCGGATGCTCTGGGAACAGTTCATCCTTCCGTTGAGGGCCACTCGCCGGCGGATCACGGTCATCCACTCTCCGCACTACAGCTACCCGCTGGCCTGGAGCGGCCGCAGCGTCGTCACCCTTCACGACGCCACGTTCTTCAGCCACCCGCTCGTGCACACCGGCCTCAAGCGCCTCTACTTCCGTGCGTGGATCCGCCGGGCCTGGCGCCACACCGACGCGATCGTCGTTCCGAGCGCGACCACGGCGGGCGAGCTCGACCGGTACCTCGGTGTCCCGAACGGCGTCGTGTCGGTAGCCCATCTGGGGGTCGACGTCTCCCGGTTCCATCCGCCCACACCGGAGGAGATCGACGCGTTCCGCGCGGCACACGACCTCGACGATCACCACGAGTGGTTCGCGTATCTCGGAACCATCGAGCCGCGTAAGAACGTGGGCTCGCTGATCGACGCGTTCAGCGCGGTCCGTGAAGAGCTCGGCGATGCCTCACCGAGACTGCTCGTCGCCGGTGCGCGCGGCTGGGATGTGCAAGTCCTGTCCCGGCTCGACGCCATGGGCACCGATTCGGGCGTCTCCTCTCTCGGCTACGTCGCAGTGGAACATCTGTCGGCACTGCTCGGCGGTGCGGTCGCGGTGGTGTACCCGAGCTTCGGAGAAGGGTTCGGCCTCCCGGTCGTCGAGGCGATGTCGTGCGGCGCGACCGTGATCACGACGCGGAACCTCGCGATTCCCGAGGTCGGCGGAGACGCCGTGCTGTACAGCGAGACCGACGCGACATCCCTGCAGGCCGCGATGCTCCAGGTTCTCGATGACAACGAGCTGCGCACCGACATGTCGGCGCGTGCCATCGCGCGAGCCTCCACCTTCGACTGGAACGCCACAGCGCTCGCCCATCTGAGGGCCTACGACGAATCCACCACAGCGATCGTGCCGCCTCCACGTGAAACGGGAGCCGTGTGAACGTCGCGGATGCGCTCGACCGGTAACCTCGGACCATCGTGAATCTCAAGAAACTCGCCGCGATCGCCGGCGACTTCCTCCACACCAACAGCGCTTTCCTGACCAGCGGCGCGCAGCGCGCACGATTGCGGGAGGCGCTCAAGGTCGACGGCTTCGATCGCAGGCGCGATGCACTCATCCGCGAAGACGAGCTGGCGGCTCCGCTCACGGCCACCCCGTATGCGCGCCTGGCCGAGACGAGCCTCGCGCTCACGGGCATCCGCATCGACCAGGACGCCCCGCCGATGCTCAACCTCGTGATCGGCGAGGTTCGCACCGCGGGCGTCTTCGCGGGCGTGCACACTGCGCTGACCGCGGCGGCCCGGCTCGCAGACATCCTCGGCGTCGGACTGCGCATCGTGATGCTCGATCCGACCTCGACCGACAACTCGCGTGCCGCGGCAGAGAAGGCCGCTCGGCCGATCGTCGGATCCACTCGACTTGTCGTCGTCACTCGCGAGACCATCAGGGCCGAACCGTACTCGGCATCCGACTATTGGCTGGCGACGCATTCCAAGACGGCCCACGCCGTGCAAGTCGCCTGCGACATCGGCGTGATCGACCGCTCGCGCGTGGCCTATCTGATCCAGGACTACGAGCCGGGCTTCACCGCCTGGTCGACCGAATCGGTGCTGGCCGAGGCCACGTATCGTGCAGGCTTCGTCCCCATTGTGAACTCGACACCGCTCTGGATGCACCTCAATGAGGCAGGCCTCGACGTCCCGCGCGAACTCGTCTTCGCACCTACGTTCGAATCGACGCGGCTGCAGCAGGCGGCCGCTCTGCGCGAGCGCACGCCCGGCGCACGGGTGCTGTTCTACGGTCGCCGCTCGAAGCACCGCAACCTCTTCGCGCTCGGGGTCTCCGCCCTGAAGGCGGCGACCGTCGAGCTCGGTGCCGACGCCGCGCAGACGGAGTTCTATTCGCTTGGCGAACAGCACGACGACGTCCCCCTGGGAAACGGGGCGGTCCTGCGCAGCAAGGGCCGGCTGGCCTGGGACGAGTATTTCCGGTTCCTCGCGACCGTCGACGTAGCCCTCTCTCTTCAGCAGAGCCCGCATCCCAGCCACCCGCCCTTCGACGCGGCGATCTCGGGGGCGCACGCCGTCACGAACGATTTCGGCGGTGGCCGGTCCGCGCTGCACCCGCGGATCTCCGCCGTCTCGGCGGACACACCCAGCCTCGGCGCGGCTCTCGTGCAGGCGATCCGGAACGCACGAGACGCCGAGCCCGCCGGCTACTTGCCGGTCGCCGACGGCCTCCTGGGCTCCGACCTGGATGACGCACTCCGCAGAGCAGCCGTCCGCCTCGCGAGCTGAGTCAGCGACCGTCTTTCAGCGCCCGCTCGTACGAGGCGATGACCGTGTCGGCGTCTCCGACCTTGCGCAGCTGCCCCTTGTCGAGCCAGGCCGCGGAATCGCACATGTCCTTGAGGTTCCTCATGGAATGCGTGACCAGGATGACCGTGCGTCCGTCCTCTTTGAAGTCGCGGAACTTCTGCGCGCATTTCTCCCGGAACTCCGCGTCGCCGACTGCGAGCACCTCGTCGACGACCAGGATGTCGGGCTCGACGTTGATCGCCACCGCGAAGCCGAGGCGTACGTACATGCCCGACGAGTAGTTCTTCACCGGCTGGTCGATGAACTTCTCGATACCGGAGAAGTCCACGATCTCGTCGAACTTCCGGGAGATGTCCTTGCGGCTCATCCCGAGGATCGACCCGTTCAGAAACACGTTCTCGCGGCCGGAGAGCTCCGGATGAAACCCGCTGCCGAGCTCGAGCAGCGACGCCATCTTGCCGTTCGCCCGGAAACCGCCCTTGTCGGGGTACAGGATGCGGGAGAGGCACTTGAGCAGCGTCGACTTGCCCGAGCCATTGCGCCCGACCAGTCCGAACGTCGTGCCCGTCGGGACTTCGAACGAGATGTCCCGTAGCGCCCAGAAGTCTTCGTACACGGACTTGCGGCCCCGCAGCAGTGCGGTCTTGAGCGCGTTGTTCCGCTCGCGGTACAGGCGGTACTTGAGTGAGAGATGATCGACCGAAACAGCGACGTCGTTCATAGCAGGACCGCCAATCTGCGTTCGTTCCTGGTGAAGACGACAAAGCCGATGGCGAAGACGACGATCGCCCAGCCGAAGCACCAGAGGGTGTCGTCGATGGCGGGCCACCGGTTGTCGTAGAGGAGGTTGCGGAATACCGAGACGAACCGCTCCATCGGGTTCAGCCGGTACACCGTGAGCACCCAGGGCCCGACCTTGTCCGCGGCCGACTCGACAAGTGTGATCGGGTAGATGATCGGTGTGAAGTACATCCACATCTGGAGCGCGATCGTCGTGAAGTGCTGGGTGTCGCGGAAGTGCACTGTGAGGATGGACAACGCCATCGCCAGCCCCGTGGCGAACAGGGCCAGGAGCACCATGAACACCAGCACCAGCGGGATCCACGGAAGCACCCACGCCCCGAAGAGCATCAGGATGACGATGAGCAGGCCCATCTCGTTGAGCCAGGTGAACCCGGTCGACCCGGTCACGGAGAGCGGAAGGGCGAGGCGGGGGAAGTAGACCTTCTTGATCAGCGACGCGTTGGATGTGATCGACTGCAGGCCGTGGTTCACGACCCGGCTGAAGAAGGTCCACGGGAGGAGTCCGCACATCAGCCAGAGGGGGTAGATGTCCAGACCGCTCGGGTCTCCGACCGCCGGGTTGGCCTGCAGGATCAGCGAGAACACCACCGTGTACACGAGCATGGTGGCGAGCGGGTTGATCAGCGACCACAGCTGACCGAAGAAGGTACGACGATACTTGCCCTTCACCTCGCGCATCACGAGATTGGCCAGGAGCTCGCGGGAGGCCCAGAGCTCTCTCAGACTGTTCACGTTCATGCTTTCGGATTGGGGAGACCAGTGCGCGCTGAGGCGCGACTTTCTACCTTATAGCGTGTGCGCTGTGAATGCTTTAAGCGCCGATAGTATTGGTCGACATGCTTGTCTACTTCGTCAATCACTCGACCGCCCCGATCAACCTCGGCGGCGCTGAGCGTTCGATGATGGCGCTCGTCGAAGACTGGTACGCATCCGACCCCGAATTCGAAGCAGTGTTCATCACCAAGGCCCCCCGCGGCAAGTTCGTGGACGCGCTCGAGGAGCGCGGTTGGGCGTACCGATCGTTCCGATACCGGGGGTGGACGATCCCGAACGACACTCCCCCGCAGAGCGAGATCACCTTCTTCGCGAACGACGACTACCGGTCCACCCTCGAGATCATCGAGATGATGGAGCAGCGCCGCCCTGACCTCGTCGTGACCAACACACTCGTCGCTCCGTGGGCGGCCTTCGCCGCTGCCGTCGTCGGAGTGCCTCACGCCTGGTTCATCCGTGAGTTCGGCGACCTCGATCATGGCCTTGCATTCCAGATCGGCCGGGAGAACACCTTCCAGGACATCGCCCTCATGTCCCAGGCCGTCTTCACCAACTCGATCGCCCTGCGCGACCACATCGGCGCCTACATCGACGTGTCGGACGTTCAGGTCGTGTACCCCCGCATCGACGCGGCCGCCCAGAAAGTGCGAGCGACCGAGCCACCGGCCATCCGGCCGTTCGGCGACGGCATCGACCTCGCGGTCACTGTCGTCGGACGCCTGGCGGACTCCAAGGGACAGTGGCGCGTCATCGAGGCGCTCGGGATCCTGCGTGAGCGTGGTCTCCGCGTCGGCCTCTGCCTCGTCGGCGGCCAGGAGCGTCCGGACTACGACGTGTCCCTCACCCGCCGCGCTGCGCGGCTCGGGGTCGGCGATCAGGTCGTGATCACGGGTGAGCAGGCCAACCCCTTCCCCTTCATCGCCGCCGCCGACGTCTGCGTGACACCGTCCGGCATCGAGGCGTTCGGGCGCACGACGCTCGAATACATGCTGGCCGGCAAGGCGGTCGTGGCGTCCGAACTGGGCGGAAGCGCCGAGCTGGTCAGCGACGGAACGACCGGCTTCCTCTTCCACCCCGACGACACCACTGCTCTGGCCGACGCACTCGAACGCTACGCGCGGGATCCCGAGCTGCGCACCGCATACGCAACCGCTGCGGAGTCTCGCGCGCGTGAGCTCATCGACCACGAGTTCAGCAACGCCAATGCCATCGAGCGTCTGAAGCGCACGGCATCGGCCGAGCCGTACCGCCTCCCGAACATCGCCCGGTACTGGTTCTCGCTTCCGGGGCACTACTTCGCCACTGCAGGCCGCGGGCCGCGCATCACGCTCTCCTTCATCCGGACTCGGCTGCGGGGGCGGCTCGGCGCCGTCGTCAAACGCCCCCTCGCCGCACTGCGGCGCCGGATCGCACGGTGACGGCCGGCAAGAGTCGGGTGGCGCACGCCGTCACCATCGTTGTTCCGGTGTACGGCGACCTGCCATCCGTCCTCGAATGCGTCGACTCGATCATCGAGCACGTCGACCTGGCCACGCACCGCGTGCTGCTCATGAACGACAACGGCCCAGAGGCCGACGCGATCGAGGCCGCGTTGCTTGCACGGATCTCCGGACAGCCGAGCATCCGTCACCATCGCAATGAGCAGAATCTCGGCTTCGTCGGCAACTGCAATCGGGCGGTGCTCGAGATCGACCGCACGAGCAACGACATCCTCCTGCTCAACAGCGACACCCTTGTGACCCCCGGCTTCCTCGATGAGCTCTCCCGCATCCTCCATTCCTCGGATGCACACGGCGCGATCTGCCCGCGAAGCAACAACGCGACCGTCGCGAGCCTCCCCTTCGCCCTACGGGACCCGTCGCGGGGCCGGTCGATCACACGTACAGCGGCGGTCCACGCCGCACTCGCCGACGATCTCCCCCCGTTCAGCTACGCGCCGGTGGCGATGGGTTTCTGCATTCTGATTCGACGCGACCTCATCGAGCGCTTCGGTCTCTTCGACGAGATCTATGCGCCGGGCTACGGCGAGGAGAACGACTTCTGCTTGCGGATCGGACGGGCCGGCTACCGTTCCCTGATCGCCCATCGCGCCGTGGTCTTCCACCAGGGCGCGCGGAGTTTCCAGGGCGCCCGTCGCGAGGCGCTGCGCTCGGCGCACGAGAAGATCGTGGTCTCGCGCTACCCGGAGTACACGAAGGCCGTCCAGAAGTACATCTACGTGGATCGAGACCCGGTGGACGTGTTCGCCGACGCACTCGTTCCAGCAGACGCCGTCTCGCGGCTGTTGATCGATCTCGGCGCAGACGGCATGGGCTCGGAAAGTCGGGCAGCCGACCCGGACCCCGAGCAGATCGGCCGGCTGGTCGCCCAGCTCGGTGCACGCGATGGCGTGGCGCTGACCGTGTCGGTCCCGGCCAAGCGGATGAGAGAGACGAAGCGCCGGTTCTCCGGCACCCGCATCGTCGCGCGCGAGCACCTCAACGGAGTCTGGGATGCCGGCATGGGAGCCGGCGTCGCTGACAGCCATCAGCGCGCCATGCTGAACCGCACCTGCCTGCGGATCCTGGTGCAGAGCGACCGGACGCACATTCCGGGGGCGATGGTGGTCGCACTCGATCCGGATTCGATGGTGACGGCCGCACGCACGCCGAGCAACCTTGAGGCGCTGCGCGCGCGGTGGGCCTCGATCACGGCGGAACCCGGCTACCTCAACGATGCCGGGGCGCCGCGCGAGGTGCTCGCGCGGCGCCTGATCCGACGGGCCGAGCAGATTGCGCCCCGATTCGTCGGCCACGCCAAGGGTGCCGTGCGTCGACTCGTCGGGCGTACGCCGCAGTAGACGTCCTCGCCTCGGCTGCTCGACTGCGCGCTACTCGGCGTCGGTCGTGGTGGCGTCGCCCGCCGTGTCCTCGGAGGCCGTCGCCTGCAGCAGCGTCAGCGTCTGGTCGGCGCGGTTGTTGATCGCCCGGATGGTGCC
This sequence comes from Leifsonia sp. NPDC058248, assembly GCF_042881905.1. Lineage (NCBI taxonomy): Bacteria > Bacillati > Actinomycetota > Actinomycetes > Micrococcales > Microbacteriaceae > Leifsonia > Leifsonia sp. NPDC058248. Next base: position 46,643 of record NZ_JBHVXB010000006.1, read on the forward strand.
GGCCATCGCGACGATCTTCGCGAGTTCGGTGTCGAGCTCTTCGAGCCTGCGGCCGATCTCCTCGAGCTTGTCCATGATCCCGATCTCGACCGTCCGTGACACGCGCGAGAGATCCTTCGCCTGCCGCTCCTGCTCGTCGATGATCGCGGCGAGGCTCGCCCGCTTCGTGCGTGCTCGAACCTCCACCACCGGCTTGTCTGCCGTCATATCCTGCCCGCCTTCCTTCATGCGTCCGCGGGGGTCCGTGTCGCGACGCGGCGCAACAGCGAAACCCACTCGGCGGTCGCTCCGCCGTTCACGATCGTGCGGTTGGCCCGCACGAATTCCTCGGCCGTGCGCGCCCTCTCCTGCGACGCCTGCCGATCGGATAATGCGGACACGATGGCAGCACGCCATGCATCCGTGTCATTGGAGACCAGGGTGAGCCCGACATCGGCGAGGCCCTCGTACGGGGCGACGGCCGACGCGATTGTCGGCAGGCCGAGCAGGGAGTACTCGAGGAACTTGAGATCGCTCTTGGCGGCGTTGAACCCGGTGTCCGCCAGTGGTGCCACACCGAGGTCCCACGCCGACGAGATCGAACGCAGCCAGGACACGAACCGGGGGTACTGGGTCGCTCCGCGGGGAATGGGGATCCGGTCGTACCATTCGTCATCGGTCGTCGTTACTCCGATGACCGAGAGGCGCACCGACCGTCCATCGGGCAGGGTGAGACCCTCGAACACGGGCCGCAGGAGTTCGAGATCCTCGCCATGGGTCGTACTGCCGATGTAGACCACGCTCGCGACCTTCGCGCGAGCGGCGGTCTCTTCGTCGGTCTCCTCGCGGGGCGCCCAGAGCTTGGAGTCCAGCTCGTTCTGCGTGATCGTGATCCGTGCCGCTTCCGTGCGCAGACGCTCAGCCAGTACCTCGGTGCTGACGATGACCTCGTCGGCGTCGGCGACGAGTCGTCCCAGCGCGTCGAGTGCGTCGCTGTCGTAGCCGTGCTCGATCAGCCTTTCGCGGGCGTGCGGTGACAGCAGGTCGTCATCCAGTTCGACGACGAGCGGGATGCCCTGCGTGCGGCGGTACTCCAGGAACTCCTCGACCATCTCGGCAGGAATGGCGTCGCGCTGCACGAGCATCGCATCGTAGGCCGTGCGGTCCGCGCCGGCCAGAAGGTCGGACACATTCACAGCGCGGAACCGGAGTCCGGCGGCCGCTGCCGCACGCATGCGGCGACGGAGACGGACGTGCGTCGATCCTGTGTGCAAGCCGGCCTCGCCGCGGACGATGTAGCCGACGGTCGGCCGCGCCAGGTTCTCGCGGGTGGCGTCGTAGAGCGACGCGTAGTCCTGAGCCATCGAGAGCCGCGAACGAATCGAACGACGCGGGACCGCGCGGTGGGTGAGTTCGCCCCGGCGGAGCTCTGCCGCCCGCTCGAGAATGTATGCTGCGGCGCTCTCCGGGCTGTCGATCGGGAAGAGTTCGCCGCCTCCGTGCTGCCGGATGCGATCGGCGACCGCGCCGCTGTCTGTCGCGACCACGGGGACGCCGAGTGCCCAGGCCTCGGTGAGCGTGTGCGAATAGGTCTCGGGCCAGATCGACAACAGTCCGATGAAGTCCGGGTCGATCTGATCGAGGAGCTCGCGCATCCCGGAGCGCGTGTACCGGCCATGGACGACGGTTTCGTCGCCGACGAAGTTCGAGCCGTTCCCCATGATGTGCCACTCGACCAAGCCATCGGTGAGCTCGACCAGACGCCGCACGTACGCGGTTCCCTTGTGGGGGTCCCAGGTCGCCGGAGCCGCGATCCTCAGCGGTCCTGGCCGTCGCTCACGCCCCTCGCGGAGCACGTCCCAGCTCATGCTGAGGTCGCGGCCGTGCTCGATGAGCGTGAGCTTCTCCGCCTGGGTCGGGTAATTCTCCGCGTAGATCCGCGCTGCGCTGGGCGTGGTCGCGATCACGGCCCGGCTCGCGTCGAGGACGGAATGCGCGCGACGCTTCCACTCGGTGATCCAGTTGTGCTTGAGGTCCGGGGCCCCGCGGGTGAACGGGGTCGGCAGAGTGCACGGCCCTTCGCCGGGGGTGCAGACGCCACCGCAGAACGTGTGGTTCTGGTCGAGGAGGTGCACGGACGGGCAGATGTAGTAGAAGTCGTGCGTCGACAGGATGAACGGCACGTTCATCAGCCGCGCGAGCTCGGGCACCGTGGTCAGCGGCTGATTGATCAGGTGGCGGATGTGGATGAGCTCGATCGCGTGCTTCATGATCACGTCGGCCACGAACGTCGCGTAGTCGGGCCGCCAGGTGTCCCGCAGGCTGAACGGCTCACGCGGACGCCACTCCGAGAGCACCACCGAGGACCCCCCGCGCCAACGCTCGAATCGCACGAGCCGATCGCTCACCACGAGGAGGTACGACTCCTGCACCTCGAGCAGGCCGTCCATGAGATCACGGTTGGTCTCCGACGTGCCGCCGCCTGAGGAGTGGATCACGTACATGATGCGTGGGCGGATGTCCGCGGTCAGCGCGTCCCGCTGGGCTGTCGCGAACTTCGAACGCAAGTCCGCCATGGGTTCCGAAGCCATCCACTGCCCGACGAGCGGGCGATACGACGGGTGGAGGGCATCCACGACCTCACGCGCTTGGGCGATGAGCTTCTGCCGTGACTCGCCGAAGGAGACTCCCTGCGCGTGGCGGACGAAGACGTTCGGAGCGACGAGGTTGTACATGCCGGCGCCGACAGCGCGCATGCACCAGTCGTTCTCCTCGCCGTACCCCCGCGGGAAGTTGGCGACATCGAACGACCCGACAGCGGCGATCGCGTCTCGCCGGAGATACATGCAGAATCCGTGACCGGTCGGCGCTTCGAGAGAGAGCGTATTGATCGCGTGGGAGACGGTGCGGGCGACGTCCGTCGTGCTGAGCTCGGCCGGCCATTCGTTCGCCACGCCTGCCACGGGCATCGCCATCGCCCCGGCGTTGTCGGAGACGGCGGAGACGGACGCGACATTGTTGAGGGAGTACGCGGTCCAGCGCAGACGCTCGATCCAGAGCGGCCCGACTTCGGTGTCGCTGTTGAGCAGAACGACGTCGGAGTCGCCTGCGAGTTCGATGGCCCGGTTGGCCGTGCGCGTATAGCCCAGGTTCCCGGGGTTGCGGATGACCTCGATCGGGTACGCCTCGGCGAGTTCGTCAAGAATCCTCGAGGTTGCCTCGTCATCCGAACCGTCATCGATCACGAGGATGCGACGGCCGTGCGTGTGGTTGACAACCGACCGGATGCAGTCCCGCACCGTCTCGCCGCCGTTGAAGACGGGAATCGCGATGACGACATCGGGCGCCGTCGCGAGACGGCCGAGCATCTCCGCGCTCTCGAAACCCTCGCGTGACCGGAACTCTCGGACGATCACATCGGTACGAGCCTCAACCACGCTTGGCGCCGCCCCCGCGCAGCCGACCCTTCAGCGCCTGATACGGGCGCTCGAGCGGCTCGAGTGAGGTCACCACAACACGCACGGCCCAGCGCTTCTCCAGCTCGCGCAAGCGTCGGAGTTCGCGGGTCTGGGCGAGCGCAGGCGACGCCTCAGCGCGCACCAGCAGCTCGGTGATCTGCTCGGCTCGCGCCTTCGCGGCCAGCCGATAGGACTCGGCCAACTCCTTCGCCTCGACGAGCTCGGCCCGTGCTGCAGCGAGCTGTTCGCGCAGTTCGCCCTCCTGAGCCGAGTACGCCGCAGCGTCGTCGTCGCGCGCCCGCTCGTCGGATGTGCCGTCCCGCACGGGCTCCTCCTCATGTGTTCTGAGGCACGCCGATCGCCCCCAAGAAAGTTGATGTCTGTTGATTATCTCAGGAAAATCGCCCGGTCATCGACACACCACCGGTCGGCACGGCGACCGGTGGCGACGGGGGCATGGGCCGTCCGGCTGATACGCTGACCGTCGCACGACCGGACGGTCGATATCAATGGACGACATGGAGAGCGATGCCGACCAGCACCGAGTCTCGATCCGGCGCTCGGACCACGACAGCAAGCCGGGTCTTTCCGGAGATTCAGGCACTGCGCACCATCGCGGTCGCCGGTGTGGTCATCTATCACCTGTTCCCCGGCGTCCTTCGCGGCGGTTACGCCGGTGTGGATGTGTTCTTCGTCATCTCCGGATTCCTGATCACGACCCACCTCCTCCGCGAGCTCGACGCGACCGGACGTATCCGGTTCGGTGCCTTCTACGCGCGCCGAGCCCGCCGTCTGCTGCCGGCCGCCTTCCTCGTACTGGCCGTGACGGCGGTACTGACGTTCGTGCTGCTGCCGGATCGATTCTGGTCCCAGGTCCTCCAGGAGATCGGCGCTTCGGCGCTCTACGTAGAAAACTGGCTGCTCGCTGCGAACTCGGTCGACTACCTCGCACAGAACATCGACATCGCCAGCCCCACGCAGCACTACTGGTCGCTCTCGGTCGAGGAGCAGTTCTACCTGATCTGGCCTGTCCTGCTCCTTGTGGGCTGGTGGCTGTCGACGAAGTTCTGGCCTCAGCACAGACGGACTGTACTCGCGATCGTGCTCGGCCTCGTCCTCGTCGGGTCCTTGGGGACGAGCATCGTCCAGACTGCGTGGAATCCGGGTCCCGCGTACTTCACGACCCAGACGCGCGCCTGGGAGTTCGCCGCCGGAGGACTGCTCGGACTTTTCCTGGTACGGTCCACCCGTTTCGCGATCGGCAGATCGATCCTCTCCTGGTTGGGTCTGGCTGCAATCGCGCTGACGTTCCTTGCGTACACCGGCGCCACACCGTTCCCTGGCTGGGCGGCTCTGCTGCCGGTCCTGGGCACCGTCGCCGTCATCGCGGCAGGAAATCCGCAGCCGAGGTGGTCGCCTCGTCCGCTCATGGGTCTGCGCCCGGTGCAATACGCCGGCGACATCTCCTACAGCCTCTACCTCTGGCACTGGCCGCTCGCCGTGTTCGCCATCGCGCTGCTCGGCACTCCGGGAGCGGTCGGGCATCTGGCGGTCGCTGTCCTGTCCGTCGTCCTTGCCGCTCTCACCAAGCGCTACGTCGAGGACCCCGCCCGGTCGGCAACGTGGCTGACGACGCGACGCCCGCGGTTCACCCTCCTCCTGACGGCCGTCGCCATGGCGGTCACGCTCACGGTCGTCACCACCGGATCCACCCTGATCACCAATCGGATCGCCGACGACCGACAGGCGGCACTAGCCCTGCTTGCGGAAGACGGGTCGTGCCTCGGCGCCGCGGTGCTCGGCAACCCGGCCTGCGCCGACGTGAAACTACCCGGCTCCCTCGTACCCGGCGTGGACGCCGCCCCGACAGACGACGTCAACTCGATCGACTGCTGGAGCCGCGACGGTGACGACCGGCTCAAAGTCTGCTCGGAGGGACCCGCAAAGGGAGCCGCGCTCAGCGTGGCCCTGGTCGGGGACTCTCACAGCAACCAGTACCTCGCTGCGCTCAAGGCACTCGCGGCGAAGAACCGGTGGCACTTCGACGTGTATGGCAAGACCGGCTGCATCTGGAGCACAGCCGTGCAGGAGAACACGCCCGCCTGGGTCCAGAGCTGCGAGAGCTGGAAGCAGAAGCTCGAACACCGCCTCACGACGATCAAACCCTACGATGTGGTCATCACCAGCTATTCCGCGACGTCGCACATCGTCGCCGCGTCAGGCAGATCGATGAAAGACACCGTGATCGACGGGTTTGTGGCCGTCTGGAAGCCGGTCGCGGATCGCGGCACTCGGATCGTGGCGATCAAGGACAACCCCCGCCCGCGGGTCGACTACCTGAAGTGCATCGACGAGCATCAGTCAACGGCAGCAACCGCTTGCGCCAACGACGAAGACACCGCATTCCACTATTTCGACGGCCAGCCGCAGGCGGTATCTCGCGTGCCGGGCGCCTCGTTGCTCGATCTCTCGCGCTACTTCTGTCGCGAGCGCTCGTGCGCGCCCGTCATCGGCGACGTGATCGTCTACCGCGACGCGAACCACGTGACGTCCAGCTACACCCGGACCCTGGCGCCGTACGTCCGTGAGGGCGTGCTCTCGCTGACCGGCCTCAAGGAGAAGCCGGCCGCCTGAGGTCAGGCGGCCGGCTCTCGGCCTGAATCACGTGCCCACCGGCACGCGACTCAGTGGAAGAAGTGCCGCTCCCCCGTGAAGTACATCGTCACGCCGGCGGCCTGCGCGGCCTCGATGACCTCGTCGTCGCGGATCGAGCCGCCCGGCTGCACGATGGCGCGCACGCCGGCGGCGAGGAGGATCTCGGGGCCGTCCGCGAACGGGAAGAACGCGTCGGAGGCGGCGACCGATCCGGCGGCGCGGTCGCCCGCGCGCTCGACGGCGAGATTGCACGAGTCCACCCGGTTCACCTGGCCCATGCCGACCCCGACGGAGGCGCCGTCGTGGGCCAGCAGGATCGCGTTCGACTTGACCGCGCGGCAGGCCTTCCACGCGAACTCGAGGTCGGCACGCGTCGCGGCGTCGGCCGCCTCGCCGGACACGAGGGTCCAGCCGGCCGAGCTGAACTCGTCGAAGCGGTCCGCGTCCTGCACGAGCACGCCGCCCGAGAGCTGGCGGAACTCCGTGCGCGACCGCCCGTAGTTCTCGGGAAGCTGCAGGATGCGCAGGTTCTTCTTGGTCTGCAGCAGCTCGAGCGCCTCGGGCTCGTAGGCGGGCGCGATGAGCACCTCCGTGAAGATGCCCTTCACGGTCTCCGCCATCGCGAGGGTCACGATGCGGTTGGCCGCGATCACGCCGCCGTACGCCGACACCGGGTCGCAGGCGTGGGCCTTCTGGTGGGCGACGGCGATGTCGTCGTCCACGGCGATGCCGCACGGGTTCGCATGCTTGATGATGGCGACCGCGGGCTCGCTGAAGTCGAAGGCGCTTCGGAGCGCAGCATCCGCGTCGACGAAGTTGTTGTACGACATCTCCTTGCCGCCCAGCTGGGTGGCCTGGGCGATGCCGTGGCCCGCCGGGTCGACGTAGAGCGCGGCCGCCTGGTGCGAGTTCTCGCCGTAGCGGAGGGTCTGCTTCAGCTCGGCCTGCACGGCGAAGTGCTCCGCGAAGTCGTCGGTCGAGGGCGCGTCGCCGGCGAACCAGGCCGCGACGGCTCCGTCATAGGAGGCGGTGTGGGCGAACGCCGCGGCGGCGAGCGCGCGGCGCTGCTCGAACGACGTGCCTCCGGCGGCCAGCGCGTCGAGGATCAGCCCGTAGTTCGACGGCGAGACCACGATCGCGACGTTCGCGTGGTTCTTGGCCGACGCCCGCACCATCGCCGGGCCGCCGATGTCGATCTGCTCGACCACATCGTTGCCGACGGCGCCGGATGCGACGGTCTCGATGAACGGGTAGAGGTTGACCACCACGAGCTCGAACGGCTTGATCTCGAGGTCTTTCAGCTGCTCCTCGTGCGACTCGAGACGCAGGTCGGCCAGCAGTCCGGAGTGGATCGCCGGGTGCAGGGTCTTCACGCGGCCGTCGAGCGACTCGGGGAAACCGGTGACACTCGCCACGTCGGTGACCTCGTAGCCGGCCTCGCGGATGGTGGACGCGGTGGTTCCGGTGGACACGATCTCGACGCCCGACTCCGCGAGCGCCTTCGCGAGGTCGAGCAGTCCGGTCTTGTCGCTGACCGAGATCAGTGCGCGGCGGATGGGAACGATGTCCCGTTCGCGGTAGAGGCTGGCGTCGTGGCGGGGTCCACTCATACTCTGGCGAGCTCCTTGAGGTCGATGTGTCCGTTGGCGATGTCGAGCACGGCGTCGATGAGCAGCCGTCGCTCCACAGGTTTGATGCGCTCATGGAGCGCGGCTTCGGTGTCACCCGGATGCACGTCCACGCGCTCCTGGCTGATGATGGGGCCGGCATCCACGCCGTTGTCGACCACGATGAGGCTGGCCCCGGTCTGCGTGACACCGGCCGCGAGGGCATCCCGGACCCCGTGTGCACCGGGGAACTCGGGAAGGTAGGCGGGGTGCGTGTTGATCAGGTGCGGCGAGAACGCGTCGACCACGCGCGGCGGGACGAGGCGCATGAAGCCGGAGAGGATGACGAGGTCGGGCTGCCACTGCGCGATCTGCTCGAGCAGGGCATCCCCCCACGCCTCGCGATCGTCGAACGACGAGAACGGAACCGTGAACGACGGGATGCCGAACTCTTCGGCGTGGGCGAGACCGTCGGCGTCACGATCGGCGCCGACGGCGACCACGCGCGCCGGGAACTCTGCGTCTTCCGACGCTTCGAGGAGGGCACGCAGGTTCGACCCGCCGCCGGAGATCAGCACGACAATCGAGAGCACGCCACCAGCCTAGCGGGCAGGTAACCGGCCTCAGACCAGCCGCAGACCCCAGCGGGCGGGGGCGACCCGGAAGATCTGCCGGAACAGCGCGGTGCCCGAAAGCACCCCGAGCGCGATCGCGACGATGGAGCCGACGAGGGCGGTGAGGCTGGAGGCGTCGACGTTGCTTCCCGTGACACTCTGCGTCAGGCTGATGAGGCCGGTGGCGCCGGGAACGAGCAGCCAGAAGGCGGGCAGGAAGCAGACGACCGCCGGCGGTGCTCCGGGGATCGACTGGACGAGGTAGGCCACCAACGTGAGCGCCAACGCGCCGAAGAACCCGCTGAACGCGCTGCCCAGGAGCACCGCGCCCACCAGCTGGCTGCCGTAGCCGACGAGCAGCACGAGCGTGAGGAAGTAGAACGAGCGACGCGGCCCGCAGTAGTAGAAGAAGATCCCTAGCGAGAAGAGCAGCACCCCCGTCCAGGGCTGGAACGCGCCGAGCGCCGGGTGCGTCGTGAAGAGCGCGACGGAGGCGGGCACACCGGTGATGGTGAGGGCGGCGACGATTCCGAACGCGAGGAAGATCAGTTGTGCGATGCCCGAGACCAGCCGGCTCGACCCGGCGATGATGTCGCCGGCCGCGAGCTCCTGGATGCCCGTGGTGAGCGCCGCCCCGGGAAGCAGCGTGACCAGTGGGGGCACCAGCACCTGGAGCGGCTCCCCCACGAGCTGGACGTTGGCCGCCGCGAACACGACCAGGGCGAGCAGGAACGCGGAGGCGATCGGCAACAGGATCGCCGCATACGTGCCCGGCTTCACCAGGAGCTTCGCGAGCCCGACGAGCACGCCAAGGACGAATCCGTAGACCACGCTGAGCGGCTCGGCGCCCAGAAGCACGAGACCGACCCCGGCAGCGGCCAGCCCGTGTCCCAGAATGCGGACGACGAGGTTGAAGCGGGGCTTCGCCGCGAGGATGGCATCGATCGCCTCGATGCCCTGGCCGGCCGTCAGGTGACCGGCGGTCGCCTGATCGACGACGAAGTAGATGCGCGCTGCGCGATCGAACCGGACCTCGCCGCCGGACGACTCCGCGACCTCGAAGCGGGTGTCCTTCTCCTCGGGCATCCCCACGAAGATCAGGGCCGGGAAGACGATCAGCGCCGTGTTCGGCGAGCCCAGGGTGATCGCGACGCGTCTCAGCGTGCGCTGGATGTCGGTGGCGGCCGTTCCGACGGAGAGCAGAGCGCCTCCCAGCTTGACCAGGAACTCTTGGAGCTGAGCGGACGGGCTGTCGACCAGTGGACTCGCCTCGGTCGACCTGCGCGCGATCTCCAGCTTGGGAATCCGGAAGGGCAGGTGCCACGGGCTCATCGTCTCGCGCGCCCTCCTGCCATCAGACCGATGACTGCAGCCACAGCAACCTCCGCGGCTGCGAGCGAACCGACGAGCCACGGATTCGGCCCGACGTCGTGGAGCCGTCCCGGACCGATCGCCCCCGACGACCACCACGCGAGCAGACCGAGTTCGATGCCCGCAACAATACCGATGCCGAGCGCCGTCAGGAAGAGGGCGGACGCGCCGTGCTGGGCGCGAGCCGACTCGATGCGCGAGCGGAGCAGGGCGGCGGCGAGGAATCCCGCGACGATCGGCACGAGCACGCCGATCAGGCCGAACGCGTAGCCGCCCGCGGGGATGACGCCGAACAGCGGCAGTCCCGGGATCGGTCCGAGCTCGGTGCCGATGGGGCTGACCGAGGAGCCGGTGCCGATCGCGAATCCCGGTCCGATCATCCATGAGGCCAGCCAGATCACCACGTTCGGCAGCAGGGCGAGCTGGGCGATCGTGAGAGCGGCGCCGCCGAGCGCGCCCGCCTGGAGTTGTTCGTACAGGCCGATGATGGTGCCGAAGTTGCCGATGATGAGGATGGCGAGGATGAGCGCCGACCCGGCGATGACCAGGGCGGTCGCTGCCGTCCCCGCACGCACGGCGGCGCCCGCGATGGTCCGCGCGGTGACCGGCACCGCGTCGAGCAGGCTCCTGAACATCGCAGCGACCCGGCCGCGGTCGGCTGGTCGATCGTCGGCTGCCGGGGCTCTGTGCGCTGCGAAGACGATCCCGCTGACGATGCCGATCGCATACACCAGCGGCGGCAGCAGGATGCCCTGCCAGATCGACGGCTTCACCGGTTCGCTGACCGCGGTGAGCGTGATGACGGCGGAGAGCAGCCCGAAGGCGATGAGCGCGCTGACGGCCCCCGTCGAACGGAACGGCGTCTCGGATGCCCGCAGCCCGGTCCGCACGCCGAGTCCGGCGGTCAGCGCCGCGAAGCCGAGGGCGGCGATGGTGATCTGGAACGGCACCGTCGCGCCGGGAAGCCCGAGGGTGGCCCCGAGCTGTGCATCCAGAGCGACCGTGAGGTTGACGCCGTGCCCGACCAGCCAGATGTCGGCAGCAGTGCGCCAGAAGACGAACCAGTCGGCGGCGAGATGATATTGAGCCGCCCACAGCACGGTGAGCGGCACCAGGCTGATGCCGAGCCCGATCGCGACGACGATGACCGCCTCCAGTGCGGCGAGCAGGGCGACGGTTGTTCGATTCATGACCGAACGGAGCCTACCGGTCCGCGGTCACGGCGCGGCCCCGACACTTCGCGCGCTCAGGGTACGGTGACGACGGGCGTCTCGTCGTCGGCTGTCTCCGGAACGGTGATGACCGGTCGCTGGACGAGTTCCAGGATGACGATGACCAGAGCAGCGATCACGAGCGTCCACACGACGAGCCCCGTCGTCAGCGGTCTCACGAAGAGCACGACGGCTGCAGCGATGACGGCCACCGCTGCCCGCAGGAGCGCTCGCTGGGCGTAGATCCACTCCCCCACCCGGCCGGTCGTGATGCCATGGCGTTCGGCGGCCTCGCGCACCCAGGTGGTGCCGGCGCCGAAGAACCCACGGAGACGGCGCGACACGGCGAAGGGCCCGGAGTACCACGCCACCAGGGCGACCACGATCGCGAGCACCAGCACGGCGACCCCCGTGTCCCTCATCGCCGTCGTCACGGTGGCGTACACGGTCTGCGCGACCGGTGCCGGGATCAGCGACGGCGAGACCGAGGAGACGAAGACCAGATGCCCGATGCTGATCCCGCCGACGATCACGACCATCGAGATCGCCAGTGCGACCGCCGCCCAGACGAGAGCCAGGGCGCGTCGCCGGGCGACGAGCACTCCGGCCGCCAGGAAGAGGAGGGCGATCCAGGGAAGCCACGCGCCCGCGGCGACGGCGACCCCGTAGAAGAGCTGGAGGGTGGGCAGCGACGAGTTCTGTGCGATGGTGACGGTGCGGTCGACGGTCGGGATCTGCGACGCGAAGTCGAGGCCCTGCGCGATCAGCAGTTGCTTGACCCGGTCGATGATCGGGCCCAGCTGCACCCCGACCGACCCGTCGGATCCGACGGCGATGGCCGCCTTCGGATCGTTCTGCATGGTGGCGACGAGCTGTTGGTGACTGGCACGAAGCGCGGTCTGCCAGACGTCGGCGAAGGCGTCGGATTGCACGAAGTTGCCGACCGTCGAGTGCACGAGCGAGACGATCCCCTGCGCAGCGGGACCCTTCAGGGACTCCAGAGCCTTGGTGGCGACAGGACCCGTGCCGAGCGCGGTGATGCCGTCGATGACCTGGGACGTGATGGCGGGGATGTCGACGTTCTCCTGGATCACCTTGACCGTCTGGTCGGTGATGAAGGCCTGCACCCCCGGGTCCTTGGCGAGCTCGGAGTACGTGGCGACGAACGTGTTGGTGTCGGTGAGCTGCACCTTGGCCCAGGATGCGACGACCGCGACGGGCGCGAGGATCGCCCCGATCACGATGAGGACGACGGCGAGGAGGGTCCACCCCCAGCTGCGCTTGCGCTTGACCGGGGGTGCCGTGATCGTGCCTGCGTCGCCGCCGAGCGGCGGGACGGGCTCTGTCTGCGCATGCTCGAGGCTGTCGCGCAACGCTGCGTTGTCGCTCTCGAGCTGCGCGATCCGTGCGAGCAACTCCGCGCTGGTCTCCCGTGCCATGTCGACCCCGTTCCCTCGTAGTGCTCACTGTAGCGCCGCATCCGGATGCCGTCAGAAAGAATTCGGGCCCCGTGGATGACTCCACGGGGCCCGAAAGCTGTGCACTACGTCTGCGCTCAGAGCGCGGCGTACACCTCGCGCAGGAGCGCGGCGGTCTCGCTCGGGGTCTTGCCGACCTTGACGCCGGCGGCCTCGAGGGCCTCCTTCTTGGCCTGAGCGGTGCCGGCCGATCCGGAGACGATGGCCCCGGCGTGACCCATGGTCTTGCCCTCGGGAGCCGTGAAGCCGGCCACGTAGCCGACGACAGGCTTGGTCACGTTCGCCTTGATGTACTCGGCGGCCCGCTCCTCTGCGTCTCCGCCGATCTCGCCGATCATCACGATCGCCTTCGTTTCGGGGTCGGCCTCGAAGGCTGCGAGGGCGTCGATGTGCGTCGTTCCGATGATCGGGTCGCCGCCGATGCCGATGGCGGTCGAGAAGCCGAGGTCGCGGAGCTCGAACATCATCTGGTAGGTCAGCGTCCCCGACTTGGAGACGAGGCCGATCGGACCCTTGCCGGTGATGTTGGCCGGGGTGATGCCGACGAGCGACTCACCGGGGCTGATGATGCCGGGGCAGTTCGGCCCGATGATGCGGGTCGTGTTGCCCTTCTTCTGCGCGTAGTCCCAGAACTCGGCCGAGTCCTGCACCGGAACGCCCTCGGTGATGATGACGAGGAGCGGGATCTCGGCGTCGATGGCCTCGATCACGGCATCCTTCGTGAACGCGGGCGGGACGAACGCGATCGAGACGTCGGCGCCCGTCTTCTCGATGGCCTCGGCGACCGTGGCGAACACGGGCAGCTCGACGTCGCCGTGCGTGACGGTGGTGCCGGCCTTGCGGGCGTTGACGCCGCCCACGACCTGCGTGCCGGCCTTCAGCATGAGGGCGGTGTGCTTGGTGCCCTCACCGCCGGTGATGCCCTGCACGATGACCTTGGAATCCTTGTTGAGGAAGATAGACATTGTTGTTCTCGCGCCCTTACTTCGCAGCCAGTTCGGCGGCCTTGTCGGCGCCTTCGTCCATGGTGAGCGCCAGCGTCACCAGCGGGTGCGCGGCTTCGATGAGGATGCGGCGACCCTCTTCGACCCTGTTGCCGTCGAGTCGCACGACCAACGGCTTGTTGGCCTCGTCGCCCAGGATCTGCAGGGCCTTGACGATGCCGTTCGCGACCGCGTCGCAGGCGGTGATGCCTCCGAAGACGTTGACGAACACGCTCTCGACCTGCGGGTCGTTGAGGATGACGTCGAGCCCCGCGGCCATGACCTCGGCGGATGCTCCGCCACCGATGTCGAGGAAGTTGGCGGGCTTGACGCCCTTGTGCTTCTCACCGGCGTACGCGACCACGTCGAGCGTGCTCATGACGAGCCCGGCGCCGTTTCCGATGATGCCGACCTGTCCGTCGAGCTTCACGTAGTTCAGGTTGCTCGCCTTGGCCTTGGCCTCGAGCGGGTCGGCGGCGTCCTTGTCTTCGAGCGCCTCGTGGCCCGGGTGACGGAAGTCGGCGTTCTCGTCGAGCGTGACCTTGCCGTCGAGGGCGATGATGTCGCCTTCCTCAGTGAGCACGAGCGGGTTGACCTCGACGAGTGTCGCGTCCTCACCCTTGTAGACGTCGTACAGCTTGACGAAGACGGCTGCGACCTTCTCGATCAGCTCGTCGGGGAATCCGGCGGCCTTCGCGATCTCGGTGGCCTTCGCCGTGTCGATCCCGGCGATCGCGTCGACCTCGACGCGGGCGAGCGCCTCCGGCTTCTCGACCGCGAGCTGCTCGATCTCCATGCCGCCCTCGACGCTGGTCAGCGAGAGGTAGGTGCGGTTGGCCCGGTCGAGCAGCACCGAGAAGTAGAACTCCTGCGCGATGCGGGCGCCACCGGCGACCATCACACGGCGGACGACGTGTCCCTTGATGTCGAGGCCCAGGATGGCGCGAGCCGCTTCCTCCGCCTCGTCCGGGTTTTTCGCGACCTTGACGCCGCCGGCCTTTCCACGACCACCGGTCTTGACCTGCGCTTTGACGACGACGACTCCGCCGAGCTTCTCGGCGGCTGCGCGCACCTCCTCGGGAGTGTCCGCGACGATGCCCGGAAGCACCGGGACCCCGTACTGCTCAAACAGGTCTCTGGCCTGATACTCGTATAGATCCACGGTTATCCAATCCGCTGGTGCCGCGCGCGCTCGTGACGTACGCCTTTGTGGTTTTCTGGCGGTTTCCAACGCGAGATAGCTCGACGCCGAGATAATTTCGCCAGGGAGAACTCTAGCGCGTCCGGCTGAACGCCCGCGCACCGGCCGGTTGTCGCAGACCGCCCTCCTCCACAGCCCGCACGCGCCGGATGCTGTCCACAATTCGCGGATCCCCGCTCCTCCCGCGAGACGGTTCGACGACCGTGGAGCCATGACACAACGCATCACCACAACCGTCGCAGCGTTCGCGCTGTTCGCGTTCCTCGTCTTCATCTCGGTCGTGCACTCGGCGTCACGCGCCGACGCACTCTCGGCCGACGGGCACGGCCCCGGCTATCTCTCCAGCGACGGCTGGTGGCTGGGGTCGTACTCGCTCGACGACGGCTCCCAAGGGTTCTGCCTCCACGCCGGGCGCCCGAGTCCGGTCGGTCATGCGGCGGACTACGCCGAAGGCGCCGCTCTCGGCTGGTTCACACCGGAACAGGCCGCCCAGCTCGCCTACGTCTCCCGCACGTGGGCGGGCACGTCGGACCGCACCACGGCCGCAGCGGGCCAGCTCGCCACCTGGATCATCGCGGGACTCAACGGAAAATCACCGGAGTCGTACGCCTCGAGGGCGGGAGCCGACGCGCGAGCGGTGCTCGACCGGGCCCACGCAATGGTCGACGAGGCCGGGCGCCAGGCCTCACGTGCCGTGAGCGCGACGGCGACCGTCGAACTCTCCGAGGCCGGCCCGGGCCGCGTCCGCGTCGAACTCGCGGTCGACCGCCTGACCGGAACGATCATGCTCCCGCCGGAGAGCCACCGGGCGCGCGTCGAGCTCACCGGGGCGGTCTTCGAAGACGGCGCCGGGTCGGCCGTCGTGCCCAGCGGCATAGACGTCGCCATCACTCCGACCGGCACGGACCAGACGGTCTCCGTCACCGCCGAGGCCACCCTCGACGGACTGCCCTACGGCGATCGTCTTCGCGTAGCCGTGGCCAACGGCGACGCGCAGTCGCTCCTCGTCGCGATCCCCGCCACCGCCGAGGCGTCTGCCGCGGTCGAGGCGACCGGTGTCTCCCCGCTTCCCTTCCAGCCCGTGGTCAGCACCGTCACCAGCGCCGCCGAGGCGACTCCCGGCGCGACCATCACCGACAAGCTGACGGTCGCGGTCGACCCGGCCGACGGACTCCTCCCCACCTGGGCGGTGTGGTCGTCGCCTGAGGGGCTGAAGCCGGTCGAGGCCACCATCGAGAGCACTCTGCTCGGACCGTTCCCCGACTCCATCTCGCCCGCGCCGACGGCCCCGGACGGCGCCCCGGTGGTCTGCACGGTCGAGGTGGTCGTCGCCGGCCCCGGCGAGTACGAGACGCCCGGATGCTCGCTGCCGGGACCCGGCCACTACGTCTGGGTCGAGAGGATCGATCCCGCCCGCACGCCCGCCGACCACGGCGGTTCCCGGCTTCGACCGTGGCAGTCCTCGTTCGGAGTCGCCTCTGAGATCACCAGCGTGACCGCACCTGTCATCGCCCCTCCGTCCGCACCCCTGCCCGTCCTCGCCGCCACCGGCTCGGAGTACTCCGCGACGGCCTGGATCGGCGGCGGAGCCCTCACCGTAGGCGGGGCGATCGCACTTGCAGTCGCACTCGGCCGGCGCGCGACTGGGCGAGCGATCGACGGCGTCACCGAGTGATAAAGCGGCAGCCGGCGCCGGCACTCACGCCCGTGCGCGTCGCCTTCCCGCCACCTCGCAGGCAGGCCGGGCAAGATGGCTCCGTGCGCACCAAGACGTCCCGTCACGCCCTCACCGACGTCGCCGCCGAGGCCCTCAACCTCGCGGGCGGCGGGCGGGCGCTCCTTCTGCAGATCGCTCACCCGGCCGTCGGCCGCGGTGTGGTCGAGCACAGCGACTTCGCCGACCGCATGATGGACAGATTGCACGCGACCATGACCTACGTCTACGCGTCGGTCTTCGCGTCGCCGGACGAGCTCGCCTACGTGAGGAGATCCGTGAACCGCGCTCACGCGCCGGTCCACGCCGCTGCGCACGGGGACGAGCCCGCGTACAACGCGTTCGACCCGCACCTGCAACTCTGGGTGGCGGCCACGCTCTACGACTCCATGGTCACCCTCTACGAACGGCTGTTCGGCCGGCTTCCCCCCGACGAGGCCGAACGCCTCTACCGCGATTTCGCCGTCGTGGGCTCGGGGCTGCAGGTTCCGGCCGAGCTCTGGCCGGCAGACCGCCGCGCCTTCGCCGAATACTGGGAGACCACGCTCGCCACTTTGCGGCCGACGCCGGCCACCAGGGAGGTCGCCCGGCAGTTGCTCTATCCGCGAGGCGTCCCGTGGTGGCTCCGGATGCTGCTGCCGCAGGCCCGACTCGTCACCGCCGGCCTGCTTCCACCGAGACTGCGCGCCGAGTTCGGGCTCGCCTGGAACGATCGCGCGCAGCGACGATTCGACGCGTGGATGCGCTGGACGTCACGGATCTACCCGCTCGTTCCGGCCGGCCTCCGCCACCGGCCCAAGGAGCTCTACCTGAGGCGCCTGCGCGATCGGATGCGGCAGTCGCCCTAGCCGCCCGAGGCGCGCTGGTCGCCCGAGGCGCGCTGGTCGCCCGAGTCGCCCACGTCGCCGAACGCGGCCCGGCGTTCCACCCCGCGCGCGACGAGCACGAGCAGGATGCCCACCGTGGCGCCGAGCACGGTCTCGAGCACGCGATCGACGACGAGTCCGGTCAACGGAACCGGGCTCGCCAGGTACGAGACCGACAGCGCCATCGGCGTGATGAAGACCAGCGCGAGGCCATAGTGGCGTCCGACGAGGGTCTCGGTGACCACCTGGCACACAACGATCACGACGATCACGACGAGGGGTGGCGGCGCCCAGAAGAGCAGGAGCGCCGTCACCCCGACACCGACGATCGTGCCGGCGATCCGGTGGACGGACCGTGAGATCGAGTGCGCGGCACGCGCCGGCGGAATGACGGCGACGAGACTCACGACCGCCCAGTATGCGTGACCGAGTCCGAAGGCGAGCGCGATCCCTCCGGCGATGAGCACGCCCAGCACGTTCTGCGCCGCCGTCAGCCACACCCGCGGGTCGCGGACAGCGCTCCGATCGATGCCCGGGCGGCGGCGCAGCTCTTTGTAGAGGAACGGAGCGATCCCTCCTCCGTCGGCGCGACCCGTCCGCCGGAGCACCCACCCGGACATCGTGAGCAGCCACGAGAAGGCGGCGGTCGCCGCGGCGAGGCCGACTCTCAGGAGGATCTCATCGGCGGGAGTCGGAACGGCTGCGCAGACGAGCAGCGCGAAGACGAAGAACAGGGGCTGGGCCGGGAGCAGCTGGAACGTCGACGCGAGCACGGTTCCGCCGGCCACGACCAGGAGGAGGAGCGGCACCAGGAGCCAGAGCGGTTCGCCGAGCGCCGCGACCACCGTGCCGAGCGCGATGCACAGCAGGAGCACGACCGCGCCGACCGTCACGCTCCGGATGCGGAGGCGGTACGGCTCATTGCGGCCGTACAGCGCCGTCATCGCTCCGAACGTCGCGTAGGCGGCGAGGTCGAGCCGCTGGACGACGAGCAGGATCACCAGCGGAACAGCCACGGCGAGCGCCGCCCGAAGGCCCACCTCGACGCTCAAGGTCGACAGCACCGGCCTCCGGGTCTCGGGGTGCGCCGCAGCGTCGCCACCGGCTCCGGGCGCCGAGGCCCTCACAGTTTTTCGATGGGGGCGATCTTGATGAGGAGCTTCTTCGCGCCCACCTTTTCGAACTGCACGTGCGCGACTCGCTTGGGGCCGATACCCGTCACCGCGGTGACACGGCCGTCGCCGAAGTCGGTGTGCCGGATGCGGTCCCCGGTCACCAGCTCGAGGTCGCCGTTGTCGCGCACCTGGCCGGTGACCCGGTTGGGCCATTCGGCCTTCGGACGATCCGGCGCTCCGCCGGATCCCGAGGTGGAGAAGCCGCCCGACGTCATGCTGTCGTTCCAGCGCGAGCCAGAGCCTCCGGAGCCCGACCCCGAGCCGATCCCCGGGCGGCGGGCGTTGAGGGCCCGCGACTGCGTTCCGCCGCGGCCGTTCGCAGTGCCCGGCGACTGCTTCCAGTCGATCAGATCGGCGGGGATCTCCTGCAGGTACCGGCTCGGCATCGCCACCGCGGTCTCGCCGAACTGGGCGCGCGTCATCGCGAGCGACAGGAACAGCCGCTTCTTGGCGCGGGTGATGCCGACGTAGAACAGCCGACGTTCCTCGGCAGGGCCGCCCGGTTCGTTCGCCGACATGCGGTGCGGCAGCAGGTCCTCCTCGATACCGGTGAGGAACACGGCGTCGTACTCGAGACCCTTCGCCGTGTGCAGGGTCATCAGCGACACCGTTCCGCTGGAGTCGTCGATCTCGTCGGCGGCGGCGACCAGGGACACCTCGGTGAGGAAGTCGATCAGCCCGCCGTCCGGGTTGTTGCGCGCGAACTCGCGGGTGACCGCGACGAGTTCGTCCACGTTCTCCGCACGCGCCTCGTCTTGCGGGTCCCTGCTGTTGCGCAGCACGTCGAGGTACGTGCTCTGGTCGAGGAGGAACGTGAGCACGTCGGCCACGGGCGAGACGCCGACCGGGTTGCTCGGGTCGACCTTGAGCGTCGCCTCGTCGAGGAGGCCGGCGAGCTGCAGGATGGCGCCCGTCACCTTGGGGCCGAGGCCCAGCGAGCCGGCGTCGCGCATCGCCTGCCGGAAGCTCACCCCGTTGTCTTCCGCGTAACTGGCCAGCTGGGTTTCGGTGGCCGGCCCGATGCCGCGCTTCGGGGTGTTCAGGATGCGCCGCAGCGCGAGAGCGTCGTCGGGGTTGGCGACCGCGATGAGGTACGCCATCGCGTCTTTGATCTCGGCCCGCTCGTAGAACTTGGTGCCGCCCATGATGCGGTACGGCAGGGCCGAGCGGATGAAGATCTCTTCGAGCGCACGGGTCTGGGCGTTGGTGCGGTAGAACACCGCGATGTCTTTGTACGCCATGCCGGCGGAGTGCAGTTTCTCGATCTCGTCGGCGACGAACTGCGCCTCGTCGTGTCCCGAGTATCCGGTGAACCCGATGATCTTGTCGCCGTCGCCGACGGCCGTCCACAGCTTCTTGTCTTTGCGGTCGAAGTTGTTGGCGATGACCGAGTTGGCCGCGCTCAGGATGTTCTGCGTCGAGCGGTAGTTCTGCTCGAGCAGCACCACCTTGGCCCCCGGGAAGTCGCGCTCGAATTCGACGATGTTGCGGATGTCCGCACCGCGGAACGCGTAGATCGACTGGTCGGAGTCGCCGACCACGGTCAGGGAGGCGCCCGGGATGACTCCGAGAGCATCCCGCATCCGCTCGACGTGGTGCCCTTGCGCCTCCAGCTCGTCCGCGATGGCGGGCGCGATGGGCATGGTGAGCTCGCGGATCAGCGCGTACTGCGCGTGGTTTGTGTCCTGGTACTCATCGACCAGGATGTGCCGGAACCGCCGCTGATAGAGCGCCGCGACCTTGGGGAACGCCCGGAACAGGAAGACGGTCTCGGCGATCAGGTCGTCGAAGTCGAACGCGTTGGCGCTGCGTAGCGCTCGGGTGTACTGCCGGAAGATCTCGAGGAACATCACCTCCTGCGGATCGCTCAGGTTGGCCGAGCGCGCGTAGGTCTCGATGTCGGTGAGCTCGTTCTTGAGCTTGGAGATGCGGCCGGAGGCGCCCGCGACCGTGAAACCGAGCGTGTCGGCGTCCAGCCCTTTGATGATGCGCTTGAGAAGGGCGCGGGTGTCGCCCGAGTCGTAGATCGTGAAGCTGGGCGTCTTGCCGATCGTCTCGGCCTCGCGACGCAGGATGCGCACACACGCCGAGTGGAACGTCGAGATCCACATGCCCTGGGACGCCCCGCCGAGCAGCGCCTCCACCCGCTCGCGCATCTCGGCGGCGGCCTTGTTGGTGAACGTGATCGCGAGGATCTGGCTCGGCCACGCCTCGCGGCTCTCGATGAGCCCGGCGATGCGACGCGTGAGCACGCTGGTCTTTCCCGACCCGGCGCCCGCGACGATGAGCAGGGCCGCACCGCGGTATTCGGCCGCCACGCGCTGCTGCGGATTGAGTCCCGCGAACAGGCGATCGTGGGCCGACTCCGAGCCGCCGTCGCCGGAGCGGCCACCCTGCCGTCCGTCGAGGATGATCGGGGTGGCGGAGTTCGAGGTGTCGCGGTCGGAGAGGCTCGTCATGTCTCCATCGATTTTACCCGCCACCACCGTCATCCGGCGACGCTAGCGGCCGTCGCGCACAGCGAGCGCCAGATCCGGATGGTCGGCGAACACTCCGTCGACGCCGGAGTTCACGATGATCGAGAACAGCCGGCGCCAGTCGCCCCAGTCGCCGTCGCCGCCACTGCTGCGGAATCCCTCCGGCATCAGCGCGTTCTCCGGCCGGAGCGTCCAGCAGAACACTCCCAGCCCGGCCGAGTGCGCCGTGTCGACCAGGTCGGACGTGACCGCCCCGACATCGTCGCCGTCGTCGAACAGCGCCACCGCCACAGAGCCGGAGGCGAGCACCTGACCGACATCGACGCTGATCCCGTCCACGCGCTCCGACGGCGACGCCGCCGCCAGCGAGTACAATCCCCGCGCCGTCAGGTCGTCCGAGTATCCCGGCGCCGCCGCTCCCAGGCGGGCGACGCGGTCGGCGGGCGCGCCTTCGGCTTCGAGCAGATACATGCGCTTGCCGCGGAACCCGCGGCGGTGCAGCTGACCGAGCACGGTCCTCTCGAAGCTCTCGACGACGAGCTCGGGGTTGTCCGCCCACCCCGCGTCGCTCAGCTCGGCGGCGAAGAGGTCGTCCAGCGGAAGGCCGATCGACTCGAAGTAGGTCGCGTGCTTGAGCTCGGCGATGATTCCGAGCAGTCGGGCCGCGTCCTCGGAGGCGCCGTCGACGAGATCGAAGAGGTCGCGCATCCGGAGCAGTGGGTACCGCCCGTCGAACGTGGTGCCCGCCTGCCTGATCGCGCCGAGCCGCTCGCGAGCGCGCAGGGTGGCCAGCTCGGCCCAGGTGAAGTCCTCGGTGAACCACCCCGTGAGCACGACGCCGTCGATCTCCTTGGTCGCGCGGCGGTCCGCGAACTCCGGATGCTCGGCGACATCGGTCGTGCCCGAGATCTCGTTCTCGTGCCGCAGCACCAGCACGCCGTCCTTCGTCGCGACCACGTCGGGCTCCACCGCATCCGCCCCCAATGCGAAGGCGAGATCGTAGGCCGCCCTCGTATGCTCGGGGCGGTATCCGGGCGCACCGCGGTGACCGATGATCAGAGGGGCCGCATGCGCACGCATGGAGTGATACTAGCCCGCGCTCGGGGGCTGGTCGCCCGCTCGTCCGGGTGACAGAATCAACGCGTGTCCGCCCCGGAATCGCCCGAACGTGACGGCTGGCGCGAACCCGCCGGCCGCCTGAAGCTGCGGTGGGGCGCCTACCGGCCCCGGCTCCTCGTGGGCCTCGCGCTGATCTGCGTCGGCACCGGTCTGGTGCTCGTCACCAGCGCGTACAGCCTGCCGTTCCTGCTGGCGGGCTCTCTGCTTCAGCCCGCGGGGTGGGCCGTCCTCCCGTCGACCATCGGACGGCGCGTCGCCGTGGTCGTCCCGGTGCTCGGATTCACGTGGCTGATGCTCGGCGGAGCCTCGTTCGCCTGGTGCTTCGCTGTGCCTTTGGCGGCGTGGCTCCTGGTGCGCCTGCGGCCCCTCGTGTCGTACGCGGTGCTCGCCCTGCCCATCGCCTCGAGCGTCGTTCTCGCCCGCGTCGTCCCGGACTACTCGATGGCCTGGGTGTCCGTGCTGGTGAGCACCTTTGTCGTCGTGGCAGCGGCCTGGCTGGCACGCTGGGGCGCTTTCTTGCTGGATTCTCGGCAATCTGTCAGACCTCTCAGAAACCAACTCGATAGATTGGACTGAGCACCCGGACTTCCCGGACCCACTACGTGAGCAGAGGAACCCATGGCCACCTCAAACCCGGCCTTCTCGCAGAGCCCGGCCTTCCAGAACGGATCGGCCGCCAACGCGACGCTGAGCGCAGACAAGCTTCAGCAGATGTACGAGTCGCCGTCGGCGACCTCGGTCGACACCGACCGCATGACGGTCGAAGACACGGTCGTCAAGACGGCCATCAGCTTCGGCATCCTGGTGGTCGGAGCGGTCATCGGCTGGGTCGTTCCCGGCATCTGGATCCCGGCTGCGATCGTCGGCTTCGTGCTGGCCCTCGTGAACATCTTCAAGAGAAAGCCCTCACCGCCCCTGATCCTCGCCTATGCGGGCGTGCAGGGGCTCTTCGTGGGCGGCATCTCCGCGTACTTCGAGGCGACATGGGGCGGCATCGTCCTGCAGGCCGTCATCGCCACGATCGTGGTCGTCGGCGTCACACTCGCCCTCTTCGCCAGCGGCAAGATCCGCGCCTCGGCCAAGGCCACCAAGGTCTTCCTGATCGCGATGGTCGGTTACCTCGTGTTCTCGCTCGTGAACGTCGTGCTCGTCTGGACCGGCGCGACCACCAGCCCGTTCGGCCTCAGCGGCGACGTCAAGATCTTCGGCATCCCGCTCGGAATCGTGGTCGGCATCCTCGTCGTCATCATGGCCGCGTACTCGCTGGTCCTCGACTTCGACGCCATTCAGCAGGGCGTGAAGAACCGGGCTCCCCGGGTCTACGGCTGGACGGGTGCCTTCGGCATCATGGTCACCGTCATCTGGCTCTACCTCGAACTGCTCCGCATCTTCGCGATCGCGCGCAACTAGCACGGCACTGCGCAGCCCCGCACAACGCGGCGCCGCACAACGCGAAGGGCCGGGATGCATCAGCATTCCGGCCCTTTTCACGTGTACGGGAGGGTCACTCCCATTCGATGGTTCCCGGCGGCTTCGACGTGACGTCGAGCACGACGCGGTTGACGCCGTCGACCTCGTTCGTGATGCGCGTGGAGATCTTCGCCAGCACGTCGTACGGCAGGCGGGTCCAGTCGGCGGTCATCGCGTCTTCGCTCGACACCGGGCGCAGCACGATCGGGTGGCCGTAGGTGCGGCCGTCGCCCTGCACGCCCACCGAGCGCACGTCGGCGAGCAGCACGACCGGGCACTGCCAGATCTCGTTGTCGAGCCCGGCGGCGGTGAGCTCGGCGCGCGCGATGGCGTCGGCGTCGCGCAGCAGCTCGAGGCGCTCCTTGGTGACCTCGCCGACGATGCGGATGCCGAGGCCCGGGCCGGGGAACGGCTGGCGTCCGACGATCGCTTCGGGCAGGCCGAGCTCGCGGCCGATCGCGCGGACCTCGTCTTTGAACAGGGTGCGCAACGGCTCGACGAGCTCGAACTGGAGATCTTCGGGGAGTCCGCCCACATTGTGGTGGCTCTTGATGTTCGCGGTGCCGGTTCCGCCGCCGGACTCGACGACATCCGGGTAGAGCGTGCCCTGCACGAGGAATCGGATGGGGTCGCCTTCGCCGGCCGCCTCCGCGATCAGATCGGCCTGCGCCTGCTCGAAGGTCCGGATGAACTCGCGACCGATGATCTTGCGCTTGGTCTCGGGGTCGCTGACGCCGGCCAGCGCGTCGAGGAACTGCTTCTCGGCGTCGATGGTGACGAGGCGGACGCCCGTGGCCTGCACGTAGTCCTCCTCGACCTGCCGGCGCTCGTCTTTGCGCAGCAGGCCGTGGTCGACGAACACGCAGACCAGCTGGTCGCCGACGGCCTCGTGCACGAGAGCGGCAGCGACGGCCGAGTCGACCCCGCCGGAGAGGCCGCAGATGACCTTGCCCGAACCCACCTGGGCACGGATCGCGGCGACCTGGTCGGCGATCACGTTGCCGCTGTTCCAGTCGGCCGGGATGCCTGCGGCGCGGTGCAGGAAGTTCTCGAGCACGGCCTGGCCGTAAGCCGAGTGCTTGACCTCGGGGTGCCACTGCACGCCGTACAGCCGTCGCTCGTCGTTCGCGAACGCGGCGACCGGGGTCGAAGCGGTGGACGCGAGCACCTGGAAGCCTTCCGGCGCCTTCGACACGGAGTCGCCGTGGCTCATCCAGGCGGTCTGCTCACCGGGCTGACCGTCGAGCAGCACGCCCGAGTCCGTGATGGTCACGTCGGTCGAGCCGTACTCGCGCAGGCCGGTGTGCGCCACCTCGCCGCCGAGCGTGGTCGCCATGACCTGGAAGCCGTAGCAGATGCCGAGCACGGGCACACCGAGGTCGAAGATCGCCGGGTCGAGCTGAGGGGCGCCCTCTTCGTAGACACTGGACGGACCGCCGGAGAGCACGATGCCCGACGGGCGCTTGGCGGCGACCTCGGACGCGGTGACGGTGTGCGGCACGATCTCGGAGTAGACGCTCGCCTCGCGGACGCGCCGCGCGATCAGCTGCGCGTACTGCGCACCGAAGTCGACGACGAGAACCGGTCCCGACGGGTTGGCCGAGTCGGCCGCGCCCAGGATGTCGGTGAATACGGGGTCGGTGCTAATTTGATGCCTCCACGAGGGTCGCTGCTTCGGCCTCTCGGCCGGCCAGGTACGACTTCACCTGCTTGGTGATGCGGGCTTCGACGAAGAACGACAGGAACGGGATGACGCCACCGAGGGCGATCGCCACGAACTTCCCGAAGTTCCACCGCATCAGGCTCCAGAGCCGGAAGTCGGAGAACAGGTACACCACGTACAGCCAGCCGTGAGCGATCAGGATGCCCGTGCTCAGGTCGACCCCGGTGGGAGCCACCGCGGCGTTGACCGGTACGAAGGCGAACACCCCGTAGTTGCTGAACGCGAAGAGCTGGTAGCCCATCCCGTACTTGATGATCATCTCCACGCAGAGCAGGAGGAGCATGATGCCGGTGATGTAGGCGAAGACCTGGTAGAACCGGAGCGCCCCGCGGATCTTCGGGAAGTCTTCGGGCTTGGGAGCGAGGGGCATGGTCCTATTCTACTTTCCCGGCCGCCAGGGCCGTTTCCTGTGCGAGCTCGCGTTCTTCGTCTTCGCGCTGCTTCGCGTCCTTCACCAGCCGGTACCAGAAGAAGATGGCGAACCCGGCGAAGATGATCCACTCGGCCGCGTAGAAGACGTTGAGCCAGTTGAGGGTGCTCTCCTGGATGGGCGGCGGCGAGTCGATCTTCACCAGCCCGGGCGGCGGGGTGCGCTCGACCACGTAAGCGGAGTACACGTCGACGCCGTCGACGCCCGACCACAGGTTGTAGAGCGCGGCCACCGACATCGTGGTCATCACCGTGGGATGGCTCTTGTCGGTGGGCACCTCGGGGGCCTCCGTCGGCAGCAACCTCCCTACGATCTCCTGCGGGACCGACTCCTCGTTCGCGAGCCGCGCCATCGCGGACTCGGCGGTCGGCTTGTCGGCGGCCCAGCCGCGCGCCACCGCGAGGGCGACCGGATGCCCGGATGCGGCATCCTCGACCGTCACGTGCGCGACGACCCACCACCCGGCCGTGCCCTTGTTCAGCCGGCCCTGGAGCAGCTCGTAGTCCGTGGGGACGAACGTGCCGGTGACCGTCACCAGCTGCCCGGTGGCCTTGTCGGTGATCGGTCCGTTCGGCTTCGCGACCTGCGCGAGCGGCAGCACCGTCTCGCTCGGGGCGTCGATCACGGTGCCCGATTCGACGGCGCGCTCGAGCTGCCATTGGCCGAGCCACGCGAATCCGGCGGCGAGCGCCAGCGCCAGGACGAGCGCGCCGATCCAGCGCGGGCGCAGCATCATCTGGAACAGCGTGGTCTCTCCGCTGCCGGTGGTCTCGCTAATGTCTCAGTCCCGCTTTCGGTCCCTGGTGGTGTCCTGCTGCTGCATGGCCTGCTCGACGACGCGGTCGATGGCCTTCCTGGTGTCGTCGGACCGCGACTCGGAGTCGGGTTCGGGGTCGGCCGTTGCGGCCTCCACGAGCGCGATCTCCTCGTCGAACATGGGATCGTGCAGCTTCTTGGCACGCTTCTTCGATGATTTGCCGGTCCGCAGAATCATCCCACCGATCTTCTCTGAGTTTGCTGCGAGCACCGGACCGATCACGGCCATGATGAGCACGTAGAGCCCGGCGAACGGCTGGATGCGGGCATCCAATCCGGCGCTGAGCGAGAGGGTGGCGAGGATCAGGGCGAACTCGCCGCGATTCTGCAGGATCACGGTGGTGTTGATGCCGGCCTGGATGCCCATCCCGTTGATCCACGCCACGAACTGCCCCGCCAGGATGTTCAGCACGATCGTCAGCAGCACGGCGAGCAGCACGGGGACCAGGACCTCGGGGAACTGGGCGGGGTTGAGCGCCAGACCGAAGTTGAGGAAGAAGAACGCCGCGAACACGTCGCGCAGCGGGACGGCGATGTTCTCGATCTTCTTGCGGTACTTGGTCGCGCCCAGCACGAGTCCGATGAGGAAGGCGCCGATCGCGTCCGTCACGCCCAGCACCTCGCCGATGCCGGCGAAGAGCACGGCGAAGCCGAAGAAGAGGATCGTGAAGAGCTCGTCGTCTTTGGTGCGGAACAGCCGGGAGACGTAGCGCCCGCCCCAGCGCGCGATCGTGAACATCACGACGAGGAAGGTGAAGGCGATGGCCAGCTTGGCGACGATCGGCCAGAAGTCGGTCTCGCCGCTCAGGACGACGGAGACGATCGCGAGGTAGATCGCGATGAAGATGTCTTCGACCACGGTGACGCCGAGGATCATCGGCGTCTCTTTGTTGGCGAGCCTCTTCAGCTCGATGAGCAGCTTGGTGACGATCGCACTCGACGAGGTGGCCGTCATCCCCGCGATGATCAGCGCCTCGCGTGTGCCCCATCCGACCATGAACCCGAAGATCAGGCCGGCGCCCATGTTGACGACGATGTACGACCCACCCGAGATGATGAGCTTGCCGAAGTTGCCGAAGAATTCGTCTTGATCGAATTCGAGCCCGAGATTGAACAGGAGCAGGATCAATCCGAAGATCGCGATCAGCTCGATGTAGTTCGACTCGAAGTTGAGCGGGAACCAGCCGGTGTGCGGGCTGGCGAGCAGCCCGACGATCATGTAGACGGGAATCGCGGGGAGACCCACCAGCTTGCCGAGACGCCCGAGCACGTAGGCCACGAGCAGGAGGACGCCGAGAACGATGAGGTCTTCGCCGAGATGCATCGACTATCCCCAGGGCGGCGCGTCTGCGGTGGCGCGAGCGGGCAGCTCACCGGTGCGGAAGAAGGTGAAGGCCTTGCCCACCTTCTCGGGCGAGCCGGCGACGACGAGCGTGTCGCCGGGGAAGACCTTGAAGTCGGGCGCCGGCGCCGGGTTGGCGGACTCGCCGCGCACCACCGCGACGACCGTGAGGCCGACGAGGCCGCGGTCGGCGGGTGCGCCGAGCGGCTGGCCGGCGATGTAGTCGTCGTAGTCGACGGAGAACCAGTCGATGCTGAGCCCGGGGATCTGGTCGAGCGCACTGAGCGCTTCGGTGATCTGCGTGCCGCCCAGGAGTTCGGCGAGCGTGTGCGCCTCGTCTTCGCTGAGGCGCAGTGACACCTTGGTCACATCGGCGCCGTCTTCGTTGTCTGAGAACGTGATCAGGTCGCTGTGGCCCGAGCGGTGTGCGATCACACCGACCTTTCCGCCATCGTCTGTGACGAAGGTGTGCAGCACCCCGACCCCGGGCAGTTTGACCCGTCGAACGTCAACCATGTTCCGTCTCCACTTGCTTGGGGGCAGTCCCACAATCGTACCGGAGCCGCCTGAAGGCGGCTCCGGGGTGGATGGTGTAGGGGCTGCGACTACTCGGAGGCGGGCGCCCCGCCTTCCGGGTTCTCCGCCGGGTTCTCCGCCGGCGTCTTCGCCGCGGCGGGCTTCCTCGGGGCGCGAGCCCTGGCCGCGGCGCGCGCCTCCTTGGCCGCCTTCGCCGCCGCCGCGTCGACGTCGACGATGTCGGGCGCCTCGAGCCGGATGCGGTCGGCGGACTCGTCGTCCGGCTGCAGCTGGCTCGCTCGCTCGGCGGCCACCCGCTTGAGGTAGGTCTGCACCTCGCGCTCTTCTCGGGCCTTGTCCCAGCCGAGCACTCCGGCCATCAGGCGAGCGGCCACGGGCGCTGCGGAGACGCCGCGGTCCCACGCCTCGATCGAGATACGGGTGCGCCTGGCGAGCACGTCTTCGAGGTGCAGCGCACCCTCGCTGGTGGCCGCGTAGACGACCTCCGCCCCCACGTAGTCGTCGGCGCCGGGAAGGGGATCGGCGAGCGAGGGATCGTCGCGGATCAGGTCGAGGATGTCCTCGGCCAGTGTTCCGTACCGGTTGAGCAGGTGCTCGATCCGTGCGACGTGCAGGCCGCTCTCCTGCGCGATCCGGCTGCGCCGGTTCCAGGCGGCCTGGTAGCCCTCAGCGCCGACGAGGGAGATCTCGTCCGTCGTGCTTGCGGCGATCTTGCCGTCGAGCGCGTCGACGGCCGCGTCGATCGCATCCTTCGCCATGATCCGGTAGGTGGTCCACTTGCCGCCCGCGATCACGACGAGGCCGGGTACCGAGTGCGCCACGAGGTGCTCGCGCGACAGCTTCGAGGTCTGCTCCGACTCGCCCGCCAGCAGCGGACGCAAGCCGGCGTAGACACCCTCGACGTCTTCCCGGGTCAACGGGACGGCGAGAACGGCGTTCACGTGCGCGAGCACGTAGTCGATGTCGGCCGCGGTCGCGGCCGGGTGCGCCTTGTCGAGGTGCCAGTCCGTGTCGGTCGTGCCGACCAGCCAGTGCCGCCCCCACGGGATGACGAAGAGCACGCTCTTCTCCGTGCGCAGCAGCAGGCCCATCTTCGACTGGAACCGGTCGCGCGGCACGACGAGGTGGATGCCCTTCGAGGCGCGCACCTTGAACTGTCCGCGCTCGCCCACCATGGCCTGGGTGTCGTCGGTCCAGACACCGGTGGCGTTCACCACCTGCTTGGCGCGGATCTCGAAGCGCTCCCCGGTCTCGAGGTCGTGCGCCTGAACGCCGACGACGCGCTGACCGACCTTGATGAAGCCCTCCACGCGCACCCGGCTGGCGACATGCGCGCCGTAGTGGGCCGCCGTACGGGCGAGGTTCGCGACATAGCGGGCGTCGTCCACCTGCGCGTCGTAGTACGTGATCCCACCGATCAGAGCGTCGCTCGCGAGACTCGGAATGGCCCGCATCACCTGCCGCTTGGTGAGGTGACGGTGGTGCGGCACTCCCGGCGGCCGCAGACCGGTGTACGAGAAGATGTCGTAGAGCAGCATCCCGGCGCCCACGTAGGCACGCTCGACGACGCGTTTCTTGAGCGGGTAGAGGAAGCGGACCGGCTTCACGAGGTGCGGCGCGATGCGCTGCAGCAGCAGGCCGCGCTCGATCAGAGCCTCCCGCACCAGCCGGAAGTCGAGCTGCTCGAGGTAGCGGATGCCGCCATGCACGAGTTTCGACGACCTGCTCGAGGTTCCGGATGCGAAGTCCCTGGCCTCGACGAGACCGACGCTGAGACCGCGGGTCACCGCGTCGACAGCGCTCCCCGTTCCGACGATTCCGCCGCCGATCACGAGGATGTCGAGCTCGGTCTCCTTCAGCGCCGCTATCGCGTCGGCGCGTTCAGCCGGACCGAGCCGTGACGTGGACGACACGGCAGGGTGTGAGGTGGATCTGGTCGTGACCATCGTTCTCTCCCTCTCTCGGCCGTCATCGGCCGACTTCAGTGCGCGTTGTACGGCGCGACGACGACTTCGACGCGCTGGAACTCCTTCAGGTCCGAGTAGCCCGTGGTGGCCATGGAGCGCCGCAGAGCGCCCACCAGGTTGGCGGTGCCTTCGGCGACCGGCGCCGGCCCGTAGAGGATCTCCTCGAGAGGAGCCACCTGACCGACCGCGACACGGTTGCCACGGGGCAGCTGCGCGTGATGCGCCTCTGCGCCCCAGTGCCAGCCGCCGCCGGGTGCATCCGTCGCGCGCGCGAGCGTGGATCCGAGCATCACCGCGTCGGCGCCGCACGCGATCGCCTTCACGATGTCGCCAGAGCTGCCGAGACCGCCGTCGGCGATAACGTGCACGTAGCGGCCACCCGACTCGTCCATGTAGTCGCGGCGCGCTCCGGCCACATCCGCGACCGCCGTGGCCATGGGGGCGTGGATTCCGAGCGTCGAGCGGGTCGTGGACGCCGCTCCGCCGCCGAAGCCGACCAGCACGCCGGCCGCACCGGTGCGCATGAGGTGCAGCGCTGCGGTGTAGGTCGCGGCGCCGCCGACGATCACCGGCACGTCGAGTTCGTAGATGAACTTCTTGAGGTTGAGGGGCTCGACGTTCTTCGACACGTGCTCGGCCGACACGGTAGTGCCGCGGATGACGAACAGGTCCACGCCTGCAGCGACGACCGTCTCGTAGAGCTCCTGGGTGCGCTGCGGCGACAGTGCGCCGGCGACCGTGACACCCGCTTCGCGGATCTCGGCCAGTCTGCTGGTGACGAGCTCGGGCTTGATCGGCTCGGAGTAGATCTCCTGCATGCGCGAGGTGGCCTTGCCCGCGGGGAGCTGCCGGATCTCCGCGAGCAGCGGCTCCGGGTCTTCGTAGCGGGTCCACACGCCCTCGAGGTCGAGGACGCCGAGACCGCCCAGCTGGCCCATCATGATGGCGGTCGTCGGGGAGACGACGGAATCCATCGGCGCCGCCAGGAACGGGATGGAGAACTGGTACGCGTCGATCGACCAGGACACCGAGACATCCTCGGGGTCGCGGGTGCGCCGGCTCGGCACCACCGCGATGTCGTCGAAGGCGTACACGCGGCGAGCGCGCTTGGCGCGTCCGATCTCAATCTCCATACTCACCCGATCAGTCTATGGCGAGGGCGACATGGATGCGTCTTCGGGCGGATACGGGCAGAGTGGGACCATGACGATCGCGGCCGACCCCCTGGAGAGACTCCGCACACGGACGAGCGAGAAGTGGCGTGCGTATCCGGATGACGTGCTTCCGCTGTTCGTGGCCGAGATGGACTACCCGCTCGCCGAGCCGATCGCCGTCGCCCTCATCGACGCCGTGAAGCGCTCCGACACCGGGTACGTCGGCCCCGACCGCCACGTGCAGAGTGCATTCGCCGCCTACGCGTCGTCGACGTGGGGCTGGGAGGTGGACCCGCAGCGCGTCACGACCACGACGGATGTGAGCGTCGTCATCGTGGAATCCCTGCGGCTGGTCATCCGCCCGGGCGACCGCGTGATCATCACCCCGCCCGTCTATCCGCCGTTCTTCGGCATGGTGCCGGAGGCGGGCGGAGTCGTCGAGGAGGTTCCGCTCCGCTTCGACGACGGCGCCGGATGGTCCCTCGACCTCGCCGGGATCGAGCGGGCGTTCGCGTCCGGCGCCCGGGCATTCCTGCTCTGCAATCCCCACAATCCGGTCGGGCTCGTGCACACGGCGGCCGAGCTGGCCGCCGTCGCCGAGCTGGCCGCCCGGTACGACGCCGTGGTGGTGAGCGACGAGGTGCACGCACCGCTCACCCACTCCGATGCCGCCTTCACGCCGTTCCTCAGTGTCTCCGACGCCGCACGGGAGCACGGGATCGCCGCCCACGCCGCGAGCAAGGCCTGGAACCTCGCCGGGCTCAAGTGCGCCCTGTTCGTCGCAGCGGGCGACCGGATGAGCGACCTCCTCTCCGGCCTTCCGTACGAAGTCGAGGTGCGGACGAGCCTGTTCGGCCGGATCGCCTCCGAGGCCGCGTACACCGCGGGCGGGCCCTGGCTCGACGACGTCCTCGAGGCCGTCGAGGCGAACCGCGCCCTGCTCACGACGCTGCTGGCCCAGTACCTGCCCGAAGTGCGCTACCGGGAACCCCGGGCGAGCTATCTGGCGTGGCTCGACTTCCGGGAGCTCGGCTGGGGCGACGACCCGAGCGCCGTCGCCCTCGACCAGGCCCGGGTCGCGCTCCTGCCCGGCCCCGACTTCGGCTCCCCGGGCGCCGGCTTCGCGCGGCTCAATTTCGCGTGCTCGCCGTCCGTACTCACCGAGGCGATCCTCCGCTTGGCCGCTGTCGCACCCTGATCGCGCTCCGCAACGCGATCGAGTCCGGACTCAATGGGTCGAAACGCGGAGTTTCGACCCAACAAGTCCGGACTCGATTGCGGATCGGCGGACCGCAGCGGAATCGCCGGTCAGCGGGGGGCGGTGGGCGGGAAGGTCAGCGGCGGTAGTTGGGCGCCTCGACCACCATCTGGATGTCGTGCGGGTGGGACTCCTTGAGCCCGGCCGCGGTGATGCGCACGAACTTGCCGCGCTCCTTGAGCTCGGGGATGGTGCGAGCGCCCACGTAGAACATCGACTGGCGGAGTCCGCCGATGAGCTGGTAGGCGACGGCCGAGAGCGGGCCGCGATACGGGACCTGACCCTCGATGCCTTCGGCGATGAGCTGCTCGTCGCTCGGCACATCCGCCTGGAAGTAGCGGTCGCGCGAGTACGAGGTCTTCTTGCCGCGGGTCTGCAGCGCGCCGAGCGAGCCCATCCCGCGGTAGTTCTTGAACTGCTTGCCGTTGACGAACACCAGGTCGCCGGGCGACTCGGCCGTTCCGGCGAGCAGGGAGCCGAGCATCACGGTGTCGGCTCCGGCGACGAGGGCCTTGGCGATGTCGCCCGAATACTGCAGACCGCCGTCGGCGATGAGCGGGACACCGGCCGCGCGGGCGGCGAGAGAAGCCTCGTAGACGGCCGTGACCTGCGGGACGCCGACTCCGGCGACCACGCGCGTGGTGCAGATCGAGCCCGGTCCGACGCCCACCTTGATGGCGTCCGCTCCGGCGTCGATGAGCGCCTGGGCGCCCGAGCGCGTCGCCACGTTGCCGCCGATGACGTCGACGTGCGAGGCACGCGGCTCCGCCTTGAGGCGGCGGATGATGTCGAGCACGCCGGCGCTGTCGCCGTTGGCGGTGTCGACCACGAGGACGTCGACGCCCGCGTCGACCAGCGTCATCGCGCGCTCCCAGGCGTCGCCGAAGAAGCCGATGGCGGCGCCGACGCGGAGGCGGCCCTCGTCGTCTTTGGTGGCGTTCGGGTACTGCTCGCTCTTGTCGAAGTCTTTGACGGTGATCAGGCCGCGGAGCTTGCCGTCGGCGTCGACCAGCGGCAGCTTCTCGATCTTGTGCTGCGCGAAGATGGCGATCGCGGAGTCCGGGTCGATTCCGACCGGAGCGGTGATGAGCGGCTGACGCGTCATCACATCGCGGACGTACGTGGTGGTGCGCTCGAACGGCGAGACGAACCGCATGTCGCGGTTGGTGATGATGCCGACGAGGGTGCCGTCGCCCTCGATGACCGGGAGCCCGCTCACACGGAACTGGCCGCAGAGCAGGTCGACCTCTTCGACGGTGGCGTCGGGTGTCGTGGTCACCGGGTTCGTGATCATGCCCGACTCGGACCGCTTGACCTTGTCGACGTGCGCCGCCTGGTCTTCGATCGAGAGGTTGCGATGCAGGATGCCGAGGCCGCCGTTGCGTGCCATTGCGATGGCCATGCGCGATTCCGTCACGGTGTCCATCGCGCTCGACAGCAGCGGGGAGGCCACCCGGATGCGCTTGGTGAGCTGCGAGGACGTGTCCGCCTCACTGGGGATGACGTCGGTGTGCCCGGGGAGGAGCATCACGTCGTCGTAGGTCAAACCGATGAAGCCGAACGGATCCGTCTGATCCATTTCACCCCTTTAAGCGTCGCGAGGAACGGGAGAATCCGCCCGCCACCGGCGCCGCGGCCAATGAATTCACAAGCGGTATTGGCAATGCTAACGGCAGAACCCTGGGGATTTATTCCACGGTCGCGATGTCGAGTTCGGCTGCCCGCCGGTTGGAGCGCGCGGCGAAGATCATGTCGACGGTGAGGATGAGCAGGGCCAGCCACACGATGCTGAACCCGACCCAGCGTTCCGGCGGCATGGCTTCGTGCAGCAGCACGACACCGACCAGGAACTGGATGAACGGCGCGAAGTACTGGATGAATCCCATGTAGATCAGCGGCAGTCGTCGGGAGGCGGCGGCGAAGAACAGCAGCGGAACGGCGGTGATGACGCCGGTGCCGATCATGGCGACGGTGTGCCAGGGGCTGATGGTGCCGATCGTGATTCCGACGGTGGCGCCCACGACGATGAGCTGGACGATGGCCACCGGGCTGAGCCAGATGGTCTCGAGAGTGAGGCCGGAGACGGCGTCGACCGAGCCGCCGACCCGCTTCTTGATCAGCCCGTACAACCCGAAGGAGAAGGCCAGGATGAGGGCGATCCACGGCATCGACCCGTACCCGACCGCGAGCACGATCACCGCGACCACGCTGACCCCGACCGCGACCCACTGCGCCACGCGGAGCTTCTCGCGCTGCACGAGCACGCCGAGGAAGACGGTGACGATCGGGTTGATGAAGTACCCGAGCGCTGCTTCGACCACGTGCCCGGAGACCGTGGCGAGCACATAGGTCTGCCAGTTGACGTAGATGAGGGCGCCCGCGACGCCCATCGTGAACACGACGCGCTTGTTGAGCAGCAGGACGCCGAACGCGCGCCACTTTCGCGTGACCGTGAGCAGGATCGCGCAGAACACCAGCGAGAACAGCACCCGCCACGCCACGATCTCGAACGCGCTGGCGGGCACGAGCGACAGGAAGTAGATGGGCAGGATGCCCCACAGCACATACGCCGAGATGGCGTAGATCATCCCGGAGCGACGGTGCTCGGACAACGGTGCGGCCGTGACGGCTGCCGATTCGGTTTCGCTCTGGGACATTCCTGTGAGTCTACGCACCGCGCAGACGGCCGGCCGGCATCCGCGAGACGACGAAGGGCCCGGATGCCGAAGCATCCGGGCCCTTCAGAGCCGAGTCGTCAGCGGACGACGACGGCCAGAACGTCGCGAGCGGAGAGCACGAGGTACGTGTCGCCGGAGAAGGCGACCTCGGTTCCGCCGTACTTGGAGTAGAGGACCTTGTCGCCGACGACGACGTCGATCGGGACGCGGTTGCCGTTGTCGTCGATGCGGCCGGGGCCGACAGCGATGACCTCGCCCTCCTGCGGCTTCTCCTTGGCGGTGTCGGGAATGACGAGACCGGAAGCAGTGGTCTGCTCAGCCTCGACCTGCTTGATAACGATGCGATCCTCGAGCGGCTTGATGGAGACCGACACGGTTGACCTCTTTCTTCAACTAAACACTGGCTTGAACTAAGACTGGAGTTAGCACACTCGCACTGAGAGTGCTAACACGAGTTTAGAGGGTTCGTTAGCAGTCACGCAACGTGAGTGCCAAGAGGGTAGCGTGAAGGCATGGAACGGTCGGAACTGCTGGAGCTGTTGTCGGCCGAAGGTCTGCGACTGCTCGATTCCCTTCCGCCGTACACCTCGAAGGCCGACGTGCTCCGCCTGGTGAGCGATCTACGCAAAGCGGGCCACCCGCCGGGCCTCGTCGCCGCCGTGCTCACGCAGTCCAAGCTGCGCGCCAGGGCGCGGGTCAAGTTCGGTCCGTTCGCCGACCGGATGCTGTTCACCGAGGCCGGGCTCGAGCAGGCCACCCGCCTGTCTGTGGCCGCCCGGCACGCGGGCCGCTTCGCGGCCGCCCAGCTCGACCATGTCGCCGACCTCGGCTGCGGGATCGGCGGGGACGCGATGGCTCTCGCCGCGCTCGAGCTCGAGGTGACGGCGGTGGAGGCCGACGAGGTCACCGCCGCGATCGCCAGCTTCAACCTGGCGCCCTTCCCGAACGCCACCGTTCAGCTCGGCCGTGCCGAAGACGCCGACCTGCGGAGCGTCGACGGCGTGTTCCTCGACCCCGCGCGCCGCACGGCCGGTCACGGGCAGACGTCGCGTCTCACCGACCCCGACGAGTACTCGCCGAGCCTCGGCTTCGCTTTCGAGCTGGCAACGGGGCGCTCGGTCGGCGTGAAGCTCGGGCCCGGACTCGACCGCGACCTCATCCCGTCGACAGCCGAGGCCCAGTGGATCTCCGTCGACGGCCAGCTCGTCGAGATGGGCCTCTGGTTCGGCGCGCTCGCCCGGCCGGGCATCCGGCGCGCTGCTCTGGTGCTCCACGGCGACGAGGCGCACGAGCTGACGGCGGCGTCCGACAGCGACGATGTGGAGACCGGCACCCTCGGCGCGTACCTGTACGAGCCGAACGGGGCGGTCATCCGGGCCCGGCTCATCGGCGACCTCGCCCGCTCGCTCGACGCCCGCATGGTGAGCGACGGGATCGCCTATTTCACCACGGATGCCCCCGCGCAGACGCCGTTCGCCGCGGGATTCCGTGTGCTCGAGCAGCTCCCGTTCCAGGAGCGCGACCTCAAACGGGCCCTCAAGGAGCGCGGCATCGGCACCCTCGAGATCAAGAAGCGGGGGGTGGATGTCGACCCCGCCGCCCTGCGCAAGCGGCTGTCGCTGAGCGGCGGGGAGTCCGCGACCATCGTGCTCACCCGGGTCGGCGGCAAGCACACCGCTTTGCTCGTCGAGCGTCTCGACGGCTGAGGGCGAACCGCATTCCGGCTCCTGGAACAGCAGAAGCCGGCCGGCGCTGAGCGCCGGCCGGCCTGCGTTCGAGGACGAGTCCCCGAATCAGTACTGGAGGTTCGTGCGGTACGCCGACAGCGCGATCAGCGCGACGATCAGAACCGCCCAGACGACCAGCGCGATGACGATGCTGACGAAACCGGTGATGATGCCGGTGAGCCAGAAGCCCTTGGCCGCCGGCTCCTTCTTGCGGCCGATGAAGCCCAGGATCACGGCGGCCACGCCGAAGGGGAAACCGAGGCCGTAGACCCAGCCGAGGACGATGCCGATGATGCCGCCGACCATCGACAGGATGCTCAGGATCGGCGACTTGGCCTGGGGAGCGTAGGGCTGCGCGTAGCCGGGGGCCGGCTGACCGTAGGCCGGCGCGCCGTAGGGCTGCTGCTGACCATACGGCGGCTGCTGGCCGTAGGGCTGCTGGCCGTACGGCTGCTGCCCGTACGGCTGCTGCTGACCGTAGGCCGGGGCGGCGGGCGGCTGACCGTAGCCGGGCTGCTGGCCGTAGTAGCCGGGCGCGACAGGCGGAGCGGGCGGAGCGGGCGGAGCAGGCGGGACCGGGGCGGCGGGAGCACCGTCGGCCGGGGCGCCCGGGGCAGCGGGTCCCGACGCCGCGGGCGCGGGCGGAACGGCGCCGGTGGTGTCATCCGCAGGAGCGGGCGGAACGGCGCCGTTCTGGGCGTCGGGTTCCGTCGGCTCGGCGGGCACGTTCGGATCGGTCATGGGGCCAATCTCCTTAGAATTCTGAGAAGTAGCTGTATCGCAGCCATAGTGGCAGGCGGCCCCAAGGGTGTCAACGGACTCCCCCGACGCGCGCTGTGCCTCCAGACTACGGCGCTGAGGGCATCCGGAACCGGTCGTCACTCCAATTGGGGACCCTGGTACGACGTGTCAGCGAGCGACCTGGATCTCCGTGACCGGCAGCGTCGAATCAGCCCCGAACGAGAGCTCGCTCGGCTCGCGGCCGGCCATGATGAGCTGGGCTCCGAGCGCTGCGATCATCGCCCCGTTGTCGGTGCACAACGACAGGGCCGGGATGCGCAGCGCGACTCCCGCGGCGGCCGTCCGTTCTGCGGCCACCTCGCGCACACGAGCGTTCGCCACCACGCCGCCGCCGAGCAGCAGCCGCGGAACCCCGTAGTCGCGGCAGGCGGCGAGCGCCTTGGTCAGCAGCACGTCGACGACCGCCTCACGGAAGCTCGCGGCGACGTCGGCGACGGGCACAGGCTCCCCCGCATCCTGGCGCTGCTCGACCCATCGGGCGACCGCGGTCTTCAGCCCGGAGAACGAGAAGTCGTAGCGGTGCGCTTCGAGGTCTTTGGGCTTCGTGAGGCCACGCGGGAAACGGATGGCCTTGGGGTCGCCGCCGGCCGCGACGCGGTCGATCTGCGGGCCGCCGGGGTAGGGCAGGCCGAGGACCCGCGCCACCTTGTCGAAGGCCTCGCCGGCGGCGTCGTCGATGGTCTCCCCGAGCAGCTCGACATCGGTGACGAGGTCGCGCACCAGCAGCAGCGACGTGTGGCCGCCCGAGACGAGCAGGGCGATCGTGGGCAGCTCGACCGGATGCCCGGGGCCGCCGGCCGCGTCGAGCAGATCGGCGCCGACGTGGCCGACGAGGTGATTCACCGCGTAGATCGGCTTGCCGATCGAGAGGGCGAGCGCCTTCGCCGCGCCGACGCCGACCATCAGCGCCCCCGACAGTCCCGGTCCGCTGGTCACCGCCACCGCGTCGACGTCGGCGAGGTCGATGCCCGCGTCGGCGACGGCGGTGCGCAGCGTGGGTGTGAGCGCCTCCAGGTGCGCCCGCGCCGCCACTTCGGGCACCACACCGCCGTAACGCGCATGCTCGTCCATCGACGAGGCGATGGTGTTCGACAGCAGGGTCGTTCCCCGGACGATCCCGATGCCGGTCTCGTCGCAGGAGGTCTCGATGCCGAGGACGAGAGGGTTCTCGCGGTTCATGCGATGGTCGTCTCCGGGGTCGGGACGGTGAGGCGCATCACGATCGCGTCCACGTCGTCGGGCTGGTAGTAGCGCGGGCGCACGCCGATCTGCTCGAATCCGAGCGACCGGTAGAGCGTCTGGGCGCCGGGGTTGTCGGCCCTCACCTCGAGGAAGACCTCGCGTGCACCGCGCTTGCGCGCCTCGCCGACCAGGGCGAGCATCAGGGTGCGGCCCAGCCCGTGCCTGCGTGCATCCGGTGCGACCGCGATGGTCTGGATGTCGCCTTCGGCGGCGCCGTCGGGGGCCAGCAGTCCGGCGTAGCCGTCGATGCGCTCCGGATGCTCGGGCTCGAACGCCACCAGATAGTAGGTGTGCTCGCTGCCCACCTCCGACCGCATCGATCGCTCGGACCAGGCATCGGTGGTGAAGGTCGCCCGCTCGAGCTCCATGATCGCCGAGACGTCGTCGCGGGTGGCCCGCCGGAGCTGCCAGGCGGTCACGCGCTCACCCGCTTCGGGCCGTTCGAGAGCGTGACGTCGGGAGAGCGGAGGTACAGGGGTTCGTCGGCCGCGAACCGGCGGCCGTTCGCGTAGAGCTGCTCGGCGAGCATCCCGAGGGCGCCGGCGGAGACGACCTGGGCGTCGAACCGGTGCAGGGCCGGATGCGGCAGAGCGTCGGGTCTGCTGAGCCCGGGGCCGTCTTCGCGGATCGGCAGGCCAGCCTCGTCGACACCCACGTAGGCCGTCCAGTAGAGCTCGCGGCGGCGTGCATCCGTCACCACCAGAAGCCCGCCCTCGTGACCGGCGCCGTAGCGCTCGAACGCCACGGCGTCGTGACTGACCACGGGAACGAGGGGCTTTCGTGCCCCGAAGGCGAAGGCCTTGGCGGCAGCGATTCCGACGCGCAGCCCGGTGAACGGGCCCGGTCCCATTCCGGCGGCCACCCCGGAGAGCGACGACACCGCCACCCCGGATTCGCGCAGCACGGCCTGAATGAGATCGCCGATCACTTCGGCGTGCCGCATCGTGTCGGACTGCGACCGCTCGGCGAGCACTCCCCCGTCGCGGTCGACGACGGCGACGCTGGTGCCGGCGGACGTGTCGATCGCGAGAAGCATGGTTCCAGCCTAAGCGAGCGGGCCGCTCGGCCGGTGCTGTGCGTGTGCGCCGGGTGGTGTGCGTCGTTCGCCACTTGTCGTCGTCATCCCGGGCGTGTTGGCGACAGCTAGTGGCAAACGGCGGCCGTTGGGACGGGAACGGGGGCGGGACGGGGACGGGACGGCCGGGAGGGCTAGGGGCGCGCGGCGGGCTTCCAGCGCGGACCGTAGCCGGTCACGGTGACCTGCCGGGGCTCGTCGGCGTCGAGTTCGTCGTCGCTCGCGTCTTCGATGTCGGCGTCTTCGGCCGGATCGTCGTCGTCGGCGCGCGGGGGCGCCTCGCCACCGGGCAGGTCGGCGTCCGGAACCGCGGCAGCGCCGGCGCCGGCGGCTCCGGTGGGCCGGACGATGTCGACCTCCAGCCACGACTCGGCGACGCCCTCGAGCATCCCGCTCCCCCACTCGACCACGACGATCGATCGCACGAAGTCGATGTCGAGGTCGTCGAGCTCGAGAGCGCTGCCGAGCCGGTACGCGTCGACGTGCACCAAAGGGGCGCCACCGACCAGGCTCGGGTGCGTGCGGGCGAGGACGAAGGTCGGGCTGGTCACCGGCCCGCGCACCTGGAGGCCGTCGCCGATCCCGCGCGTCAGCGTCGTCTTGCCGGCGCCGAGCGGGCCGCTCAGCACCACCAGGTCGCCCGGGCGGAGGATCGCGGCGAGCTCGATGCCGAGCGTGTGCATCTCCGCGGAGGTGGGCACGACGCGCGAGGCCGGCGGCCAGAGGTAGCCGGTCACGGCCGTCCCACGAACGTGCGGCGCACGCGAGCGCCGATCCT
The DNA here is from genome assembly GCF_042881905.1 of Leifsonia sp. NPDC058248. Taxonomy (NCBI): domain Bacteria; kingdom Bacillati; phylum Actinomycetota; class Actinomycetes; order Micrococcales; family Microbacteriaceae; genus Leifsonia; species Leifsonia sp. NPDC058248. Next base: position 87,549 of record NZ_JBHVXB010000006.1, read on the forward strand.
GGTCACGATCTCGTAGTTGATGGTGCCGGCGGCCTCCGCCCAGTCGTCCGCTGACGGCACGCCGGTCGACGGGTCGCCGAACAGCACGACCTCGTCGCCCACCTGAACGTCGTGGTCGTCCACGTCGATGACGAACTGGTCCATCGCGACGCGCCCGCTGATCCGGAACCGCTCACCGCGGATCGACACGGTCGCACGGCTGGAGGCGTGACGCGGGATGCCCTCGGCGTACCCGAGCGGGACCAGCGCGAGCGTCGACTCGCCCTTCGTGCGATACGTGTAGTCGTACGAGACCCCGGTGCCGCCGGGAACCCGGCGCACGGCCGCCACCCGACCGCGCAGCGTCATGACTGGGGAGAGTCCGAGCTCGGCGCTGGTGCGACCGGCGAACGGCGACAGTCCGTAGATGCTGATGCCGAGCCGGACCAGGTTGAAACGGGCATCCGGGATGCTCAGCGCGGCCGCCGACGCCGCGAGGTGCCGCAACTCCGGGGTGAGGCCCGCGGCCTCCGCTTCGGCGAGACCGCGGGTGAAGACGGCGACCGCCTCGGCGTCGTCGTCGGGCGAGGCGTTCGAGACATGGCTGAACACGCCGCGCACCACGATCTCCCCGGCCCGCTCGAGCTCCCGGGCGCGGGCGAACGCGGCCGCCCAGTCGGGCTCGGAGATGCCGTTGCGGCTGAGGCCGGTCTCCAGCTTGAGTTGCACGAAGGCCTGACCGTGCAGCCGGCCCGCTTCGACGAGAGCGCGTCGCGCCACGGCAACAGCGTCGAGCTGCGTCACCGACGACACCCCGAGGTCGACGCCGGCCTCGATCGCAGGACGGAAGTCGGCATCCGGATCGTGCAGCCAGGCCAGCACGGGCGCGTCGATGCCGGCGTCGCGCAGCTGCAGTGCTTCGCTCACGTCCGCGACTCCGAGCCAGTCGGCGCCGCCCGCCAGTGCGGCACGAGCGCATTCGACCGCGCCGTGCCCGTAGGCGTTGGCCTTGACGACGGCCATCACGTGCTCGGTGCCGATCACGTCGCGGAGGTGCTCCACGTTCGCGGTCAGCGCGCCCAGATCGATCACTGCCTCGCGGAACTCGGGGGTCTCAGGCACGTTCGTCCTTCTCGGTCACCACGAACGCCATCGCGACTCCGGCGTCATGGCTCATCGACACGTGGATGCGCGTGATGCCGCGCTCCCGCACGTCGCGTTCGACCACGTTGTGCAGCAGGAAGCCGGGGTTGCGCTCCTCGTCGGCGACGATCTCCATATCGTGCCAGCGCACGCCCTCGGATCCGCCGAGCGCCTTGATGAGGGCCTCCTTGGCGGCGAAACGCGCCGCCAGAGAGTGCACCGGCAGGGCACGTTCGGCCTCCGCGAACAGTCGCTCGCGCAGGCGCGGCGTGCGCTCGACCGCCCGGGTGAACCTCTGCAGGTCGACGACATCGACCCCGATACCGGCGATCACAGCTGCACCGCGCTATTCGACCGTGACCGACTTGGCCAGGTTGCGAGGCTGGTCGACGTCGAGACCCTTGGCCGCGGAGAGCTCCATGGCGAAGATCTGCAGCGGCACGACGGCGAGCAGCGGCTCGAACAGCGGCTCGGCGAGCGGGATGCGGATGACCTCGTCGGCGAACGGAAGCACCGAGGCGTCGCCGGCCTCGGCGATCGCGATCACCCGGGCGCCGCGGGCACGGATCTCCTGGATGTTGGAGACGACCTTCTTGTGCATCTCGTCGGACCAGCGCGGGCTGGGCACGACGACGAACACCGGCTGGCCCGGCTCGATCAGAGCGATGGGGCCGTGCTTGAGCTCGCCGGCCGCGAAGCCCTCGGCGTGGATGTAGGCGAGCTCCTTGAGCTTGAGCGCGCCTTCGAGGGCGATCGGGTAGCCGACGTGGCGGCCGAGGAACAGCACGGAACGCGTGTCGGACATCCAGCGGGCGAGCTGCGCGATGGTGTCGTGCGACTCGAGCACGGTGGCGATCTTGTCGGGCACGGCGGCGAGCTCTGCGATCGCGTCGCGCTGCGCGGCGTCGCTGAGCGTGCCGCGCACCCGGGACAGGTGGAGGCCGAACAGGTAGAGCGCCGTGATCTGCGCGACGAAGGCCTTGGTCGACGCGACCGCGACCTCGGGGCCCGCGTGCGTGTAGAGAGCGGCATCGGATTCGCGCGGGATGGTCGCACCCTGCGTGTTGCACACCGAGAGGGCCTTGGCCCCTGCCTCGCGGGCGTACTTGACGGCCATCAGTGTGTCCATGGTCTCGCCGGACTGGCTGATCGAGATGACGAGGGTGCGGTCGGTGATGACCGGCTCGCGGTAGCGGAACTCGTGGCTGAGCTCAACCGAGACGGGAACGCGCGACCACTTCTCGATGGCGTACGAGCCGACCATGCCGGCGTAAGCCGCGGTGCCGCACGCGATGATCGTGATGCGGTCGATGGAGGCGAGCACGTCATCGCCGAGCGCTTCGAGCTCCGGGATGTGCACGGCGCCGTCGACGAGGCGGCCTCGCAGGGTGTTGGCCACGGCATCCGGCTCTTCGGCGATCTCCTTCGCCATGAAGCTGGACCAGCCGCCCTTCTCGGCGGCGGACGCGTCCCAGGCCACCTCGAACGGCTCGACCTCGACCGGGTTGCCGGCGAAGTCGGTGACCGTGACGCTGTCGGGCGTGATGGTGACGATCTGGTCCTGGCCGATGGCGACGGCGTTGCGGGTGTGCTCGACGAACGCGGCGACGTCGGAGCCCAGGAAGTTCTCGCCGTCGCCCAGCCCGATCACGAGCGGCGAGTTGCGGCGGGCGCCGACGACGACGTGCGGCGAGTCCTGGTGCAGGGCGAGGAGGGTGAAGGCGCCCTCGAGACGCGACACGACCCGGCGGAACGCCTCGTTGAGGTCGCCCGTCGTGCGGTACTCGCGGCCGAGGAGCGCCGCGGCGACCTCGGTGTCCGTCTCGGACTCGAAAGCGAACCCCTCGTCGAGCAGCTCGTCTTTCAGGGTCGCGAAGTTCTCGATGATGCCGTTGTGGATGACGGCCAGCCGGCCTTCGTCTCCCAGGTGCGGGTGCGCGTTGCGGTCGGTCGGGCCGCCGTGGGTCGCCCACCGGGTGTGCCCGATGCCCGTTCCGCCGTTCGGGATGGGGTGCTCGTTCAGGTCGTCGACCAGCACCGAGAGCTTCCCGGCCTTCTTCGCGGTGTTCAGGGCGCCATCGGGCGCGATGACCGCGATACCGGCGGAGTCGTATCCGCGGTACTCCAAACGCTTCAGTCCGCCGAGGAGTACCTCGAGGCTCTTATCAGTACCGACGTACCCGACGATTCCACACATGCACCCGATTTTAGCCTGGGCGCACACCCTAGACTTGTCGCCTATGGCGGTGAACGGCGCAGCACAAGGCGGATCCACAGGGAATGGCGATTCGTCCCCGTTCGTCGAACTCGGCCGCGCCGACTGGGCAGAGCTCGCCCAGAGCACCCGTCTACCCCTCAAAGAGACCGAGATCGTGCAGCTCCGCGGCCTCGGCGATCCCCTCGACATGCGCGAGGTCGAAGAGGTGTACCTGCCCTTGAGCCGGCTGCTCAACCTCTATGTCGGCGGCGCCAAGCAGCTGCATCGCGTCACCAGCGAGTTCCTCGGCGAGCGGTCGGCCAGCACACCGTTCGTGATCGGCGTCGCCGGTTCGGTGGCGGTCGGCAAGTCGACCATCGCCCGCCTGCTGCGCGAGCTCCTCTCCCGCTGGGACGACACGCCCCGCGTCGAACTGGTCACGACCGACGGCTTCCTCCTCCCCAACGCCGAACTGCAGCGCCGCGGCCTGATGGAACGCAAGGGATTCCCGGAGTCCTACGATCGCCGCGCGCTGCTCCGCTTCGTGACCGCGGTGAAGAGCGGCGCGGCCGAGGTGCGCGCGCCGTTCTATTCGCACCTCAGCTACGACATCGTCCCGGATGCCGAGATCGTCGTCCGGCGCCCCGATGTGCTCATCGTCGAGGGCCTCAACGTGCTGCAGCCGGCCGGTGGCGGCAACCGGCTGGCCGTGAGCGACCTCTTCGACTTCAGCGTCTACGTGGATGCTCGCACGCGCGACATCGCGCGCTGGTACGAGGAGCGCTTCCTCAAGCTGCAGCGCGGAGCCTTCGCCAACCCGAAGTCGTACTTCCACCGCTACGCCTCGCTCACCGACGAGCAGGCCCGTGAGCGCGCCGCCGGCATCTGGACGAGCATCAACGAGCCCAACCTCACGCAGAACATCCGGCCCACCCGCTCGCGCGCCAAGCTGGTGCTGCGAAAGGACGCCGACCACACGGTGAGCTCAGTCCTGTTGCGCAAGCTCTGACTCCTGCACCTGGGGTCGTTAGACCACAGGTGTCACGACTCTGGTCTGTTGCACCAGGGTGCCGTAGTCATGAGGTATGCCCGCTCCCCGTTCCCGTGCTGCCGAGCTCTTCGGCGCGCGCGTCCGCGAGGCGCGGGTGGCGCTCGGGATGAGCCAGGAGACCATCGCGCACCTCGCCGACATGCACGTGACGAACTACGGGCGGGTCGAGCGCGGCGAGGCGAACTCGGAGTTGCACACGATCGTGCGCCTGGCCACCGCTCTCAACGTCGACCCGGCCGAGCTGCTCGCCGGGCTCTACGGCGGCGACATGCTGCCAGATCGCGAGCACGCCTTCTCGGTCGCCGACTTCGTCGCAGCGCAGAAGGCCGCGGAGAAGTCGGGCGAGAAGCCGGCGCGTCCGAAGACGCGCTGACGATCCCGGCGGGATCCGGTCAGAGGCCCAGGCGTTCGCGCACCACGTCGGCGAGCTCGTGCGCGAGGCGCTCGGCGGTGTACTGATCCGCAGCCTCCACCATCACGCGGACCAGCGGCTCGGTGCCCGACGGACGCAGGAGCACGCGGCCGGAGTCCCCGAGGGTCTCCGCCACAGCCCGCACGGCCTCCTGCAGCGGCTCATCGGTGTGCACCGCGTGGTGGTCGACGTTCTTGACGTTCACCATCACCTGCGGGTACACCGTCATCGCCTGGGCGAGTTCGGCCAGCGACTTGCGCTGGCGCGCCATCTCGCTGAGCAGGTGGAGTCCGGTGAGGATTCCGTCGCCCGTCGTCGCGAACTCGCGCATGATCACGTGGCCCGACTGCTCGCCGCCGAGGGAGAAGTCGTGCTCGTTCATCTCCTCGAGCACATAACGGTCGCCGACCGAGGTCTCCACCACCCGGATGCCGTGCTCGCGCATCGCGAGCTTGAGACCGAGGTTGCTCATCACGGTCGCCACGAGAGTGTTGTCGCGCAGCTTCCCGCGCTCCGCCATGCCGAGCGCGAGGATCGCCATGATCTGGTCGCCGTCGACGACGTTGCCGTTGGCGTCGATGGCCAGGCAGCGGTCGGCGTCGCCGTCGTGCGCGATGCCGACATCGGCGCCGGCGGCGAGGACCGCCTTGGCGAGGTTGTCGAGGTGCGTGGAGCCCACACCGTCGTTGATGTTCATGCCGTCGGGCGAATCGCCGATGACGGTGACGCGGGCGCCCGCATCCGTGAAGACCTCGGGCGAGACGCCGGCCGCCGCGCCGTGGGCGCAGTCGAGCACGACATGGATGCCGTCGAGGCGGTGCGGGAGGCTCGCGAGCAGGTGCACGACGTAGCGGTCTTCGGCGTCCGCGAAGCGGCGGATGCGTCCGACAGCGGCGCCGGTGGGCGCGAGCTTCTCCAGCGAGAGGTGTTCCTCGATGCGGTCCTCGACCACATCCGGAAGCTTGGTGCCGCCCCGGGCGAAGATCTTGATCCCGTTGTCGGGAGCCGGATTGTGCGACGCGGACACCATGACGCCGAAGTCGGCGTCGATGTCGGCGATCAGGAACGCCGCCGCAGGGGTGGGGATGACGCCGGCGTCGAGCACGTCGATGCCCGAGCTGGCGAGGCCCGCCGCGACAGCGGCGGAGATGAATTCGCCCGAGACACGAGGGTCGCGGGCGACGATGGCGACCGGTCGTCTGCCGGCGGCACGCCGCGCCTCCGCGCTGCGGCCTTGCGTCAGGACAGCAGCAGCTGCCTGAGCAAGGCCGAGCGCGAGGTCGGCTGTGAGGCTACCGTTCGCGAGTCCGCGGACTCCGTCGGTTCCGAAAAGGCGTGGCATGAATCCGAAGCCTAAGCGCTCGAAACGCTTAGCGCTTGGAGAACTGCGACGCCTTACGGGCCTTCTTGAGACCGGCCTTCTTGCGCTCGATGACGCGAGCGTCACGAGTGAGGAAGCCGGCCTTCTTCAGGATGGCACGGTTGTTCTCGCGGTCGATCTCGTTGAGCGCACGAGCGATCGCCAGGCGCAGAGCGCCGGCCTGACCCGAGGGGCCGCCGCCGGTGATGCGGGCGACGACGTCGTAGCCGCCGATGAGGTCGAGAACCTTGAACGGGTCCGTGATCAGCTGCTGGTGCAGCTTGTTCGGGAAGTAGTCGGCGAACTCACGGCCGTTGACCGTGATGGTGCCGGAGCCGGGAACCAGGCGCGCGCGGGCGATGGCCTCCTTGCGGCGGCCGACGGCCGCACCGGGAACGGTGAGGACGGGACGCTGGGCCTGGGGGGCCTCGCCTGCCGGGGTCTCGGTCGAGTAGGACTCGACGTTGTCGGCCGGAGCCGACTCGATGCTGTCTGCGATCTTCGCCACGATGGTGATAATCCTTTGTCTCTAAGTCTGAAGGGTCTGTTGGTCGCTACTGAGCGACCTGGCCGAGGGTGTACGGCTTCGGCTGCTGGGCGGCGTGCGGGTGCTCGCTGCCGGTGTAGACCTTCAGCTTGCGGAGCTGGGCGCGGCCGATCGAGTTCTTGGGGAGCATGCCGCGGACGGCCTTCTCCACAGCGCGGATCGGGTTCTTCTCGAGGAGTTCCGCGTAGGTCACGGCCGAGAGGCCACCCGGGTAACCGGAGTGACGGTAGGCCTTCTTCTGAGCCGCCTTGGCGCCGGTGAGGGCGACCTTGTCGGCGTTCACGATGATGACGAAGTCGCCGCTGTCCATGTGCGGAGCGAACGTCGGCTTGTGCTTTCCACGGAGGAGAGCGGCGGTGTGGCTGGCGAGACGGCCGAGCACGACGTCAGTCGCGTCGATGACGACCCAGTCGCGCTGGATCTCGTCTGCCTTCGGGGTGTAAGTGCGCGTCACAGTAGTGGCTGCTTTCTGTATCGAACGGAGGTGTTCGTGAATCCCGCTCCATGACGGTTTCCGGCTTGATCAGACGGAAACCGAACCTTCGGAGGGCTCACGTTCGTGTGTCACGCCACCAGGGCGCGGACACCAAAGATCAATAGTACGCGAGCGGGCGGACCGCCGTCAAACCCGGTCTCGTCCGGTTCGCCCACGAGTCGCCTGGCATTCTCCGCTCGGCAAGCTCGCGGACGCTCGGCGATCCTAGCGTTTGCTGGACGACAACTACTTCCACCCGGCGTCATCCGACGATTGGGCGGCGCGGGCGGCCGGGCTCATCGCACTCCGGGATCGTGGCGAGCTCCCCCGGCGCGCTGTCGTGCGACGGAACCGCGGCGGCGCGCTCCGCCGCTCCTGGGAACGCAGGATCGCGCTCGGTGCCGACGACCGGAGCGGTCTGGGCGCGAGAGCGCTCGCAATCGGCACCCCGATCCGAGGGACGAAGCGTTTCACCCGCCGCGTGCTGCGGGCGATTCGCGGGGCGGAGACCTCGACGCCTCAGGGCTGAGCCCAGGGCCGAGCTCAGAGCGACCGCATCGCCCTGGTCTGTGCCGCACGGATCGCCATCCCGACGTCCTCCGGATAGCCGACCTGCATCAGAGTGAGACCGCGGGCGGGCATCACCCGGAACGCACTGGTGCGAGCGCGTTCGTCGCGGAGCGTGACCAGGTCCTCCACCCGCAGCTTGCCCTCCCCCACGGTCACGCAGCCGCCGACCAGAGCGCGCACCATGCTGTGGCAGAACGCGTCCGCCTTGACGTCCGCCACGAGCACACCATCGGGGTCGCGGCGCCAGCCGAAACCTTGGAGGGTCCGGATGGTCGTCGAGCCGTCCCTGGGCTTGCAGTAGCTGGCGAAGTCGTGGAGTCCGAGCAGGCTCATCGCCGCGGCGTCCATGGACTCCACATCCAATTCGGTCGGCAACCACGACGTGCGATGCCGCTGGAGCGGATCGCGCAGCGAGAGGCTGTCGGCGACACGGTACTCATAGCGGCGCCACATCGCCGAGAATCGTGCGTCGAAGCCTTCCGGCGCCTGCGTCACCGCCGTCAGAACGATGTCGGGGACGGGACCCAGGATGCCGTTGATCCGACGTGCGAGCGCTGTCGCCGCATCCGTCACCACCGCCTTGCCTCTCGGTTTGAGCAGCGCGGCGACCTGCTGTCCGGTCAAGTCGACGTGCGCGACCTGGCCGACGGCATGGACCCCCGCATCGGTTCGCCCGGCAACGATCAGGGCGGGCACCGCCCCGTAGCGGCGGAAGATCGTGGCGATGGCCGACTCGAGCTCGCCCTGCACCGTTCGCAGGCCCGGCTGCACCGCCCAGCCGTTGAAGTCCGTGCCCTGGTAGGCGATGTCGAGCCGGAATCGGGTCTTGGGCTCGTTCGTCACGCAGACAATTCTAGGCAGACCTCAGAACTCGCGGATCAGGCAGGTCTCCGAGTTGGTCTGCGTGAAGCCCATCCGCATGTAGAGCCCGAAAGCCCCGGACGGGTTCTCGGCGTCCACGTCGAGCGTGACCTTGTCCCAGCCCAGGTCGGCGCAGGCCTGCAGTGTGCGCCCGAGCAGCGCAGGCGCGATCCGCTTGCCTCGCCATGCCCGCGTGGTTCCGACCATCCCGATGTAGGCGCCGGTGAACCCTTGGCTCTCCCAGTCGTCCTCGACCACCTGGCAGAGCACGAAGCCGACGACCTCCTCGCCGCTCGGACCGTCGGTGACGGCGAGGAACGAGATGTCCGGTCGAAAGGATCCGGCGAGCCACGACGTCCACTGCTCCTCGCTCAGCGGCTGGCTGGCCCAATGGTCGCGGAACGAGTCGGTGCGGGCGGCGAGCGTCGCCGCCGACCGCTCGGGTGAATACGGCACGATCCGGATGCCCTGGGCCGGTTCCACCTCCGGAACGGGTTCGCTCAGCTCCCGTTCGAGCGCCACGAAGTAGCGGGCCACTTCGAACCCGGCACGCTTCAGCAGGCGCACGTTCTGCGGTGCGCGCTCGTCGGCGTAGGCGAGCATCCAGGCGGGCAGGGCCTTGTCAGAGCCTGCGAGCTGCTGTTGAGCACGCGTCTGCTGCCACGCCAGCAGCTCGCGTCCGATCCCCCGGCCACGGAATTCGGGATGCACGCCGCCGTTCAGGAACGAGCGCACCAGGGTCTCCTGCAGCGGTGGCATCACCACGATGGTCGCAGCGACCGCGCGGCCGTCCGCGGTGAATGCGATCAGCGAATCCTGCTCGAGGTCGACGAACGAGAACGTCAGCTCCTCCTCGAGCTCCTCGCGGGTGGTCAGGTAGTTCGGGTGGTCCGCCGCGTCGATCGCCTGCTGGAGGGCGAGCGCGACCTCGAGATCGCCTTCGGTGAGAGGGCGCCACTCGACGATGAGCGGATGCCGGGGCGTGTGGGTGGCCGGGGCCCGCATCCTCTCGCGCACCGGTTTCAGATCGGCGATCTTCTCAGCCATTCCGACAGCCTATTCGCCGGGGGAGGTGAGCGTCGAACAGCCAAGGGCCCCGCATCCGAATCGGATGCGGGGCCCTTTGTGAACCCGTGAGAAGACTAGGCCTTCTCGGCCTCGGCCTCGGAGGTGGTCTCGGTCTCGGCGACCTCGGCGTCAGCCGTGGTCTCTTCGACGACCTCGGCCTCAGCGGCCTCGGTCTCGGTCGAGGTCTCCTCCACCGGAGCCTCCTCGGCGGCCGGGGCAGCCTTCGGGGCGGCGGTGGTGCTCGACTTGGTCGACTTCACCTTCGGGGTGACCGGCTCGAGAACGAGCTCGATCTGCACCATCGAGGCGTTGTCACCCTTGCGGAAGCCCAGCTTGGTGATGCGGGTGTAGCCGCCCTCGCGCTCGGCGACGAGCGGAGCAATCTCGGTGAAGAGCTCGTGCACCACGGACTTGTCGTGGATGGTGGCGAGCACGCGACGGCGGGCGTGCAGGTCGCCGCGCTTGGCGAACGTGATGAGACGCTCTGCCAGCGGACGCAGGCGCTTCGCCTTGGTCTCGGTGGTCTTGATGCTCTTGTGCGTGAAGAGCGCGGCAGCCAGGTTGGCGAGCATCAGGCGCTCGTGCGCGGGGCCGCCTCCGAGGCGGGGGCCCTTGGTGGGCTTAGGCATGATCGGTTATCTCCAGTGTTGAAAGTCGGCAGTGTTGATGTGTCATCGGGGTCGTCGAGAAGACAAGCCTCAGATGGTGGTCTCGTCTTCTTCGTACCCGCTGTAGAAGTGGGCGCCGTCGAAGCCGGGGACCGAATCCTTGAGCGAAAGACCCATCTCGGTCAGCTTGTCCTTGACCTCATCCACCGACTTCTGGCCGAAGTTGCGGATGTTCATCAGCTGCGTCTCCGAGAGCGACACGAGCTCGCTCACCGTGTTGATGCCCTCGCGCTTGAGGCAGTTGTACGAGCGCACAGAGAGGTCGAGGTCTTCGATCGGCATCGACAGCTCGGAGCTGAGCACGGCGTCGACCGGAGCCGGGCCGATCTCGATGCCCTCAGCGGCGGTGTTCAGCTCGCGGGCGAGGCCGAACAGCTCGGTCAGGGTGCGACCGGCCGAGGCGATGGCGTCGCGAGGGGTGATCGCGGGCTTGGTCTCGACGTCGACCACGAGGCGGTCGAAGTCGGTGCGCTCGCCGGCACGGGTGGCCTCGACGCGGTACGTGACCTTGAGCACGGGCGAGTAGATCGAGTCGATCGGGATCTGACCGGCCTCGCTGTACTCGTTGCGGTTCTGGGTCGCCGAGACGTAGCCACGGCCACGCTCGATCGTGAGCTCGACCTCGAACTTGGCCTTGTCGTTGAGCGTCGCGATGACGAGCTCGGGGTTGTGGATCTCCACGCCCGCGGGTGCGGAGATGTCGGCCGCCGTGACCTGGCCGGAGCCGGTCTTGCGCAGGTAGGCCGTGATCGGCTCGTCGTGCTCGCTCGAGACGACGAGACCCTTGATGTTCAGGATGATCTCGGTGACGTCTTCCTTCACACCCGGGACGGTGCTGAACTCGTGCAGCACACCGTCGATGCGGATGCTCGTCACGGCAGCGCCGGGGATCGAGGAGAGGAGGGTGCGGCGAAGCGAGTTGCCGAGGGTGTAACCGAAGCCCGGCTCGAGGGGCTCGATCACGAACCGCGAGCGGAACTCGGAGATGTTCTCTTCGGCGAGCGTAGGACGCTGTGCAATCAGCACTGTTGATTCCTTTCGGCTAAGTGTCCGCTATATGACACTTGCGTGATGTAGGTATTGAGTTGTGTCGCGCACGAGCGGCGACGGCCGGTTCTACCGGCCGCCGCCGCTCGCTTGCGCGAAAGGATGCACAGCTTAGACGCGACGACGCTTCGGCGGGCGGCAGCCGTTGTGCGCCTGCGGGGTGACGTCGTTGATCGAACCGACCTCGAGGCCCGCGGCCTGAAGCGAGCGGATCGCCGTCTCGCGACCCGAACCCGGGCCCTTGACGAAGACGTCGACCTTCTTCATGCCGTGCTCCTGAGCCTGGCGCGCGGCCGACTCGGCAGCGAGCTGCGCGGCGAACGGGGTCGACTTGCGCGAGCCCTTGAAGCCGACGCCACCCGAGGACGCCCAGCTGATGACCGCACCGGTGGTGTCGGTGATCGAGACGATCGTGTTGTTGAACGTGCTCTTGATGTGGGCCTGGCCCACAGCGATGTTCTTCTTTTCTTTCTTGCGCGGCTTGCGAACGGCCGACTTGGGTGCTGCCATGATTTCTCCTGAATCCTAAAGGCGAGGCTGCTGGCTAAGGCCTAGCGAGCCTTCTTCTTGCCGGCCACGGTGCGCTTCGGTCCCTTGCGGGTACGAGCGTTGGTCTTGGTGCGCTGACCGCGGACCGGGAGGCCCTTGCGGTGGCGGATACCTTCGTAGCTGCCGATCTCGACCTTGCGGCGGATGTCGGCTGCCACCTCGCGGCGGAGGTCACCCTCGACCTTGAAGTTGCCTTCGATGTAGTCGCGGAGCGCGACGAGCTGCTCGTCGCTCAGATCTTTGACGCGGATGTTGCCGTCGATCTCGGTGTCGGCGAGGGTCTTCAGAGCCCGCGTGCGGCCGACGCCGTAAATGTAAGTGAGTGCGACTTCCACGCGCTTCTCGCGCGGGATGTCAACGCCTGCTAGACGTGCCATTGTGGCTTTCTCCTGTGAGTGGGTGGAGGTCTGCAGCAACTCGGGTGCCCCGGCCTCCGACCGAGGGTGTCCCCCACCGAAGTGGGATCTGGAGTTGCCTTCTATCTGAATTGAGTTGTGGCTGTTGAGTTGTGGCGGCCGGCGGGACGGATCCCGCCGGCCGAACCGCGATCAACCCTGGCGCTGCTTGTGGCGCGGGTTCTCGCAGATGACCATGACCCGTCCGTTGCGACGGATGACCTTGCACTTGTCGCAGATTCGTTTGACGGAAGGCTTGACCTTCATGTTGTTGTGTACCTTTGTTCGCTGTCCTCGTACCGCGCCAGGGGCTACCCGGTGGCGCGGCCGTTACTTACAGCAGTCGTTACTTGTAGCGGTAGACGATCCGGCCGCGGGTCAGATCGTATGGACTCAGCTCCACGATCACCCGGTCCTCGGGGAGGATTCGGATGTAGTGCTGACGCATCTTGCCGGAGATGTGGGCAAGAACCTTGTGGCCGTTCGTCAGCTCGACGCGGAACATCGCGTTGGGCAGCGCTTCGACAACAGATCCTTCGATCTCGATGACACCGTCTTTTTTGGCCATAGCCTCACTGTCGCTAAAAGTATTGATTGCTGGTCATGCGTTGATAGTGGTGTCGGGCACACAAAAGCGCGCCCAAGACACCAAGAATCAATCTTATGGGATTAACTGGCGTTTGGCGAATCCTTGTGTATGATCCGCGTTCGCCCTGCGCGAGCGCACTACGCGATCGCTGTCGGAACGATGCCGAAGGGCGCCAGACCGGCCGCCCCGCCGTCGGCCGCCGTGAGCACCCAGATGCCGTCGTCATGCACCGCGACGCTGTGCTCCCAGTGCGCGGCCGGCTTGCCGTCCTCCGTGGCGACGGTCCAGCCGTCATCCTTCACGTAGGTGTCCGGCGCACCGAGCACGACCATGGGCTCGATGGCGACGACGAGCCCGGGCTTGACCTCCGGGCCCTTCGCCCGCACACGGTAGTTGAAGACGGGCGGGTCCTCGTGCATCCGGCGCCCGATGCCGTGGCCGATGTAGTCGGTCAGGATGCCGTACTCGCCCTGCGAGAGGATGTAGTCCTCGACGGCCTCCCCCACCTCGTTGAGGTGAGAGGCGGTCGCGAGACGCGCGATGCCCTGCCAGAGCGACTGCTCGGTCACGTCGGAGAGCGTCCGCCGCTGAGCGACCACCGCCGGACGGGCCGGGTCGGGGAGCACGAAGCTGCGCGCCGCGTCGCCGTTCCAGCCGCCGAGGATCGCGCCGCTGTCGATCGAGACGATGTCGCCGGGCTGCAGGATGCGCGAACCCGGGATCCCGTGGACCACCTCGTCGTTGACCGAGGAGCAGATCGTGTGGTGGTAGCCGTGCTCCAGTTTGAAGTTCGGCTTCCCGCCGGCCGCGAGGATCGCCTGCTCGGCGAGCTCGTCGAGCTCGAGCGTCGACATTCCGGCCGACACCGCATTCTGCACGGCGTCGAGGGAGGCTGCGGTCGCCAGACCGGGCGCCACCATCAGCCGGAGCTGCGCGGGCGACTTGTAGATCGAACGCTTGAAGACCAACGCTCCTACGCCACCGACTCGTCGCGCTCGGCGACGGGCATGATGCCGCGCGCGGACAGCGCCGACTTGATGCGCTCCGCCACCTCGTCGACGTTGCCGAGGCCGTCGACCTCGACCAGCAGGCCACGGTCGCGGTAGACGTCGACCAGAGGGGAAGTCTCGCGCAGGTAGACCTGCTGGCGATGCCGGATGGCCTCCTCCGAATCGTCGGCGCGACCCTGCTCCTGCGCACGCTTGGTGAGGCGGGAGACGATCTCGTCCTGGTCGGCCACGAGCTGGATCACAGCGTCGAGCTTCTGGTCGTTGCTCTGCAGCAGCGCGTCGAGGTAGTGGACCTGCTCCGGCGTGCGCGGGTAGCCGTCGAGGAGGAAGCCGTTGCGGGCGTCGTCCTCCATCAGACGGTTGGTGATGAGCTCGTTGGTGAGACTGTCGGGAACGTAGTCGCCGGCATCCACGATGTTCTTGACCTGAACGCCGAGCGGCGTCTCGTTCTTGATGTTCTCGCGGAAGATGTCGCCTGTGGAGATGTCGGGGATCCCGTAGGTGGCCGTGATGCGCGACGCCTGCGTTCCCTTGCCTGCTCCGGGAGGTCCTACGATCAGCATCCGGGTCATCGCAGGAGCCCTTCATAGTGCCGCTGCTGGAGCTGCGAGTCGATCTGCTTGACCGTCTCGAGACCGACACCGACGATGATCAGGATTGACGTACCCCCGAACATGAAGTTCTGGCTGGCGCCCAGCACCGCGAAGGCGATCAGAGGTATCAGCGCGATCAACCCCAGGTAGATCGCTCCGGGGAGCGTCACGCGGGTGAGCACGTAGTCGAGATACTCGGCGGTGGGTCGGCCGGCACGGATGCCCGGGATGAATCCGCCGTACTTCTTCATGTTGTCGGCCACTTCTTCCGGGTTGAACGTGATGGCCACGTAGAAGTACGTGAAGCCCACGATGAGGAGGAAGTACAGCAGCATGTAGAGCGGGTGGTCGCCCTTGGTGAGGTAGTTCGTGATCCAGGTCACCCAGGGTGCGGGCGCCTTGCCGGCGGCCGGCTGGTTGAACTGCGCGATCAGCGCCGGTAGGTACAACAGCGAGGACGCGAAGATCACGGGCACGACGCCGGCCATGTTGACCTTGATCGGGATGTAGGTGTTGTTTCCGCCGTACGTGCGCCGGCCGACCATCCGTTTTGCGTATTGCACAGGGATGCGCCGCTGCGACTGTTCGACGAACACCACCGCCATCACGATCAGCAACCCGATGGCGAGCACGACGATCAGGGTCTCGACGTTCTGCGACTGCGCGATGGCCCAGAGCGAGCTGGGGAACTGAGCGGCGATCGACGTGAAGATGAGCAGCGACATGCCGTTGCCGATGCCGCGCTCGGTGACGAGCTCGCCCATCCACATGATGAGGCCGGTGCCGGCGGTCATGGTGACGACCATGAGCATGATCGCGTACCAGGAGTCGTCCGTGATCAGCTGGGTGCACTGCGAGACGGCGGTCGTGCCGAACAGGGCGCCGCTGCGGGCCACCGTGATCAGCGTGGTGGACTGGAGCACACCGAGCGCGATCGTGAGGTAACGCGTGTACTGCGTGAGCTTGGCCTGGCCGGCCTGGCCCTCCTTGTAGAGGGTCTCGAACCGTGGGATGACCACGCGCAGGAGCTGCACGATGATCGACGCGGTGATGTACGGCATGATGCCGAGCGCGAAGATCGAGAGTTTGAGGAGCGCGCCACCCGAGAACAGGTTGACGAGCGAGTAGAGACCGGAGGTGTCCTGGTTGGCTGCGAGACAGGCCTGTACGTTGCCGAAGTCGACGAACGGTGCCGGGATGAACGATCCCAGACGGAACAGGGCGATGATGCCCAGAGTGAAGGCGATCTTCCGGCGAAGATCTGGCGTGCGGAATATCCGCGCGACGGCGCTAAACAAGTTGCGTCCTGCTTTCCTGTAAGGAGTCAGCCGGGTGACCAGATGACCTGGTCACCCGACTGCACTACTTTACGGGGTCGCTCGGAACCGGCGGTTCCAGCGATCCTGGTGGTTACTTGACGGAACCACCTGCGGCGACGATCTTCTGCTCGGCGGAGCCGGAGACCTTGTCGACCGCAACGTTCAGCTTAACCGCAATGTCGCCATTGCCGAGAACCTTGACCTTCTCGTTCTTGCGAACGGCGCCCTTAGCGACGAGATCGGTGACGGTGACGTCACCACCCGACGGGTAGAGCTCGGCGAGCTTCTCCAGGTTCACGACCTGGTACTCGACGCGGAACGGGTTCTTGAAGCCGCGAAGCTTCGGAGCCCGCATGTAGAACGGCAGCTGGCCACCCTGGAAACCGGGGCGCACCGAGTAGCGCGCTTTGGTTCCCTTGGTACCGCGGCCGGCCGTCTTACCCTTGGAGCCCTCACCACGTCCGACGCGGGTCCGGTCCTTCTTGGAACCGGCTGCGGGGCGCAGGTGGTGGACCTTGAGCACGTGCTCGCGAGTCTCCGGGGCATCGGCCTTCTTGGCGGGAGCCTTGGCGGCGGGCTTCTCAGCCTTGGCCGCGGTGGTCTCGTCCTTCGAAGCCGCGGCCTTGGACGAGGAGGCGGCCTTGGCGGGCGCCTTCTTCACGGCAGCGGGCTTGTCGGCGGCGGCCTTGGCCGGCGCCTTCGCAGCAGCGGCCTTGGCCGGAGCCTTCGCGGCAGCGGCCTTGGCCGGAGCCTTCTTCTCGGCGGCCGGCTTAGCAGCAGCCTTCGTGGTTGCTTCCTTATCGTCAGCCATTAGTCAATCTCCTCGACCTTCACCAGGTGAGCGACGGTGTTGACGTACCCGCGGTTCTGCGAGTTGTCCTCACGAACGACGACATCACCGATGCGCTTGAGTCCCAGACTGCGAAGCGTGTCGCGCTGGTACTGCTTCTCACTTACTTTGGACTTGATCTGCGTGATCTTCAGACGAGCAGCCATCAGGCACCTGCCTTCGCGGTAGCGGCGGCCTCGGCCAGCGCTGCCTCGGTACGAAGCAGACGCGCGGGGGCGACCTGGTCGTAGTCGAGTCCACGGCGCGCAGCGACAGCGCGAGGCTCCTCGAGCTGCTGCAGGGCCGCGACGGTCGCGTGCACGATGTTGATCGTGTTCGACGAGCCGAGCGACTTGCTGAGGACATCGTGGATGCCGGCGCACTCGAGCACGGCGCGCACGGGGCCACCGGCGATAACACCGGTACCGGCGGCGGCGGGGCGCAGGAGCACCACACCGGCAGCGGCCTCACCCTGCACGGGGTGCGGGATGGTGTTTCCGACGCGGGGGACGCGGAAGAAGTTCTTCTTCGCCTCTTCGACGCCCTTCGAGATCGCCAGCGGGACCTCACGGGCCTTGCCGTAGCCGACGCCGACCAGTCCGTTGCCGTCTCCGACGACCACCAGAGCGGTGAAGCTGAAGCGACGACCACCCTTGACGACCTTCGAGACGCGGTTGATGGTCACAACGCGCTCGAGGAACTGGCTCTTGTCCTGGTCGCGGCTACCGCGATCACGGTTGGGGTTGCGCTCACGGCCACCACGACGAGCCTCACGAGGCTCGTTCTGGGTGCTGGTCGTGGATGCGGCGGTCTCCACCGGCGCCTCTGCGGCCACAGTCTGCTCCTTGTTGTTCTCTGCTTCGCTCACAGGTTCAATCCACCCTCTCGAGCTCCCTCGGCGACAGCAGCGACGCGACCCGCGTACTTGCTGCCACCACGGTCGAATACGACGGCCTCGATGCCCGCGCTCTTCGCGCGCTCGGCGACGAGCTCGCCGACCTTGCGCGCCTTGGCGGTCTTGTCACCGTCGAAGCTGCGGAGGTCCGCCTCCATGGTCGACGCCGACGCGAGGGTGTGACCCTGGGCGTCGTCCACGACCTGCACGAAGACGTGACGGGCCGAACGGTTGACGACCAGACGCGGACGGACCGCGGTGCCCTCGACCTTCTTGCGAAGCCGGGCATGACGACGGTCACGCGCTGCGGACTTGCTCTTTCCTCTGGTTCCGAGAGCCATGGTTACTTACCAGCCTTTCCGGCCTTGCGACGGACAACCTCGCCGGCGTAGCGCACACCCTTGCCCTTGTAGGGCTCGGGCTTGCGGATCTTGCGGATGTTGGCGGCGACCTCACCGACGGCCTGCTTGTCGATGCCGCTGACGGTGAGCTTGTTGTTGCCCTCCACGGTGAAGGTGATGCCCGCGGGCGGCTCGACGTTCACCGGGTGCGAGAAACCGAGCGCGAACTCGACGCCCGCACCCTTCTGCGCGACGCGGTAGCCGGTGCCGACGATCTCGAGTCCCTTGGAGTAGCCCTCGGTGACGCCGATGATCTGGTTGTTGATCAGGGTGCGGGTCAGGCCGTGGAGCGAACGCGATGCGCGCTCGTCGTCGGGACGGGTGACGAGCACCTTGCCCTCTTCCAGCTTGACCTCGATCGGGCTCGCGACGGTGAGCGAGAGCTCACCCTTCGGGCCCTTGACGGTGACGGCCTGGCCGTCGATGTTCACATCGACACCGCTGGGGATGTCGATGGGGAGTCTTCCAATACGCGACATGACGAACTACCACACGTAGGCGAGGACTTCCCCACCCACGCCCTTCTTCTCAGCCTGCCGGTCGGTCAGAAGACCGGAGGAGGTGGACAGGATGGCGACGCCGAGCCCGCCGAGCACCTTGGGGAGCTCAGTCGACTTCGCGTAGACGCGAAGGCCGGGCTTCGAGACGCGCTTGATTCCGGCGATGGAACGCTCGCGGTTCGGTCCGAACTTGAGGCTCAGGGTCAGAGTCTGTCCCACGCGTGCATCCGAGACCTCCCAGCCGGCGATGTAACCTTCGGCCTTGAGGATGTCGGCGATGTGCGCCTTGAGCTTCGAGTGCGGCATCGACACGGTGTCGTGGTGCGCCGAGTTCGCGTTGCGCAGTCTGGTCAGCATGTCTGCGACCGGATCTGTCATTGTCATTTCGGTGTTTCCTTTGTTCACCAGGTTTCGTTCAGCCGTTACACGACTGACGACCTGTGGTGGAAGCGGGCCGGCCGGATCGGCCGGCCCGACAGGGTGAGAACTAGACGGTCTCGTTCGAACGGAAGGGGAAGCCCAGCGCCTTGAGCAGCGCGCGACCCGCTTCGTCGTTCTTCGCGGTGGTCACCACAGTGATGTCCATTCCGCGAACACGGTCGATCCGGTCCTGGTCGATCTCGTGGAACATCGCCTGCTCCGTGAGACCGAAGGTGTAGTTGCCGGTGCCGTCGAACTGCTTGTCCGAGAGACCGCGGAAGTCGCGGATACGGGGAAGCGCGAGCGACAGCAGCCGGTCGAGGAACTCCCACATCCGGTCGCCGCGCAGCGTGACGTGTGCACCGATCGGCTGACCCTCGCGCAGCTTGAACTGCGCGATGGACTTGCGAGCCTTGGTGACCTGCGGCTTCTGGCCGGTGATCTTGGTGAGGTCGGTGACCGCGCCGTCGATGATCTTGCCGTCGCGAGCTGCCTCGCCGACACCCATGTTGACGACGATCTTCACGAGGCCCGGCACCTGGTGCGGGTTGGTGAAGCCGAGGTCCTTGCTCAGCTGAGCCGAGATCTCGTCTTTGTACTTCTGCTTGAGACGCGGCTGGATTTTGCCAGCAGCGGTTGCAGTGTCGGTCATTACAGGTCCTTACCTGACTTCTTGGCGTAACGAACGCGGACCGTCTTGGAGACGCCGTCCTTCGTCACGGTCTCGGAGCGGAAGCCGACGCGGGTCGGCTTCTTGGTGTCGGGGTCGACGAGCGCCACGTTCGAAACGTGGATCGGAGCCTCGTGCGTCTCAATGCCGCCGGTCTTCGTGCCACGCTGCGTCTGGCCGACGCGCACGTGCTTGGTGACGAAGTTGACACCTTCGACGATGACGCGGTTCTTCTCGACCTGCACCTCGATGACGCGACCCTGCTTGCCCTTGTCTCCGCCGCGAGCCTGGCTCGCGCCCGAGATCACCTGGACGAGGTCACCCTTTTTGATGTTCTTCGCCATGACTTAGATAACCTCCGGTGCCAGCGAGATGATCTTCATGAACTTCTTGTCGCGAAGCTCGCGACCGACCGGTCCGAAGATACGGGTGCCGCGGGGGTCACCGTCGTTCTTCAAGATCACTGCGGCGTTCTCATCGAACTTGATGTACGAGCCGTCGGCACGACGGGTCTGCTTGACCACGCGCACGATGACAGCCTTGACGACGTCGCCCTTCTTGACGTTGCCGCCGGGGATCGCGTCCTTGACCGTGGCGACGATCGTGTCGCCCAGGCCGGCGTAACGGCGACCCGAGCCACCGAGAACACGGATGGTGAGCAGCTCTTTCGCTCCCGTGTTGTCGGCGACCTTGAGTCGGGACTCCTGCTGAATCACTTGGCCTTCTCCAGAATCTCAACCAGGCGCCACCGCTTGGAGGCGCTCAGCGGACGGGTCTCGTTGATGAGGACGAGGTCGCCGATGCCGGCGGTGTTGTTCTCATCGTGCGCCTTCACCTTGGAGGTGCGGCGGATGACCTTGCCGTACAGGGGGTGCTTCACGCGGTCTTCGACCTCGACGACGATGGTCTTGTCCATCTTGTCGCTGGTCACGTAACCGCGGCGGGCCTTGCGGTAACCGCGAGCGAGGGCCTCGTCGGCCGCCGACTCCGCGGCCGCAGCCTTGGTGGTCTCAGCCATTACTTGGCCTCCTCAGTCTCAGTCTCGGCCTCGGCGGCGGCCGGAGCCGCCTCCTTCTTGGCCTTGGTGGTCTTCTTCTCGGCCTTGGGAGCGACCTCGGCGGGGGCCGGGGTGGCCCGGATGCCGAGCTCACGCTCACGGATGACCGTGTAGATACGAGCGATGTCGCGCTTGACCGCACGCAGGCGGCCGTGGCTCTCGAGCTGGCCGGTGGCCGACTGGAAGCGCAGGTTGAACAGCTCTTCCTTAGCCTTCTTCAGCTCGTCGACGAGTCGCTCGTCTTCGAAAGTGTCGAGCTCGACGGATGCGAGCTCCTTGGATCCGATCGCCATTACGCGTCGCCCTCCTCGCGCTTGATGATGCGTGCCTTGAGGGGCAGCTTGTGAATTGCACGGGTCATCGCCTCACGAGCAAGTTCCTCGTTGACGCCCGAGACCTCGAAGAGGACCCGGCCCGGCTTGACGTTGGCGACCCACCACTCGGGCGAACCCTTACCGGAACCCATGCGGGTCTCGGCAGGCTTCTTCGTGAGCGGACGGTCGGGGTAGATGTTGATCCACACCTTTCCACCACGCTTGATGTGACGGGTCATCGCGATACGAGCGGACTCGATCTGACGGTTCGTCACATACGCGGGGGTCAGGGCCTGGATGCCGAACTCACCGAACGACACCTTGGTGCCACCAGTGGCCTGGCCGGAACGGCCGGGGTGGTGCTGCTTGCGGTGCTTGACTCTACGTGGGATCAACATGGTTATGCCTCAACTCCTGCCGCCGCCGGCGCGGTCTCGGCCGGGGCGTTGCCCCGTCCGCCGCGACGCGGACGGTCGTTGCGCTCGGGGCGGGTCGACTTGGTGTTCGCCTGCTCGCGAGCGAGTTCCTTGTTCGTGATGTCGCCCTTGTAGATCCACACCTTGACACCGATGCGACCGAACGTGGTCTTGGCCTCGTAGAAGCCGTAGTCGATGTTGGCGCGGAGCGTGTGCAGGGGCACGCGGCCCTCGCGGTAGAACTCCGAGCGGCTCATCTCAGCGCCGCCGAGACGGCCGGACACCTGGATGCGGACACCCTTGGCGCCGGCGCGCTGGGCGCCCTGCAGACCCTTGCGCATCGCGCGGCGGAAGGCCACACGTGCGGAGAGCTGCTCGGCGATGCCCTGAGCGACGAGCTGAGCGTCGGCCTCGGGGTTCTTCACCTCGAGGATGTTCAGCTGGATCTGCTTCTTCGTGAGCTTCTCGAGGTCGGCGCGGATGCGCTCGGCCTCGGCGCCACGGCGACCGATCACGATGCCCGGACGGGCGGTGTGGATGTCGACGCGGACACGGTCACGGGTGCGCTCGATCTCGATGCGCGAGACTCCCGCGCGGTCGAGCGACGTCTGAAGCAGACGACGGATCTTGACGTCCTCTGCGACGTAGTCGCTGTAACGCTGGCCCGGCTTGGTGCTGTCGGAGAACCAACGCGACACGTGGTCGGTGGTGATTCCCAGACGGAAGCCGTATGGATTGACTTTCTGACCCATTACTTGCTCGCCTTCTTCGAAGTGCTGGCCTTTGACTTGGCAGCCTGGACCTCGTCCGGCGTCGCGAGGACGACCGTGATGTGGCTGGTGCGCTTGTTGATGCGGAAGGCCCGCCCCTGAGCGCGCGGCTGGAAACGCTTGAGGGTCGTGCCCTCGTCAACGAATGCGCTGCTCACGTAGAGGTCCTGCTCGTCCAGGTAGGTGTTCGAAGCGTCGGCCTTGACTCGCGCGTTGGCGATCGCCGAGGCGACGAGCTTGTACACCGGCTCGCTCGCACCCTGCGGTGCGAACTTCAGGATGGCCAGGGCCTCCTGTGCCTGCTTGCCGCGAATCAGGTTGACGACGCGACGAGCTTTCTGGGGGGTCACGCGGATGTGACGCACGCGTGCGATCGACTCCACCATTTCTCTCCTCCTTACGCCACCGCGTTAGCGGCGACGACCCTTCTTGTCGTCCTTCACGTGTCCACGGAAGGTGCGGGTGGGAGCAAACTCTCCGAGCTTGTGCCCAACCATGGTCTCGGTGACGAACACCGGGATGTGCTTGCGACCGTCGTGCACCGCGATGGTGTGACCCAGCATGGCCGGGACGATCATCGAGCGGCGCGACCAGGTCTTGATCACGTTCTTGCTGTTGGCTTCGTTCGCCGTGACGACCTTGCGAAGCAGGTGGTCGTCGACGAAGGGGCCCTTTTTGAGACTGCGTGGCATCTTCTACTCCTACTTACGCTTCTTGCCGGCGGTACGACGACGAACGATGAGCTTGTCGCTTTCCTTGTTCGGGTGGCGGGTGCGGCCTTCCTTCTGGCCCCACGGGCTGACCGGGTGACGTCCACCGGAGGTCTTGCCCTCACCACCACCGTGCGGGTGGTCGATCGGGTTCATGGCAACACCACGGACGGTCGGACGGACGCCCTTCCAGCGCATACGGCCGGCCTTGCCCCAGTTGATGTTCGACTGCTCGGCGTTGCCGACCTCGCCGATGGTGGCGCGGCAGCGGGCATCCACGTTGCGGATCTCACCCGACGGCAGGCGGAGCTGCGCGTAGGGGCCGTCCTTGGCGACGAGACGAACCGAAGCTCCGGCGGAGCGGGCCATCTTGGCGCCGCCGCCCGGCTTGAGCTCGATCGCGTGGATCACGGTACCGGTCGGGATGTTGCGCAGCGGCAGGTTGTTGCCCGGCTTGATGTCCGCGCCTGCACCCGACTCGACGATGTCGCCCTGCGACAGCTTGTTCGGGGCCAGGATGTAGCGCTTGGTGCCGTCCACGTAGTGGAGCAGCGCGATACGTGCGGTGCGGTTGGGGTCGTACTCGATGTGAGCGACCTTGGCGTTGACGCCGTCCTTGTCGTTACGACGGAAGTCGATGACGCGGTACTGACGCTTGTGCCCACCGCCGATGTGGCGGGTGGTGATGCGGCCCTGGTTGTTGCGGCCACCGGTCTTGGAGAGCGGGCGAAGCAGCGACTTCTCAGGCGTCGACCGGGTGATCTCAGCGAAATCGGCAACGCTCGAACCGCGACGACCGGGGGTCGTGGGCTTGTACTTACGAATAGCCATGTCTGTTTTCCTCTAGATCCCGGCCTTAGCCAACTGCCGTGAAGATGTCGATGGAACCGGACTTCAGCGTGACGATCGCACGCTTCGTGTCCTTGCGCTTGCCGGCACCGAACTTGGTGCGGCGGGTCTTGCCCTGACGGTTCAGGGTGTTGATCGACGCGACCTCGACCTTGAAGATCTTCTCGATGGCGAGCTTGATCTCGGTCTTGTTCGAACGCGGGTCGACGAGGAAGGTGTACTTGCCTTCGTCGATGAGTCCGTAGCTCTTCTCAGAGACGACCGGAGCGATGATGACGTCGCGCGGGTCTTTGTTGACGGCCATTACGCGTCCACCTCTTCCTTCTTGGTCGCTGTGCTTGCTGTTTTCGAAGCGATGAAGGCCTCGAGGGCGCCCTTGGTGAAGACGATGTCGTCGCTCACCAGGACGTCGTAGGCGTTCAGCTGGTCGTAGTGCAGCGTGTGCACGGTGGGGATGTTGCGGACGCTCTTGGCGCTCACAGCGTCGTCGCGCTCGAGCACGATCAGGACGTGCTTGGAGGTGGCGACACCGGTGAGGTACTCCACCACGGCCTTGGTCGACGGGGTCTCACCGAGAGCGAGCGACTCCACAGCGTGCAGACGGCTGCCGCGGGCGCGGTCGCTGAGTGCACCGAGCAGAGCGGCGGCGATCATCTTCTTGGGGGTGCGCTGCGCGTAGCTGCGGGGCACCGGTCCGTGGACGATGCCACCACCGGTCATCTGAGGGGCGCGGATCGAGCCCTGACGAGCGCGACCGGTTCCCTTCTGCTTGAACGGCTTGCGGCCGGCACCGGAGACCTCACCACGACGCTTGGTCTTGTGGGTGCCCTGGCGCGCTGCGGCGAGCTGGGCGACGACCACCTGGTGGATCAGCGGGATGTTGGTCTGGACGTCGAACAGGTCGGCGGGCAGCTCGACGGAGCCCGCCTTCTTGCCCTTGACATCGAGGACGTCAATCGAGGTAGCCATACGACTAGGCCCCCTTCACTGCGTTGCGGACGAAAACGATGCGGCCGCGTGCGCCGGGAACGGCGCCCTTGACCAGCAGGAGGCCCTTCTCGGCGTCGACGGCCTGGACCTTGAGGTTCAGGACGGTCACGCGCTCGCCACCCATACGACCGGCCATGCGCATGCCCTTGAAGACACGGCTCGGGGTCGAAGAGGCGCCGATGGAACCCGGCTTGCGGTGGTTGCGGTGCGAACCGTGCGAAGAGGAGACACCCTTGAAGTTGTGTCGCTTCATGACACCGGCGAAGCCCTTGCCCTTCGACGTTCCGACGACGTCGACCAGCTGGCCGGCTTCGAAGGTCGCGTCGACGGTCAGCTCCTGGCCGGCCGCGTAGTCGGCGGCGTCGGCGGTGCGGACCTCGGTGAGGTGACGACGGGGGGTGACACCGGCCTTGTCGAAGTGACCGGCGGACGGCTTGGTGACCTTGCGCGGGTCGATCTGGCCGAACGCGATCTGCACAGCGTTGTAGCCGTCGACCTCGGGGGTGCGGATCTGGGTGACCACGTTCGGGGTGATCTCGATCACGGTCACGGGGATGAGCTTGTTGTTCTCGTCCCACACCTGGGTCATGCCGAGCTTCTTGCCGAGCAGGCCCCTGGAAATCTTGGTCTCGATAGCAGACATGATCCCCCCTAGAGCTTGATCTCGATGTTGACGTCGGCCGGCAGGTCGAGACGCATGAGCGAGTCGACGGCCTTGGGCGTCGGGTCGATGATGTCGATGAGGCGCTTGTGCGTGCGCATCTCGAAGTGCTCGCGGCTGTCCTTGTACTTGTGGGGCGAACGGATGACGCACACCACGTTCTTCTCGGTGGGAAGCGGCACGGGGCCGACCACGGTCGCGCCCGCGCGGGTCACGGTGTCGACGATCTTGCGCGCCGAGGTGTCGATGACCTCGTGGTCATACGACTTAAGCCGAATGCGGATCTTCTGTCCCGCCATGTCTGACTCACTCTCTTGTTATGGCGTCGTACGAGCCCGATACCCGAAGGAACCGGCCTCGCATTGGACGCGGGTGACGAACGCCAGGCGTTACGCCGCTGCTCTTGCAACACTTTTCTTCTGTCAACTCACCGACCCCCGCGCTCGGGCGTGTCGCCCGAATCGGAGACATGGATGACCCATGTTCCCGAAGGTGATCGATTAAGCTTTGTTCTTCTACCCGCGGCCTAACCATCTGCCGCCGGTCGAATTGACGACCTCGCGGTGGGCTATGCACTGCCTGGCAGTGATCCGTTCGGAGCACACGTATGAGCACTCGTTCCGAAATGTTGAACTAGACAAGTTTGCCAGACTCTTGGCTCCGCTGCAACCCGGGCGTGTCGCGCCACGCCGTGAGCGCCCGAATCGGGTGCCGCATCCGCACAAAAAGAAGGAGCGGGACCGGGCGTTCTCCGCCGGTCCCGCTCGAGTGACGCCTCGCGCCGTCACTCCCTTCTGATGCCATTGGATCCGCTCACGCGGTGCCCGAACTTTCCGCCCGAGGCCCTGTCAGCGGCTTGGCCTGGTTTGCGAGGTTGTGGATACCCATACGCGCTCCCTTCGTCGGCGGTCCGTCCGGAATGAACGGTCCATACATTGTGCGTCCGTATCACGGAGAGGTAAACCCCCTAGCGCTGGTCTCCGCTTCTGCGGCGCATCCGGAACAGGACGGCGGCTCCGAGACCGATCAGCGCGAGGGCCGCGAGTGCCGGGCCCCCCACGTCGCTACCGGTCGCGGCGAGCCCGACGGTGGTCGTTCCCGTCGTGGCGGTGGTCGTTGTCGTGACCGAGGTCGGCGTGCAATGCGTCGACGCCGGCGGGTAGGCCACCGTGGCGGCGGTCGTGGGGTTGATCCTCACCTCGACGACCGCGTCGTTGCGCAGATCGTAGAACGGTGCGGCCGGGTCGAGCACCCACGTGCCGTCGCCGAGCTGCCGCCATCCCGGCCAGCCGTTGCCGCGGCCGTTCGCATCGACGCTCGCCCCCGGCCAGAGCTGGGTGCCGCTGATCGTCTGGCCGTTCATCCATCCGGCGGGAACCGGTATGTAGTCGACCTGCTGCGCGCCGTCGGCGAGCAATGCCGCCTCGTCTGCCGCCGGGATGCTCGGATCATGCGCGGCGTAGCCGGCGGTCGTCCACCAGATGAGCGCGATCGTCGGAGTCGACGTGATGTTGAACGGCGTCAGCGAGTAGGAGACGACGGGCGCGTCGTTCACGCAGAGCGACTGCGTCGTCACGGCGATGGCCTTCACCTTCGTCATGTCGGTCGAGCAGTTGTCCGACGTGTCGGAGTCGTACTCGGCGCTCGTCACGCAGGCGCTGTTCTCCAGGTCGGGATAGGGCGAGTCGTTGCCGGGGCGGGTGAGCGTCCCCACGGTGGCCTGGAAGGTGAGGTCGACCTTGTCGCCCGTGTTGAGCGTGCCTGCGAAGACGATCGTGAGCACGCCGTCGGTGACCGATCCCGTCCAGCCGGCCGGACCGGAGAGCGAACCGTCGACATAGGTGACACCCGCGGGAAGCGGGTCGCTGACGGTGACACCGGTCGCGTCATCCGGACCGGCATTGCTGACGGTGAGCAGGTAGTCGATCAGGTCGCCCTTGCCGGAGTCGACCACGCCGCCCGGGCCGCCGTCAGCGGTGGAGTGCGTCTTGACGATCGCGAGGTTCACCAGCGGGACCCGGTGCGTCGTCTCGCAACCCGGGCCGTTCTCCGGGCCGTACGGCACGCACGTGCCACCCGGGCCCGGCGTCACGACGTTGTCGATGATCGCCCCGCCCGCGTTCGCGTCGACGACCACGCTGAAGGAGACCGTCCTCGTCTCTCCCGGCGCCAGCGTCGGCACCTGCCACGTCCCGTCGGTACCGGCAAGGCTGAGGGCTGAAGGCAGCACACCGCTCAATGTGGCGTGGTCGAGTACGTTCCCCAGCTTCTCGAGCGCGGATGCGCCCGTGACGATCGCACCCGAGTCATTGGTGGCGGTCAGCGTGTAGGTGATGGTCTGGCCCGGATGCACGACGGTGCCGCTCGCCGGGTCGGCGGTCTTGGTGAGCGTCCAGTGCGGTACGACGGGGACCTGCCTGTTGACCACGACGCAGCGCGCCGTCATGCCGGCGGCCACCTGGACCGTGAATCCCGTGGTCCCGACGTTGACGACCACGCCGTTCGCATAGACGCAGACCGCATTGGCCCCGTCCTGCGGCGCCAGCTCGAAACCGGCCTGCTGCGTCTCCGTGACCGTCACCGACGCCGGCGCTCCGGCCGGGACGGTGAGGTTGTAGGTGACGGCGCCTGTCGCGTCGGTGGTGGTGAGGGACTGCGGGCTGGGAGTCAGCGCCGTGCTTTCGGCGGTGAACTTCCAGCCGGCCGGCGTCGCGTCGACCAGTGCTCCGGACGCGTTCTCGATGTTCTTGACGATGGTGAGCGTGGCATTCGTCGTCGCGGCCGCGACGACGGCTCGTGGGGCGGTCAGCGGCGCCGACGGGTGTGAGGCCGGAGTGGAGGCTGTGCCGTCGGTCGCCGGGGCCGGATCGGCCGCCGGGGCCGGGTCCGTCGCGGGCGCGGGCGCAGCCTCCGGCGCGGGTGCGGGGTCCTGCGCGGGAGCCGGCGCAGGGTCAGGCGCTGGGGCCGGGTCGGGCGCTGGTGCCGGTGCCGGGTCAGGCGCAGGGGCCGGGTCCGGAGCAGGTGCAGGGTCCGCGGGCGCCGGCGCCGGCGCCGCTGCCGCCTGATCGGCGGGGGCGGTCGCCGTCGTCTGGTCGGCGGGAGGCGCGTCGTCGGCGTACGCGGGCGCAGTGAAGCCGGTGACGGCGAGGGCGAGCACGATGGCTGGTGCGACGATGCGCGCTGCCCAGGTGCCGGCGATGGTCAACGGCGACCGGAGATCGGGTTCTTTCCGAAGACCGGAAGGGACGGAGTGGTTGTTGTGACGTCGCATGGTCATACCCCCTTGGCAAGCGCGAGTCATCCCTCGGAAGAGATATTGAGGTTTTCTCAATTTACGATACACCTGCACAAAAGTTTCGCGAGGTCGAAGGTCGACTTCTCTGCGCTGCCACCTCACCGCCGAGGCCCGATCGGGTCACGAGCGTCGTGCGCGCCTCCGGATGCGCGTGAGCGCGATCAACCCGGCGCCAGCCCCGACGAGCACAAGAGCGGAGACGATGGCCGGACCCGCGTCCACGCCCGTCGAGGGCAACGTCCCGAGAGAAGCGCGGGCTCCGTTCGGGAAGACCGGCATCGCGCCCGAGACGATGGGCGGCACGGGCCGCGCGACCACGTCGAGCGTCACGTGCCCGACACCGGATGCCTCCGCCGAATCCACAACGCGGACGGTGAACCCGTCGACCCCGACGAAGTCCTCTGCCGACCGGTAGCTGAAGGCGCGCCCCTTGCCGCTGAGCGTTCCGTGAGCGGTGGGTTCGACGATCTCATAGGTCAACTCGTCGCCGTCGGCATCGATCGCGACTACAGGAACGGACGACTGCTCGCCCTGCACCACGGTGTAGGTCACGTGGGCCACGACGGGTGCGGAGTTGACCGGGGCGGAGTCGGCGGGCACCGGTGGACTCACAACGATGGTCACCGTGTACGGATCGGAGACCGTGACACCGTCGCTCACCGTGAAGGTGAACGTGTCCGTGCCGACGAAGCCGGCGGCTGGAGTGTAGGTCACACCGTCCTCGGTGGACTCGACCTCGCCGTGCGCCGGAGCGGAATCGATCGAGTAGGTGAGCTCGTCCTCCTCGTCGTCGGCGCCCGGGAAGGCAACCGATGCGGTCGCGCCCGACGTCATGGTGAAGCTCAGGTCGCCCGCCGTCGGAGCCCTGTTGGAGTAGAACCCGCCGCCGGCGATGAGCACCGTCGAGTCATACCTGGAATCGGCGACGTCGCCGATGACGAGCTTGGCGTGGTTCACCACCCCTTGACGCACCGGGGTCGTGCACCTGAGCGGGCGCGTGAAGCCGTTGAGCGCCGTGTCGACCGACGCGTCCGTGTTGTCGACGAAGAGGTCGGGCCGCGCAGTGCCATTGATCGTGTTGATCGAGACGGGAGCGCCATCGATCACAGCGCAGTTCTGTCCGTTGACGAACAGAGCGAATGCATCGTTGTATGCGGAGCCGACGAACATGTTGTACTCCTCCGACCCGAAGACGTAGTCGATCGACACCGAGTCGGAGCGGGGGACGAAATCGAACTCGATGGCGCTCGCATCGACCGTGGCGTCGCCGATGAGGGCGTCGAGTTCCGCGTCACCCGGCGTATCGAATCGGGTCGTGCCCCTCGGATCGGTGTTCGGCCCGGGAAGCGCGCTCGTGGCCGTTCCCGTGGACAGAACCACTCCCCCTTCGATTCCGATAGAGGACATTCCCGCGAAGATGCCGACGGCGCGGTCGTCACCCGCGTAGGACACGTTCGACACGCTGACCCCCGGGCCCGCGAGCGTCGAGACGATCTCCTCGAGGGCGATGGAGGTCTTGTCGTTCACCGCCTGCCCAGGCGACGCGGAGGCCGACGGGGCGACCACGACAGCGAGGATCAGGGCGCCGACGAGGGCTCCGGGAACAAGACGACGAGGACGCACGAAGAGTCTCCTCTAAGAGTGGGTGGCGGATGATCCCCGGTCATCCCGTACTCTTCCACCATACATTTTACATTCGGCATGTGCGAGCCGATATCCCCCGGGCATGAGAAAAGGGGCCGGGCCCGAAGGCCCGACCCCTTTTCTGGTCAGTCGAAGAAGACTACTTGACGATCTTCGTGACGGTACCAGCACCCACGGTGCGGCCACCCTCACGGATGGCGAAGCCGAGGCCCTCTTCCATGGCGATCGGCTGGATCAGCGCGACCGTCATGTCGGTGGTGTCGCCGGGCATGACCATCTCGGTGCCCTCGGGCAGCGTGATGACGCCGGTGACGTCGGTGGTACGGAAGTAGAACTGCGGACGGTAGTTCGCGTAGAACGGGTTGTGACGGCCACCCTCATCCTTGGACAGGATGTAGGCGGTGCCCTCGAAGTCGGTGTGCGGCGTGACCGAACCCGGCTTGACGACGACCTGGCCGCGCTCGACGTCTTCGCGCTTGGTGCCACGGAGGAGCAGACCACAGTTCTCGCCGGCCCATGCCTCGTCGAGCTGCTTGTGGAACATCTCGATACCGGTGACCGTGGTCTTCTGCGTCGGGCGGATGCCGACGATCTCGACCTCGGAGTTGATGGCGAGGGTTCCACGCTCGGCGCGGCCGGTGACGACGGTTCCACGACCGGTGATCGTGAAGACGTCCTCGATCGGCATCAGGAACGGCTTGTCCTTGTCGCGCACGGGGTCGGGGATGGAGTTGTCGACGGCATCCATGAGCTCGACGATCGACTCGACCCACTTCTCGTCGCCCTCGAGCGCCTTGAGGCCCGAGACGCGCACGACGGGGGCGTTGTCGCCATCGAAGTTCTGGCTGGAGAGCAGTTCGCGGACCTCGAGCTCGACGAGCTCCAGGATCTCCTCGTCGTCGACCATGTCGGACTTGTTCAGCGCGACGAGCAGGTACGGAACGCCGACCTGCTTGGCGAGCAGAACGTGCTCACGGGTCTGAGCCATCGGGCCGTCGGTGGCGGCGACCACGAGGATCGCGCCGTCCATCTGAGCGGCACCGGTGATCATGTTCTTGATGTAGTCGGCGTGCCCAGGGGCGTCAACGTGCGCGTAGTGGCGCTTCGGGGTCTCGTACTCGACGTGCGAGATGTTGATCGTGATACCACGCTGCCGCTCTTCCGGAGCCGAGTCGATCGACGCGAAGTCGCGCTGCACGTTGGTGGCCGACGGGTACTTGTCAGCAAGCACCTTCGAGATAGCCGCCGTGAGCGTGGTCTTTCCGTGGTCGACGTGACCGATGGTTCCGATGTTGACGTGCGGCTTAGTCCGCTCGAACTTGGCCTTAGCCACTGGGTCCTCCTCAGGACTCTCGTGTAGAAACCCCGGTCGATGGTTTCCGACCGGCAACTCTACGGGATTGTTTACCTATGTTACTTGGTCGATCCGGGATACCGGAACGCTGGTAGGCCAGCGCTCCGGCATCCCAAATCTGTCAGGGGCTCTGCTACTACTCGCCCTTGTTCTTCTGGACGATCTCGTCGGCCACAGCCTTCGGGACCTCCGCGTAGCTGTCGAAGCTCATCGAGTAGACCGCGCGGCCCGAGGTCTTCGACCGCAGGTCACCGATGTATCCGAACATCTCCGAGAGCGGAACGTTCGCGCGGATGACTTTGACCCCGCTCGCGTCCTCCATCGACTGGATCTGGCCTCGTCGTGAGTTGAGGTCACCGATCACATCGCCCATGTACTCTTCCGGCGTGCGGACCTCGACCGCCATGAGCGGCTCGAGGAGCACAGGGTTCGCCTTGCGCGCGGCCTCTTTGTAGGCCATCGAGCCGGCGATCTTGAACGCCATCTCCGAGGAGTCGACGTCGTGCGAAGCGCCGTCGACGAGGGTCGCCTTGACGCCCACCGTCGGGAAGCCGGCGAGGACGCCGACCTGCATGGCGTCCTGGATGCCGTGGTCGACCGACGGGATGTACTCGCGGGGAACGCGACCACCGGAGACGGCATTCACGAACTCGTAGCTCGTCTCGGGGGTGACGTCCATCGGCTCGATCGTGATCTGGATCTTGGCGAACTGGCCAGAACCACCGGTCTGCTTCTTGTGCGTGTAGTCGTACTTCTCGACGGCGCGGCGGATCGTCTCGCGGTAGGCCACCTGGGGCTTGCCGACGTTCGCCTCGACGTTGAACTCGCGCTTCATGCGGTCGACCAGGATGTCGAGGTGGAGCTCGCCCATTCCCTTGATGACGGTCTGACCGGTCTCCTGGTTCTGCTCGGTGCGGAACGTCGGGTCCTCTTCGGCGAGCTTCTGGATCGCGGTGCCCAGCTTCTCCTGGTCGGCCTTGGTCTTCGGCTCGATCGCGACCTCGATCACGGGCTCCGGGAACGTCATCGACTCGAGGACGACCTGGTTGTCCGGGTCGCACAGGGTGTCACCGGTGGTGGTGTCCTTGAGGCCGATCACGGCGTAGATGTTGCCCGCGGTGACGAAGTCGACCGGGTTCTCCTTGTTGGCGTGCATCTGGAAGATCTTTCCGATGCGCTCCTTCTTGCCCTTGGTCGAGTTCACGACACCGGCGCCGCTGTTGACGTGACCGGAGTAGACACGAACGTAGGTGAGACGACCGAAGAACGGGTGAACCGCGACCTTGAACGCGAGAGCCGAGAACGGCTCCGACGCGTCGGCGTGACGCAGGATGACCTTCTCTTCGTCGCGCGGGTCGTGCGCCTCGATGGCGGGCACGTCGAGCGGCGACGGGAGGTAGTCGATCACGGCGTCGAGCATCGGCTGAACGCCACGGTTCTTGAAGGCCGAGCCGCAGAGCACCGGGTAGATCTCGCTGTTGACGGTGAGCTTGCGGATGGCGCCCTTGACCTCGGCGACCGTGAGCTCCTCACCGCCGAAGTACTTCTCGAGCAGCGCGTCGTCGGTCTCGGCGACGGTCTCGAGGAGGGCCTGACGGTACTCCTGCGCCTTCTCGACGAGGTCGGCGGGGATCTCCTCGATGGCGTACTTGGCGCCCATCTGGACATCACCCTTGGCGTCACCGCGCCAGGTCAGGGCACGCATCTCGACGAGGTCGACGACACCCTCGAAGTTGGACTCCGAGCCGATCGGCAGCTGCAGCACGAGCGGCTTCGCGCCCAGGCGGCTGACGATGGTGTCGACCGTGTAGTAGAAGTCGGCGCCGAGCTTGTCCATCTTGTTGACGAAGCAGATGCGCGGGACGTTGTACTTGTCGGCCTGGCGCCAGACGGTCTCGGACTGGGGCTCGACGCCCTCCTTGCCGTCGAACACCGCGACAGCGCCGTCGAGCACGCGGAGCGAACGCTCCACCTCGACGGTGAAGTCGACGTGGCCCGGGGTGTCGATGATGTTGATCTGGTTCTTGTTCCAGAAACAGGTCACGGCCGCGGACGTGATGGTGATGCCGCGCTCCTTCTCCTGCTCCATCCAGTCGGTCGTCGAGGCGCCGTCGTGCGTCTCACCGATCTTGTGGTTGACGCCCGTGTAGAACAGGATGCGCTCGGTCGTAGTGGTCTTGCCGGCATCGATGTGGGCCATGATGCCGATGTTGCGGACCTTGTTCAGGTCAGTGAGCACGTCCTGTGCCACAGGGTTCCTCCGAAGATTAGAAAGTGGAAGGGGCGCCGGTTCCGGGTGTCGCGCCCCATTGGGGTACAACAACCGGGACCGGCGCTGTATTGCCTAAGCCGGTGTTACCAGCGGTAGTGCGCGAAGGCCTTGTTCGACTCGGCCATCTTGTGCGTGTCTTCACGACGCTTGACGGCGGCGCCGAGACCGTTGGACGCATCCAGGATCTCGTTGGTCAGACGCTCGGTCATGGTCTTCTCACGACGACCCTTGGCGTAGCTGGTGAGCCAGCGCAGCGCGAGGGTGTTGGCGCGGTGAGGCTTGACCTCGACCGGCACCTGGTAGGTCGAGCCGCCGACGCGGCGGCTGCGGACCTCGAGGGTGGGGCGCACGTTGTCGAGCGCCTTCTTGAGGGTCGCGACAGCATCCTGGCCGTTCTTGGCGGCGACGCCTTCGAGCGCGTCGTAGACGATGCGCTCAGCGATGCCCTTCTTGCCGTCGAGCAGGATCTTGTTGACGAGCTGGCTGACGATCGGGGCGCCGTAGACGGGGTCTGCGACGACGGGGCGCTTAGGAGCCGGTCCCTTGCGAGGCATTACTTCTTCTCCATCTTCGCGCCGTAGCGGCTGCGAGCCTGCTTGCGGTTCTTGACAGCCTGGGTGTCGAGGGCGCCGCGAACGATCTTGTAACGGACACCGGGGAGGTCTTTCACACGACCGCCACGGACGAGCACCATCGAGTGCTCCTGCAGGTTGTGGCCCTCACCGGGGATGTAGGCCGTGACCTCGGTACCGTTCGAGAGCTTGACGCGAGCCACCTTGCGCAGAGCCGAGTTCGGCTTCTTGGGCGTGGTGGTGTAGACGCGGGTGCAGACGCCGCGCTGCTGGGGGTTGGACTTCAGGGCGGGAGCCTTGGTCTTCGTGACCTTGGGGCTACGGCCCTTCCGAACCAACTGCTGAATGGTTGGCACTGAACTTCTCCTTATATGGACTGCACGGTGACAGGTGTTTCTGTTTCCGAGCCGGACTGAGCCCGTGAGGGTTCGACTGGATTCTCGGGGAAAATCGACGACCGGGCAGAATGGTTCGTGATGGTCATCGATATGCCGTGGGGGCGTGGAACTACCGTGCGGTTGTTCCGGCCCATCGGATGAGTACGTGCCAGCTCACTCGCCGTGCCCATTTCTGGGCACCGAACGAGCGCGCGACAGAGCGCACACCCGATAAATCTTAGCTCCCGCGACCTTTGCGGTCAAATGGATGCGCGGCTCACCGGCGCGCCGAGAGCACCGGAACAGCATACGGAGAGTAGGTGCGCGTGGGCTGAGTGCTCGCAGTCCGCGGGCTATTCCTCGTCGTCCCTCTCCCAGGGCCAGCGCGGGCGGCCGCGCTGGCGGAAACGCCCGACGAGCACCAGCTGGTAGAGGAGCGTGACGAAGACGGCGGCGATGCCGACCGTGAAGGAGGACCAACTGCCCAGTTGCGCGAAGAAGAAGAGGAAGTAGTGGAGCGGCTGGGCCGGGGCGCCGATCGCCCCTGCGATACCGCCGGCTGCTGCGAACACGAAGTAGGCGGCGAGCCCGACGGCGAGCGCGAGGAGAGGCCGGATCCGCTGCTGGTCGGCCGGGACGCGCATCCCGGTGGAGAGCAGGCAGGCGAACACGGTCAGCGTGGCCGCACCGGTCATGATCGGCCCGACCAGCGTTCCGACCGAAGGGTCGGCGATCACCTCGGTGTTCGTGGCGAGGGAGATCAGGCCGAACGCCGCCACGACGATCGCCAGATAGAGGAACGTGGCGAAGGCCGCCACCGCGGCGGCGTACGCGCGATCGTCACGCATGGCGCTCCGTGGATCAGTACCCGTTCTGCGCGGGCGTGGCGTAGGCGGCGACCGCCTGGTTCTGTGCGTCGGCCAGTCGCTGGTCGTAGTCGGCCTGCGCTTCGGCGTTGCGGATCTTCAGCTTGCGTCCGCGCGCGGCGAGCCACGCTCCGGTCCAGATGGTGACCTCGCGGGCGATCACGCCGGCGAGCACGGCGAACGGGTTGACCCAGAGACGGCTCACGAGCACCCCGGCCTCGTTCGGCGTGAGCTTGGTGATGTCGTTGTCCATCAGAGCGGCGCCGACGAAGGAGAAGTAGACCAGCACGGCGACGACGAGGCCGCCGAGGATGTACGCCCACCAGCGTGCGCGGTTGAGGATCTGGATGAGGACGACCATGCCGACGAAGAAGACGACGACCGGCGTCCACCCCTGCCACGAGCGGACGAAGAGGAGCAGGTTGTCTACCAGCTCGGCGCCGGGCGTGAAGATGTTGCCGACGATGACCACCGCGGCCGCCCAGAGGATGGCGAACGCGAGCGTGCCGACGAGGGCGTACAGGATGCCGAAGCCGCGGTTGCTCTTCTTCTTCGGCGGCTCGGGGCGCTGAACATAAATAGGAGTGACCTGCTGCGCGTACGCGGCGGTCGGAGCCGCGGCGGACCCGGCCGCCCAGGCTGCTTCGGGGGCGGATGCGGCGGGAGCGGTCGTCGCTGCTGCGGCGGTCGCCGTCGTTGCGGCGGATGGCGTGACTGCAGCGGCTGCCGTGGCGGCCGTGGCAGCTTCCGCTGCGACGATCACCGGGGTGGCCGACTCGGCGGGCGAGGCGGTGTCGATGGTCGCGGATCCGGCGGCAGCAGCAGGTGTCGCCTCGACGTCGCCGGTGTTGGTGCGCGCGACGGCGGCGGCGACATCGTCGTTCGTGGTGACCACGGGCTCGGGTTCGACCGGCGTCGGGGCCGCGGTGCGCGACTTCGCCGAGGCTCGCGTCTTCGGGGCGGCCGGGGTGGCCGGGCTGCCGTCCTCCGGGTGGTTGACGTGGCCGCGTGCGGAGACAGGCTTGGACGGCGGGTCGACGACACCCGGATCCGTGTCGTGCGGCTCCGCTGCGGCATCCTTCGCAGAGGTGGGCGCGGCTGCAGCGGGCGCGGCAGCCGCGGTTTCGGCCGGCGCCGTCGCGGGCGCGACCACCTCGCCCGTCGCCGAGTCGGCCTGCGCGGCGGCGTCGCCCGAACCTGCGTTCGGTGCTTCCGGCGTCGTGTTGCTCATGTGCCACTCCTCGATCGGCCCGGTCGGGCGTCCGTCAGTGGTGCCCACTGTAGCAACGAGGCGGTCGAAGTCCAGGGAGGGTGTTCGGCGCGGGCGCTCTCCCTATTTCTTGGCCGCGGCGGCCTCCGGCTGGGTGAGTACGTAGATAAGACCGCTGACCGTACCGTCGAAACCCGGCCCGCTGGTCGAGGGAGCGGATGAGAAGGCCGTAACCAGGAACAGGCGATCACCGGTCTGCGTCCCGTGAAGAAACTCCAGAATGTTTGCGTACGGTCCGTTCACAGACACAGTGACGGGCACGGCTGCGAAATTCGCGGCAGTGATGAGCGAGTTGACCACCGGAGGGACGCCCGCGGTCGGGCCGGCCACCGCCGGAGTGGGTGCTACGGACGGAGCCGGGGTCGGCGTCGCCGACGGCGACGGAGTCGCAGACGGAGCGCTCCCGGCCACCGGTTGGACAGGCTTGTAAGCCTGCGCGTCAGCGGCGGTCCAGTTGGTGATTGTGAGGCCGTTCTTCGCTGCGATCCCGTACAGCTCATCGACGAACGACGGGATCGACTGGTCCGAAGGCACCGATTTCTGCAGAGTCGCGAGCTTGGACTGCAGGGCCGGAAGGTTCTTGTAGTCCTTCTTCAACTGTTCGAGCGCCGCCGCGCTCTGTGCATTCGTTTTCGCGATCGACGCGGTCTGCGTGTCGGCTGCGGACGCCGAGTCCAGCTGCGGCTGGATCGCGACGACCCATCCCAGTGCGACGATGACGACCATCACAACCGCCGCTCCGATGATCCAGATACGTGTCTTGTCCATCGCTACTTTCCCTTCGGCTGGAAGCGCTTGTCGAACGCCGCATCGTTGATATGCATCGTGATGTTCACGGTGTATTGGTTCGTCGTCTTGTCCAGCGTGATGGTCCCGGGTGTCGCGTCGGCGTACCCCGGGAGTTTCGCCAGGGACCGAAGCCAAGTCGGCACCTGCGGGAGGTTCGGGCTCGACGCCGAGAAGGTGAGTGTGGCGACTCGCGACGGCTGCAGCGGCGCTGTCGCCTGCGTGTAGATCGCGAGGGGAGTCGAGGAGTCGACCGTCACTTTCTGCATCGAGACATCGCCCGGCAGCGTGGCCTGCACACGGCTGAGATAGGACTTCCAGTCAATCTCTGTCGAGGCGCCGACCTGCTGGGCCGCCTGCGCGATTCCCAACTGGCTTTGAACCGCACGCACCACGACGAACTCCTGCTGCTGAGCGAGGATCGAGGCTGTCTCCGACTGGGCAATCAGCATGCGAGCCTGAGCTGCGACGTTGAAGGCGAAGGCAGCGCCGGCTGCCAGAACCATGACGATCACCGTGCTGAGGACTCCGTATCCGAGTGCCCGCCGCGTGCGTTTGGCTTTGCGCGCAGCCCGGACCTCAGGAGGAAGAAGATCGACGCGCGGTTGGCCACCTACGACGAGAACCTCTCCGCGAGGCGTCGTCGGCTTCACCGCCGCCGACGATGGCTTGGACTCCTTCGGCACTCCTTTCGGCTTCTTGCCAGCCTTCAACGCCTTCGCGCCGTCCCGTCTCGCCCCGCCCTTCGACTTCTTCGTCGTAGCAGGCGTCTCGAGTTCGTCCGTTTCGGCATCGGACGGACGCCTCACCGTGATGCTCATGCTGCGCTCCCTAGTGCCAGCCCGAGGGCGACGGCTAATCTGGACCTGCTATGCCGGAGCACCTCGGCGTTGAGGGAACGCGAAAGTGACACGGTTCGGAACGGATCTCCCAGCGCGACAGGCAGTCGCGTCATCTCACCCAGCGCATCGATCAGACCGGGAAGATGAGCCCCTCCTCCGGTCACGACGAGTTCACCCACCGGCATCGCCGGGTGAGTGTTCACGAAATAGCTGACGGTGTTGCGCAGGCTGGTCAAGAGGTCGCTGGTCACGCGGTAGATGATTTCGACCGCGCGATGCTCCTCGATCGTCGAGACCTGCTTCGCCAGTCCGACCGCCGCCTTGAGGCGCTCCGCCTCCCCGAATTCGATTTCGAGCTCCGACTGCAAAGCCTGCGTGAGGTCGGCTCCGCCGGTCGGGATGATGCGGACGAACTGGGGGACTCCCCCAGCGGCGATGACGACGCTGGTGGTGTTTGCGCCGATCTCGATGAGCGCGACGTTGCCTGTGGCGTTCGCACGACCGACGAGGACACGGGTGAGTGCGAAGGGGATGAGATCGACGTCGACGGTCGTGAGTCCGGCGAGCTGAGTGGCCTTGACGTTTCCGAGCACAGCGTCCTTGACTGCTGCGACCAGCAGGCCATTGACAACCGGTCCGGAGTCGCTCATCGACTCGGATACGGGGTAGAAGTCAAGGAGTGCCTCCGCGACGGGCACGGGGAGCAACTCCTGAACATGAAACGGCAGGCTCTCGCGGATCCGTGACTGAGACATCTTGGGCACGGTGAGGTCGCGGGCCAGCACCCGCTGGTTCCCCATCCCGAGCACGACGTTCTTGCTCTTGAATCCGCCCTGGCTCCACAAGCTCTTGAGCGCAGCAGCCACGGTGTTCGGTTCGAGCACCTCGCCCCGGCTGACAGCGCCTTCCGGCAGGAGAACTTCGTGATGGCGCACAAGTGTCGGCTTGGGCTTTCCCGGGTCGCTCACCTCGACCGCGCGTATTGCCGCGCTTCCGATGTCGACCCCGACGACGCTCGATCCCATGTGTTCCTCCTTGTTCCCTGTACCGCTACGCGAGTCCGACGAGTGCGAGGTAGCCGTTCCAGAGCGTCTCGCCGAAAAAGATCCCTGTCCAAGCGCCCGCGAGCATCCACGGTCCGAAAGGGATGCCGCTACCACGTCGAGCGCGTCGCACGACGAGTAGCGCGATTCCGAACAGTCCACCGAGCACGAACGCGCCGAAGGCGCCGACAACCAGTGGCCCCCAGCCGAGATAGCCGAGGTACAGACCGAGAACTCCGGCCAGCTTGACGTCGCCGAAACCCATTCCCCCCGGTCGTGCCAGCGCGAGTACGAGGTAGAGGACGAAGAGCGCGACGAGACCGACGAGCGCTCCCAGAAGAGCGTCGAGACGGCCCGTGAACAGTCCGGCACCGGCCAGGAGTCCGCCGCCCACGAGATAGGCGGGCAGCACGATCTTGTTCGGCAGGGTGTGGACGTCGAGATCGATAGCTGCCAGAGCGACGCTAATCGCCGCGAGATAGAGGAAGGCGATGAGTTCGAGGGCCGCTCCCACGAGCGCTGCAGGTGCGGCTGCCGCCTCGACAGCCGGCACGAAGCCAACCGCCACGAACACGAAGAACACTCCCGTGATCGCCTCCACGACGGGATAGCGGGCGCTGATGCGTCCACGGCAATCGCGACAGCGACCACGGAGGACGAGCCACGAGATCACGGGGATGTTGTCATACGGGCGGATCTCCGTCCCGCAGTCGGGGCAGGCGCTGGGCGGGGACACCACGGACAGTCCTGCCGGAACACGATAGGCGACGACATTGAGGAACGATCCGATCGCGAGACCCAGGATCCCGCCTACGGCGGCGAGCGCGACGAGCCAGAACCCACTCTGTTCAATGGTCATCCGGCCACGCTCCCGTCCGCCTTGAAGGCTTTCGGTACCTCCACCAAGGTGCTGACGCCATAGGTCGTGGACACCGGTGACAGGAACTTCGGGGGCGCCGTGTACTTGAACCGTGAGTCATAATTGTAGTTCTTGATGTACCCCTGACCGCCGGCGGTACCCACCGTCCCACGGAACTCCTGAGCGATCGCGCCGTAGATGTTCAGAGAGCCGCGGCCGCTCGAGTTCCCCTGGTCGTAGTTCTGCACCATGAAGGTGTGGCCAACGGAGAGGATGGCGGCGTAGATCGTGCGGTCCTTTGCGAGAAGCGGAGTGGTGTCATTGAACGGATTCCATACCCACACCGCGTTGTTTCCCACGATCCCCAGCATGTCCTTGGTCTTGTCCTGGTACGTGATGTCTCCCGTGATGTACACGTAGTTCTGGGCCGCGACGGTGACTTGCCCGTGCTCCACTCCTTGCACGTACACATCGCCGCTGCGACAGCCGTAGTGCGAGGGGGACGCGGAGGGCACCGTCTCCGTCGCCAGCGGGAAGCGGGTCGTGTCGATCTGCCAGCCGGTCTTGCTCGTCGTGTTGAGGCAGGTGAAGTTGGCCGGCCAGGTCCCGACGGCCGTGGCGTTGGGATCCGAGGTGCTCGGGACATCCTGAACGTAGATCAGGTTCTGCGGGATGACGTCGATGGTCGCTCCAGCCTTGGAGCCGAGGCCGTTCGCAACGTTGCCTGCCGTGCCGCACATCGGCGCGGGATCCCCTCCGGTCGGCGGGTCGCCGTGGACCTGCATCCATTTACTGAACGGCGACTTGACGTTCATCTTGCCGCCTGTGAGGAAGGTGATGACCGTTGGGCCCGTGTACAGGCAACCGGGCCGTTTGACCGAATCGAGGTCGGTCCGAGTCTCCGATTTCATCTGGAGGTTGGTCTGCGGCATGCCGATCGTCGCGTCCAGCGTTGGGGGCCCGTACATGGTGCTCCACGTCGGGTTGTTGCAGCCGCTGACCTTCCTGTAGAAGGGACTCTTCGGATTCGACGTCGTGACGGGCCCGATGAAGGTCGCGCCGCAGATCAACAGGGTGTCATTCGAGTGCAACGGCCCGTTGATGACGTCATTGGGGCCGAATTGGATCTCGGTACAGTCGCTGTCGTGAACGTTGGTCGAGTAGAACCAGGCGTAGTTGGGCTTACCGCTCGAGGTGTTGCAAGCCAGGCTGGACTGCGCTGGATCCTTCACTTCGAAGTCGGTGAAGTAGAGGAAGTCGATGAAGCCTTGCTGGCGCACATTCACGACGATCGACCGAACTTCGTTGCCGACCTTGCCCGTAGAGCGGAGCTTCACTGTGCCGGACGCGGAATACTGTGAGTTGTCGACCTCGTACCGGAAATACGATCGGGTGAGGGTGCCGGGGGTTCCCGAGGAGACATTAGCCCAGCTGCCGCCCGTCCCCACGCCGAATGCCGGATTGGTCGTCGGAGGGAGGCCGCCCGTACTGCTCGCACTGAACGTCGACGCGGAATTGCGGTACTGCACGTAGGTGGTGTCGTTGGCGAGGCGGCTCTTGTAATCCTCGACGCCGGCATACGCGGCCGACATCGCAGCGTTCCAGTCGTCCTGGGTGCGCGAGTTGATCGCGCCGCTCGAAGCGAAGGCCGCCGCGGTCGCTACGAGCATCACCAGGACCGTTCCGAAGATGACCACGGTGATGAGGGCCATGCCGTCATCGCGCCCATCGCGGATCGCCCGGAACCAACCTGCGATACGGGTCATCATGAGATCGTCCTGTTCAGTCCGAGGTTGGGTAGGCCGACCGTGTTCTGCAAGGTGACAGTGTGAGTGGCGTCCGTCAGGCTGGACTGCACGGTGAGCGTGACCTGAACGGACGCGATCGTGGCACGAGCCGCCGCGCTGGTGATCTCGCCCGTCGCCACCGTCGCCGACGACATCGCAATCGGAGTATTGGTCGCGTCGAGGTAGGTGAAGGTCCACGGCTTGCCTGTACCCCGTGTGGCAATCGCGTCGGCAAGGATGCGCGTCGACTGAGGCGCTGTGGACTCGGATGGAAATGACCAGTAGCCGTTGCCCAGGTCGGTCGCGGGCCAGATGGTCTCGGTGAACTTCCGAGTGCCCGATTCGACGCGCAGACGCACCATGATCGGCTTCTGTGCGGTGCCCGTCAGGTTGATGAAGGCGTAGAAGAGGACGGATTCGTTCCGCGCATAGACGAACGCCGGGTCGTTCGGAGGTGGTGTTCCGACTCCAGTGCCCAGAATGGGGTTGTCGGTGCCGGCGCGGACCATGCGAGCCGCCTCGTTCATCGCATTGGTCGCCGAGCGGGTGTTCTGGTTGGTGTTCTGCGCGGTGCCGAGAGCATTGACTGTGCTCACGTAGAGATTCGCGATGAGCGTGATGACTATGCCGAAGACGAACATCGCGACGATCCACTCGATGAGGCTGATGCCGGCTTCGTCGTCGCGCAACCGGCCCCAGCGGCCGCGGATGCTCACGGGACCACCACCCGCGGGTCGAGAGTGAAAGCCCCGGCCAGTCCGATCTTCGTTCCTGTCGCACCGCTCGGAGCTGACAGATTCGAAGAGGGAACGACCGTTGTCGGGTTCGCACTCGTTCCCCATGCGAGCGTCCAGGCGCCGTACGGCAGCGCCAGCGTGAGATTACTGCCCTTCGATTTTCCGAGCGTCGTAGTGAACGCCAACGACTGCGGCTTGCCCGTGCAGCCGGGGTCCCCGGCCACGAACGGCGCAGCGCTCGTCGCAACGAGGAACAGGTTGTTCAGGGTGCCCGCGACATTCGTCACGGTGACGGTGCCCATGGGGAATCGTTGCGCCGAAATGTTCGCCCCGGCATCGAAGGAGATCGTCTGCGGCGCAGGCGCGCTGAGGGTGTGGCCAAGGCCGTCGGTCGTGTCGGGCCACTGACCGGAGTCCGGAGAGATGCAGCCGGCGTTGGTGTCGGTCTTCGCCACGAACGCGCCGGCGAAAGCGTCGTATTGCGTGGACGGAAAAAGTTGGAGTGAGCTCGGGGTGGTCGCCGGGCTGCTATACACACCGTTCGAGCTCGAGAATGTGTCAATCAGATTGTTGGGGATCTGGACACCCCCGCTGGGATACGTCAGACCGACCGTTCCCGCCTGATCGTAGGTGAAGCCGGCCGAGGTGCTGGTTCCGGCTGTGACTGTCACGGTGCGGGACGGCGCAAGCTTCTGCAGTGGGTCGATGAATCCCGCCTTGGAGATGCTGACCGTGTACGTACCGGCCGGCACCTTGACGACGTAGCTGCAGCCCATGATGTCGGTCGCAACGGGTGTGGAACCTGGATTGGGCGAGACCGACACGGATACGCCTGACACCGGAGCGCCGGTCGCCGACTTGGTCGAGACGAGGATAGTGCCGAGAGTGTCCACGCTGATCTTCGACGACGGAGCGAAGAGAGTGTCCGCGACGA
Organism: Leifsonia sp. NPDC058248; assembly: GCF_042881905.1. NCBI lineage: Bacteria > Bacillati > Actinomycetota > Actinomycetes > Micrococcales > Microbacteriaceae > Leifsonia > Leifsonia sp. NPDC058248. The sequence continues at coordinate 131,502 of NZ_JBHVXB010000006.1, forward strand.
CGGGGGCGCCGACCATCTTGGGCCATGTGATGGATACGTGGATGCGCTTGTAGAGCAGCGAACTCGCTGCGGACGCGTTGCAGTCGACGTCGCTGCCGGAGTTGTAGACCCAACTCACGTCCCGCTCGATCGAGTAGGTGATGCCGGCGCCGCTTGGCACTTGCACGGTCTTCGGCGCAGTGTCGAGCGTCGATTGGAGCGCGAAGATGTCCGCGGCCGATCGATCGAGGTCGATCTCTTGCGCGGCCAGGTTGGTGGCGACGGCGCGGGAGCGGGAGTCGTTGGTGATGGCGAACGACGAGAGCAGGGCGTACGCGACGCCGACGGAGATGATCGCGAAGATCATCATTGCGACGATCACTTCGATGAGGCTGACTCCGGCTTCGGGGTCGCGTGCGGTGCGAAGGCTGGCGCGCAGTGCTTTCATGGTTCACCTCCCTTTGTCGGGTTGGGATGGTGGATGGTGGATCGTGTCTTGCTGCGAAAACGGGGCGTCGCAGTCCGCGACGCCCCGTTTTCACGGGAGTGGGGTTATGGAGTGTTCACACCGCAGGTCGCGCCCTTGAGAGCGCCTGTGGTGTCGGTGACGTTGTAGCTGGTGGTACCTGAGCTTGCACTGACTCCGACGATGCAGAACGTGCTGCCGGGCGACGTGAAGGCGAGCGACGTGGTGTTGGTGCTCTGAGTCGCCCCGTACTTCGCGGCGTTGGTGGCATTGAGCCCCGTGCCGGTGAACAGCGCGGTGCCGGCGTCAGCGTAGGTCTTGCCCGGGTTGTCGTTCATCCACGCGATCACCGCGGTCTTGCCGTTGGTGATGTCGGACTTGACTGCCGAGTCCTTCGCGTTGTCCTGGATGCCGAGGTACACGGGGATGGCGATCGCGGCGAGGATGCCGATGATGATGACCACCACGAGGAGTTCGATGAGCGTGAAGCCCTTTTCGTTCTCTTCGAGGAGGCCCTTGCGACGGGCGTTCAGCTTGCCCATGATTCGGAAGTACATTGCGGTGTCCATTCGGTCGGGAATGCGGGGTCGGATGGGGCGAGTCCCGTCCGTTGGCTTGATGCTATTTGGGAGAAAACTCCCGGCAGAATCCCACGAAAGGGGGGAATTTCCCTCAGTTTTTACCCCAGTAAGGGGGAGAAAACGGTGAGGCGGCTCCCAGTTGGGGGGTCCTATTTGACTAGGCTGGAAATTTGGAAGATGGGCATGTAGAGCGCGATGACCATGCCGCCGATCACCACTCCGAGGAACGCGATCATGAGAGGTTCGATCATGGCGGTGAGCTGTTCGGTGGCGGACTCGACCTCCTGGTCGTAGAAGTCCGCGATCTTGTCGAGCATCGTCTCCAGCGAGCCTGAGTCCTCCCCCACGGCGATCATCTGAGTCACCATGGCAGGAAAGACCGGCTGCTCCGAGAGCGGGGCGGCGATGGACTCTCCCTGTCGCACGGAATCGGCGACCTTCACGAGCGCGTTCTCTATCACCCAGTTGCCGCTCGTCTCCCCCACGATCTTGAGGGCCTGCAGAATGGGCACGCCCGCGCCGATCATGTTAGAGAAGTTGCGACTGAATCTGGCGACTGCGATCTTCTTGAGCAGGGGCCCGAACACCGGCAGCTTCAGTTTGATCGGGTCGACGCGCATCCGAACCTTTTCGGTGTGCTTGTTGCGCGACCACCAGATGCCGCCCACGACTCCGCCGATGATCAGCACCGGCGCGACCCACACCATCGCGTGCGAGAGCTCGACGAGCACCATGGTCGGCAGGGGCAGTTGTCCACCCAACCCTTTGAACATGGCCTCGAAGACCGGCACGATGAACAACAGCATGGCGACCACCGCCACCAGCGACATGATGAGGACGATCACAGGATAGGTCAGCGCCGACTTGATCGTGCCGCGGAGCTTGACCTCCTTCTCGAAGTTCGTGGCGATCGCTTCGAGGGCGGCATCCAGGAAGCCGCCGGTCTCGCCCGCGCGCACCATATTGATCATGAGCGGAGGGAACACCTCAGCGTGCTTGCGCATGGCGTCCGAGATCGAGACCCCCGTCTCGACTTCATCGCGCAAGTGGCCCATGATCGTCGCGAGCTTCTTGTTCTCGGTCTGCTCGGCGATGATGTTCAGTGTTCGGAGCAACGAGAGCCCGGAACCGATCATGGTCGCCATCTGACGGCTCATGATCGCGAGGTCCTTGAGCTTCACCCCGCTGCCGAACCCGATGCTGATCTCGCGGTTCAGTCCGGTGCCTTCCGGCGCCTCTTCGATCGAGATCGGGGACAGACCCATGGTTCGCAATCGCGAGGCCACCGCGGCCTCTCCGGGGGCATCCACCCGCCCCTTGACGATCTTGCCTGCGGCGTCGCGTCCCTTGTACGCGTACGCGGTTGCACCTGCCACGATTACCTCACCATCCCGGAGAAGTTGTCTCCGAAGTCGGGCCCGCTGGCGGCGATCGCGCGCGCAGACGCCTCTGTGGGCGACTCGACGCGCTGGATGAGCCGGTGGATGCCCTCGACGTCGTGCGCCTTCTCGAGGGCCGCCTTGCGCGTGATGATGCCGCTGTTGACCAGGTCGGCCAGGTGCTGGTCCATGGTGTGCATCCCTGAGTCGCGGCCGGCCTGCATCATCGAGGCGATCTGGTAGGTCTTGCCCTCGCGGATGAGGTTGGCGATAGCCGGGGTCATCATCAGGACCTCGGTGGCGACAGCGCGGCCTCGGCCGTTTGCGCGCTTGACGAGGGTCTGGCAGACGACGCCCTGGAGGGTTCCGGCCAGCTGCGCGCGCACCTGATCCTGCTGGTGCGGCGGGAAGACGTCGATCACACGGTCGATGGTCTGGGCGGCATCCTGGGTGTGCAGCGTGGCGAAGACGAGGTGGCCGGTCTCGGCGGCGGTGAGGGCCACCGAGATGGTCTCGAGGTCGCGGAGCTCGCCGATGAGGATGACATCCGGGTCCTGGCGCAGCACGTGCTTGAGGGCGTTGTTGAAGCTGTGCGTGTCGTGGCCGACCTCGCGCTGGTTGACGATCGCCATCTTGTGCACGTGCATGAACTCGATCGGGTCCTCGACCGTCACGATGTGGTCGGCGCGGGTGCTGTTGACCAGGTCGACCAGCGCGGCGAGCGTCGTCGACTTGCCCGAACCGGTCGGGCCGGTCACCAGCACGAGACCACGAGGAAGCTGCGAGAAGCCGCCGATGCTCTCGGGGATGCCGAGCTCTTTGAGCTGCTTGATCTCGGTCGGGATGAGACGGAAGGCCGCACCCACCGATCCGCGCTGCTGGTAGAAGTTCACACGGAAACGGGCGTTCGCCGAGACCGTGAAGGCGAAGTCCAGCTCGAGCTCGCGCTGGAAGATCTCGAGCTGGCGCTCGCTGAGCAGGCTCGTGAGGGCCTTCATGGTGCGGTCGTTGTTCCACGGCTCGGTGCCGGCGGCGGGGCGCAGGGCACCGTCGACGCGGATGGTCGGCGGGGCTCCCACAGTGATGTGCAGGTCGGATGCCCGCTGGTAGACGACTTCGTGCAGCGCGGCGACGAGCTCGCGGTCGGCACGCTCGAGCGCCTCACGCTCGGCCGTGGTGAGCTTCTCGTCGATGGGTTCCGGCTCCCGCGGATGAGCGGCGGCGTCCGACATCGGCTCCGGCGCGGGCTCGGCGGCGCGGCGGCCCGCGGGCACGAGGCGTTGAGCGGCGGGTAGGGTCTGCTCGGATGTGAGAGACCAGGATGCCGGCGGTGCGAAGACGGGAGCCGATGCGACGGGCACAGCGGCCGGCGCCGGCGCCGGGATCGGTTCGGTGACGGGAGGCGGAAAGCCCACCGGTGCGGCCATCGGGAGCGGCAGGGTCGCGGGCGGGGCGCCGATCACCGGCGGCACGGCCGAGACAGGCGCCACAGCCGCGATCGGGGCAGCCGCGATCGGCGGCGGCACGTCGAAGACGGGGGCGGCGACCGGCGGCGACACGTCGAACACCGGAGCCATCGGCTGCGGCCCGTCGAACACGGGAGGAGCGACCGGAGGAGCGCTAGGCGGCGTCAGCCCGAGCAGCGCATCGAACGCCGACGGCGGCGCCCCCACGGACGTCTCCGGCAGTGGCACCGGAGTGCCCGGATGCCAGCCGTCGGCGTCCTGGCCGGGCGGAGTCACCGGGATCTCGTAGATCGGCTGGCTCATGGGCTCTCCCCACTCTGATTCATTCACTAAGCGACCACCCTCAAGATCTCTTCGACGGACGTCAGTCCGAGCTTGGCTTTCTCCCAGCCGTCCTCGCGCAGGGTGAGCATCCCCTGCTCCCGCGCGGCGCGGCCGATCTCGGCGCTCGAGGCCCTGGCGACGGCGAGACGTTCGATCTCCTCGCTCACTGCCATCACCTCGTGCACGGCGATGCGACCGCGGTAGCCCGTGTTCGAGCACGTGGCGCAGCCGACGGGTGCGTAGACGACGGGCGGCTGCTCGTCCGGCTGAACGCCGAAGCGGAGTGCGCGCAGGTCGTCGGCCGTGTACTGGGCAGGCTGCTTGCAGCGATCGCAGAGTCGGCGTGCGAGTCGCTGGGCGACCACGCAGTCGAGCGCCGAGCCGACCAGGAACGGCTCGATCTCCATCTCGGTGAGGCGGGTGACCGCGCTCGGCGCGTCGTTGGTGTGCAGGGTCGAGAGCACGAGGTGGCCGGTGAGCGACGCCTCGATGGCGATCTGGGCGGTCTCGTGGTCGCGGATCTCACCGAGGAGCACGACATCCGGGTCGCTTCGCAGGATGGAGCGCAGCGCGCTGGCGAAGGTGAGGCCGGCCTTGGGATTCACCTGCACCTGGTTGATCCCGGGCATCCGGTACTCGACGGGGTCTTCGACCGTGATCACGTTGATCTCGGGGCGGGCGACCGCGTTGAGCGTCGTGTAGAGGGTGGTCGACTTGCCGGACCCGGTCGGACCGGTGACCAGGATCATCCCGTAGGGCTTGGAGTACGACTTCTTGTACGTCTCGGCGTTGCGCTCGAGCAGGTTGAGGTCGCGCAGCGTCATGCCGGTGTTGGTGTTGTCGAGGATTCGCATGACGACCTTCTCGCCCCACACCGTCGGCAGGGTGGCGACGCGCAGGTCGATCTGGCGACCGCCGTGCACGACCGACATGCGGCCGTCCTGCGGTTTGCGGCGCTCGGCGATGTCGATGTCGCTCATGATCTTCAGACGCGAGATGACACCGTTCTGGATGCTCTTCGGAGCGCTCTGCATGGCGTGGAGCACACCGTCGATGCGGTAGCGCACCCGCACGTCGTGCTCTGCGGGCTCGATGTGGATGTCGGAGGCGTGGTCCTGGATCGCCTGACTGACCAGCAGGTTCACGAAGCGAACGATCGGCGCGTCGTCCTCGGAGGCGTCGCCGATGCTCGACGACAGGTCGTCGGCGGGGGCGTTCTCCTCTTCGAGCGTCGTCGTGAGGTCGCTGAGCTCGTCGTCGGCGCGGATGTACCGGTCGATGGCTGCAAGCAGGTCGGACTGCTCTGCGACGACGGGCGCGACGCGCATCCGGGCCGCTGCTCGCACGTCGTCGACGGCGAACACGTTGCCGGGGTCGGACATGGCCAGGATGAGCGTGCCGTCGGTCACCGCGATCGGCAGCACCGAGTGGCGGCGGCAGATGGCTCCGCTGATCAGGGCGACGGCCGTGCGGTCGACGGCGTAGTCGACGAGCTCGACGAACGGGAGGCCCGCCTGGGCGGCTCGGGCTTTGGTGAGCTGAAGTTCGCTGATGGCGCCGCGTTCGAGCAGGAAGCGCACGGCGGCCTCGTCGGCTGCGGGCTCGCTCGTGACCGAGTCCAGGTACTCGATCGGCAGATGGCCATGGAGAATCAGGATCTCCGTCATTGACGCCACGGATGCCTCCTTGTTCAAGGACGCTGCCGGAGAGGTTCGGGTTCCTCGGCAGAGTGCGGCGATGTGAGTGCCGGGGCACTCGGTGCTTCGGTCGGGGTGAAGCGTTGTCACACTATTCGCAGGAGTCCCGTGGACAACAGACCCGCGTAGTGGTGCCACGCTTGCGGGGGTCAGGTGTGCTATGGCGCAAGTGGGCGGCGAGCCGCCCCCGGGTCAGCGGCGCCGGAAGTCGCCGCGCCGGCTCGCGAGGTACACGAGGATGCCGGCGATGATGGCGCAGCCCATCGTGGTGAGCCAGAACGGCAGGGTGGCGGCGGCGTGACCGGTCGAGGCCTGCACGATGCCGGCGACGAAACTCAGCACGGCGACGACGAGCAGCACTCCCGCGACACCGACCATCGCGCGTCCGATGGTGTCCGTGTATTCGAGAAGCTGCCGCCACATGCTCCCATTCTCGCATCGCGGCGCACGACGTCCCGACCCTTAACGAGGACGGCCCCCGGTGCCGAAGCACCGGGGGCCGTCCGTCGTGCGGAACGCTTAGTTGTAGGTTCCGGGGGTGTAGTCGTCCGAACTGAAGCTGTCGAAGTCGACGAAGCTCAGGTCGTTCTCGCTGAAGGCCGAGTCGTCGGCGAAGATGCGGTTCGGGTAACGCTCCGCCTTCGCCTCCTCGGTGGCCTCGACCGTGACGTTGCGGTAGCGAGCCAGACCGGTACCGGCCGGGATCAGCTTTCCGATGATCACGTTCTCCTTCAGACCGATCAGCGGGTCGGACTTGCCCTCCATGGCCGCCTGCGTCAGGACGCGGGTGGTCTCCTGGAAGGACGCGGCCGACAGCCACGACTCGGTTGCGAGCGACGCCTTGGTGATACCCATGACCTCCTGGCGGGCAGAAGCGGTCTTCTTCCCGGCGGTCAGAGCAGCACGGTTGAGCTCGTTGTACTTCGAGCGGTCGACCAGCTCGCCGGGCAGGAGGTCGGTGTCGCCGTGCTCGACGACGGTGACCTTGCGCAGCATCTGGCGGACGATGACCTCGATGTGCTTGTCGTGGATCGGAACACCCTGCGAGCGGTAGACGCCCTGCACACCACCGACGAGGTGCTTCTGCACCTCACGGACGCCCTTGACGCGAAGAACTTCCTTCGGGTCGACGGCGCCGACGATGATCTGCTGGCCGAGCTCGACGTGCTGACCGTCCTCGACGAGGAGGGTCGAGCGCTTGAGCACCGGGTAGACGTGCGGCTCGTCACCGCTGTCGGGGGTCAGGATGACCTTGCGGCTACGCTCCGTGTCCTCGATGGTGATGCGTCCGGCTGCCTCTGCGATCGGCGACGCACCCTTGGGGGTACGGGCCTCGAAGAGCTCCTGCACGCGGGGCAGACCCTGCGTGATGTCGTCAGCGGATGCGGAACCACCGGTGTGGAAGGTACGCATGGTCAGCTGGGTTCCCGGCTCACCGATCGACTGGGCCGCGATGATGCCGACGGCCTCGCCGATGTCGACGAGCTTTCCGGTCGCGAGCGAGCGGCCGTAGCAGGCAGCACAGACACCGACCGCGGACTCACAGGTGAGCACCGAACGGACCTTGATGTCGGTGACACCGGCAGCGACCAGCTTGTCGATGAGCACGTCTCCGACGTCGTCGCCGGCCTTCGCCACGACGGTGCCCTCGGGGGACACGGCATCGGAGGCCAGGGTACGGGCGAACACCGAGTTCTCGACGTTGGCGTCGCGGACGAGCACTCCGTCGGCACCCGGGGCTGCGATCGGCAGATCGAGGCCCTTGGTGGTGCCGCAGTCGTCCTCACGGATGATGACGTCCTGCGAGACGTCCACCAGACGACGGGTCAGGTAGCCCGAGTCGGCGGTACGGAGGGCCGTGTCGGCCAGACCCTTACGGGCACCGTGCGTCGCGATGAAGTACTCCGCCACCGACAGACCCTCGCGGTACGAGGAAATGATCGGACGGGGGATGATCTCACCCTTCGGGTTGTTCACGAGCCCTCGCATACCGGCGATGTTGCGCACCTGCAGCCAGTTACCACGGGCGCCCGACGTGACCATCCGGTTGATGGTGTTGTCGGCCGGGAAGTTGGCGCGCATGGCCTCGGCGACCTCGTTGGTCGCTTCGGTCCAGATCTTCACCAGTTCCTGACGACGCTCGAGGTCGGTCGTGAGACCCTTCTCGAACTCGGCGGTGACCTTGGCGGCCTTCTTCTCGTAGCCGGCCACGATCTGCGGCTTGTTCGGCGGCGTGAGGATGTCGCTCAGCGCGACGGTCACACCGGAACGGGTCGCCCAGTAGAAACCGGCGTCCTTGATCCGGTCGAGGGTCGCGGCGACCTCCACCTTCGGGTAACGCTCGGCGAGAGCGTTCACGATGCCGGAGATGACGCCCTTGTCCGCGACCTCTTCGACGTACGGGTAGTCCGCCGGCAGCGCCTCGTTGAAGAGGGCGCGACCGAGGGTCGTCTCGACGATGGCGGTGACGCCCTCGACGCCGGTGTCGGCCGCATCCGAAGGAACGTAGTCCTGCAGACGGATCTTCACCTTGGAGTTGAGGTGCAGCGAACCCTGGTCCTTGGCGAGGATCGCCTCGGACACCGACGAGAACGCGCGGCCTTCACCCTCGGCACCCTCACGGATGGTGGTGAGGTGGTGCAGACCGATGATCATGTCCTGGGTGGGCAGGGTCACCGGGCGGCCGTCGGACGGCTTCAGGATGTTGTTCGAAGCGAGCATCAGGATGCGCGCCTCTGCCTGGGCCTCGACCGACAGCGGAAGGTGGACAGCCATCTGGTCGCCGTCGAAGTCCGCGTTGAACGCAGCACAGACGAGCGGGTGCAGCTGGATGGCCTTGCCCTCCACGAGCTGAGGCTCGAAGGCCTGGATGCCGAGGCGGTGCAGGGTGGGTGCGCGGTTCAGCAGAACGGGGCGCTCGCGGATGATCTCCTCGAGCACGTCCCACACCTGCGGGCGCGAACGCTCCACCATGCGCTTGGCGGCCTTGATGTTCTGAGCGTGGCTCAGGTCGATCAGGCGCTTGATCACGAACGGCTTGAACAGCTCCAGAGCCATCTGCTTGGGCAGACCGCACTGGTGCAGCTTGAGCTGCGGACCCACGATGATGACCGAACGGCCCGAGTAGTCCACGCGCTTTCCGAGCAGGTTCTGGCGGAAACGACCCTGCTTTCCCTTGAGCATGTCGCTCAGGGACTTCAGGGCGCGGTTGCCGGTACCCGTCACGGGGCGGCCGCGGCGGCCGTTGTCGAACAGCGCGTCGACGGCCTCCTGCAGCATGCGCTTCTCGTTGTTCACGATGATCTCGGGAGCCCCGAGGTCGAGCAGGCGGCGCAGACGGTTGTTGCGGTTGATCACGCGGCGGTACAGGTCGTTCAGGTCGCTCGTCGCGAAGCGGCCACCGTCGAGCTGCACCATCGGGCGCAGCTCCGGCGGGATCACCGGGACGACGTCGAGCACCATCGCGGCCGGCGAGTTGCCGGTGGCGAGGAACGAGGAGACGACGCGCAGACGCTTGATCGCGCGGATCTTCTTCTGTCCCTTGCCGTTCGCGATCTGGTCGCGCAGAAGCTCGGCTTCGGCGGCCAGGTCGAACGCCAGCAGGCGACGCTTGATCGCCTCGGCGCCCATGTAGGCCTCGAAGTACAGGCCGAAACGGTCGACGAGCTCGTTGAAGTCCGCGTCCTCCGGCTTGAGGTCGCCGACCTTGAGGGTGCGGAAGGACTCCCACACACGCTCGAGACGGGCGATGTCCTCGTCGTAGGACTTGCGGATCTGGCCCATTTCCTTCTCGGCCGTGTCCTTGACGCGACGCTTCTGGTCGGCCTTGGCGCCTTCCTCCTCGAGCGCGGCGAGATCGGTCTCGAGACGCTGGAGACGGTCGGCGATGCGGCTGTCGCGCTGGTCGGAGAGGGTCTTGATCTCGAGACGCAGCTCGTTCTCAAGGCCGGGCATGTCGGCGTGACGGCCCTCCTCATCCACCTCGATCACCATGTAGGCGGCGAAGTAGATGACCTTCTCGAGGTCCTTCGGCGCCATGTCGAGCAGGTAGCCGAGACGGCTGGGGACACCCTTGAAGTACCAGATGTGGGTCACGGGAGCGGCGAGCTCGATGTGGCCCATGCGCTCGCGGCGCACGGAGGACTTGGTGACCTCCACGCCACAGCGCTCACAGACGATGCCCTTGAATCGGACACGCTTGTACTTGCCGCACGAACACTCCCAGTCACGGCTCGGGCCGAAGATCTGCTCACCGAACAGACCATCCTTCTCGGGCTTCAGGGTGCGGTAGTTGATCGTCTCGGGCTTCTTGACCTCACCGTAGGACCAGCGACGGATGTCGTCAGCGGTGGCCAGGCCAATACGCAGCTCATCAAAAGTTGTTGCGTCGAGCAATTTTCCCTCTTTCTTGGAAAAAGTTTCGTCAGTAATGGTCTGGCTCAAATCTCGTCGATGGACGAAGACTCGAAGCGCGAGGAAATGTTGATGCCGAGCTCTTCAGCGGCACGGAACGCTTCGTCGTCCGCGTCGCGCAGGCTGACCGTCTGGCCGTCGGCCGAGAGGACCTCGACGTTCAGGCAGAGCGACTGCATTTCCTTGATGAGCACCTTGAAGGACTCCGGGATGCCCGGCTCCTGGATGTTCTCACCCTTGACGATGGCCTCGTAGACCTTCACGCGGCCGAGAATGTCATCCGACTTGATGGTCAGGAGCTCCTGCAGTGCATACGCGGCGCCATACGCCTCGAGTGCCCACACCTCCATCTCACCGAATCGCTGTCCACCGAACTGCGCCTTACCACCGAGCGGCTGCTGGGTGATCATCGAGTACGGACCGGTCGAACGCGCGTGGATCTTGTCGTCGACCAGGTGGTGCAGCTTCAGGATGTACATGTAGCCGACCGAGACGGGGTCCGGATACGGCTCTCCCGAACGACCGTCGAACAGCTGCGTCTTACCGGTGGAACCGATGAGACGGTCGCCGTCACGGGTGACGGTGGTCGAGTCGAGCAGACCGGCGATCTCCTCCTCCGCAGCACCGTCGAACACCGGGGTCGCGACCTTGGTGTTCGGGGCGGCGCTGTGAGCGGCCTCGGGGAGGCGAGCTGCCCACTTCGGCTTGCCCTTGACTTCCCAGCCCTGCTTGGCGATCCACCCGAGGTGGATCTCGAGCACCTGGCCGAAGTTCATTCGTCCGGGCACGCCCAGCGGGTTGAGGATGACGTCGACCGGCGTGCCGTCGGCGAGGAAGGGCATGTCTTCGACCGGAAGGATCTTGGAGATGACACCCTTGTTGCCGTGGCGGCCGGCGAGCTTGTCACCCGCGGTGATCTTGCGCTTCTGGGCGATGTAGACCACGACGCGCTGGTTGACGCCCGAGCCGAGCTCGTCGTCGCCGTCCTGCGAGTCGAAGACCTTGACACCGATGATGGTGCCCTCTTCGCCGTGGGGGACCTTGAGCGACGTGTCGCGGACCTCGCGGCTCTTCTCGTTGAAGATCGCGCGGAGCAGACGCTCCTCGGCGCTCAGCTCGGTCTCGCCCTTCGGCGTGACCTTGCCGACGAGGATGTCGCCGGGGCGGACCTCGGCGCCGATGCGGATGATTCCACGCTCGTCGAGGTCGGCCAGGAGGTCCGGGCTGACGTTCGGCAGGTCTCGGGTGATCTCTTCCTTGCCCAGCTTGGTGTCGCGGGCATCCACCTCGTACTCCTCGATGTGGATCGAGGAGAGGGTGTCGTCCTTCACCAGGTTCTGGCTGAGGATGATCGCGTCCTCGTAGTTGTGACCCTCCCACGGCATGAACGCCACGAGCAGGTTCTTTCCGAGTGCGAGCTCGCCGTTCTCGGTGGCGGGGCCATCGGCGATGACCTCACCCTCCTCGATCCGGTCGCCTTCGCTGACGATCACGCGGTGGTTGTACGACGTGCCCTGGTTGGAGCGGTCGAACTTGCGCAGGTAGTAGGTCTTCGTCCCGCCCTCGTCGAGCTGGATGGTGACGGCGTCTGCCGAGACCTCGGAGACCACACCGGCCTTGTCGTTGATGAGCACGTCGCCGGCGTCGATGGCTGCGTAGCCCTCCATACCGGTTCCGACCAGCGGGCTCTCGCTGCGGACGAGCGGCACCGCCTGGCGCTGCATGTTCGCACCCATGAGAGCGCGGTTGGCGTCGTCGTGCTCGAGGAACGGGATCAGCGAGGTCGCAACCGACACCATCTGGCGCGGCGAGACATCCATGTAGCCGATCTCCTCGGCGGGGACCAGGTCGACCTCGCCGCCCTTCTGACGGGCCAGGACGCGGTCTTCTGCGAAGTGGCTGTCAGCGGTCAGCGGAGCGTTGGCCTGGGCGACGATGAAGTCGTCCTCCTCGCTCGCCGTGAGGTAGTCGATGGTCTCGGTGACCTTGCCCTTGACGACGCGACGGTACGGGGTCTCGATGAAACCGAACGAGTTGATCCGCGCGAACGATGCGAGCGAACCGATCAGGCCGATGTTCGGGCCTTCCGGGGTCTCGATCGGGCACATGCGGCCGTAGTGCGACGGGTGGACGTCACGGACCTCGACGCCGGCGCGCTCACGGCTCAGACCACCCGGGCCGAGGGCCGAGAGGCGGCGCTTGTGCGTCAGACCCGCGAGCGGGTTGTTCTGGTCCATGAACTGCGACAGCTGGCTGGTTCCGAAGAACTCCTTGATCGCGGCGACGACGGGGCGCACGTTGATCAGGGTCTGCGGCGTGATCGCCTCGATGTCCTGCGTGGTCATGCGCTCGCGGACGACGCGCTCCATGCGCGACAGACCGGTGCGGACCTGGTTCTGGATGAGCTCGCCGACGGCACGGATGCGACGGTTGCCGAAGTGGTCGATGTCGTCGACGTCGAGACGGATCTCGACGGCCTTGCCATCGCGGACACCCGAGAACGTGGTCTGGTTGTCGTGCAGCGCGACGAGGTACTTGATCGTGGCGATGATGTCGCTCACGGTCAGGACCGAGTCGGTCAGCGGGGCGTCGATACCGAGCTTGCGGTTGATCTTGTAGCGACCGACCTTCGCCAGGTCGTACCGCTTGGGGTTGAAGTAGAAGTTGTCGAGGAGCGCACGCGCAGCCTCGGCAGCGACCTGCTCGCCCGGACGCAGCTTGCGGTAGATGTCCTTGAGCGCCTCTTCCTTCGTGAGGATGGCGTCCTTCTCGAGGGTGAGCTCGATCGACTGGTAGCCCTTGAACTCGGAGAGGATCTCCTCGCTCGTCAGACCGAGTGCCTTGAGGAACACGGTGACGGACTGCTTGCGCTTGCGGTCGATGCGAACGCCGACCTGGTCGCGCTTGTCGATCTCGAACTCGAGCCAGGCACCGCGGCTCGGGATGATGCGAGCCGAGTAGATGTCCTTGTCCGACGTCTTCTCGGGCGTGCGCTCGAAGTAGACGCCCGGGCTGCGGACGAGCTGCGACACCACGACACGCTCGGTGCCGTTGATGACGAAGGTGCCCTTCTCGGTCATGAGGGGGAAGTCGCCCATGAAGACGGTCTGCGTCTTGATCTCACCGGTGAGGTGATTCATGAACTCGGCCTCGACGTAGAGAGGAGCGGAGTAGGTCTTGCCCTTCTCCTTGCACTCGTCGATCGAGTACTTCTTCTCTTCGAGGAAGGGGTTCGTGAAGGAGAGCTGCATCGTCTCACCGAGGTCTTCGATGGGAGAGATCTCTTCGAAGATCTCCTCGAGACCCGTGTTTCCGGGCAGGTCCTGACGACCCTGAGCTTCAGCCTCGGCGACGCGAGCCTTCCAGGCGTCGTTTCCGACGAGCCAGTCGAAGCTCTCGGTCTGCAGTGCGAGCAGGTCGGGAACGGTGAGGGTGTCTGTGATCTTTGCGAACGAGAGACGAGATGCGTTTCGTCCGTTCTTGGGTGTCTTGTCGTTATTGGTTGCGTTGCGCGCAGCAGCCAAGGAAATAACCTCCGTGGGCCCCGTCGGGCCTCAGTTACTGTCGGTCCAGTGAGTAGTGTGTGTGAACGAGAACTCCCAGGGATGCGTGTCGGCGCCTATCTGACTCCTTCTGGAGCCCAGGCGCGCACATCCGAATAGCAGAGCCGACCGCAATATGAAGGCAGATGTTTGTCAGGGAGCGCAAAGAACCACTATATGTCAAATTGACGCGCCGTGTCCAGTTATTTTCTTGACCATGCGCGCCGACTCCTGTATAACCCCAACTTCTTCCCGGTTATTCCTCCGTCGCCGACTCGCTGTTCCCGTGCAAAATCCCCGGTCAGGCGCGGTCAGGCCCCCTGCCGCGACTGGGCGGCGAGGGAGTCGACGGTCCCGAAGATCGCGTCCTCGCGAGAGCGCGGCGACCAGCCGAGCATCCGCTGGGCCTTGGCTCCGGATGCCCGGCGGACCGCCCCGATGTCGGGAAGCGCTCCCCGGACGGTGCGGCTGAACGGCGCCAGCGACTTCAGCACCCAGTCGGGCATGACCTTGGTGGTGATCCTCTGGCCGGCGGTGCCGAGGTGCCCGCGGATCAGCAGGGCGACCTCGGGCGCGCTCATCACGTCGCAGGCGATCGCGAGGAACCGCTCCCCCGCCGCTTCGGGACGCGTCATCGCCAGCAGGTGCAGCGACGCGACGTCGCGCACGTCGACGATGCCGAACGAGACGCGCGGCAGGCGCGGGAGCCGGCCGTCCACGATCGACTTGACGAGCTGCACCGATGACGAGTAGTCGCGGCCGAGCGCAGGGCCCAGGATGCCCACCGGGTTCACCGTCGCCAGTTCGAGCCCGTTCCCCTCGCGGGCGATGAAGTCCCACGCCGCGCGCTCGGCGAGCGTCTTCGACTTCACGTACGCGCTCACCGGGATGCCGCTGCCGAGGTCGGTCCAGTCCTCCTCGGTGAAGGTCCGCTCGGTCGGCGGGTGCCCGTAGCCGATCGCGGCGAACGACGAGGTGAGCACCACGCGCTTCACCCGGGCATCCCGAGCCGCCCGGAGCACGCGCAGCGCTCCCTCGCGGGCCGGCACGATGAGCTCGTTCTCGTCCTTCGGCTGCATCGTCGGGAACGGGGAGGCCACGTGCAGCACGGAGTCGCAGCCGGCCACCGCCTCCGCCCAGCCGTCGTCAGAGGTCAGGTCGGCCACCGCGAACGTGAGCGCGTCGCCGGCGTCGTCGAGGCCGCCGGTCGCGAGCTGCGACCGCACGTCCGCGGCGCGGGCCGGGGTCCGGATGGTCGTGCGCACCTCATAGCCCGCCTGCAACAGCGCGAGAACGCAATGCGCCCCCACGAACCCGGAACCGCCGGTCACCAACACACGTTGCGCCATTCCCCGATCATCCCCCGCCCGGCTCTCCTGCACCATCGCCCGCCGGCGATTCGCTGCCGACACGCACCGTGCTCGCACAGTGCTCTCATGCGCTGCGCTCGTGCCTCCTGAGCGCGCCGCCCGACACGAGCGCTCGGCCTAGGAGCGGACGAGTGCGATGGCCTGAGCCCGGTCGCGCACGGCCAGCTTGGCGAAGATCGCGTTGATGTGGGTCTTGACCGTGGCGACGCTGACGAAGAGAGTCGCGGCGATCTCGCCGTTGCTCAGGCCGTCGCCGACCAGCGAGAGCACGTCGGCCTCGCGCGGGGTCAACTGCGGGAACCGCCCGACCAGGGCATCCGCGGGCGTCGTCGGCGGGTGGACTGCGACGGAGGTGAGACTGCTCACGAGCAGGGCGCCGACTTCGGGCGCGAAGGTCGACTGGCCGCGGGCGACGGCCCGCACGGCGGCGGCCAGCTCGGCGCGGCCGGCATCCTTGGTGAGGTAGCCGCGGGCCCCGGCGCGGAGCGCTCCGAGGATCGAGTCGTCGTCGGCGAAGGTCGTGAGCACGAGGATCGCCGTGCCCGGCACTTCGCGGACGATGCGCTCGGTCGCTCCGACACCGTCGAGCACGGGCATCCGGAGATCCATGAGCACGACATCCGGATGCTCCGCCACGGCGAGCGCGACCGCCTGCTCGCCGTCGGCCGCCTCCCCCACGATCTCGATGTCGGGCAGCAGGGAGAGCACCGTCGCCAGACCGTCGCGGATGATCGCCTGATCGTCGGCGACCACCACCCGGATGACCGGCTCGGCGGCACCCGCCGGCCCGGCGCCACCCCGCTCGGCGCTCACAGCGCGGCCTCCGCGGTCACGACGAACCGGTCGCCGCGGACGCCGGCCGAAGCCGTGCCGCCGAGCGGGAGGGACGCGAACCGCTCGCGCATCCCGTCGAGACCGTGGCCGCCGCCCGTCCGGCCCAGAGACGGGTGCGCTCCGTCGGCGAGAGGATTGGAGACGGTGAGGCGCACCCGGCCGTCCTGCCCCCGCTGCGGAGCGAGCCAGTCGAGCGCCACCCGGATCGGCTCGCCGGGCGCGTGCTTGCGGGCGTTGCTCAAGGCCTCCTGCAGGGCGCGTTCCAGGGCGGAGGCCTGAGCATCGGAGAGCGGCACCGGCTCCCCCGCGACCGTCAGATCGGCGACGGCTCCGAGCGACCGGTGGGCGGCGAGCAGCTCGGCGACGGAGGCCGCGAAGTCGTCGGGTGAGACGGGTTCGCCCGCGGGCGCACCGTCCGGGCCGCGCAGCGCCGCGACGGCACGGCGGGCCTCGCTCAACCCCGAGGCTGCCAGGCCCCGGGCATCCGTCACCCTCCTGCCGGCCTCGCCGACATCGCCCGACTCGAGCAGGGCCTCCACGGCATCGAGCTGGATGACCAGACCGCCGAGGCTGTGGGCGAGCACGTCGTGCAGGTCCCGCGCGATCGCCACCCGCGACGCCTCCTCCCGCAGGGCGACCTCCTGTTCGCGCAGTTCGGCGGCCTGCGCCTCCGACTGCCGGAACTGCCGGCGGCTTAGCCCGGCGAACATGGCCAGGAGGACCCCGCCCATCATCGCCAGCACCGCGGCGACGGACGAGCCGAACGGCACCGCTCCTACTGCGATCAGCGCGATCGTCACCAGCGAGAGCCCGAAGCCGATCACGATCGGCGTGCCGACCGAACTGACGACCGCGAGCACCCCCACCGCTGCCGGCACCACCGCGACCCCGTTGGTCGGAGCGGCGACCAGGCCGCCGGCGAGCGCGGCGACGACGCTCAGTGCGACGGCGGTCCGGCCGGCACCGGACAGGAGCACGACGATCCCGCGGGCGATCCACGCTGCGACCGAGACGAGGGCGACGACGAGCACCCAGGTCGGCCGGCCCTCGGTGTCATCGACGATGAGCGAGTAGCCGACGACGACACCGCCGACCAGGTTGAGCGCGAAGGCCAACCAGTTCGGCGACGTCGAAGTGTTCACGCCTCCATCATGCTGTGACAGCGGCGTGCCGATCGAGTCGGCTCGCGAAGACGACCGTGCGGGCGGCACGGTTGGCGGCGAGCATCAGCAGGATGACGCCGGTGGAGGCGGCCAGATGCGAACCGGCCATGCCCGCTGCCACATCGATGCCGATGCGTACCAGGATCACCAGGACCCAGAGCATCAGCCCCCAGCCGCCGGTGCGCGACTCGTAGGTGGCGAGGTCGCGTCCGTCCCGGCCGGTGGCGACCGGCTCCGGCAGGCGGCGGAAGTGCGCGATCGCGCCCATCCAGGCACCGATGCCGAGTGAGATGGCGACCTCGACGACCAGGACCGACAGGTCGAGCGGGGTCAGAGACGTCGGTTTCACCGTGTCGGCGAGCATCACGATCGCGACCAGGGCCATGATGGCCGGCACCCGCCACATCCGGGCGATGGAGACGGGATGCCAGGTCAGCTGGCGGAACCCGATCCACCCGATCAGCACAATGATGAGGAGCGCGTTTCCGAGCATTTGGAGCGTCATGGGACTGGTGCCTTTCGAAGTCGTCGGGCCGGGACTGCCGGCGCTCTTCGAGTCTCGCGACAGCGGGCCGGCGGCGGCACCACCCGCGGGTGGAGACGCGGGTGGAGACTAGGCTGACTCCGTGGCAGAGAATCCGTCGGTCGTCCTGAAGGAGAGCGGATACCGCGCCGTGATCGAGCCGGATCGCTTCGTGCCCGGGTCGTTCCAGCTGGTGGTCGACGGCACGCCTCAATCGCATGTGAACCTGGACGACCCGACGCAGCTGTTCTTCGAGTACATCCAGCGCATGGGCAATGTCATCGACCTGATCGGCGAGCCCGGACAGCCGATCACGGCGGTGCACCTCGGGGCCGGCGCACTCACCCTGCCGCGCTACATCGCCTACACCCGTCCGGGCTCGCGCCAGCAAGTGGTCGAGCTCGAGAGCAATCTCGTCGACCTCGTCCGTGAGAACCTCCCCTTGCCGCGGTACGCGCAGGTGCGCATCCGGCACGGCGACGCCCGCGAGGTGGTGGGCAAGCTGCCCGGCGGACTGCGCGGCTCGGTCGATCTGCTCGTGATCGACATCTTCAGCGGGGCCCGCACGCCCGCCCACGTGACGAGTGTCGAGTTCTACCGCTCGGCGGTGTCGCTCCTCGCGCCCGGCGGAATCGTCCTGGTGAACGTCGCGGACGGGCCGCCGCTCACCTTCGCCCGCAGCCAGGTGGCGACGCTCGGCGCGGTCGTCGAGAATGTGGCAGCCCTGGCCGAGACCCAGGTGCTCAAGGGCCGCCGGTTCGGCAATGTGGTGCTGGTGGGCTCGAATGCGTCGCTCCCCCTCGACTGGCTGCCGCGGCTGCTGGCGGGTGGCCCGCATCCCGCCAAGGCCGTCGCCGGCGCCGAGCTGAAGGCGTTCGCCGCCGGCGCGCCCGTGGTGACGGACGCGACCAGCGTGCCCTCTCCGCCGCCCGCGCGCAGCATCTTCCAGTCCGGCACGCGCCGCGACTGACCGCGCCCGGGTCAGGCGTGGCGGAAGGCGACGCGCTGGCCGGGGCGCAGCTGCGCGAAGAGGTCGAGCGACGCGTCGGTCACGACGGCGATCACCGGGTAGCCGCCGGTCACCGGATGGTCGGCGAGCAGCACGGTCGGACGCCCATCCGGCGACACCTGCACCGCTCCGGTGATCATGGCCTCGCTGGGCAGCTCGCTCAGGATGGCCCGCTCGAGCGCGGGCGACGGCCGGGGCTCGGCGCCCGCCCGGTGTGCCGGAACACGCACCGGATCGAGCCGCGCCCCCACCCGGTTGCCCTCGGCGCTCAGCTCCCATTCGCGCCCGTAGAACGCCTCGATCGCCGACGGCAGGAACCAGTCGGCGCGCGGTCCCCGGTGGGCGCGAACCTCGACGACCCCCTCGGGCAGCGGTGCGACGGGGACGAAGTCGAGCAGCGGCACAGGCACGGCCGGATGCTCGCCGACCGGCACGACGTCGCCCGCCTGCAGCCGGCCGGGCCCGAGCGCCGACAGCACATCCGCTGAGCGCGACCCGAGCGAGCGCGGAACGTCGACTCCTCCCCGCACCGTGAGGTAGCTGCGGACCCCCGAGACCGGCAAGCCGATCCGCAGAGTCGTGCCCGCCTCGGCAGAGACGGCGTCATGGGGATCGACCGGGCGTCCGTCGAGCTCGAGCACTCCGAGGGCGCCGGTGACCGCGAACCAGGCGGGCGCCTCGAACCGCGCGGCGAAACCGCCGAGCAGGATCTCGATCCCCGCGCATCCCTCGTCGTTGCCGAGCAGCCGGTTGCCCAGGCGCAGTGCCCCGCGGTCCAGTGCGCCGGACGGGCTGACGCCGATGTCGGCCAGCCCGGGCCGGCCGAGGTCTTCGATCACCGCGAGCGGGCCGGGGTCGAGGATGCGCACGCTCACGTCGCCTCCACGAAGCGCACCGTCGTTCCGGGGGTGAGGAGGGCGGGATGCTCGGAGGGCGCGGCGTCCGCGTTCCAGAGCACGGCATCCGTCGTGCCGATCAGCTGCCAGCCGCCGGGGCTGGAGCGCGGATAGACTCCGCTGAACTCTCCGGCCAGCGCCACGGAACCTGCGGGGACCGCGGTGCGCGGCGTCGCCCGTCGCGGCACCACCAGGCGGTCGTGGTCGGTGACGAGGTAACCGAAGCCGGGCGCGAACCCGCAGAAGGCGACGCGCCAGACGGATGCGGTGTGCAGCGCGATCAGGTCGGCTTCCGGCATCCCGAGCAGGGCGGCGACGGCGCCGAGATCCTCGCCGTCGTAGCGCACGGGGATGTCGACCGCCGGCCGATCCGCAGCGGACGACGGCCCGTCCGGGGTCGCGGCGGCGATCCAGCTGTGGGCGGCGCTGAGCGGGAGCACGGCGGGGTCGACGGTGACACCGATGGTGCGCGCGGCGGGCACGAGGTCGACCACGCCGGCCGGCCGCGTGCGCGCGAGCTCCTCGTAGAGGGCGAGCACCTCGTCCATCCGGGCGAGCTCGACGAGCAGCGCACCGGCTCCGTACGTCAGGATGCGGCGGCCATCCGGCATCAGAACGCCTCCACCCGCACTCCCGCGGCGGCGAGGGCCGAGCGGACCGCAGCGGCCATCGTCACCGCGCCGGGGGTGTCCCCGTGAACGCACAGCGAGTCGACCTCGACCCCGATCTCGGTGCCGTCGGCGGCGGCGACGGAGCCGTCGACCACGAGGCGGACCGCGCGCACCGCGATCTCGGCGTCACCGGAGAGGACGGCGCCCGGGCGTCCCCGGGGCACCAGTGTCCCGTCGGCGAGGTAGCCCCGATCGACGAAGGCTTCGCGCACGAAACGGAGCCCGGCATCCTGCGCCTCGTCGGCCACGGCGGAGCCCGCGAGGCCGAGCAGCGGCAGCGCCGGATCGAAGTCGGCGACGGCGCGCACGACGGCGCCGGCCTGCGCACGGTCGGCGACGATGCGGTTGTAGAGCGCCCCGTGCGGCTTCACGTAGGCGACGCGTGTTCCGGCGACCCGGGCGATCCCGCTCAGAGCGGCCAGCTGGTAGAGGACTTCGCCGTAGAGCTCGTCGCCCGGGACATCCATCGCCCGGCGCCCGAAGCCGGCGAGATCGCGGTACGAGACATGCGCGCCGACCGTGACGCCGTTCTCGGCCGCGAGCCGGCAGGTGGCGAGCATGGTGGAGGCGTCGCCGGCGTGGAAGCCGCAGGCGATGTTCGCGCTGGTCACGAGCCGGAGCATCGCGGCGTCGTCGCCCATCGTCCAGGCGCCGAACGACTCACCGAGGTCGCTGTTGAGGTCGATGGAACGGTCCACGCCTCCATTGTGCCGAACGCGGGCGCGTTGCGCCGGTCAGTCGTCGCCGATGTCGTTGTACCGCTCGAGCATCCGTGCGAAGTTCTCGATGTCGGAGGCGGCCCAGCCGGAGAGCCGCTCCGTGAGGGCGGCGAGCACGGTGTCGGAGGAATCCCGCATCGCGCTCTCGCCTGCTGCGGTGAGGTGGAGCGCCTGCCCACGTCCCCGTCCGGGCGCGCCGGCGTCGGCGGTGGCGATGAGCCCGAATTCGGCGAGCGCGCCGAGCTGTCGCGACACGGTGGAGCGGTTGAGCCGGAAGTGGGCGGCGATCTCGACGGCTCGACAGCCGGGGTTGGCCGCGATGTAGCTGAGGAGCGACTGGTCGACGAACGACAGGGCCTCATTCTCGCGGCGCACCCGGGCGGTTCCCCGCCGGGCGATCGTGGTGAGCTCCTCCTGGACCCGGGCGATCGACGTGTCGCGGCTGGCGGCGTTCATGGCCCCAGCCTAGCGCTCAGGTTGCATTGCGCAACATAGGGTTGTAGGTTGCATTGCGCAACTCTGCGCCCTCCGCCTTCTCTCCCCAGACAGGACCTGCATGTCCGCTCACCGCGTCTCACCCCTGCTCCCCCCGGTTCAGCGCCCCCGGTTCTGGCCGTCGGCGAACCTGTGGAAGTCCCTCGGCTCCCACCTCCTGATCCCCGTCTTCTTGGCGGCCGGAATGGCGCTCGCCTACCTCGGAGCCTTCCACCAGCCCGAACTGCACGACCTCCCCGTCGCCATCGTCGGCCAGGGACCCGCGGCGCAGGTGTTCGCCCAGACCCTGAACGACAAGGCGCCGGCCGCCCTCGACGTCACGACGGTCTCGACCGCGGCGCAGGCGCGCGATCAGGTCGAGCACCAGAAGCTCGCCGCCGCCTACGAGGTGGATGCGACGCACGCGACGATCATCGTCTCGTCCGCCTCCTCCGAGACGATGGCGTCGGCGGCTGAGAAGATCTTCCTGCCCATCGCGTACGAGCAGCAGCTGCCGGTGACCGTCGACGACGTGCGACCCGTGGGAGAGCACGACCTGACCGGCCAGGGCCTCTTCTTCCTGATGGTCGCACTGAGCGTGGGATCGTATGCCAGCGCGATCGCGATCTCGGCCGTCACGGCACGGCTCCGCATCGGCTGGCGCGTGGCCGTCTGCGCCGCCGTCTCCTTCGTGATCGCCGGCATCGGTGCGATCGTCGCCGGTCCGATCTTCCAGGTGCTCGACGGCAACGAGTGGAGCATCTGGCTGCTGGCCTCGCTCTACGTCTTCGGCATCGTCACGATCGGCGTGGGCCTCCACCCGATCATCGGCAAGTGGACGACGCCGGCGCTGACCCTGCTCTTCGTCATGCTCAACGTCACCACCTGTGGCGGAATCTTCCCCCAGGCCATGCAGCCGGCGTTCTTCGCCGGGCTCAACACGTTCTGGAACGGCGCCGCCTGGCTGGATGCTGCGCGCGCGCTGACCTACTTCCCCGGCCAGTCGTTCGGGTTCGACGGGCTCCGCCTGGCACTGTGGGCGACGGCGGGCATCCTGCTGATCGGTGTCAGCCACCTGCTCAGCGTGCGCCGCCGTCGCATCGCCGACGAAACGGTCGCCGTCACGGCCGACGAGGAGGAGTCGGTCGTCGCCGCGTGAGCCGCGGGCGGGCGGTGGTCTACTCGGCCGCCGCCCGCGCGCGGTGCGCACGCACCTTCGCCCGGTTGCCGCAGCGCTGCATCGAGCACCAGCGACGGTTGCCGCTGCGCGACGTGTCGAGGTAGACGAGCCGGCAGTCGTCGGCCGAACACTCCCGGATGCGGCCTCCCCCCTCGGAGCCGAACAGGCGCACGGCGTCGCGCGCGATGGTTCCGAGTGCTTGATGCGGACGGGCGTTGGTGCGGCCGGCCTGGCGCGCGCCGCCGGAGAGCACGGGCGGGATGTCTGGGGTGGCGGCGAAGAGGTTGACGATGTCGACGTCGTCGGGCGCGAGCGTCTCGCCCACGCTGGACTGCCGGGCGAGCCGCCCGATCGCGGAGCGGAGGGTGCTGGCGTCGGTGAACTCGCGCCCGCCGGCCGTCGGGGCCACGTCGGGGAAGCGCTCGGTCAGCCACTCGTTCAGTTCTCTGGCATCATGGACCGTCTCCCACTCGCGCCCGGTGCGGTCGAGACCGCCGGTGTACGCGAAGTCGAGGGCGAGCGAGCCCGAGTCGAACCACCAGTGCTGGCCGTCGTCCGAGTCGAACCATTGCCCGGTACCTCGGGGGAGTATCGCTTCCGTCGCCATGTAACCAATATAGTCGGTTACATGATCGAGACAGAAATCACCCCTGTCGGACTCACCCGCGACACCGGCTGGGAACTCGGAGCCCGCCGAACGGTCGCGGCGCCGCTCGGAGCGGTCTGGAGCCACCTCATCGGCGCGGGCCTCCCCACCTGGCTGGGAGACGCGACGCTGCCCCACGAGCCCAAGGCGTCCTATCGCACGGCCGACGGGACCATCGGCGAGCTGCGCGTCTTCACCCCCGAGCGGCGGCTCCGCCTCACCTGGAGGCCCGACGGCTGGACCCACGACAGCACGCTGCAGCTCACTGTGGTCGCCGCCGCGAGCGGCACCACCATCGGCATCCACCAGGAACGGCTCGCATCCGAGGCCGAGCGCACCGAGCTGCTCGCGCACTGGCACGCCGTGCTCGACCGGCTCGAAGCCGAGCTCGCCTGAGCCATAATGAGCGGATGATCGCGACCCGCCCCGACCCCTCGCGTCCGCTCGACGGTGCGACCGTTCGCCTGCGCGCCCTCGAACGCGAAGACCTTCCCGAGCTGTTCGACGCGATCGGGCATCCGGAGGTCTTCGCGGGCGGCTGGGGAGGCGGAACCGCCGCCTACCGCGACACCTACGAGGAATGGCACGAGTTCATCCTCGGCTACCTGCAGTGGGGCGCAGGCAACGTGTACGTCGTGTGCCTCCGCGATCACGCGGACCGAGTGGTCGGGACGACGACGCTCGGCGACTTCGACCTGGCGAACGGGGCGGCCCACATCGGATGGACGGCCTACGCCCCCGAGGTCTGGGGGACGCGCGTCAACGCCGAGACGAAACGACAGCTGCTCGGAACGGCGTTCGACCACGGGTTCGAGCGCGTGAGACTGCAGGCCGACGTGCTCAACGAGCGGTCCCAGGCGGCCATCCGGCGTCTCGGGGCCACGCCGGAAGGCGTGCTGCGGCACACGCAACGACGTGCCGACGGCAGCTGGCGCGACACCGCGGTGTTCTCGGTGCTCCGGGAGGAATGGCCGGCCGTGCGGGCGAACCTCGACGCACGACTGGCGGCGCCGGTCGCCTGATTCGCTGGAGCCGGCGGCCCAGACCGGACGGCTCAGGCCCGGCGGCGCTCCAGGTCGTCGCCCTCGCTCGCGGCGGAGGCCGCCATGCGCCGCTGCGCCGACGTCACTTCGCGGTGCTGCCACGAGATGAGATTGGCGGCGTCGAAACGACGTGAGCAGGCACCGCAGGCGAGGGCGCGGGCCGGCTTGCGATAGCGGTAATGCGTGTGGCCGTTGGGGCAGGTGCCCACCCACGGCGCCAGGTCGTCCGCGATGGCGCCGCCGTGCAGCCGCTTGCCCTCGTAGCCGAGCTGCAGGGCGATGGAACGCCAGCGAGGACCGTGCCCGGCCCGCGACCCGGCGAGCGCGTGCGCCACCTCGTGCAGGAGGATCTGGTGGATCTCGTCGTCGTCGTAGCGCGAGGCCAGGTAGCGCGAGACCGTGATGCGCTTGGCGGTGTAGTTGCAGAGCCCGGCGCGCGTCTTGGCGTTGTCGAAGTCGAACGCCCACACGGTCTGGTCGAGATGCAGCGCGATCAGGGCATTCGCCCACCGTCGCACCCGATCGAGTTCGGCCATCAGCGTTCTCCACCACAGTGCGGGAGGGCGCCGACGGGTTCCATCATGTCCCGCATACTACGCGTTGACGTCACCGGCCTTCCAGAGCCCGCGCACGACAGAACGGGATCAGTCGGCATCGCGATCGGATTCCGGGGACCCTTCCGCCCTGCTCTCGTCGAGGAACGACTGGACGACGGCAACGGCGATCAGCGAGCTCTCGATGTCGCTCGGCGAGGCGCCCATCTTCTCGCGCAGGAACACGGCTGCGGTCACGTCGGCGAGAGCGTTCTCGTAGTCTTTGGCGTCGAAATGGGCTTTGCCGCGGTTCTGCACCGCGAACGCCTCGAGGGCGGTCCACTCGTGGGCGCGCGCCTCGTCCACGCAGCCGGTGAGCTCGGTGATGGCCTCGTCGATCTTGCCCTGGAACTGCAGCACCTGCGCACGGCGCACGCGAGCCCCCAGCAGCTGCTCGCGATCGCCGGTGAAGCGCGCCTGCCGCACGGCCTCGTTGGCCACGACCATCGCCTCGTCCAGCCGGTTGAGCAGGCGCAGCAGCACAGCCTTCTCGTTCAGCGCGCTCAGGCTGCGCATGCTCCCCAGCTCGTCGAGTCGCAGGCCGGCCGCACGCAGGTCGACGCGCTCGCGGAGGGTGGACGGATCGTATCCGAGGATGATGCTCAGGGTTCTGCTCCAGATCGTGGTTGGCCCCCAGACTAACCCGCATCCCTGGATGCCCGGCCGTCTGTGCGCCGCGTCGGCGGACTCGTCCGCCCTTCCGTCATCCGGGGCGCTTGAACGACTGCGCCGCGACCAGCGGAACCTGAATGAGCTTGTCGTCGCCGTCGCGCGGGTTGCCGCGCCCATCGGTGTTGTTCGTCAGGATCCAGAGCGAGTCGCCATGACTCACCACGTCGCGCAGCCGCCCGAACGTGCCGTCGAAGAAGGCCTTCACCGTCACTGGGGCATGCCCGGCCGTCGACCAGACCGTCCACAGCCGCTCCCCGCGCAGGGCGGCCAGGAAGATCGTGTCGCCCACCACCGCGAGACCGCTCGGACTCGCCTGGTCGGTCGGCCACTGGTAGACGGGGTCCGTGTACTTCGGGTCGTGCCCGATGCCCTCCACGTCGGGCCAGCCATAGTTGGAGCCCGGCGTGATGATGTTCAGCTCGTCCCAGGTGTTCTGCCCGAACTCGCTCGCCCACATCGTGCCGCGCGAGTCCCAGCCGATGCCCTGCGGGTTCCGGTGCCCGTACGACCACACCGGGGAGCCGGGGAACGGGTTGCCGGCCGGGACGCCGCCCTCGGCCGTTACCCGCAGGATCTTGCCCGCGAGCGACGAGACATTCTGCGCGTTCGCCGAGTCGCCGGCGTCGCCTGCGGTGATGTAGAGCATGCCGTCCGGACCGAACGCGAGACGGCCCCCGTCGTGGTTGAAGGCCTTCGGGATGCCCGTGATCACGTCCTCCGGGGCGCCGAGCTCGTAACTCCCGGGAACACCGGTCAGCGGCATCCTCACCACGCGATTATCGTTCTCGGTCGTCTCGTATGCGTAGAGGAACGGGGGCGCTGACACCTTCTGCACGGCCAGGCCGAGCAGGCCGCCCTCTCCGTCGTGAACCACACCCGGGACGGTGCCCGCGGTCCGCAGCTCGCCCTGCGGCATCCGCTCGAGCACGGTGCCGTCGTCACGCTGGCTGATCAGCGTCGAGCCGCTGGCCAGGGGCACGATCGACCAGGGCGCCTGCAGGCCGCTCGACAGCGTCGTCGTCTGATCGCCGGGCTGCCACGGGATGGCCGGGATGGCGATCGCGGTGCTGGTCGGTGTGGGGCGCGGTGTCGGCGTCGCGGTGTTCGTCACGCGCGGCGTCGGCGTCGGCGCGGAGCATCCGGCCAGC
The DNA here is from genome assembly GCF_042881905.1 of Leifsonia sp. NPDC058248. NCBI lineage: Bacteria > Bacillati > Actinomycetota > Actinomycetes > Micrococcales > Microbacteriaceae > Leifsonia > Leifsonia sp. NPDC058248. The sequence goes on from NZ_JBHVXB010000006.1 coordinate 158,290, forward strand.
ACGGCGATCGCGGTCACGGCGGCCACGACGGTCGTCGCCGCGACGCGGACCCGCACAGTCGTGACTCGCACCATGTCGCCGCCTCCCTCGTGACTGCGTGGACCGTGGTGGAATCGTAACCCCGACGCGAGAAACCCCTCCCGATCGGGAGGGGTTTCTCGGTGAGGGACGGTGCGGGGGCGTCTACTCGACGACCTGCACGTCCTTCCAGAACGCGACGTAGTTGCTGTAGTCCTTGCCGACGCGGTCGAAAGAGCTCGGATACGGCGTGGGATAGCTCCACGCGCGATCCTGAAGCAGCGCCTCGCCGTTCTTCACGGAGAAGTACTGAGCCTCTCCCTTCCAGGGACAGGTGTAGGGCGTGGCACTGTGCTCGAGAAGGTCGGTGTTCACGCTCGACGGCGGAAAGTACCAGTTTCCTTCGATGTGGATGAGTTCCGACTTCGGGGCTTCAGCGATGACGGTGTCGTTCAGAACAGCTTTCATGGGTAATACCTCCTGCGTGCCGGAACGCGAGAGGTGGACCGATCATTCCGCGCGTGTCACGCCTCGCAGGATCGTCACAGCCGACTCCGAGTCGAGCCGCCCGAACGGCGCCACCTCGGCGGGGGTGAGCCCGGCGGCGATGTGCTCCTGGCCGGAGACGGACGCTGTGAGCAGATGCGCGACGGCGCCGCGCAGGCCGGTGAAGGCGGCGCACGCGGCGGCGGCCTCCGGGGACGAGTAGTCGATGCCGACGGCGGCCAGCGCGTCGATGATCGCTCCGGCGGCGAGCTGGTCCTCCACAGCGAAGCGAAGGGCTCCGGATGCGCTGCTGCCGCCTGCGGCCACGATCGAGATCAGCGCGCGGCGTCCGAGGGCCACCTGCTCGTCGAGGACCCAGCCAGCCACGGCGGAGGCGGTGGTGAGCCCGCCCGCGACGACGGCCGCGGCGGCGGGGATGCCGGGCAGCGCGAGCGGGTCGGTCACGGCGACGGCGTCGTCCGACCCCGGGGCCGGCGCGAGCACATCCACCCACACCACGACGTCGGCATCGGGCGCGATCGCCGCCGCGCCGTCGGCGCCCCAGTCGAACCGGAGCTGGTACTTCGCCTGGGTGCGGGAGGCCGGGACGGCCGGCGTGGCGGCGTGCTGCGAGCTGGCGTGCTGATCGGTGGCGTGCTGGGTCACCGGGCCATCGTAGCCCGGCGCGAGCGGGCGCCCCGCTGCGTTTCGTCGGGTGACGGGCGGCGCATCTGCCGGCGGATCAGGTCGAAGTCGTGCCGCGAGATCTCGATCAGGCCCAGACGGAGCTGATAGCCCCAGTTCGGGTTCTCGCGTGTGAACTCGAGCACGGGCAGCAACGGCCGGATCGGCGCCGAGACGGCCTCGTGCTCGAACTCCACCCGCCGGCGCCAGGGGCGGAAGTCCCCCGCGGGGCCGCGCATCGTGGGCCCCTGGGTGAGCTGGTACACCTCGTCGTCGGCGATGCGGCCGATCGCCGTGAACTCCTTGAGCGGCTCGCCGTCGGGATACGACGTCTTCGGCGAGTAGTACACGAAACCGTCGGACGCGTGCATCCGCTCGAGTGGCGCCTTCGCCCCGTGGTTGACCTGGGCGATGCCCGCGGCCACACCGCGCAGCACGTGATCGCGCTGCACGACTCCCAGCCAGTACCGGATCGCCATGGTCCAGTTCTAGCGCATGCCACCGTCACGCCGTCAGACTGGACCCACGCGATTCCGCCGGCGATGTCGAAAACGGCCTCGCCCGTTCGACGTGATGGTAGAGGGCGGGTCAGCCCTCCACCACGACAAGGAGACGATCACCATGAAGTACATGCTCATCCTCAACGCGACCGAGGAGACCGAGAACGCCACCGGAGCCGCGTCGAGCGAAGACCTCGACAAGATGGGCGCGTACAACGACGAGCTGATCAAGGCCGGCGTCCTGCTCGCCGGCGAGGGACTGCACCCCAGCTCGGCGGGCGCCAGGGTCGAGTACGCCGGCGACGACCGCGTGGTCACCGACGGCCCGTTCACCGAGACGAAAGAGCTCGTCGCCGGTTTCTGGATCATCCAGGCCGCGACCAAGGAGGAGGCGCTCGAGTGGGCGCGCCGCATCCCGCTCTCCGACGGACGCGTCGAGGTGCGCCGCGTCTTCGACGTCTCGGAGTTCGACCAGGACAACGAGTACGTCCAGAAGGAGAAGGCGTGGCGCGAGGAGCACGGCGAGTCGCGCACGGCGTGAGCCCGGACGAGGAGGCGGGCGCGGGCATCCGGATGCACGCGGCCGAGACGCAGCGCACGATCGAGGCGGTCTGGCGCATCGAGTCGGGCAAGCTCATCGCGGTGCTCGCCCGCCTCGTCGGCGACGTCGGCGTGGCCGAAGAGCTGGCGCAGGATGCCCTCGTCGCCGCCCTCGAACAGTGGCCGGACTCGGGGGTGCCCCGCAATGCCGGAGCCTGGCTCACCGCGGTCGCCAAACGACGCGCCATCGACGGCTGGCGGCGGCAGGAACGCCTCGGCGAGCGGTACGCGCAGCTCGCGCACGACCTGGAGATCGAGAAGGGCGCCGACGATCCCGCCCTCGCCGCCGAGGAGACGATCGACGACGACCTCCTCCGTCTCGTCTTCATCTCCTGCCACCCCGTGCTCACGAAGCCGTCGCGGGTCGCCCTCACGCTGAAGCTGCTCGGCGGCCTCTCGACGGAGGAGATCGCCCGGGCGTTCCTCGCCCCCGTCTCGACGATCGCGCAGCGCATCGTGCGGGCCAAGCGCACACTGACGGCCGCGCGTGTGCCGTTCGAGGTGCCCGACCGCGCGGAGTTCCCAGCCCGCCTCGGGTCGGTGCTCGAGGTCGTCTATCTGATCTTCAACGAGGGGTACTCGGCCACGGCCGGCGACGACTGGATGCGCCCCGCACTCTGCCAGGAGGCGCTGCGGCTCGGCCGCGTCCTCGCCGAGCTCACGCCGCGGGAGCCCGAGGTGCACGGGCTGGTCGCGCTCATGGAGTTCCAGGCCTCCCGCCTGGGAGCCCGCACCACCGCGTCGGGCGAGCCCGTTCTGCTGCAGGACCAGGATCGCGGACGCTGGGACCGCATCCTGATCCGTCGCGGCGTGGACGCGCTCGCGCGCTCCGAGAAGCTGGCCCGAGGTCGCGGGCCGTATGCGCTCCAGGCCGCCATCGCCGCCTGCCACGCCACGGCGCCGACCGCCGACGCGACGGATTGGGAGGAGATCGTCGCGCTCTACAGCGCCCTCGCCGAGCTGAATCCGTCGGCCGTGGTCGAGCTCAACCGGGCGGTCGCGCTGTCGATGGCGTACGGTCCGGAGGCCGGGCTCGAGGTGGTCGACCGGCTCGTGATCGACGGGGCCCTCTCGGAATACCACCTGCTGCCGAGCGTGCGCGCCGACCTGCTGGTGCGGCTCGGACGAACCGCCGAAGCCCGGCAGGAGTTCGAGCGGGCGGCCGCGCTCACGTCCAACCAGCGCGAGCGCACCCTTCTGCTGGAGCGGGCCGCGGCCTGCTGATCCGGTCGGCCGTCGACGGGTCCGGCGACCGATCCGGTCAGCCGTCGACGTTCGCGAGCAGCGAATCGGCGGCGCGACGGTGCTCCGGCGTTCCGGATGGGCGACACTTGGTGCATGCGCGTTCTCCTCAAGTTCACGCTGGATTGCGATCCGGATGCGGCCTGGCGCGCTCTGCAGAGCCCGACCGCTTTCCGTGAGGTGGCGCTGCCCTGGCTCGACTTCCGCTCGGAGGACCCGGGCGGTTTCCCGACCGTGTGGGGCGGCGGGGAGCACCGCGTGAGCGTGCGTGCACTCGGCGCTTTCACGGTCGGCACGCAGGCGATCCGGCTCACGACGGGCGGCGCGCGCGAACCGGGGGTGCGCATCCTGCGCGACACCGGCGGCGGCACCGGAGGGCTGCTCTCGGCCATCCCGCACCTCGACCACAGGATGGCGATCGCGCCGGACCCGGCCGGACCCGACGCCGACGGCCGGATGCGGACCCTCTACCGCGACCAGCTCATCGTGCGCGCCGGTGTGCTCACCCCGGTGGCCTGGTACACGCTCTGGGCCTTCTGGCAGTGGCGCGGGCTCCGCCTCCGCCGGCTGGCGCCGACCTGGGCCTACGATCCCCCACAACCCGAACCCGAACCCGAACCCGAGGAGCACACACCATGACCGACGCCGAGATCGGATCCCCCGAGATGGCGGCCCGCGCCGTCACCGCAGTGCACATCGCCGACTGGCGACGCCGGGTGTTCGGGCTCTACTCGTCGGTGCGCCAGCTGGCGGCGACCGACCCCGTGGCCGCCCACGCGCACTGGATCTCCTGCCGCAACGACCTCTTCTCGTCGCATCCGGCCACCCCGCTCCTCCCCGAGGACCGCGACCAGTTCACCGGACTGCCCGTGATGCCGTACGACCCGGAGTGGCGGTTCGAGCTGCCGATCGTGCCCGCCGGAGAACCCCGGCGGATGGACGTCGAGACCGGAACGGACGGGGTCGTGCCGTTCGAACTGCTCGGCACCGTGCGGGTCCCGTTCGCGGGAACGCTGGATGTGTGGCGGCTCACCTCGTACAGCGGCGGGCTGTTCGTGCCGATCAAGGACGCCCTGGCCGGCAAACACGGCGGCACCTACGGCGGCGGCCGCTACCTCATCGACACGGTGAAGGGCGCGGACCTCGGCATCGACGCCTCCGACGGCGAGGCCACTCTGGTGCTCGACTTCAACTTCGCGTACAACCCGAGCTGCGCGTACGACCCGGCGTGGGCGTGCCCGCTCGCCCAGGCGGGCAACACGCTCCCGATCGAGATCCCCGTCGGCGAGCGCTACTCCGGCATCTACTGACCCCATCGCCACGCTCCTGAATACAGGAGTTTCCGGCCTGTGCCGACCGCCGGCTCCTGAGAACAGGCGGGATTCGGTTGGTAAAGACGGAGATCTCGGGCGACACGCCGGTCAGCAGAGGCAGGCGACGAGATTCCGGCCGTTCGGCCGCGGAATCTCCGTCGTTACCAACCGGGAGACAACAGCGAGACAACGCGAGACAGCGGCGAGACAGCGGATGGAGCTCAGCGCGTGACGAGCGTGAGGCGCTGCGTCGGCCGCGTCATCGCCACGTAGAGGGAGGCGGCGCCGCGCGGGGACTCCGCGACCAGGGCATCCGGATCGGCCAGCACGACAGCGTCGAACTCCAGCCCCTTCGCCTCGAATCCGGTGAGCACCGCGATCGGACGGGAGAGACCGGCCGCCCCGCGTGCCGCCTGGGTGCCGAAACGCCGCTCGACGGCCGCGCCCACCGCATCCACTGCCGCCGCCGCGGCGATCACGGCCACCGTCCCCGCCGAGTCGATCGCCCGGTCGGCCGCGACCGCCTCTGCCACCGACTCCCCCAGCCCGCTCCCGTTCGCCGAGACCCGGCGGATCGGCCAGTCGCCTTCGCGCACGGCGCGGGTCGGCGTGATCGGCAGTCCCGCCGACTCGGCCAGCCGCTCCGCCTCGCGGGTGATCTGCGCCGGGGTGCGGTAGTTGACCGTCAGCTCCTCCAGCCGCCAGGCGTCTTTGAACGACAGCGTGAGCGCCGACTGCCAGCTGGTCGCGCCGGCCGGCGACGCCACCTGGGCGATGTCGCCGACGATCGTGAACGACTTCATCGGGCAGCGCCTCACCAGCAGGCGCCACTGCATCGGAGACAGCTCCTGCGCCTCGTCGACGACGACATGCCCGTACGTCCAGGTGCGGTCGGCGGCGGCGCGCTCCGCGGTGGTCCCGAAGTCGACGCGCTCGGCGAAGCCGTCGGCCAGCTGCTCGGCGCGCACGAGTCCTTCGACGCCCATGTTCCGGATGGCCGCCCGCGCGTTCTCGAGGTCGCGCTTGCGCTGGCGGTCCCGTTCGCGCGCTCCGGCATCCGGTCTGCCCGGGAACGCGCCGAGGAGCTCGGCCGCCTCGTCGAGGAGCGGGACGTCGCTGACCGTGAACGGCGCCGACCGCTCGCGGGCGAGTGCGGCACGCTGGGCCGGAGTCCAGCGCGGGGTGAGCTCGGCGAACCACGACGGACGCGCGTACAGGTCCTGGATGAACTTCTCCGGCGTGAGCGGAAGCCAGGCCGTGTTCAGCAGCACGCGCACGTCGTAGGAGGTTCGCAGGTCTTCGCGGAGCACCTTCAGGTCGGCTTCGTCGATGGTGGACCCGCTCGCGCGCAGCTGCGAGGCGAGCTTCTCGGTCAGCTCGCCGAGCGCCTGCTTGACGAAGACGACCCGCGCGAGGTTGTGCGGCTTGCCGCCGCGCTGCGCCTTGGCGATCGCGCGGGCGATCAGGTCGGGCTCGACCACGAGACGCTCGCCGTCGATGTCGACGGTCTGCGATTCTGCGGGAACCTTCTGCCGGGACCGCACGGCCCGCGACAGCAGCCGCGCCATCTGCGCCGAGCCCTTGAGCTTCGCCGCAGCCGGCTCGTCGTCGACGGCCGCCTCCACCCCCGGGTACAGCTCGCCGAGGGTCTGCATGACGACGCCTGTCTCGCCGAGCGACGGCAGCACGGCCTCGATGTAACGGAGGAACGCGGTCGACGGCCCGACGACGAGAACTCCGGATGTGCTCAGCCGCTGGCGGTTCGCGTACAGCAGGTAGGCGGCCCGGTGCAGAGCGACAGCGGTCTTGCCGGTGCCGGGACCGCCCTGCACGACGAGTGCCCCGCGCAGGTCGGAGCGGATGATGCGGTCCTGTTCTGCCTGGATGGTCGCGACGATGTCGTGCATCCGGCCCGTGCGCTGTGCGGTGAGCGCGGCCAGCAGCGCGCCCTCGCCCTGCACGACCTCGCTGCCCGCTGCGCTGCCGTCGAGCAGTGCCTCGTCGAAGACCTCGTCGTCGATGCGCGTGACCTGGCGGCCGCTCATCGTGAGATGCCTGCGTGCGCGCACGCCCATCCGCTCGCTCGCCGTGGCCTGGTAGAACGCGCTGGCCTGCTGTGCACGCCAGTCGATCAGAAGAGAGTGCTGGTCGTCGTCGCGCAGTCCGACGCGGCCGATGTAGCGGTGGGCGTCGCCGTCGGGGGGCTCGTCGAGCAGCAGGCGGCCGAAGACGAGCCGGGCGTCGACGTCGCGCAACTGCGCGAGCTGGTCCTCGTAGAGGCGAGCGAAGGCGTCGCGCTCGCTGCGCGCCTGATGGTTTCCGCCGACACTCTCCCGCCGAACGCGGGTCAGCCGTTCCTCGGTTTCGGAACGCAGTTCATCGAGGCGGACGTACAGGTCGGCGACGATTGCACGCTCGCGTTCGAGCTCCGATTCCTGCACGCAGACCACCTCTCGATTCGGGCCGAAAGTCTACTTCCTCCAGCCTGGAAGACGCTCAGAGCCCGATCCTGTAGACTGTGATCACTTGCGAGTCCACGATGGACTCCCTGCGTCGCAGAACGCACCACGCGCCGCGCCGGGCAACCGCCCCGTGAGCGTCGACTTCTTTCTACGGCGAACGATCGTGCCGCTCGGCACCTTCGCCATTCATCCCCACCGTCGCGCCACCCGAACTGCGGGCAGGCGACGTGCGGGTCCTGATGCCGGAAAGGCACCACCTTTGTCTGAAAACTCCTTCTCCTCGCTCGGCGTTCCCGCGCCGCTCGTCGCCGTTCTCGCGGCCGACGGCAAGAGCGAGCCGTTCCCCATCCAGGCCGACACCCTGCCCGACACGCTCGCGGGACGCGACGTGCTGGGCCGCGGCAAGACCGGCTCCGGCAAGACCATCGCGTTCGCGCTGCCCATGGTCGCGCGCCTCGGCGGCAAGCTCGCCGGCGGCCGTCGCCGCTCGGGTCGTCCCCTCGGCCTGGTGCTCGCCCCCACCCGCGAGCTCGCCACCCAGATCTCGGCCGTCATGCAGCCGCTCGCCGACGCGTACGGACTGAAGTCGACCACCATCTTCGGCGGCGTCTCCCAGCAGCGCCAGGTCGCGGCCCTCCGGGACGGCGTCGACATCGTCGTCGCGTGCCCCGGCCGCCTCGAAGACCTCATGAAGCAGGGCTTCGTCACCCTCGACGCAGTCGAGATCACCGTGCTCGACGAGGCCGACCACATGGCCGACCTCGGCTTCCTGCCCGTCGTCACGCGCATCCTCGACAAGACCCCGAACAGCGGCCAGCGCCTCCTGTTCTCGGCCACCCTCGACAACGGCGTGGACAAGATCGTCAAGCGCTTCCTCCACAACGAGGTGCTGCACTCGGTCGACGAGGCCACCAGCCACGTCGACGCGATGACCCACCACGTCTTCGAGGTGACCACCGCCGAGGCCAAGAAGGACCTCGTCGAGAAGCTCGCCTCCGGAACGGGCCGCCGCATCCTCTTCACCCGCACCAAGCACCACGCCAAGAAGCTGGCCAAGCAGCTCACCGCGTCGGGCATCCCGTCCGTCGACCTGCACGGCAACCTCTCGCAGGTGGCCCGTGACCGCAACCTGGCCGCGTTCGGCGCCGGGGATGTGCGCGTCCTGGTCGCGACCGACGTCGCCGCCCGCGGTGTGCACGTCGACAACGTCGAGCTCGTCGTCCACGTCGACCCGCCCATGGAGCACAAGGCGTACCTGCACCGCTCGGGCCGCACGGCTCGTGCCGGCAGCTCGGGCGACGTGGTCACCGTCATGATGACCTCGCAGAAGTCCGACGTGAAGACCCTTCTCCGCAAGGCCGAGATCAACGTCCAGCCGCAGACGGTCGAGGCGACCTCGCCCGCCGTGGTGAAGCTGGTCGGCGAGGTGGCCGCGTTCGTGAAGCCGGTTCCCCGTGAGGAGAACCCGCGTGGCGGCGGTGGCGGCGGACAGTCGCAGGGCGCCAACGCGCGCCGCAAGCGCGCCGGCCGCGACGGTCGCCCCGAGAACGGCGGCAACGGCGGTGGCCGTGGCGGTCGCGGTGGCGCTGCGGGCGGCAACGCCGGTGGCGGTCGCGACGGCGCTCGTGCCGACTCGGCCGAGGGACGTCCGCGTCGCGACCGCTCGGGTCGCCCGGCGTCCGGCCACGGTGGATCGGCCGGCGGCGCAGCTGCTCACGGTGCTCCGGCTCAGGCCGGGACGGGCGCTCAGCGCTCCGGCGGACAGCGCTCCGGCGGACAGCGCTCGGGCGGCTCCGGCACCGGCAACGGCGGCGGAATCCGCGTCGGCAGCCTCGTCGGTGGAGGCACCGGCCGCGGCAACGGCTCGCGTCGCGCCCGCGGCTGAGGATCTTCCCCAGCACACCTTTCGTACGAAAAGTGCGGTTCCGCCCCGGCTGAACCGCACTTTTTGCATGAATGGGCGCGCCAGGGTCGCGGTCCGGGCGCGACGGGCGACGGGCGACGCGCGACGCTAGAGCCGCGCGATGGCGGCGATGACCCCGTCGATCAGCAGCCGGAAGCTCTGGTCGAGGTCGTCGGGCAGGCCGAACCCTCCGCTCAACTCGAGCATGACGAAACCGTGGATCGCGCTGCGGAGCATCCGGATCGCGTCGACGGTCTTCGACTCGGCCAAATCGAAGCCGCGGAGCGCGCCGCTCAGCACGGCGATGGTCTCCGCGGCCCGTTCGGCCAGCTCGGCGTCGGCGGGATCGGAGCGGTCGGGCGACACCTGGGTGGCCGCGTAGCGCCCCGGATGCTCGTGAGCCCAGGCTCGCACCGCATCCGCCGCCTCGCGCAGCGCCTCTGCGCCGGAACGCCCGATGGTCGCCCCCGCGATCACCCGCGTCAGCTCGCTGATCGAGACCGTCGCGACGAGACGTCGGAGGTCGTCGAGCGACGACACGTGCTTGTAGAGGCTGGGCACGGCGACGCCGGCGCTTCCGGCCACCGCGGCGAGCGTGAGGCGATCGAATCCGGATGCGCCCCCCGCGTCGACCACGTCGATCGCGACGTCGGTCACCGCGCCACGGGTGAGGCCGGCCCTAGGCACGCGCGGCCCAGGCTGCAGCGACCAGGTCGTCGCCGGTCGGGGCCGCGTCCCGCAGGGCGTTCACGAAGTCGAGGGTGGCGGGGACCGCGATGTCGGGACGCTGACCCTGCGGGTAGTGACCGCAGTCGGAGAGGAAGACGGTCTGGGCTCCGAGCGTGCCGAGCCACTCGCTCTCGGCGGCCGGGTCCGTGAAGTCGGGGTCGAGTTCGCCGACGAAGGTGATCATCGGCGCGCGGACGTCGCCCAGCCGGGGCTCGACGACCGTGTGCGTCAGCTGCAGGACCAGGTGGCGGAACGAGCGCAGGCGGCCGGGCTCCTTGAGGTTCGCCTTGATGGCGGCCACGTGCTCGCCGAGCCAAGGTGCGCGGTGTCCCTTGTTGAGGTTCTTGTCGTAGTAGCCGGCCCAGAATCCGGCGCCCCACGGACCGGCGAACAGCGCGCGGAACAGCAGGTGCACGGATGCTCGGACGAAGCCGCTCGTGGCCGGCTCGCGCAGGAGCGGGCCGTAGAGCACCAGGCCGGCCACGGCATCCGGACGCTCGGCTGCGGCCCAGGCGGCGGAGGCGGCGCCCATCGAGTTGCCGAGCGCGACCGCGGGGCCGCCGAGCTCGTCGATCAGTGCGATCAGGTCTCCCCCGGTGGCGATGTCGCCGAAATCGCGGAAGGTGGTGTCGCTCTCGCCGTGCGCCCGGAGGTCGGTGACGGCCACCCGGTAGCCGGCGGCCACCAGCGGGCCGACCAGCTCGCGGTAGGTGGAGCGGAGGTCGCCCATTCCGGGGACGGCGACGACGAGCGGGCCGGAGCCCTCGACGGTGTAGCTCACGCGCCCTTCCGGGCGCTGAAGGAAGCGGACCTGGCTGTCGGTGAAAGTGTTCATAGCCGTAAAGCTAATACCATTAGCCATCGGTGTCAAGGGGGTGGTCGGTGCACCGGCACGTCAGCCGGCATCCAGCAGCTCGAGGAGCCGTGTGCTCGTCCGCCAGCTGCGCACGGTCATCTGCCGGAAGACGGGCATCGCCATGAGACGGGTGATCCGGGTCTTCCTCGCCTGCGCCGCCACGCGCGAGAAGTAGAGCGCGCCAGGACCCGGGGCGATCGAGTCGACCCCTTCGCGCAACTCCGGCAGTTCGGCGCACACCTCCGCCGATGTCAGCGGATGCTTCAGGAAGAACACCTCGCTGCGCAGCCGGTCGGATCCGTGGTCCGGGGGCGCCGCGGCGATCGTCGCAGCGAGCTCGTCCCGCGACCGCGCCACGACGAGGATCGGGACCTCGAAGCGCGCTCCGAGCATCCGCTCGACGGCATCCTCGAGCTGCGGCCCGACCGCGCGATCGGCAGCGAACAGCACGTTGCCGCTCTGGCTGTAGGTGCGCACATCCTGGTAGCCCGCGTCACGGAAGCAGTCGGCGAGGTCGGCCATGCCGATGAGGTTCTTGCCGCCCACGTTGATCCCGCGCAGCAACGCGACGAAGGGCGTGCTCACGGGCGGACGAGGGCTGGTCGGCTTCGATGGTCCACGCCCCGAACATACGCCGATCCCGCGATGCGCCGCACTTCGCCGTCCCGCGCGGAATCTCGCGACGCGCCGGGGTGGTCGGGCGGAGCAGGGGTAACGTTGCGCGAATGCGGGGCACATCGTTCCACCGGGTCGCATGACCCGACCCATCGCAGTCGACAGAGGAGTCCAGTGACGGTTTCGGCCGGACCGGGCGGCGCCGATGCCGCCAAGAAAGAGACGCCGGGGGCGCCCCACGTCGTCCACCACGGCTCGAGGGCGCTGGTGGCGACCGCGATCGCCGCGTTGGGCGTCGTGTTCGGCGACATCGGCACCAGCCCGCTGTACGCGCTGAAGACGGTCTTCCAGCTCGACAACGGCGCCGTTCGCGCCAACCAGGAAGACGTGTTCGGCGTCATCTCGCTGATGTTCTGGAGCATCACGATCATCGTCTCCATCAAATACCTCGGCATCCTGATGCGCGCGGACAACGACGGCGAGGGCGGCGTGATGGCGCTGGCGGCGCTCGCCCAGCGGCTGTACGCCAAACGCGCCGGGCGCGCCGGGATACTCCTCGTGATCGGCATCGTCGGCGTGTCCCTGTTCTACGGCGACTCGATCATCACGCCGGCGATCAGTGTTCTCTCCGCAGTGGAGGGCCTCCACGTCACGGTGCCGGCCATCGGGCAGCTGGTGATTCCGATCGCAGCCGTGATCCTGGTCGGCCTTTTCGCCGTTCAGCGCTTCGGGACGGGCAAGGTGGGCGTGCTCTTCGGCCCGATCATGGTGCTGTGGTTCGTCGTCATGGCCGTGGCCGGCCTGGCCATGGTGATCAAGGATCCGGCGGTTCTGCTCGGTCTGTCGCCGACCTACGCGGTCGTCTTCATCGTCGCGCATCCGGCGATCTCGTTCATCGCACTGGGAGCGGTGGTCCTCGTCATCACGGGAGCCGAGGCGCTCTACGCCGACATGGGACACTTCGGTCGCTCGCCGATTCGCCGCGCCTGGTTCTTCCTCGTCTTCCCGGCGCTCACGATCAACTACCTGGGCCAGGCCGCGCTCATCCTGCACGATCCCGCTGCGAAGGCCAACCCGTTCTTCCTGCTGATCCCGGAGTGGGGGCGACTCCCGGTGGTGATCTTGGCGACCGCCGCGACCGTGATCGCGAGCCAGGCCGTCATCTCCGGAGCCTTCTCACTCACTCGGCAGGCCGTACAGCTCGGTCTGCTCCCGCCGCTCACCGTCCGGCAGACGTCCAAGCGCGAAGGCGGCCAGATCTATCTGCCCGCCGTCAACGCGCTGCTGTTCATCGGCGTCATGGCCGTGATGCTCGCATTCGGCTCCTCCGATCGGCTGTCCACCGCCTACGGCATCTCCGTGACGGGAGCGCTCGTCGTCGACACGTTGCTGCTCCTGCTCGTCGCACGCCCCCTGTGGCAGTGGGAACCCTGGAAGATCGTCGCCGCGGCCGTCGTCTTCGGCGGGCTGGAACTGGCGTTCCTCGCAGGCAACCTCCCCAAGATCTTCAACGGAGGGTGGGTGCCCCTGCTCATCGCCGCCGCCGTCATCACCGTCATGACGACGTGGCGCCGGGGCCGTTTGCTCGTTCTGAACGATCGGAAGACGAAGGAGGGTGCCCTCTCCGAGTTCATCGAGGACGTCCGTGCCCAACACCTGCCGAGGGTTCCCGGGATAGCGATCTTCCCGCATCCGAACAAGGACAGCACGCCGCTGGCCCTGCGCGCGAACGTGAAGCACAACCACGTTCTCCACGAGCACGTCATCATCGTGTCGGTGACGACAGCGTCGATACCGCACGTGCCGGTATTGGAGGCGTTCGCCTACGACGATCTCGGCTTTTCGGACGACGGCATCGACCATCTGAGCATCCGCTTCGGCTTCTCGGACGAGCCGGACATCCCCCGTGCGCTCCGCGCCGCCTGTCATGCCGGCGTCCTCCCGCTCAAGGCCACCGACTTCAAATACGCGTCGTACTTCATCTCCCGAGGGGCGATCCGGACCAGCCGGAAAGGGGGCATGGTCCGGTGGCGCCGATCACTGTTCATCGCGCTCGCGCACAACGCGGCGGACCCGGCCGCCCGCTTCGGGCTTCCGCCGCTCCGCACCGTCACAATGGGCAGCGACGTCGAGATCTGACGGCGAGGGAGAGGTCGGTGAAGCAGCGCGTTTCAGCCGCTTCGGCGGCCCGGAGGTGCTCGAGCTCGTGGACCTTCCGGACCCGCATCCGGGCCCCGGCGAAATCCGGATCGCGGTGCGCGCCGCCGGCATCAACGCGAGCGACTGGATGAAGCGCCAGGGTCTGCTGGACCAGGAACTCCCGCAGACCATGGGTTACGAGGCGGCGGGTGTCGTCGACGAACTCGGTGAGGGGGTGACGGATGCTGCCCTCGGCGATCGCGTTTTCGGCGCCTACCCGTATTGGGCGGCCCAGGCGGAATGGGCCGTGCTGTCCTCCTACGCTCCGATCCCGCCCTCGCTGGACTTCGCCGGCGCAGCCGCACTGCCGGCCGCGGTCGAGACGGCGGCACGTGCGCTCGACCAGCTCGGCGTCGACCCTGTCGCCTACGGCCGCGTCGGCGAAGCCGGCCGGGTGCGCGGCAAGCTCGTGCTGCTGGTCGACTGACTCGGCGTCGGCACCACTCGCGTCAGCGCGTCGGAGCGGCCGAGGCCGGGCGGGCATCCACGGAGCCGGCGGTGCGCCCACCGCTCGAGTCCGCCGCAGTTCGTCGGCCCGTGACGGCCTGAGCGAACAGGCTTATCACGGCCAGCAGGATCGTCAGCGCCGCATAGCCCACGACGGCGGGCACCTCGCCGACGACACCGACCAGCTGGCCCTCGACGATGATCGGCACCCCGAAGGCGGTGTACGACACCACATAGATCGCGGCGACGACCCCCGCCCGCTGCTGGGGCGCGACGAGCGGAATGATCAGCCCGAGCGCCGCGGTGAAGGATGCACCGAACGCGACGCCGGCGATGGCTTGGCCGATGAACATGAGCGCCAGGCTTCCCGCGAAGACGCCGCCGATGATCCCGAGCGACCCGGCGATCGCTGCGATGATGCCGATCGTCATCGCTCGTCGCGGGGCCACCCGCGCGAGGGCGAAGCCCGTGATGACGGAGACGGCCGGGGTGATGAAGCCGGCGACGCCGTTCAGGACGCCGCTGTCGAGGTGGAACACACTGCGGACCATGCTGGGTGCGAGCCCGCCGGAAAGTCCTGCGAGCATCCACACCGCCGCCACGACGGGAGCCGCCGCAACGAATTCTCGGCGCGCCGTGCGCGGGACCGAGACGCGTGGGATCAGCGATCGGACGGCCCCGGGGGTGCGCCGTGCGGTCTCGGGCGAGAACAGCGCCACCCCCACTGCGATGATCGTCAGCACCAGCAGGCCGGTGAAGATGACGGTGTTGGCATCCGGGATGAACTGGATCGCCACCCCGGCGATGAGCGAGCCGACGGCCAGGCCGCCCGTGAGCCCGACACTGCCGAGAGTCGCGCCGAGCGACCTCCGCGCCGGCGGCGACAGTTCGACCAGTGCGGCCGTGAAGGCGGCGGTCGCCGCGCCGCTTGCGACACCCTGGACGATCCGGCCGGCGATCACCCAGCCGATGTCGGGAGCGACGAGGAAGATCACCGTTGCCGCGACCTGCACGAGAAGCGCACCGATGAGCACAGGCCGTCGACCGACGTGGTCGGACAGCGATCCGAACGTGAGGACCGCGGCCAGGAAGCCGATCGCGTAGGCGGCGAACGCGACCGTCAGCATCGAGGGCGGGAATCCCCACTGCTCTCGGTAGACGACGAGCAAAGGAGTGAGGACGCCGGCCGCCAGATAGAGGCTGGTGAACCCGAGCGCCGTGCCGACGAACGCCGGCTGACGGGGAAGCGTGAACCGGCGAGGCGCCGGGGTCTGGTCGAGACCGGGTGTTGTGGACATGGGATGCTCCTGAGCCGGCAGCGTCAGTCGGTGATGACGACGACGCCGGACTGGCTGTCCAAGAGCTCCACAGTCCGTTCCGCTGCGCGGTCGATGTGCACGCGGGGCTCGGCGGGGACCTGCTGCTCGTTGTAGGTTCCGGGTCCGTAGAACTGGCCGTAGCTCAGGACCACGCCGCCTTCGGCGAGAATCGCTCGCTCCAGTTCGGCGACAGCCAGAGCATCCGGGCCGTCGGGCAGCTGCCAGGCGACGGTCTGGGCCAGAATCCTCGGCGCGCCGCTCGCGCGGGCTGCTTCGATCAGGTTCTGGTTGCCCTCGGTTCGGATCCGAGCGTTCAGCTGGGCGTGATCGCCGATCTTCGTCACGTCGTCGGGCAGATCCGTGAGCTCGTTCACGATGACGTCGGGCTCGAAGTCCACGACCGCCCGGATGAGCGCCTCGCGGTCGAAGACGTCGACCACGATCGGCTCTGCGCCCAGCTGGGCCAGTCGGTCAGCCTTGCCGGCCGATCGGGTCATGCCGCCGACGACGTGGCCCTCGTCGACGAACAGGGGGATGAGACGCGTACCGATGACACCGGATGCGCCGGCGAGGAAGATTCTGGACACGGGAAGTACCTGCTTTCGTGGTGGATTCGAGGATGATGACTCGACTGTACGCACCAAGCGGTATGGGAGTATGGTCCACTATCATGTCGAAAACGCAGACCACTTCAGCGGATAGTCCGAGATCGCGTGCTGGGCTGGACCTTCTCGTCGACGTCACGGGCCCCCGGCTGCGGGCAAGTCTGACCGACGCGCTCCGTGACGCGGTGCGATCGGGACGCCTGGTCGCCGGCACTCGTCTGCCCGCGTCCCGGGTGCTCGCCACCGACCTCGGCATCGCACGAAGCACGGTGACCGAATGCTACGCAGAACTGGTCGCCGAAGGCTGGCTCACGGCGCAACAGGGATCGGGCACACGCGTCGCGACCCTGGTGCGTCCGCTCACCGAGCCGACAGCAGCGGCAGTGACCGGCCCGGATGACCGCAGAGCCATCCAGGGGCTCGTGCCCGGCTCGGCGGACTTCGCCGAGTTTCCCCGCCAGCAGTGGCTCGCCGCCGCCCGGCGCGCCCTCGCAGCCGCCCCCTACAGCGCGTTCGGGTACGGCGACCCGGCCGGCCGGATGGAACTGCGCACTGCTCTCGCCGGCTACCTCTCTCGCGTTCGCGGGGTGCAGACGGAGGCGGAGCGCATCGTCATCTGCTCGGGATTCCACCACGGTCTGGCGCTGGTCGCGGAGGCGCTCGCGGGCAGAGGCGCACAGGCGATCGCGGTCGAAAGCTACGGTCTCGACCTCTACCGCGCCCTCCTCTCGGAAGCCGGCCTTCGCATCCCGCCGCTGACCGTCGACGATCAGGGTGCGCGCATCCGGGAGCTCCGCGACCTCGAGGTCGGCGCCGTGCTGCTGACCCCCGCCCACCAGTTCCCGACGGGTGTCGCGTTGTCCCCGGAACGCCGTGCTGCTGTGCTCGACTGGGCACGCAGCACCGATGGCTTCATCCTCGAAGACGACTACGACGGCGAGTTCCGCTACGACCGCAAGCCGGTGGGCGCACTCCAAGGCCTGGACCCCGAGCGCGTCGTCTACTTCGGCACGGCCAGCAAGTCGTTGGCACCGGCACTCCGCGTTGCCTGGATGGTGCTTCCGGAGAGCCTTCTCCGGGACGTGCTGGCGGCCAAGGGGCGCGTCGAGACGGTCAGCGTGCTCGACCAGCTCACCCTCGCGGAGTTCATCGCGTCCGGCGCATTCGACCGCCATGTCCGCTCGCGACGGCAGAACTACCGGCGACGCCGCGACCAGCTGATCGCCGCCCTGGCGCGCCGCGCGCCCGACGTGCGGGTGAGAGGCATGGCGGCTGGGCTGCAGGCCGTTCTCGAACTCCCGGCCGGAACGGAGGGCGCGGTTCTCCGAGCGGCGGCCGCCAGCGGGCTGATCGTGAGCGGAATGGCGGAGTACCGCCACGAAGCGCTCGACCCGTCGACGGTCGACGACGGTCTCGTCATCAACTACTCGGCCATCTCCGACAGTGCCTGGGAGGGAGCGCTCGACCTGCTGTGCAGCGTCATGCCCGGACGCTAGCTCCGTGCCCCCGAGGGCACCGGCGCCCGGCTGATGCGCCGGACGCCGATGCCGCGCCGGCTCAGGCGAGCGTCAAACGGGCCGAGCCGAGATGCCGCGCGAAGAACCCGATCGAGTCCTCGGCCTCGAACCACGGGACCTGGTGATGCCCGCCCGGGTTGGCGTGCAACGTCTTCTCCGTCGAGCCGAAGGCGTCGAACAGCTCCAGGCCGGACTGACGGTCGATCTCCGCGTCGTCCCACGGGAGCAGGAACTGGATCGGCACGGTTATCCGCCTCGCCGCCTCGACCAGCGACTCGTACACCAGGACCCCGCCGAAGATCGCGGCGGTGATCCGGGGTTCGATCACAGTGAGCGGCAATCCGATGGCGGAGGCCAACGTCATGCCGCTGTAGCCGACCCCTCCATCCGCGCCGACCTCAGGCAGCCCCTGGAGAGCATCCAGGACCATCCGCCATTCCGGTACGGCACGCTCTGCCAGGGCGCTGTTGTAGTCGGCGACGATCGGCCCGATCGGCTCGCCCTCGGCCCGAGCCCGCAGCATGGCGGCGACCCACCGTCGGTCCTGGGCCGATCGCGTCCGGTCGCCGTGCCCCGGTGCGTCGATGGTGGCCACGGCGTAGCCGCCGGTCGTCACCAGGTGCTGGGCACGTGCCACGAGCCCCGGAGCCCTCTTGTGCAGCCCGCCACCGTGGCCCAGCAGCACCAGCGGCGCATGATCGGAGCCGGATGCGGGCGACCAGAAGACGCCGGTCACGTCATCCAGTGTGAAATCGCGTTCGATGACACCGTTCGACGATGTCTGTGCAGTGAAATGCATAGTTGTTACCTTTCGGGAGTGCCTGTCGAGGCGCTCCCGGCGACAACTACGTCAATCGCCCAGCCGTGAAGAGGACGGGGAGCACCCAAGGGATACAGCGTTCATGGGTCTCACCTCCTCGCAGGTTTCACGGACTTCAGGACGCTACCAGCCCGGATGCCGTCCCGTCCAGCATCGGTGGCGGATCGGCGGCCCCGCCGCTACGGTCGCGGCGCGACCGTGAATCGCCCGGCGTCGACGGCTTCCTGGAGCGCCTCGAAATCGAGAAGTGACTGGTCTGCGTATGCGTGCGACCAGTCGACGACCGCGTCCGCGAACGCCGAGCCCGTGCCGATGTAGCCGGCGATGAAGGCGCCGTCGGGGCTGCGGGAGTGGGCGCGGGCGAGGATGGTCGAGCACGCGGTCACATACTCGGTGAACGCCTCGGCGGGCATGGCGGCGATCGGGAAGGAGACGTTCTTGTCGCGGAACTGGCGGACGTAGAAGCCGATCCCCGCGACCGTCAGGTAACCGAGGAAGGGGTCGGAGACGGCCTGCAGGATGCGCTGGTGAGCCGTGACGCGGTAGCCGGGGTTCGCTGCCAGGATGACGGGGTCGACGCCGTCGACCGTGCCGACGGGAACGTGGCCGAACTCGTGGATCACCGAGTCCGTCGCTTCCTTCACCTGCAGCACGAGGGGTTCGCCCGCCGGTCCGGTGAGCACGACGATGTAGCACTGCGTGCCGACACTGCCCACGCCGACGACGCGGCGGGCGGCGTCGGTGATCGTGTGCTGTGCGAGCAGCAGCGAGATGTCGGAGGTGACCGTCGTGCGATACCGCTCGATCACCTCGCTCACCCGCCGTTCGATGGCCGGCCCGACGTGGGTGAGCCTCGGCGGGCTCTCGATCACCCGCACCGAGCCGTCCTCGGCTGTCTCGGTGATGCGCGCGATGAGGCGTTTCGCGGTCCGCTTGTCGGCCGCCTTCATCGCGGCCTGCACGACCACCCGGCTGGCCTTGCCGAACTGGTGTCCGTCGTTCACGACGGCGGCACGGAAGAACCGTTCGACGACATCCACCCGGAGCGCTTCGCGCAGACCGTTGCGGTAGGCGGCAGCGGCTCGCGAGGCGGCCTCGCGCACCTCCTCCGTGCCGGCGCCGCGCGCGCGAGCGGCGATCACGACGCTCGTCACCAGCCGCTTCACGTCCCACTCCCACGGCCCGAGGGTCGCCTCGTCGAAATCGTTGAGGTCGAACACCATCGACCGTTCCGGTGAGGCGAACAGCCCGAAGTTGCCGATGTGCGCGTCGCCGCAGATCGCCACGGTCGCGCCCGTGTTCGGCCCGCCTGCGAGGTCGGCCGCCTGGATGGCAGCGGTTCCGCGATAGAAGGCGAACGGATCCTGCAGCATCCGGGACATCCGCAGCGGCACCAGGTCGGGCAGGCGCTTCTCGTTCTGACGCTCGAGCACGCCCAGGGGATCGCGGTGAGCATCCGGTTGGTAGCGGGCATGGGAGGTACGGGGCACCGTCGCCCGCGCCGCCCGGCCCTGGTCGAGCTTCTCGCGAGTGGTGACGACGTGCGCGTGGTTGAAGCGCAGACGACCTGGAATGCGACTCATAACGCAAAGCTACGCCGTGCCGGCCTCCGCGGCAGGCAGGCCGATGGTCATCCGAGCGACCGAGGCGGATGCATCGCTGAGCGGATTCGCGACGTCCCCCTGGTCGAACAGGCTGGACTCCGACCCGAAAGGACCAGCCGTGCGCCTCCGAACCATCCTCGCCTCCCTTGCGGCGGGCATCCTCATCACCGCTCTCGCCGGATGCACGCCCCTCGATGCGCAGGGCTCCGCCGCGGCATCCGTGCCTCACGTCTCGGACGCCGGCCGGCTCGGGCCGCAGGACGGGTACATTCCCACGGGAGGCAGCGTGGCGCTGACCGACGACGTGCCCGCGGTCACCCGCCTCGACGGCCGCCTCCGGGATGCGCTGGGTCGTGCCGCCGCTGCGGCGGCCGAGCGCCACGTCGCCTTCACCATCGCCGACGGCTGGCGCAGCACGCGCTATCAGCAGTACCTGTTCGACCAGGCCGTCGCCCAGTACGGGAGCGCGCAGGAGGCGAGTCGCTGGGTGAAACCCGCCGACCAGTCGAAGCACGTGCACGGCGCGGCGGTCGACATCGCGACAGCCGACGCGATGGACTGGCTCGTGCGCTTCGGGGCCGAGTACGGCCTCTGCCAGATCTACGCCAATGAGTCCTGGCATTTCGAGCTCGCCGCCGACGCCTCCGGAACGTGCCCCGCCCTGCTCACCGACGGCTCTGCGGGCTGATCAGCGCGTGCGCGCCGGTGCAGGTGCCGGCGACAGCACCGCGGCCAGTTCCGACTCGGTGGCCTGCGTCGCCGTTCCCCCACGGCCGCGCACCGAGAGCGATCCCGCCGCGGCCGCCCACCGCAGGCGCTCCCGCTCGGTCGTCGCATCGCCCATCAGGGCCGCGAGGTATCCGGCGTCGAAGCTGTCGCCCGCGCCCGTCGTGTCGACCACGTCCACCACGAGTCCGGATGCCCGCCCCGCGAACACACCGCGCTCGAACGCGACACCGCCCTCGGCACCGGCCTTGACCACGACGCGGCAGCCGAGAGCGGAGAGCGCGGCCCCCGCTTTCTCGATCCCGTCCGCGGGCTCCCGCGTGACGGCTGCGGCGACCGCCAGCGCCTCCTCGGCGTTCGGCAGGAACACGCTCACCAGCGGCAGCAGCTCCTCCAGCCCGGTCCAGTGCCCTGCCGGGTCCCAGTTCGTGTCGAGGCTGATCGTCACCCCGCGCGCACGGAGCCACACGAACAGCTCGGGCATCCGGTCGGCCAGGGTCGGCTGCAGAAAGTAGGAGGCGACGTGCACGTGATTCGGTGCGAGCTGTTCGACCGCAGCCCGCACGGCGTCCACGGTGAGCTCCGGGATCGTACCCGGCAGGGTGAGGATCGCGCGGTCGTGCGGTTCGGAGAGGATCACCGACAGCCCGGTCGGAGTGTCGCCCGACACCATGACCGCCGACGTGTCGACCCCGCGCTCCTCGAGGCGGTCGAGCACGAACCGGCCGAACTGGTCCGCGCCGACCACCGCCGCCAGCGCCGTCCGCACGCCCAGCCGGGCGAGACCGCTAGCGACGATCGCCGCGCTGCCGCCGAGCAGCAGGTCCGCGCCGTCGAGCAGCTGCTCCACTTGCCCGAACCGTGGGACGGTGTCGCCGGTGAGCAGCAGGTCGGGGTTGGCGTCGCCGACGACGAGGACGTCGACCCCGCTCATCCCTTGAGGCCGGAGAACGTCATGGTCGCGATGAACTGACGCTGCGCGAAGAGGAAGAACAGGATGAGCGGGAGCGTCGCGATGACGTTGCCCGCCATGATCAGGCTCCAGTCCGTCTGGTGCGCGCCCTGGAAGTTCGCGATGCCGAGCTGCAGAGTGAAGGACTGCTGGTTGTTGATCGCGATGAGGGGCCAGACCAGGTCGTTCCACGCTCCGAGCAGAGTGAAGATCGCGAGCGTCGCCAGCGCCGGACGTGCCAGCGGCAGAACGATGCGGAAGAAGATCTGCCACCGGTTGCAGCCGTCGATCGCCCCGGCCTCTTCGAGCTCGGCCGGCAGCGAGAGGAAGAACTGCCGCATCAGGAAGATCCCGAACGCCGTCGCCAGCCACGGCACGATCGCGGCTCCCAATCCGTTCAGGAGCCCGAGGGTGGCGAAGAGGATGTAGGTGGGGATCATGAGCAGCTGGGTGGGGATCATGATCGTCGCGAGAATCATCAGGAACCCGAAATTGCGGCCGGCGAACTTCAGGCGGGCGAACCCGTAGCCGGCCAGCGAGCACAGCACCAGGTTGGAGAGGATCGCCGTGCCGGAGACCAGGATCGTGTTTCCGAGCCAGAGCAGGATGTCCGTCTGGCCGAACAGCTTCACATAGCCGTCGATCGTGAAGTGCGACGGGATGAACGGCGGCGGGAACGCGACCAGCTCCTTCGCCGGCGAGAACGACGCGAGCGCCATCTGCACGAACGGCACGAGGAACAGGATCGCGATCGGGAACAGCACGAAGTGCCAGCCGCTCAACCGCCGCCTGCGGCGTCCGGGCGTCGCGCCCACACTGGCCGCCACGTCGAGGGACGACGTCGCCACCTCATCCAGAACCGTGGTCATCAGAACGCCTCCGAACCCTTACGCCGCGAATACACGACGATGAAGATGGTGATGAGAAGGGTGGCCGCGAACAAGACGTACGCCGCCGCCGATCCGTAGCCGAACTGGAGGGAGCGGAACGCCTTGTCGTACAGGAAGTAGACGATGGTCTTGGTCGCATCCAGCGGGCCGCCGCGCGTGGTCGTGTAGACGAGGTCGAACAGCTGGATCGCCTGGATCGTCTGCCAGATGGTCACGAACACGGTCACCGGCGCGAGCTGTGGCCAGACGATCCGCCAGAAGGTCTGCCAGGGGTTGGCGCCGTCGATCCGAGCCGCTTCGATCAGGTCCGCCGGCACGTCCTGCAGCGCGGCCAGGTAGATCACCGTGGTGAATGCGGCCGATCCCCAGAGCGACATGATCGCGATCACGAGCATCGCCTGGTGCGGATCGTCGAGCCAGCCCTGCTGGGGCAGGTGCAGCACCCGCAGGACGTTGTTCACGAGCCCGAACTGCGGGCTGAACAGGTAGGTCGACAGGATGCCCGTCGACGCAGCCGACGCGACGAACGGCACGAAGATCGCGGTGCGATAGAACCCCATCCACCGGATGCGCCGATTGAGCGCCACCGCGAGGAAGAGCCCCAGCAGCACCGAGGCGGGTACGAACAGCACGGTGAACCCGAGCGTGTTGCGCACCGCGTTCCAGAAGTCGGCGTCGCTGATGAGCTGCACGTAGTTCGCGGCGCCCACCCAGGTCGCCGGGCTGAAACCGTCCCAGCTCTGCAGCGACAGGATGAACGCCCACACCGCGGGGAAGATCGACAGGCCCAGGATGATGATGGTCGCGGGAGCGACGAACCCCCATCCGGTCAGCGCCGCCTTGAGCCCCTGCCGGCGCCGGACGCGACGCGACCCCGTCGCATCCGGTGCATTTTCTCTCCCGATCGTGGGAGCGGCGGTGTCGGCCATCAGTGTGTTCCCGCCCACTCCTACTTCGTCATCTCACTGTCGGCGGTCTTGGCGGCCTGCTCGAGCGCGGGCTGCGGTTCGCCCTGGCCCTGGAGGACCGACGAGATCGCCTTGCCGATCGCCACCGAGAGGTCGGCGTAGCCCTTGGTCGTCGGCCGCGTCTCCTTGACGTTCTTCGAGTTGGCGACGAACACGTCGTAGCCCGGATAGGTCGCCGCCTCCTTCATGACGGCGTCCGACGTCGCCTCCGACGATCGCAGCGGCAGGTTGCCCACGGCGACGTTGAAGCGCTCGTCCTGCTCGGCCGAGGTCAGCCACTGGGCGAACTGGGTCGTCCAGTAAGCGCGGTTGGCATCCTTGTGGTCGAACAGCGCCCAGATGTCCGGCCCGGAGACCGTCTGGTGGTCGCCGTTCGTGCCGGGCAGCGGCACGACTCCGTACTTGGTGCCGCCGATCTTGAGGTCGGACAGCTGCCACGGACCCGAGGTGATCATGCCGATGCGGTTGCTGACGAACAGCTGACCGAACTTCGTGTCGGTCTGGTCGAGGTAGACGCTCTTGTCATCGACGGCCATCGACTGGAGGAAGGTCAGGGCGTCGACGCCCGCGGGCGATGCGAACTCCGACTTGGTGCCGTCGCTCGAGAGGATGGAGCCGCCGTTCTGCCACAGGTGCGGCCAGAACTGCCAGGTCGTCTCCTCGCTGCCGGAGACGGAGTAGCCGTAGCCGTAGATGTGGTTGGCGGAGTCCGTCAGCTTCTTCGCTGCGGCGCGGAAGTCGTCCCAGGTCCAGTCGGCGGTCGGGTATGCGAGACCGGCCTTGTCGAACAGGGTCTTGTTGTAGAGGAGGCCGATGTTGTCGACCACCGCCGGGAAGCCGATGACCTTCTTGCCGGTCGGCTGGGCGGTCCCGCGTGCCGCGGCGGTGAACTCGTCCCACTTCACCTCGGGCTTCTTCACGTCGCTCGAGAGGTCGAGCGTGCGGCCGGATGCCTCCAGCTGGCCGGCCCACGAACCGAACGCGTACGACATGTCCGGGTACTGATTGCCGGCGAAGCCGGCCGAGAGCTTCTGCAGCAGCTGGTCGGTCGACGAGGCGCCGGGCGAGAGGTCGATGGTGACGTTGGGGTGCGCCTTCTCGAACTCGTGGGCGAGGCCCTCGATCGCCGTCTGGGCGGCGTCGACCTGGCCCGACCACACCTCGATCTTCACCTTCGCCTTGGTGTCGAGCGTGGTGGACCCCTGCGATCCGCTGCAACCGGAGAGGGCGACAGCGGCTGCCGCGACGGCGATCACGCCGGTGAGGCGCAACGCCCTCCTGGCCTTCGTGCTGGTTCTGAGTGGGAGTGACATCTTCGGTTCCTCTCTCGGTGCTGTGGAGACTCGGGTCAGCTGAGGACGATCGAGCGGGTGAGGTTGCGCGGGGCGTCGGGATCGAGCCCGCGGAGCTCTGCGATGGCGACGGCGAGGCGCTGAGCATCCGCCAGTTCGACCAAGGGGTCGCGGGAGCCCGACACGACCGTCGCGCCGGTGTACTCGATGTCGTCGACGAGGCTGGGCTCGACACGGCCGATGATCCAGACCAGCGAGCGCGAATCGGCGACGGCGAGCGGTCCGTGGCGGTAGTCGAGCAGCGGGTACGACTCGGCCCACGCTTGTGCGGCCTCGCGGATCTTCAGGGCGGCTTCCTGCGCGAGCCCGTACGTCCATCCGCTGCCGAGGTAGACGAAGTGCGAGAACGAGGCGACGTCGATGCCGAGGGGTCGGCTGAGCGCCGCCTCCGCCTGGTCGGGCAGGGCGCTGACGTCTTCGCCGAAGGCGGCGCGGGCGAGGAGCAGGAAGGTGGTGGGGAAGCGCGTCTGGACGACCGACTCCTCGTCGGCGAAGTCGAGCAGGAGCACGTCGCCCGCCCGCTCGGCGACCGGCGAGTCGGCGACGCCGGTGACGGCGATGGTGCGCACACCGGCCGGAACGCGGTCGAGCGCGTCGATCGCCTCGGTCGTGGTGCCGGAGCGGCTGAGCACGATCACGGCGTCGTAGTTGCGCCACGGCCAGGGCTCGGAGGCGTAGGCCGCGTCGGTCTCGCCGAAGCCGGCGGCCTCACGCAGCGCCGCGAACGACTCGGCGACGAACGCCGAGGTGCCGCAGCCGAGGACGAGCACCCGTGAGCCCGGCAGGGTGAGCAGCGCGGTCGCGCGCTCGGAATGCCCGGCGAGGGCCTCCCGCCAGATCGCTGGCTGACTGGTGATTTCGCGGGAGGTCAGTGTCACGAGGGGATGCTCCTGTGGTCGGTCCATGAGGCGCGCTGCTCCGCGCGTTGGACTTATCATTGGCGCACAGTGAGCGTTTGACAACAAAAATGTCCAGTTCGCTCAGTCTTACTGATTGTTTGTTACAGAGAGGTTACAGATGCCCGATCCCGACTGGTCACTGCTCGCGGAACTCCGCCTCGCCGACTGGGCTCCGCGAAGCGAGCTGCGGGTGACGCAGACCGTGGTCGAACGGCCCCTCGCCCCCGTGATCGATGTGCACAACCACCTCGGGCGGTGGCTGAACGACGGCGAGTGGATGTTCGACGACGTCGCGGCGCTCGTCGCGATGATGGATGAGTGCGGCGTCGAGACGATCGTCAATCTCGACGGGCTCTGGGGAGACGAGGTCACGGCCAACGTCGACCGCTACGACCGCGCGCATCCGGGGCGTTTCGTCACGTTCTGCCACGTGGACTGGGCGAGACTCGGCGAACCGGGCGGGGCCGACGCGCTCCGGGCGTCCCTCGACGACAGCGCAGCGCGGGGCGCGCGGGGCGTGAAGGTGTGGAAGGACCTCGGGCTCACGGTCCGCGACTCCGACGGCAGCCTCATCGCTCCGGACGACCCCCGGGTGATCTCGGTGCTGCGGCACGCGGGCGGGCTCGGGCTTCCGGTGCTCATCCACACCGCGGACCCGATCGCGTTCTTCGCGCCGGCGGACCGCCGCAACGAGCGGCTGGACGAGCTCACCGGAGTCCCTGAATGGTGGTTCGGCGACACCGAGCGGTACCCGACCTTCGACGCCCTGCTCGACGCGCACGCCGCCCTGGTGCTGGCCTGCCCCGGCACGACCTTCATCGGGGCGCACGCCGGATGCGCGGCCGAAGACCTCGACCGCGTCGAACGTCTGCTCGCGGCGGCACCGAACTACACGATCGACACGGCGGGCCGGATGGCCGAGCTCGGACGGCAGCCGCGCCGATTCGCGCGACTGCTGGCCGCGCATCCGGAGCAGGTGCTGTTCGGAACGGACGCCTATCCGGCCGACGCCGACGCGTACCGGCTGAACTACCGGTTCTTCGAAACCGCCGACGAAGGCTTCTCGTACGACCCCGGGAGCGAGATCCCCGGCCAGGGGCGGTGGAACGTCTCGGCGCTCGACCTCGATCCGGAGCTGCTCGAGCGCGTGTACCGCACGAACGCGAAGCGCGTCCTCGGGCAGGTTGGAGAGGAGTCCCCGGAACACGACATGGGCCCGGGCGCGGCGCCCCATCGCCGAGACCGCGCGGCTCGAGCCTAGCGCGGCGCGCGGCGCGGGCGGTGAGC
>NZ_JBHVXB010000006.1:185292-213339 GCF_042881905.1 Leifsonia sp. NPDC058248
GGGCGGGGGACCGCCGCGGCGCTCGACGTCGATCCGGCGCGGCTCGCCCGCGGGACCCGCCCCAACGCGAAGCGCGTCCGCGGCCTGTGAGGGCCGAGGACGCGCAACGGGGATAGCGCCGGGAGCCCGGAGCCCGGGACTACTGGACGGGGTTCTGCAGCCGGCCGCCGAGCGCGACCGGGAGGAAGTCGGCGTGGCGAGCCGTGAGCTCGTCGCACAGCGCCCAGATCTGCTCCGGAGTGAGCGCCGAACTCGCGTTCGGGTCGGTCAGCACGGCCTGACGGACCCGGTCCGGGTCGCCGGTGCGCGCCGCCTCGACGGTCAGCTCGGCGACCGACAGGTAGGTGCGATTCAGGGCAGCTCCCTGCGTCGGGATCGCGCCGAACGGTACCGGATGCACCCCCGAGGCGTCCACGCGGGCGGGCACTTCGACCACCGCGCCCTCGGGCAGGTTGGAGATGAGTCCCCGGTTGACGACATTGGCATGGATGGTGCGCTCGGTGCCGGTGAGGATCGAGTGGATGACCTGCGGAGCGTACTCCGCGGCGCCCTCCTCGAGCTCGAGCGGCAGACCGGCCGCGATGACGGCCTTGGCGTGCTCGAACTCGGCGACGTTCTCCTCCGAGATCCCGACGTACTCGAGCGGGCGCAGGCGGAACTTCGCGATCTGCTCGTCGGACCGGAGGAACCACGACAGGTATTCGGACGAGTGCTCGCTGGTCTCGGTGGGGTAGAAGCCGATCCTCGTGAAGATCTCGACGCGCACCCGGCGCCGGAGCTCCGGATCGCGCTCGATGGCCTCGCGCAGGCGCGGGTACAGGTCTTCGCCGTCGCGCGACCACTCCACCAGCCACGCCTGGTGGTTCACACCGGCCGCGCGGTAGTGCGTGCCCTCCATCGGGACGCCGATCAGCGCGCACAGGTCGTGGACCGTCCAGTAGACGCTGTGGCAGAGGCCAACGGTCTTGAGCTGCGGTGCGACCACCGACATCCACCAGACGTTCATCGCCATGGGGTTGGTGTAGTTGAGGAACCAGGCGTCGGGGCAGAGGTCGAGCATGTCGGCCGCGATGCCCGAGAGCACAGGGAAGGTGCGGAGAGCCCGGAAGACACCGCCGACACCGGTCGTGTCGCCGATGGTCTGCTGCAGGCCGGCCGCCGCCGGAACCTCCAGGTCGATGCGCGTGCCGGCGATGCCGCCGACCTGGATCATGTTGATCACGAAGTCGGCGC
Source organism: Leifsonia sp. NPDC058248 (assembly GCF_042881905.1). Lineage (NCBI taxonomy): Bacteria > Bacillati > Actinomycetota > Actinomycetes > Micrococcales > Microbacteriaceae > Leifsonia > Leifsonia sp. NPDC058248. The sequence continues at coordinate 186,526 of NZ_JBHVXB010000006.1, forward strand.
CGGTCAGCGCTTCCCGCCGGTCGAGCGTCGCGACGATCTCCGGCTCGCGGCCGAAACGGGCAGCGACCTGCTCGGCGGTGCCCCGGGCCACGGCGAGGCGCTCGGCGTCGATGTCGTAGAGGACGACGCGGAGCGGGGGCAGGTCGTCGTAACGGAAGAGGTCTGCGAGCAACTGGCGGGTGAAGACGACGCTTCCCGCGCCGAGGAAAACAATCTGAGGCATGGAGCGATCATGCGATAGCGTGTCTATTCCGCGCAATAGAATGAGCGAATCGCGGATAAAGTGCTCATATCGACTGATCGTTTTGCTGATGCGATTCACGAAAGGACTCGCCATGGTTGCCACGTCCACCGAGACGCTCATCGCGCGAGTGACCTCCGGGCGACGCGCACGACGCCTGGTCCAGATCCTCGACCTGATCTCCGAGCACGGCGCCATGAGCCTCTCCGACCTCTCCGGCATGCTGGGCATCTCGGCGGCGACGGCCCGACGCGATCTCTCCGACCTCGCCGATCAGAGCCTCATCCTGCGGACGCACGGAGGGGCATCCGCCGTCGATCGCGGCCGCGAGATCCCGGTCGCGTTGCGCGACAGCCGATTCCAGGACGCGAAGCGGGCGATCGCACGGGCGATGGTCGAGCGGCTTCCGGCCGAGCGCTACGTCGTGGCCTTGAGCGGAGGAACCACGACCGCCAGTGTGGCGCGCGAGCTGGCACACCATCACGACATCGCGGTCGTCACCAACTCGCTGAGCATCGCCGGGCTGCTCTCCGGCTATGCGGGCGTTCGTGTCGTGATGACCGGTGGTTTCCTCCGGCCCCAATCGCTCGAGCTGGTCGGAGCCCTCGCCGAGAGCACCTTCAACGCCGTGAACGTCGGGACGGCCATCCTGGGCGCCGACGGCATCAGCGCCGCCGCCGGCGTCACCACCCATGACGAGACAGAAGCGCGCACCAACCACGCGATGGTCGCCAAGGCGCAGCGCACGGTGGTCGTGGCCGACGGGTCGAAAGTCGGCCGGGTGGCTCTCGCGCAGAACGCCGAGATCGAGCAGATCGCCATGCTCATCACCGACAGCACCGCCGACCCCGAGGAACTCCGTCTCCTCCGGGCGGCCGGCGTCGAGGTCGTCGTCGCCGACGACCCCGGCGCCGTCTGACCGCGGGCGTCTACCGGCGCGGTTCGTGATTCGCCGACCGGCGACTCCCCAGGAGCAGGTGCACGGCTGCGCCCGCCGCCAGCCCGATCACGCAGACGAACCAGCCCAGCGCCAGCAGCAGCATCAACCGATCGGTGCGGGCCTCTGACGGCGCGAGCGACTGCCCCGCGAGCACCGTCTCCGAGCCCGACCGGATGGAGGTGGTGGCGAATCGCAGACCGGGCTGCGGCTGCCAGGTGACCCGGTTCGGCGCCAGCGCGGCCGCGTGGAGTACCCCTGGCGGCACGGTCGCGAGCGAGCCGTGGAGGTAGCCGGTGCCGAAGCGCGGACGATCGGAGCTGTCGTAGACGATATAGAAGGGCTCGAGGCTGCTCCCGAGATCCTCGTGCGTCGAGACTCGGGGTTCGCCCCCGCCCTGGAGCGAGGCGGCGACCTCGGCCGCCAGCCGGGTGCCGGCATCGTCGGCGCCCTGGCGCTCGATCTGCTGGGCGGTGACGAAGATCGCGGCGAAGGCGGCGGTGAGGACGAATGCGCCGACCATCCACACGATGAGACGATCCAGTGTCTTCATGTGGTCACGGTACGTCCCGGATGCCCGGCCGGGCGTCCGCCTCCAGGATGAACTAGTCCGTGAGCTCGACGTGCGTCTTCAGCGCTTTCATCGTGCGCTCGCTCTCCCGGGACGCCATGCGCACCAGGATGGGCTGCACGATCCGGAGCATCCCGTGCGTCGTCAGCTCACCGACGCGTGTCACGCGCACGACTGCGCCCGCGACCTCCACCTCGTACCGGATGCGCGCATCCAGACTGCCCGACGGCTTCGCCTGGTGGAACAGCAGCGCCTGGCCGGGGACCTCTTCGAGGAGTTCGCCGCGCATCCGGCCGATCATGGTCGAGTCCTCGTAGGCGAGCGCTGCGCCGGCGCTGGCTGATCTCACTCTCGTCCCCCGATAGACGATGGAGTGCCCCAGCCAGGTCGGGTAGCCGTCGAGCGCCCGGATGGCCGTGTAGACCTCTTGGGTCGGCGCGTCGATGTCGATGGTGTGCGTGATCCGGACCATGGAACCCGTCCTAACCCCGGACGGCGGAGAGGCCGACCAGCTCGGAGCTGACCCGCCACAGCCGCTCTTGCGTGCCGCGGTCGTACGAGATCGCGATCGATTTGACGGGCTTGGTTCCGGCGAAGAACCTTCCGGTCACGCCGTCGACCTCCGGCGCGGACGCGAGGTAGACGGAGGTGACCGCGCCCCGGGCCGGTGACTTCATGAACGGCCACATCACCGCGAGCATGGCCTTCCACGGCCGCGAGAGCTCGCCGGCCGAGAAGGCCGTGCGCACGACTCCCGGGCGCAGCGTGTTGGCGGTGACGTTCGTGCCGTCCAGCCGGCGGGCGAGCTCGTAGGTGAACACCACGTTGGCGAGTTTCGACTGGTTGTAGGCGGCGTGCGAATCGTATTTGCTGGTCGCCTGCAGGTCGTCGAAGTCGAGGCGCCCCATCGACTGCGCTCCCGAGGAGACGGTCACGACCCGGGAGGGAGCGCTCTGCGTGAGCCGGTCGAGGAGCAGATTGGTCAGCAGGAACGGCGCGAGGTGGTTGACGGCGAAGGTCCGCTCCAGCCCGTCTGCGGTGACCTGCCGGGTTCCCCAGAAGCCGCCCACATTGTTGATCAGCACATCCAGTCGCGGGTACGCGTCCAGGACGGCGGCGGCCAGCCGGCGAACCTCCGCCTGGGAGGACATGTCGGCCGCGAAGTCGCGCACGTCGGAGTTCCCGGTGGCGCGGGCGATCTCGGAAGCGGCATCCCGGGTTCGCGTCTCGTACCGGCCGACGATGCCGACCTGCGCGCCACGGGCGGCGAGCGCCTCGGCCGTAGCGCGACCGATTCCTCCGGTGCCTCCGGTGATCAACACCGTCTTGCCGGTCATCGAGCGGGGTACCGTCTCGTTCATCGCTTTCCACCTCCGAGGAGTGCGGGTGGGCGGCGCCGATGAGGATCGGCTGTCGTTCACGAGCTGATCTCAGGGTAGTCCCGCGCAGAAGGCGGCGCGCCCGTCGGGGCACGCCGCCTTCGTCGGTGAGAGCCGGTCAGCTCAGCGCGGAAGCCAGCTCAGGCTCGAGCTCGGTCTCTGCCTCGACCGCGACCTCGCTCTCGGCGAACGGGGACTCGGCGGTGGTCAGGATCGGCTCGTCCACGCTGCTCGTGCGCTGCGAGCGCGCCACCAGGAGCCCGGCGACCGTGACGAGGAGCGCGCCGAACGCGAGTGCCCCTGCGGTGACGAATCCCTCGGTGTAGCCGGACTCGGCCGGGAGGCCGTTCGGCAAGGTCGTGCCGGTGACCATGGCGGTCATCAGCGCAGCGCCGATGGCAGAGCCGACGGTGCGCAGGTTGGCGTTCATGCCGCTGGCGATGCCGGTCTGGGTCGGCGGCACGCTCTGCACCACGACGCTGGTGATCGCCGCGTAGACGATCCCGAGCCCGATGCCGAAGACCCCGGCACCGGCCGCGACCTCGAGCAGGCTCGAGTGGAACAGTCCGATCGACACGCTCGACAGCGCGATGATCCCCGACGCGATCACGATCTGCGCCCGGAATCCGATCCAGCGCGACAGCGGCCCGCTCAGGAATCCGGTGGCGGCCATCGTCACGAGCATCGGGAGCATCAGCATGCCCGACCCCGCGACGGTCGCCCCCAGCCCGTAGCCGCTCGCGGTCGGCGTCTGCACGAAGCGCGGGAAGAACGAGAACACGGCGAACATGGCGGCTCCGATGAAGACGGCGGCCCCGTTCATCGCCCACACGCCGGGCAGGCGCATCATGCGCATGTCGACGAGCGGGTTGCGCGAACGCAGTTCGACCACGATCCACGAGAGGAGGAGCAGGGCGGCGAGCACGAGCAGGCCGATCACTGCCGGGGAGCCCCAGCCCCACTGCCCTCCGGTGCTCAGCGGCAGGAGCAGGGCGACGAGCCAGCCCGAGAGCAGCACGGCCGACCACGGGTTCACGCCGCCGGATGCCCGGGTCGGCGACTCCGGAATGAAGAAACGCGCCAGCACTGCGCCGGTCACGGTGAACACGACCGGGACGAGGAAGAGCCCGCGCCAGCCGAGGACGTCGGCGAGCGGACCGGCGAGCACCGTTCCGATGCCGCTGCCGATCGCGATGATGGACGCCAGCGCGCCGATCGCGGATGCCAGGCGGTGAGGGGGGAGCTCGTCGCGGACGATGCCGAAGGCGAGCGGGAACATCGCCCCGCCGAGGCCTTGGACCACGCGTGCGACGATCAGCACGCCGATCGTGGGGGCGAGTGCGGCCATGATGCTGCCGAGGGCGACCGCGGCGAGCGCGACGATCAGGATGCGCCGCTTGCCGACGATGTCGCCGACGCGGCCTAGCAGCGGGGTGGCGACGGCGGCGGAGATCAGCCAGGCGGTCATGGTCCAGGTGGCGCCGGCGGTGGTCGTGCCGAGGTCGTGCTGGATGACGGGAAGGACGGGGACGACGAGGGATTGCAGGGTGGCGAAGGAGCCGACACTGATCGCCAGAATGGCGAAGGTGAGGGCAGGGCGGGATCGAGACAAGTGAGGTATCCGTTCCTCGAGGGTGTTTGTCCGAACGAATGTCGGTTAGAATGGAGGCAGGCTCCGATCGGAGGTAGCCTCCGCTTTCACTACATTAGCGGAGGGTGCCTCCGGTACGCAAGTTCTTGTTGGAGGATTCTCGTGAGCAGCACCGAAACCACGCTCGTATCCGTGACGCGTCCGCAGCGCGCGGATGCCCGGCGCAACTTCGACGCGCTCCTCGCGGCCGCCCGTGACGCATTCGCCGCCGACGGCACCAGCGCCTCCCTCGAAGACATCGCCCGTCGTGCCGGTGTCGGCATCGGCACGCTCTACCGCAACTTCCCCACCCGCGACGCGCTGGTGGAGGCCGTCTACGTCGACGAGGTCGAGTCGGTCGTGCGCGCGGCGGACGAGGCCGCGTCGCTCGACCCTTGGCAGGCGCTCGACACGTGGCTGCACCGGTTCGTCAGCTACATCGGCACGAAGAAGGCTCTCGTGGACGGGCTCAACAAGGAGTCACCTGTGCTCCTGAGCTGCCGCGACTCGGTCTACGCAGCGGGGGAACCCCTGCTGAAGCGAGCTCAGCGATCCGGAGCGGTGCGTGAGGACGCTCTGATCGGCGATGTGGTCCGCATGATCTCCGGAATCGCCAGCGTCGCCTTCGACGACGACGAGCAGCGTGACCGCGTCATCGACTTCGCGATCGACGGCCTGCGCGCCCGCTGAGACTCGCGAGCTCTAGACGATCCGGCCCACCGACGCGAGCGCCGCCTTGAGCAGCACTCCGCGCCCGCCCTCCATCTCTTCGGAGACCGTGGGGGTCACCGCCTCCTCCGGGAGCATCCACGTGAGTTCGAGAGCGTCTTGCCGCGGGTCGCAGGTTCCCGTGACGGGGACGACGAAGGCGAGTGAGACCGCGTGCTGCCGATCATCCGTGAACGGCGTGACGCCGGGCATCGGGAAGTATTCGGCGACGTAGAACGGCACGGGGCTCGCCGGCAGCTGCGGGAACGCCATGGGCCCGAGGTCTTTCTCGAGATGACGGAACAGGGCCTCGCGCAGCGTCTCGCCGTACATGACGCGACCGGAGACGAGCGTGCGGGTGATCTCGCCGACGGCGTTGGCCCGCAGCAGCACGCCGACCTCGGTGACCTGGCCGAGCCCGTCGACACGCACCGGCACCGCCTCGACGTAGAGCAGCGGCAGCCGCCGACGCACCTGCTCCAGTTCGATGTCGCTCAGCCAGGCCGGACCCGGCTGCCGACCGTCGTCGGGCAGCGGGTCGGGGATGGGGTCTGGGGTGCGCACGCTCATGCACCGATCCTACGGAACGTGCGGCCAGGCGATACCCCGCGGCGCGAACTGTGGAAAACACCGTTAAGCCGACGAATGTGGAGGAGGGTGACCCCCCGAGGCGGGAGAATGAAGAACCTCGACCCCGCCAGGAGCCCGCGTGCCACTCCCCTCGCCCGACCTCACTATCGATCGCGATGCCGTGCTCTGGTCGGCCTCCGAGCGCGACCGGGCCGATCGCCCCCTGCTGGTGCTCATGCACGGCTACGCCTCCGACGAGGCCGACCTCTTCGGGATCTCCGCCTATCTGCCGCTGGAGCCGGTCATCGCGTCGGTTCGCGCGCCGATTCCCGAGGGTCCCGGCTTCGCCTGGTTCTCGCGGTTCACCAACGTTCCCGGCGACCCGCTCGCCACCAACGCCGACGCGGCCGCACGAGCGGTGCTCGAGTGGCTCGACGAGCAGCCGCCCACTCCCACCGGCCTCCTCGGCTTCTCGCAGGGCGGCGCCTTGGCCCTGCAGCTCCTGCGGCTCTCGCCCGAGCGCTTCGACTACGCCGTGCAGCTCTCCGGTTTCGCCGTGCAGGGCGAACAGCCGGGGGATGCGCGCCTCGCCGAGCGACGTCCGCCGGTCTTCTGGGGCCGCGGCACCCTCGACGAAGCGATCCCGGCGACCTCGATCGCCCGGACGACCGAGTGGCTGCCCGGGCACTCCGCCCTCGACGCGCGCATCTACGAGGGCATGGGCCACGCGATCTCGTCGCGCGAGCTCGCAGACATCTCCGCGTTCATCCGCCCGAACCTGCCGGGCGGCCGCTGACGCGAGGCCGCCCGCGCGCGGGCACAGCATCCGGATGCCCGTCCCCGGGCACCGTTTACCAGTAGGTGTCGCCATCCCGGGCGTGTTGACGACACGTAGTGGCAAACGGGCGTCGGATGCGCCACTGCGCGTCCCACGGGCGCCGCGCATCCACTCGCCACTGTCAGCGGTTGGGGAGAGGATAGGGGGATGAGCGACGTGCTCGACCGGTTCTCCCCCGCCACCCGAGAGTGGTTCAGCGGGGCCTTCGCCGCGCCGACGCCGGCTCAGGTCGGGGCGTGGGATGCGATCTCCCGCGGCCGCCACGCGCTCGTCATCGCCCCCACCGGTTCCGGCAAGACGCTCGCCTCGTTCCTCTGGGCGATCGATAAGCTCGCCGCGCGAACCCGGGAGCCGGACGAGACGCCCGGCACGCGCGTCCTCTACATCTCCCCGCTCAAGGCGCTCGGCGTCGACGTGGAGCGCAACCTGCGCGCGCCGCTGGTCGGGGTCACGCAGACCGCCAAGCGGCTGGGCGCCGAACCGCCGCACGTGTCGGTCGGTGTGCGGTCCGGCGACACCACGTCGGCAGACCGGCGCGCGCTCGTCAAGACGCCGCCCGACATCCTGATCACCACGCCCGAGTCGCTCTTCCTCATGCTCACGTCGTCCGCTCGCGAGACACTCACCACGGTCGAGACGATCATCATCGACGAGGTGCACGCGGTCGCGGCGACGAAGCGCGGCGCGCATCTGGCGCTGTCGCTCGAACGACTGGATGCGATGCTCGCGCAGCCGGCGCAGCGCATCGGGCTGTCCGCCACCGTTCGGCCGCCGGAGGAGGTCGCCCGTTTCCTCGGGGGCCGCTCCCCCGTGGAGGTCGTCGCCCCTCCGTCGGGCAAACGGTTCGACCTGCGCGTCGTCGTCCCCGTCGAAGACATGAGCGAGCTCGGCACCTCGACCTTCGCGAGCGGCAACGACGACGGCTCGCCACCGCAGGCCGGCTCGATCTGGCCGCACGTCGAAGAGGCGATCGTCGACCGGGTGCTGGAGCATCGCTCGTCGATCGTGTTCGCGAACTCCCGGCGACTGGCCGAACGGCTCACCGCCCGCTTCAACGAGATCTACGAAGAGCGCATCCTCGGCGGCTCGTCCTTCCTGCCGCGCGACGACGACACCGGCACGACGTCGGCCCGCGCTCCGGCGGAGTTGATGGGGGCATCCGGTCAGACCCGGGGCTCGCGCGAGGCGGTGGCCGACGGGCCCGACTCGCTCGTGCTCGCCCGCGCCCACCACGGCTCGGTGAGCAAGGAGCAGCGCGCCCTCATCGAAGACGACCTCAAATCGGGGCGTCTGCGCTGTGTGGTCGCCACCTCCAGCCTCGAGCTCGGCATCGACATGGGCGCGGTCGATCTGGTCGTGCAGGTCGAGGCGCCGCCGTCGGTCGCCAGCGGTCTGCAACGGGTCGGGCGCGCCGGACACCAGGTGGGCGAGGTGTCGCGCGGCGTCGTGTTCCCGAAGCACCGCGCCGACCTCATCCATTCGGCGGTGGCCAGCGAGCGCATGACCTCGGGGCTCATCGAGACGCTGCGGGTGCCCGCCAACCCGCTCGACATCCTCGCTCAGCAGACCGTCGCCGCCACCGCCCTCGAGCCGATCGACGCCGACGAGTGGTTCGACACCGTGCGCCGAAGCGCACCGTTCGCGTCGCTTCCGCGGAGCGCCTACGACGCCACGCTCGACCTGCTCGCCGGCCGCTACCCCTCCGACGAGTTCGCCGAGCTGCGGCCGCGCATCGTGTGGGATCGCGACGCGGGGACCCTCACCGGGCGGCCCGGGGCCCAGCGTCTCGCGGTGACCAGCGGCGGCACCATCCCCGACCGCGGCCTCTTCGGCGTCTACATGGTGGGCGAGAAGGCCAGCCGTGTCGGCGAGCTCGACGAGGAGATGGTCTACGAGTCGCGCGTCGGCGACGTGTTCGCGCTCGGCTCGACCAGCTGGCGCATCCAGGAGATCACCCACGACCGCGTGCTGGTCACGCCGGCGTTCGGCGAACCGGGGCGCCTGCCGTTCTGGAAGGGCGACGGACTCGGCCGTCCCGCGGAGCTGGGCGCGGCGGTCGGAGCGTTCGTGCGCGAGGTGAGCAGCGCATCCGAGACCGATGCCGAGCTGCGGTGCGTCGAGGCCGGCCTCGACCCGTGGGCCACCAGCAACCTGCTGTCGTTCCTCAGCGAGCAGCGAACCGCCACGGGTCACATCCCGACCGACCGCACGCTGGTGGTCGAGCGGTTCCGCGACGAGCTCGGCGACTGGCGCGTCGTGCTGCATTCCCCGTACGGCATGCAGATCCACTCGCCGTGGGCGCTGGCCGTCCAGGCGCGGGTCCGCGAACGCTACGGCATCGACGGCGGAGCGATGGCGGCCGACGACGGCATCATCGTGCGCATCCCCGACACCGAGTCGCAGCCCCCGGGCGCCGAGCTGTTCGTGTTCGAGCCGGCGGAGCTCGACGCGCTCGTGACCGACGAGGTCGGCGGGTCGGCCCTGTTCGCCGCACGGTTCCGCGAATGCGCGGCGCGGGCGCTGCTGCTGCCGAAGTACAACCCCGGAAAACGCTCCCCGCTCTGGCAGCAACGGCAGAAGGCATCCCAGCTGCTCGACGTCGCGCGCAAGTACCCGAGCTTCCCGATCATCCTCGAGACCGTGCGCGAGTGCCTCCAAGACGTCTACGACCTCCCCGCGCTCAACGACGTGACGCAGCAGATCGCACAGCGCCGCATCCGGCTGGTCGAGGCCAGCACCGAGTCGGCGTCCCCGTTCGCGCGGTCGCTCCTGTTCGGATATGTCGCCGCGTTCATGTACGAGGGCGACAGCCCCCTCGCCGAGCGCCGGGCCGCCGCACTCTCGCTCGACGCCGGGCTCCTCGCCGAGCTCCTGGGACGCGCCGAACTGCGCGAGCTCCTCGACCCTGCCGTCATCGAGCGGGTGGAACGCGAGCTGCAACGGCTCGCACCCGAGCGCCGGGTGCGTGGCGTCGAGGGCGTCGCCGACCTGCTCCGGATGCTCGGACCACTCACCGTCGACGACGTCGCGCTCCGCCTCCAAGGCGAGACGGAGGAGGAGCACGCCCGACCCGACACGGCGGCCGCCCACCTCGCCGCGCTCGTCGACACCAAGCGCGCGCTCCTCGTCACCTTCGCCGGCGCCGAGCGGTATGCCGCGATCGAAGACGCAGGCCGGCTCCGCGACGCCCTCGGTGTCCCCCTGCCGATCGGCGTGCCGGTGGCGTTCATCGAGCCCGTCGAAGACCCCCTCGGCGATCTGGTCAGCCGGTTCGCCCGAACGCACGGACCGTTCGCGACCAGCGACGTCGCCGACCGGTTCGGGCTCGGCGCGGCCATCGCGAACGACGCCCTCCGCCGTCTCGCGCACGACCGGCGCGTGGTCGACGGCGAATTCCGCCCACACGCGCACGGACAGGAGTGGTGCGACGCCGAAGTGCTGCGACGGTTGCGCCGCATGTCCCTCGCGGCGCTGCGGCACGAGGTCGAACCGGTGGACACCGCCACCTTCGCTCGGTTCCTGCCCGACTGGCAGCACCTCGGCGGCGCACTGCGTGGGGTGGATGCGGTGGCCTCGGTCATCGAGCAACTCTCCGGAACGCGCATCCCGGCCTCGGCCTGGGAGTCCCTCGTGCTGCCGAGCCGCGTGAGCGACTACAGTCCCGCGATGCTCGACGAGCTCACCGCCACCGGCGAAGTGGTCTGGTCGGGCGACGGCGCCCTGCCCGGCAACGACGGCTGGGTAAGCCTCCATCTGGCCGAGTCCGCTCCGCTCACGCTGGCGCCCTCCGTCGACGTGGAGACCGACGAGCTGCAGCGCGCCGTGCTCGCCGCCCTCGGCCGTGGCGGGGGCTACTTCTTCCGGCAGCTCTCGGACGCGCTCGGCACCGAAGCCGGCGAGCCGGTCGACGACACGGCCCTGGTCACCGCGCTCTGGGATCTGGTCTGGGCCGGGCTGATCACCAATGACACTCTTGCACCGCTTCGAACCCTCAGCGGGTCATCCGGAGCCCACAAGCGCCCGAAGCAGGCGCCGCGATCGCGCCTTTACCGAGGCCGGGCCGCCGCCCGATCGGCGATGGTCACCCGGCTCGGGCCGCCGACCGTCGCCGGGCGCTGGTCGCTCCTGCCTCCGCGCGACCTCGACCCGACCGTGCGGGCCCACGCCCTCGCCGAGACGCTGCTCGACCGCTACGGCGTGGTCACCCGCGGGTCGGTCATGAACGAGGGCACGCCCGGCGGCTTCGCGCAAGCGTACAAGGTGCTGAGTGGCTTCGAGGAGACCGGTCGAGCCAGGCGCGGCTACTTCGTCGAGACGCTCGGGGCCGCGCAGTTCGCCACGGGCGCCACCGTCGACCGCCTGCGCTCGTTCGCCCTCGACCACACCCAGGAGCGCGACCACGCGGCCATCGCGCTCGCTGCCACCGACCCGGCCAACCCCTACGGCGCAGCGCTCCCCTGGCCTGGCATTCCCGGCGAGGCCGGCACGGGCCATCGCCCCGGCCGCAAGGCGGGCGCCCTGGTCGTGCTGGTCGACGGAGCTCTCACGATCTACGTGGAGCGCGGCGGCAAGAGCCTCCTGTGCTTCGCCGACCAGACCGATACCTCCACGGCACCCGACCTCGAAGCCGCGGCGCGCGCGCTGGCCGGGCTCATCACCACCCGGCGGGTCGACAAGCTCGCCATCGAAACGGTCAACGGAGGGTTCGTGCTCGGCTCCCCGCTGGGCGACGCACTCGCCGAGGCCGGATTCCTCGTGACCCCGCGCGGGCTGAGGCTGCGGTCGTGAGCGGGGCGCCACTCGCCGGAGTGCTCTGATGCCCGAAGGCGACACCGTCTATCAAGCCGCCCGGCGCCTGAATCAGGCGCTCGCGGGACGCGTCCTGACGTCCACCGACTTCCGGGTGCCGGCGTTCGCCACGGTGGACCTCTCCGGGGGGACCGTCGACGAGGTGGTCAGCCGGGGAAAGCACCTGCTCGCCCGGGTCGGTGAGTGGACGATCCACAGCCACCTCAAGATGGAAGGCACGTGGGAGCTGTACGAGCCAGGAGCCCGCTGGCGGCATCCGGCCTACCAGGCGCGCGCAGTCCTGACGACCGAGGACGTGACGGCGGTTGGCTTCCTGCTCGGGCTCCTCGAGATCATTCCGCGCGACCGCGAAGACGAGGCAGTCGGGTACCTCGGCCCCGATCTGCTCGGCCCGGACTGGGACACGGACGAGGCGGTGCGACGGCTGGCCGGGCATCCGGATGCCCCCATCGCGGTCGCACTGCTCGACCAGCGCAACCTGGCCGGGCTCGGAAACGAGTACGTCAACGAACTGTGCTTCCTGCGCGGGATGCTGCCGACGCGGCCCACGCGCGACGCCGACCTGCCGGCGACCGTCGCACTGGCACGCCGGATGATCGTGGCCAACCGCGACCGGGTGGTGCGAGTGACCACGGGCGACACGCGTCGGGGCCGCACGAGCTGGATCTACGGCCGCCAGGGCGAACCGTGCCTCCGCTGCGGAACGCGCATCGAGCGGTCGCAACTCGGACGCACCGAACTCGAGGAGCGCGTGACCTACTTCTGCCCGCACTGCCAGACCTAGGGGCAGAGCGGGCACTCGAACGGGTGTGGCCGCCCCGGACGGAGCGGCCACACCTCGCAGGAGAGCGGGTCAGGCCGCTTCCTGCTCCTCCGCGTCGACGCCGCGCACGGTGGCGAGGGCTCCCGACCAGGTCTCGACCTGGTCGAACAGCGGCGTGAGCGCCGCCTCCTGCTGCGGAGTGGCCTTGAGCGACCAGTTCTCGAAGTCGTGAGCGAGGCTCAGACCGACCTGGGCCGTCACGGTCGCGACCTGCAGGGTCGACAGCACCAGACGGAGGTGCTCCACGGCACGGGCGCCACCGAAGACGCCGTAGCTGACGAAGCCGGCCGCCTTGTTGTACCACTCGGCTCCGACGTAGTCGATCGCGTTCTTGAGCACGCCGGACGTGCTGTGGTTGTACTCGGGGGTCACGAAGATGTACCCGTCGAACTCGCCGACCTTCGCAGCCCACGCCTTGGTGTGGTCGCCTGCGTACTGGCCCATGCCGGCGGGCAGTGCCTCATCCAGGTGGGGGAGCTCCCAGTCCTTGAGGTCGACGAGCTCGTACTCGACGCCCTCCCGCTGAGCGGCGTGGTCGAACACCCACTGTGCGACGGCTTCGCCGTGGCGGCCGGGGCGGGTACTGCCGATGATGATCGCGATTTTCGTCATGTTGGCCTTTCCGTTTTGATGACGTGTCAACAACGGGGAACCACGTCGCCCCGAAGATCATTCCCGGCCCGCGATCACGCCCGGAGCGGCGGCGGCGGAGCGCGGTATGCTCGCTGCGCGAACGCGGGCAGGAGAGCGCATGGCACAGGGCAGACGCGACAGGCACGACGACATCGACATCCCGGAGGACGCCACCGAACAGGAACGGAGGGATGCCGGCGACCGGTTGCGCGAGCGCATCTACGCCACCTTCACCGCACTCGCCGTTCTGATGACCCTCAACAGCCACGCGGAGCACCTCGAGCCGCTCAACGTGCTCGTGACCCTGCTGATCTCGGTGGGAGGGGTGCTGCTCGCGGGACTCGCCTCCGACCTGGTCTCGCACATGATCGTGCACAACACGCTGCCGACCGCGCTCGAGTTCCGTCACATGCTGGCGGTCGCATCCCGAGCCCTGAGTGTGCTCGTCGTGCCCGCGATCATGCTGCTCGTCGCCTACGCGGGGTGGGTGACGGTGCAGACCGCCATCGTCGTGGCCCTCGTCGCGCTGATCGGATCGCTCGCCGTGATCGCCCAGATCGCCGTGAGCCGCACCGGCCTCGGCTTCTGGAAACGCACCCTCGTGCTCGCCGGCATCGTCGTCCTCGGGGCCGGCGTGGTGGCGCTGGAACAACTGGCCCACTGACCGGCGCACGACGTGCGATGATGACCTATGCCGAGCGCACGCCCGAAGCCCGACCCGCGTAAGTTGACTGCCGAAGAGATCGAGCTCTTCGACACGTTCTACCGGATGCGCCGCGGGTTCGATCGGGCTCTGGATGCTCAGCTGCAGCGCGACAGCGGCATCTCCATCTCCGAGCTCGAGGTGCTCATGTCACTCATCCGCTCCCCCGGCCGCCGCCTGCGCGTTCGCGAGCTCGTGGCGATGACCGGCTGGGAGAAGAGCCGCGTCTCGCACCAGGTGACCCGGATGGCCGCCCGCGGTTTCGTGGACCGGCAGGAGTGCGCCGAAGACCGTCGCGCCAATTACATCCACCTCACCGGCGAGGGCAGACGCGTCGTCGTGCGGGCGCTCCCCGGGCACACGGCGACCATCCGGCGTCTGCTGTTCGACGATCTGACTCCCGAACAGCAGGCCGAGTTCCTGACCATCTCGCAGCAGATGAACGCGGCGATCGAGGCGGAATCCGGCTCGACCGTCAGTTGATGCAGACCGTGTCGCTGTAGTTAGACGCGGGCGAGCTCGGCGTCGGCGACGATCCGCCGGACGACCCGCCGGAGCCGCCCGAGCCCCCCGTGCTGCCGCCGCTCGAGCCGCCGGAGCCGCCGCTCGGGCTCGGCGCCGTCGGCATGATGCCGTCGTCGCCGAGGACGACCGTCACGCCCGTGACCAGCGCGGTCTGCTGAACGGCCGCGCCCGGCAGGTAGGCGGCGACGGCCTTGGCCTGCGCCTCCTGGCCGCTCGGATACTGGATGAGCGTCGTGGCGCGGGTGCTCGCGTTGCCCGGCGCGGCCGTCTTGAAGCCGGCCGAGTGGAGAGTGGCGGATGCGGTGGTCGCGGCGCCGTCGGCCGAGCCGCCGTTCAGCACGGTCACGGTCACGTCCGCCGGCTTGGACGCAGTGGCCTTCTCGTAAGCGCTGGGCTGCCCGACGACCTTCTGGATGAAGGCGGGCATCGCCGCGGTGTCGACCTGGACGATCGACAGGTCGCTGCCGTCGACGGTGATGGTCGGGGTGCCCGAGATGGGGATGGTCGCCGACTGGATCTTGCCCCCGGTGAGACCCTGCATCTGGGCCGCCAGCGCCAGGAAGTTGAGACCGGGGTCGGTCTCGAGGGAGCCGCTCACCGCATCCAGCACCGAGGTGAGCTTTCCGGGGTTCAGCAGCGTGCCCGCCGAGAGGAACTTGTGCGCCTCGACGGAGAGGAAGTACTGCTGGCGCACGACGCGGTCGAGGTCGCCGCGCGGAAGACCGTGCCGCTGGCGGACGAACGAGAGGGCCTGATGGGCGTCGAGCGTCGAGATGCCGGCGGGGAACTTCGCCTGGGAGTACGGATCGTCCACGGCGCCGTTGAGGCACACCTGGATGGGCCCGAGCGCCTGGGCGATGTCGTAGAAGCCGAGCAGGGAGATGCGCACGTAGTGGTCGATCGTGAGCCCGGTGAGGTTCTGGACGGTCTGGATGAGGAGGCGGGCGCCGCCGGCGACATTGCCGTTGGTGCCGCCCCCGAGCGCGAACGCCGAGTTGAGCTTGTTCATCCCGTGACCCGGAACGTCGACCCAGGAGTCGCGCGGCAGGGAGATCAGCGTTGCCGAGCGCCCGTCTGCCGGAATGTGGAGCACCATCATGGTGTCGGTGTTGGTGCCACCGCCGTCGGCGGTCGTCCCCAGCTGATCGAGCTCTGCCTGGGACGCACCGTCGGGCCGGTGGTCGTCGCCGACCAGCAGGATGTTCTCCGCCTGGCCGTCGACATCGTTCGCGGGTTTGTTCGTCGAAGCGATGGCGTCGACGTGCGTGACGCCGCCGACGAACCGGAAGTAGCTGTAGGTCGCGTAGCCGCCGACGACGATGAGCAGCACGGCCAGGCCGAGGGCCGTCCAGCCGATGATTCGCCTCGTGCGGGTGCGCCGCTTGCGCGGACGACCCGGGCCGCCCGGGCCCCCGGGGCCAGGGCCAGGGCCAGAGCCGCCGGAACCGCCGGCACCGGACCCACCGGATCCGCCGAAGCCGCCGGGCGCGACCGGCCCCTCCGTCGCACGCCGGTCTGCCGGGCGCGTCGCACGGACGGGCCGTCGCGGGTCCACCGGAACGTGGCCGAAGATCTCGGTCGCAGGTTCACGGTCGTCACGCGGCTCGTCAGGCGCAGGGAAGGTCGGGCGTCGCACACAGAAACGCTAGAGGGGTCTTGCTGCGAAACGACTGCCGACAACGGCGTTTCCCGACGAATCGTCAGCGGGCTCTCAGTCGAACAGCCGCCGGAACACGTTCGTGTCTGCGAGATCTATCAGTTCGTCGCCCCGTCCCGACATGATGGTCCGCAGCGCATAGAGCGTGAATCCCTTCACCTGCTCCGCCGTGATCGCCGGCGGGATGGACAGCTCCTGGCGCGCAGTGACCACGTCGACCAGGGCCGGTCCGTCGTGCGCGAACGCAGCCGCGAGGGCGCCGCGCAGGTCATCCGGCTTCTCGACCCGCTGACCGAACAGGCCGATCGCAGTGGCCACGTCGCCGAAATTCGGGTTGTCGAGCCCCGTGCCGAAGTTGACGAATCCGGCGGCCTTCATCTCGACTTCGACGAAGTTGAGCGACGAGTTGTTGAACACCACGATCTTCACCGGCAGCTTGTTCTGGCGCAGCGTCAGCAGCTCGCCGAGGAGCATCGCGAGACCGCCGTCTCCGGCGAGCGCCACCACCTGCCGGCCCGGGAAGGCGGACTGCGCGCCGATCGCGTGCGGCAGCGCGTTCGCCATCGTGCCGTGCGAGAACGAGCCGATCAGGCGGCGGTGGCCGTTCATCGCGAGGTAGCGGGACGCCCACACCACCGGCGAGCCGACGTCCGGGATGAACACGGCGTCCTCCGTGGCCAGCTCGCTGATCAGCCTGGCCACGTACTGCGGATGGATCGGCGTGCGGTTGCGGTCGTTCACCGCCAGGTCGTCCAGGCTCTTGCGGGCCTTGGCGTAGTGCGCCGTCGAGGAGTCGAGATGCTTGGTGTCTGTTCGGTCTTTGAGCAGCGGCAGCAGAGCATCCACGGTGTCCTTCACACTGCCGACCAGTCCGAGATCGACCGGGCTGCGGCGCCCGAGCTGCTCGCCCCGGATGTCGACCTGGATGATCTTCGCCTTGGACGGATAGAACTGCTGGTACGGAAAATCGGTGCCGAGCATCAGCAGGGCGTCGCAGCCCTCCATCGCGCGGTAGCCGGATGAGAACCCGAGCAGTCCGGTCATCCCCACGTCGTAGGGGTTGTCGTACTCGATGAACTCCTTGCCGCGCAGGGCGTGCACGACCGGGGCCTTCAGCTTCTCGGCGATGGCGACCAGCTGACTGTGCGCACCTTCGGTTCCCGCGCCGCCGAGGATGGTGACCTTGCGCGCCGAGTTCAGCAGGTCGGCAGCGGCCTGCATTTCCGCGTCGGCCGGCCGTGTGACGCGAGGCGAGTAGGTGATCGGGGCCGATTTGCGGCGCCCGGCGCTGTTCGCGAGGAACACCTCGCCCGGGATGACCACGACGGCCACCCCGCGCCGTTCGATCGCGGTCCGCATCGCGATCTCCAGCACCCGCGGCAACTGCTCCGGGATGCTCACCAGCTCGGTGTACACGCTGCACTCGCGGAACAGGTCCTGCGGATGCGTCTCCTGGAAGTAGGTGCTGCCGATCTCGGGGCCGGGGATCTGGGCGGCGATCGCCAGCACGGGCACCCGGCTGCGGTTGGCGTCGAAGAGTCCGTTGATGAGGTGGAGGTTGCCGGGCCCGCAGCTTCCTGCGCACACCGCCAGCTCGCCGGTCAGCGCCGCCTCGGCTGCGGCGGCGAACGCGGCCGCCTCCTCGTGCCGGACGTGCTGCCAAGCGACTTTCCCCTCGCGGCGCAGCGCATCCGTGAAGCCGTTCAGCGAGTCACCGGGGAGCCCGTAGACCCGCTCCACTCCCGCATCCTTGATGATCTCGACGATGGTGTCGGCGACGGTGGGCATAGTGACCCCTTCTCGGCGTAGGTCGGATGCTACGAACATACGCCGCAGGTCTCTCGTGCGGGAGGGTATTGCCACGCCCCGCACATCCGTCCACAATCGCTGCATGAGCAACCGTGTCGACTACTTCGAGATCGGGACGCCCGCCCCTGAAGCGAGCAAGGCTTTCTACTCCGGATTGTTCGGCTGGCAGATCGGCCCGCCATCCGAAGCCCACTACAGCATGGTCGACGGCGACGCCGGCGGCCTGTGGGACACCACCGCGATGGGCGGCGGCTCGTGGGCCGTCTTCTACGTGCACGTCGACGATGTCGCGGCAGCCGTGGCGCGGGCCGAGGAGCTCGGCGCGACGGTGGCCCTGCCGATCATCGACAACGGAGATATCACCTTCGCCCACCTGGTCGATCCGCTCGGTAACCGATTCGCGGTCTGGAGGCCCAACAACACGGAGTGACCCTGGCGCACGAGCCTTCGTCCTCTGCGACGCGCGATTCTCCGGGTTCTTGCACACCGTGATCCATTACGGTGTACGTAACTGCTCCCGGCCGTGGGCCGAGTGCAGCGTCACCCGCACACCCCCACCGCAGGAGACATCTCGCATGGCCCAACAGGCGCGCGCTCAAGCGACTCGGGACGCCATCATCCGCGGCGCCGCGACGGTCTTCGAGCGCAATGGCTACGGGCTCGCCTCGATCGCCGACATCGCCGCGGCTTCCTCCGTGACAAAAGGCGCGCTGTACTTCCACTTCCAGTCGAAGGACGAGCTCGCGCACGCGGTCATCCAACAGCAGCACGAGCTGTCGTTCTCGGCCGGCGCGACCGTGCTCGAGCAGGGCAGGCCGGCGCTGGAGTCGATGCTCCTCCTGTGCGCGAGCCTCGGCCGCCAGCTGGTGACCGATCCGGTGGTGCAGGCGGGCATCCGGCTCACGACCGAGGTCTCGAACTTCGAGCGACCGATCACCGACCCGTACCGGGATTGGCTCAACATGTTCGAGGACCTGGCGCGGCGCGCGATCGAGGACGGCGATATCGCTCCGGCGGTCGACCCGGAGATGCTGGCGCACTTCATCATCCCGGCGTACACCGGCGTGCAGCTGGTCTCGGCGACGCTCGCCGGCCGCGCCGACCTGCTGCAGCGCATCCGGGAGATGTGGATCGTGCTGCTTCCCGGAATCGTGCCCGCCGAGCGCTATGAGAGCCTCAAAGGGCTGTCGGGCCTGATCCCGGCGGCGGCCTGACAACATAAGGCGCCGACTGACCGTCACACCCCCAATCTGTGACGGTCAACGCGAACGTCGGCACCTTCGTCCAGGATACTGCATACAACCGGACGATCGGTATGTTCGCCGCTCATCCTCGTGAGGACGCACAAGCGGAAGGGGCGCTCACTCGCCGGGAGCACGGCGCTCGCTACACTGACCTCGGGGGAATCGCCGCACTGTCGCGGCGTCAGCGTTGGGGAGGAACGTCAATGGGAAAACCGCGAGCCGGCAAACGGGGCAGCAATCGCGTCACGATGCACCTCGTCTACATCGACTTCTGGTCGGCCGTCAAACTGTCGTTCCTCGTCGCCCTGTGCGTGGCAGCGGTGACCATCGTGGTCGCGCTCCTGGCCTGGAACCTCCTCGAGCGCACCGGGATCATCGACTCGGTGCGATCGCTGTTCACCGACATCGCCGGCGACAACGGCTCCGCCCTCTTCGCCGGACTCAACTTTCAGAGCGTCCTCAGTTACACGCTCGTGGTCGCGCTGCTCGAACTGATCGTGGTCACGGCGCTCGGCGCCATCGTCGCCGCGCTCTTCAATCTGGCCTCCCGCATGACCGGGGGCGCGAAGGTCGGCTTCGGCAAAGACTGACGGCACCGGATGCCCGGCCGAGCGGTCGGCCTCAGCGAGTGACGCGGTGGTGGGCCAGACCCTCGACCAGCAAGGTCACCCCGAACTCGAACGAGTCCGCCTGATCACGGTCGCTGTCGAGAGCATCCGGAGTCGCGCCGTCGGCCAGCACGCCGAGGCTGTCGTACTGGAGCCGCTGCTGCTCGTGCGACGCGTGACCGAGGATGAAGTGCAGCAGCGCGGTCGCGGCCATGCGGCTGGTCTCCGCGTCGAAACCTCCGCTTTCGACCGCGGCGGTGAGCCTGGCCAGGGGGGCGGATGCTCCGAGCCCGAGCGCGAACGTGCTGGAGACCACCTCTGCTCCGTCGCGGTAGGCGAGCAGCGCATCCCGGAGTGCCGAGGTCTCGTCGCGGGTTCGCTGCACCCAGTCGGTGCGCGCGGAGGGCTTCGGCCGGCCCCGCGCCACGATGCGGTCGGCGAGCTCCGCCAAGAGGGTCTGCTTGTTCGGGAAGTGCCAGTAGAGCGCACTCGGCTGCACGTCGAGCGCCGCCGCCAGTCGACGCATCGTGAGGTCGGGGAGTCCGTACTCGTCGAGGATACGGAGGGCCGTCTCGGCGACGTCGTCGCGGGAGTGCCGTCCGTTCCTGGCGCTTGCGCTTTCGGATGCTGCCACGGCGCAAGTATAGTGAACACCGTTCAGGTGAACAGCGTTCAGGTGAACTGTGTTCATGAGCAGCCACCGAGAAGGAGCCCGAGATGACCAGACGCCTGCGCGTCGACGCGACCGACATCGCCCGCATCGCCGTCTTCGCCGCCATTGTCGCCGTGCTCGGCCTGCCGGGAGGCTTCACCGTGTTCGGCGCCGTGCCGATCACCGCGCAGACCCTCGGCGTCATGCTCGCCGGTGCCATCCTCGGACCCTGGCGCGGCGCGATCTCCATGCTCGTCTTCCTGGCGCTGGTCGCAGTCGGCCTTCCCCTGCTCTCGGGCGGACGCGGCGGCATCGGCGTCTTCGCGGGGCCGTCCGCCGGCTACCTGATCGGCTGGGTGGTCGGGGCGTTCGTCATCGGCGCCATCGTGCACGCCCGCGGCCGCATCACCTGGACGCGCACCATCACGGGCGTGCTCGTGGGCGGCATCGTGACCATCTACGCGTTCGGGATCCCGGTCCAGGCGCTCGTCACGCGCCTGCCGCTCGCCGAGACGGCGCTGCAGAGCACGGTGTTCCTCCCGGGCGACCTGGTCAAGGCGGCGATCGCCGTGGCGATCACGATGACGCTGGCCCGCGCGTATCCGCGCGCCTTCCGTTCGCTCGACCGCCGGCGGTCGACCACGGCGGCCCCCGCCGCTCAGCCATCCCAAGCAGCCCAGCCCGCGCAGACCTCCGACGGGTCGCGCGTTCGGTGACGGGCCCCGGATGCCCGGGCGAGATCGTCCCGCTGATCGACAGCGACCCGGCCCGATTGGTCGCGGCCGTGCTCCGCGTTCGCGCGGCCGGCGGCATCCCGCTGGTCGGCGACGACCGCTGGACGCCGCAGCACTGGGCGGGCATCCGCCGCTCCGTCGCGCATGCACCGCGACGGCCCGAACTGGCCTGGGCCGCGCTCACCTCGGGAAGCACGGGCACGCCGCGGATCGTCGTGCGCACCGCCGAGTCGTGGTCCGCATCCTTTGCTGCGATCGACGCGCTGCTCGAGCTGCGGCCGGATGACGTGATCTACCTCCCCGCGCCGCCCGCGTCCTCCCTCTCCCTCTTCTCGATCGCGCATGCCCACACGCATGCCCAAGCGCATGCCCATGCCGCGGGCGTGACCCTCGCCCTCCCGAGCGCGCACACTGTCGTCGCCCGGGACTTCGCCGGCGCCACCGTGTTCCACGGGACCCCTCGGGCCCTGCAGAGCGTCGTCGAGGCGATCGACGGCGATGCTCCGCACCGGTTGCGCGTCGCACTGGTCGGCGGCAGCGACCTCGATCCCGCGCTCCGCGAGCGCGCTGCGGGCCACGGCATCCGGGTCGTCGGGTACTACGGCGCCGCCGAGCTGTCGTTCGTCGCCGTCGACGAGGGCGACGGTCTGCGGCCGTTCCCGGGCGTGGACGTCGAGTCGCGCGAGAGCGTCCTCTGGGTGCGCTCCCCGTTCGTGTCGTCGGGCTACCTCGGCGACGGCGGGCCGTTCCGGCGTGACGGCGAGGGCTGGTCCACGGTCGGCGACCTCGCCGACGTCGCCGATGGGCAGATCCAGCTGCGCGGCCGCGCCGACGGCGCCATCCTGACCGCCGCCGCCACCGTCATCCCGTCCGAGGTCGAGGCCGTTCTGCGCGGCATCGACGGAGTGGGCGATGCCGTCGTCTTCGGCCTGCCCAACGCGGGCGTGGGCGCACTCGTCTCCGCGGTCATCGAACCCGAGCCGTCGCGCACGATGCCGGCGATCACCTCGCTGCGGGCGCAGGCAGCCGCCGGCTTGACGCTCACCCACCTGCCGCGCCGCTGGTTCGGCATGGGCGAGCTGCCCAGAACCGTCACGGGCAAGCCGGCCCGGGCCGAGATCGTCCGCCGCGTGCTCTCCGGGGAGGTGGCGTCCCTTGACGACTCCGTCCGGTGACCCCGTGATCGTCGCCGCCCGGCGCACCCCGATCGGCACGCGCGGTCGTGGCCTCGCGAATGTGACGGTCGAGCGGCTGGCCGCGCCGGTCATCCGGGCGAGCATCCGGGATGGCTTCGACGCGCTCGGTGGCGTGCGGCCGCTCGGTGACGTCGTGCTCGGCAACTGCATGGGGCCGGGTGGCAACCCCGCTCGGGTGGCCGCACTCGCCGCCGGCCTGGATGCGAGCGTGCCGGGTATGACGATCGATCGCCAGTGCGGCAGCGGACTCGCGGCGATCCTGGAGGCGGCGACGGCCATCCGCGCCGGTGACGACCGGCTCCGGGTCGCGGGAGGCGCCGAGAGCGCGTCGACGGCTCCGGTCCGCTCGATCGACGGGGTCCCCTACGACCGCGCGCCGTTCGCCCCGGCGGGCATCCCCGACCCCGACATGGCCCGCGCAGCCGACGACCTCGCCCGCGTCGCAGGCATCTCCCGGGAACGGCAGGACGCCTACGCGGCGCGCAGCCACCGCCTCGCGCTCGACGCCCAGACCCGCGACGCGTTCCGCGGCGAGCTCGTGAACCTCGGTAGCCTCGACCGCGACGACGCACCGGGAACCGTCACCGACCGGATGCTCCCCCGCTTCCCGGCCGTCTTCGACGATGGCAGCGTGACGGCGGGCAACTCCTGCCGCATCAGCGACGGGGCCGCGGCCGTGCTCCTCGCGCCCGCAGGCACGACCGGCGGAGCACCGGGGCTGGCGCTGCTCGCGCACGCCACCGTCGGGTGCGACCCCGCGCTTCCCGGCCTGGGCGCCGCGCCCGCGATCTCCGCCGCGCTCGAGCGTGCGGGGCTGGGTTTGCCCGACGTGGCCGCGTTCGAGATCGTCGAGGCCTTCGCCGCACAGCTCCTCGCCGTGCTGGCCGAGCTGGGAGTGAGCGACACCGACCGGCGCGTGTGCGCCGACGGCGGGGCCCTCGCGCTCGGGCATCCGTGGGGTGCGAGCGGGGCCGTCGCCGTCGTGCGCCTGTTCTCGCGACTGGTGCGGTCCGGCGCGCCGGCCGGGACCATCGGCGTGGCCGCGGCATCCGTGGGGGGCGGGATGGGCGTCGCGGCGGTCTTCGAGGTGGTGCGATGACCGCCATCGACCTCCGCGGCGCGACCGTGCGGCTCGGCGATCGCCTCGTGCTCGAGTCCGTCGACCTCAGCCTCGACCACCAGCGGATCGCCGTGATCGGCGCCAACGGCTCGGGGAAGTCGACGTTCGCCCGCCTGCTCGGCGGCCTCGTCTCCGCCGAGTCCGGCTCGGTGTCGGTGATGGGCCTCGACCCCGCCCGGCACTCGGCCGAGTTGCGAAAGCGGGTGGGCTTCGTGTTCAGCAATCCGGATGCCCAGATCATCATGCCGACCGTGGCCGAAGACGCCGCCTTCTCCCTGCGCGGCGAACGCCTGCCGAAAGACGTGACAGCCGAACGCGTCGCCGACGCCCTCGCCGAGTTCGGGCTGAGCGACCTGGCCGAGCATCCGGCGCACGATCTGTCGGGTGGCCAGAAGCAGCTGCTCGCCCTCTGCGCCGCGCTCATCCGCCGGCCGTCCCTCGTGATCGCCGACGAGCCCACCGCCTACCTCGATGCCCGCAACGCGCGGCTCATCGCCGACCATCTGCTGGCGGATGCGGACCGCGGCCTGGTGCTCGTCACGCACGACCTCGGGCTGGCCGCGCGCTGCGACGCCGCGGTGCTGTTCGACGGCGGCCGCCTCGCCGCGGTTGGCGAGCCCGGCGACGTGATCGAGCAGTACGAGGCGCTCCTGCGATGCTGACCCTCTACCGCCCGGGAACGGGCTGGCTGCACCGTGCTCCCGCCGGACCGAAGGCCACCGCCATCCTCGTCGTCGTGCTCGCGGTCTCGCTGCTGCCGTCGACATTATGGGCGGCGGGCGTCGCGGCGGCGGTGACCTGCGCCGCCTACCTCGTGTCGGGGCTCGGCCTCGGTGAACTCGGACGGCAGGCGGTCGCCGTGCGCTGGGTGATCGTGATCACGCTCGGCGCACAGCTGCTGTTCCTTCCGGTCGAACTCGCCGTCGCGAACACCTCCCGGGTGGTGGCGGCGATCCTGATCGCCGGACTGCTCGTGCTGACCACTCGGGTGTCCGATCTCCTCGACGCCTTCGAACGCGGCCTGAGCCCGTTCCGCCGGATCGGGGTCGAGCCGCAGCGCGTCGCCCTCGTGCTCGCCGTGACCATCACGACCATCCCCGTGCTCGCGCGCCTCGCCGCCGGCGTGCGCGAAGCTCAGCGGGCACGCGGAGTCCGGATGAGCATCCCGGGCTTCGTCATCCCGTTCCTGGTCGTCTCGCTCAAGCACGCGGACGAGCTGGGTGAAGCCCTCACCGCGAGAGGCGTACGGTGAACGGGATGCTCATCCACGGCAAGACGATCGACGACCAGACCCGATGCGTGCACTACGGCACGGCCGAAGACGTCATCGCCATCAAGTTCCGGTGCTGTGGAGACTACTACCCGTGCCACCTCTGCCACGCCGAGTGCGCCGGGCACCCCGCCGAGCAGTGGCATCTCGACGAGCGCGACGAGCATGCCGTGATCTGCGGTGTCTGCTCGACCGAGCTGACCATCGCCGAGTACCTCACAGTCTCCGGGTGCCCGGCCTGCGCCGCACCCTTCAACCCGGGCTGCGCGCTGCACACCCACCTCTACTTCGAGACCGCCTGACGCGTGGCGCCTGACGCGCGCAGCGCCGGCGCCGAGCCTCAGACCGAGAGCACGACCTTGCCGCGGGCGCGCCCGTCGGCGATGTGCTTCACAGCGGCGGCCGCCTCGGCCAACGGATAGACGGTGTCGATCGCCGGGTCGAGCGTGCCCGCCTCGACGAGCCCGACGAGCTCGGCGAGGTCGGTCGCGTTCTCCTTCGACAGGAGGCCGAGCAGCGTCTGAGTGGTGAAGCGGTTCCGGATGCCCGCTGCCGCGACACGCTCCATCCCGCCGAGCACCGCGCCTCCCGCCTCTCCGCCCACCAGCACGAGCGTGCCGTCCGGCGTGAGCGCCCGGCGCAGCACGGAGAGCGGACGGTTGCCCGCCGTGTCGATGATGACGTCCCACCGGCGATCGCCGGCGGTGATCTCAGAGCGGGTGTAGTCGATGACGTCGGCGGCGGCAAGACTGAGCACGAGCTCGGCCTTCGGCCCGCTGCACACACCCGTCACCGTCGCGCCGGCGGCGACGGCGAGCTGCACGGCGTAGGTCCCGACCCCGCCGGCGGCACCGATCACAAGCACGCGCTGACCTGCGGTGACGCCGGCGGCCTTCACTGCCTGCAGCGCGGTGACCCCGGAGATCGGGAGGGCGGCGGACTTCTCGTAGCCGGCTCCGCCGGGCATCCGGGTGATGCTGGTCTCGGGTGCCGCGACATACTCGGCGAAGGCGCCCTGAGCGCTGCCCACCACGTCGTCGCCCGGCCGGAAACGGGTGACCGCCGAGCCGACCGACTCCACCCGCCCGGCGAACGCCAGCCCGCGGATCCGCGCCTTCGGACCGCGGAAGCCGAAGCCGATCATGCGCATGAGATACGGACGGCCGGTCATGAGGTGCCACACGCCGACATCCACGCCGGCGGCGCGCACCCGCACCAGCACGTCGTTCGGGCCGGGTGCCGGAACGGGCATCCGGGACACGTTGAGCACGTCGGTCGAGCCGTAACGGTCTTGCGCGACGGCGGTCATCGTCGTGGCGCGGGTTGAAGTGGACATGATGAGTCCTTTCCGGACTATTCGGGGTACTGGAACACGGAGTCGAGGGGAACCCCGAACACGCGTGCGATCTGGAATGCGAGCTCGAGCGAGGGCGAATACTTGCCCTGCTCGATGGCGATGACCGTCTGGCGCGTGACGCCGATGCGATCGGCGAGGTCGGCCTGCGTCATCTCGCCGGCGGTGAAGCGCAGCGAACGGATGCTGTTGGTGACCCTGGTCGGCTTCACCACTTCGGGAAGCCTCCCCGGTAGGCGGTGAGCTTGGCGACCGAGCCGAGCGCGGCGGAGAGCACGAAGCAGAGGTACACGACGTTCGCGATCCAGAAGTAGCCGGCCTCGAACATCGCCAGGACGAGGGCGCCCACAGCGCCGATGATCACGAACGACTGGCCGATGCGGTCGCCGTACTGCTTGATCTCGCGGTCGCGCTGATCGCGCTTGTCCGCCTCTTTGGGCTTGGAGACCGCGATGACGATGTTGGCCACGATGTTGGCGACGATCGCGCCGCCCACCGTCCAGAGCAGCGCGGGCACGTAGTCGACCTCGACGAGCGGCTGCCCGTTCGAGTTCGACAGGACGATGACCAGATAGATCGCGTAACCCACGACCGAGATGATCAAGAACGACCATGCGTTCTTCTCTTCGAATGCCATCGCACACTCCCATGTAAAAGAAACCTGACATGACCAAGGTAAAACAAATCGGACCCCATGTCAAGAATCTCTGACACCAGCGGTCACCACGCGATCGAGTCCTGTCTTGTTTGGTCGAAAAAGCGGGGTTGGGCCCAACAAGTCAGGACCGGTCTCTTATAAAAAA
>NZ_JBHVXB010000006.1:213349-322543 GCF_042881905.1 Leifsonia sp. NPDC058248
CAACAATCACTCCCACCCGCGCCCCCCCCCCGATCGTTCCCTTTCTTGTTGGTACTAAACCGCTGTTTTCGACCCAAAAATACAGGACTCGATTGCAGGACGGCCAGGCAGGAACGGAGAAGCGCCGGGCGCGGAGCCGCGGCTAGGCTGACCGCCAGGAGAACGCGCAGGGGGCGCGCCCGAACGATGGAGAAACAATGAGCTTGGACACCGTGACGGACACGGAATCGGCTGTGCCGCCGGTCGCCGACAGCCACGATCTGATCCGCGTGCAGGGGGCGCGCGTGAACAACCTCAAGGATGTCAGCGTCGAGATCCCGAAGCGCCGCCTCACGGTGTTCACCGGCGTCTCCGGCTCGGGCAAGAGCTCGCTGGTGTTCGGCACGATCGCCGCCGAATCGCAGCGGATGATCAACGAGACCTACAGCGCCTTCGTCCAGGGCTTCATGCCCACGCTGGCACGACCGGATGTCGACGTGCTCGAGGGGCTGACCACCGCGATCATCGTCGACCAGGAACGGATGGGCGCCAACGCACGCTCCACCGTCGGCACGGCCACCGACGTCAACGCGATGCTGCGCATCCTGTTCAGCCGGCTCGGACAGCCGCACATCGGCTCGCCTCAGGCGTTCTCGTTCAACGTCGCCTCGGTCTCCGGAGCCGGAGCGGTCACCATCGAGCGCGGCGGCGAGACCACGAAGGAGCGACGGAGCTTCTCCATCACCGGAGGCATGTGCCCACGTTGCGAGGGCATGGGCACGGTGAACGACATCGACCTGACCCAGCTCTACGACGACTCCAAGTCGCTCAACGAGGGCGCGCTGACCATTCCCGGCTACACCGCGGACGGCTGGGGTGTGCGGGTGTTCACGGGGTCCGGTTTCCTCGACCCCGACAAGCCCATCCGCGACTACAGCAAGAAGGAGTTGCACGACTTCCTCCGCCGTGAGCCGGTCAAGGTGAAGGTCGGCGACATCAATCTGACTTACGAGGGGCTGATCCCCAAGGTCCAGAAGTCGTTCCTCTCCAAGGACCGCGAGGCCATGCAGCCGCACATCCGGGCCTTCGTGGACCGGGCCGTCACGTTCACCACGTGTCCGGAGTGCGGTGGCACCCGGCTCAGCGAGGCCGCGCGGTCGTCGCGGATCGGCGGGGTCGGCGGGGTCGGCGGGATCAACATCGCCGACGCCTGCGCGATGCAGATCAGCGACCTGGCCGAGTGGGTCCGCGGGCTCGAGGAGCCGTCGGTGGCGCCGCTGCTCGCCGCGCTGCGGCACACCCTCGACTCGTTCGTGGAGATCGGGCTGGGCTACCTCTCGCTCGACCGGCCGTCGGGCACGCTGTCGGGCGGCGAGGCGCAACGCACCAAGATCATCCGGCACCTCGGTTCGTCGCTCACCGACGTCACCTATGTCTTCGACGAGCCCACCATCGGGCTGCACCCGCACGACATCCAGCGGATGAACGACCTGCTGCTGCGACTGCGCGACAAGGGCAACACCGTGCTCGTCGTGGAGCACAAGCCGGAGATGATCGCCATCGCAGACCATGTCGTCGACCTCGGCCCGAGCGCCGGCACGGCAGGCGGAACCGTCTGCTACGAGGGCACCCTCGATGGACTCCGGGCCAGCGACACCCTCACGGGCCGCCATCTCGAAGACAGGGCCGCCCTCAAGGCGACGGTGCGCACCCCGGACGGAAAGCTGGAGATCCGCCGCGCGACCGAGCACAACCTGCAGGACGTCGACGTCGACATCCCACTCGGCGCCCTCGTCGTCATCACAGGAGTCGCCGGCTCCGGCAAGAGCTCGCTGGTGCACGGCTCGATCCCCGACAGCGAGAACGTGGTGTCGATCGACCAGGGCTCCATCCGCGGCTCACGACGGAGCAACCCAGCGACGTACACCGGGATGCTCGAGCCGATCCGCAAGGCGTTCGCAAAAGTCAACGGCGTGAAGCCGGCCCTGTTCAGCTCCAACTCCGAGGGCGCCTGTCCCAACTGCAACGGCGCCGGCGTGGTCTACACCGACCTCGGGATCATGGCGGGGGTCGCGATCACCTGCGAGGTCTGCGAGGGCAAACGCTTCCAGGCCTCCGTGCTCGAGTACCATCTCGGCGGCCGCGACATCAGCGAAGTGCTGGCGATGTCGGTGACGGAGGCCAAGGAGTTCTTCGGGAGCGGCGAGGCGCGCATTCCGGCCGCGCACGCCATCCTGGGCCACCTGGCCGACGTCGGGCTCGGCTACCTCAGCGTCGGCCAGCCGCTCACGACACTCTCCGGCGGCGAGCGGCAGCGCCTCAAGCTCGCCACGCACCTGGGTGAGAAGGGCGGCGTCTACGTCCTCGACGAGCCGACCACCGGACTCCACCTCGCCGACGTCGAGCAGCTGCTCGCGCTTCTCGACCGCCTCGTCGACTCCGGCAAGTCGGTGATCGTCGTCGAGCACCATCAGGCTGTGATGGCCCACGCCGACTGGATCATCGACCTCGGCCCGGGCGCCGGCCACGACGGGGGCCGGATCGTCTTCGAGGGCACCCCGGCCGACCTCGTCGCTGCGCGCTCCACCCTCACCGGTCAGCACCTGGCGGCCTACGTCGGCGCCTGATCGCGGTCGTCTCGAGGGTAATCCGGGGCCCGTCGCCACGGATGTCGGCGGATCGCGCTACGGTGTTGTCTGTTCGGGGGCACGAAACCGCGGCGGCGTGACAGTAGCCAAGTGACGTCTGTGGTTCATTGGCACGTTCGCGCCCCGCGCACGCACCTCCACCAGACTGCGACCACAGGAAACCTCGTGACTCTCCTCCGTATGACAGCCCTCTTCGCCCGCCCGTATTGGCGGTCGGTCGTGGCGGTCGTGATCCTTCAGCTGATCGCGACACTTGCCGCGCTGCTCCTCCCGACTCTCAACAAAGACATCATCGACAAGGGCATCTCCACCGGAGACACCGACTTCATCTGGTCGACCGGCGGGATGATGCTCATGGTCTGCTTCGTGCAGGTCATAGCGGCAATCGCGGCAACCTACTTCGGCGCTCGAGCGTCGATGTCAGTGGGGCGCGACATCCGCCGCTCGTTCTACCGCAAGGTCGATGAGCTGCCGTCGCTCGACCTGGCCCGGTGGGGGATGCCGACGCTGATCACGCGTAACAGCAACGACGTGCAGCAGGTGCAGATGCTCGTGCTGCTGACTCTCAACTTCATGGTGTCGACACCGATCATGTGCATCGCAGGCATCATCCTCGCCGTGCAGGTGGATGCTGCGCTCTCCTGGCTCATCTGGGTGTCGGTTGCCGTGCTCTTCGTGGTCGTCGGCGTGATGGTCTGGCGTCTTCTGCCGCTGTTCCGCGAGATGCAGGACCGCATCGACGGCGTGAACGGCGTCATCCGCGAGCAGATCGTCGGCATCCGTGTGATCCGCGCGTTCGTGCGCGAGCGGTTCGAGAGCGAGCGATACGACGACGCCAACCTGGCGCTGACGCGGGTATCGGTGCGGGTGGGCAACATCTTCGTGCTGATGTTCCCCGTGATCATGCTGATCCTCAACGCTGCTACCGTGGCGGTGCTGTGGTTCGGCGGCCACCGGGTCGACGCCGGCGAGATCCAGATCGGCGCGCTGACGGCCTTCCTGCAGTACCTGCTCCAGATCCTCACGGCCGTCATGATGGGCGTCTTCATGGCCATGATGATCCCCCGCGCGATGGTCTGCGCCGAGCGCATCGACGAGGTGCTGAGCGCGACGCCGTCGAAGCACGGCGCCGCCGGATCGAGCGCTCTGCCGGTGGACGGAACCGTTCAGATCGACGGCGTGACGTTCGGGTATCCGGGTGCCGAGAAGCCGGTGCTGAGCGACGTCACGTTCACCGCCGAGCCGGGCAAGATCACCGCGATCGTGGGCTCCACCGGATCGGGCAAGACGACGCTGGTCTCCGTGATCGCGAACCTCTTCACACCGCAGGTCGGCCACGTGCGCATCGGGGGCGTACCCGTCGACGCCCTCAGCCGGCAGCAACTCTCGGGTGTGCTCGGCCTGGTGCCGCAGCGGCCGTATCTCTTCTCGGGAACGATCGCGAGCAACCTCCGGTTCGGCAACCCGGATGCCACTGACGACGAGTTGTGGGACGCGCTGCGTATCGCGCAGGCGGAGCCGTTCGTGCGCGCCAAAGAACACGGCCTCGAGGAGCGGATCGCCCAGGGCGGCACCAACGTCTCGGGCGGCCAGCGACAGCGACTCTGCATCGCCCGTGCGCTCGTCGCCCAGCCGAGGGTGTTCCTCTTCGACGACTCGTTCTCGGCGCTCGACGTCGCGACGGATGCCCGGCTCCGCGAAGCGCTCGCCCGCTCCACCGGAGATGCGACTGTCATCGTCGTGGCGCAGCGGGTCTCGACCATCCGTGAAGCCGACGCCATCGTCGTTCTCGACGACGGACGCGTCGTCGCCAACGGAACGCATGACGAACTGCTGGAGACGAGTGAGACGTATCGCGAGATCGTCGAGTCGCAGCTGAGCCTGGAGGTGGCCTGAGATGGCCCGCACGCAGAAGACCCCGAAGACTCCGAAGTCGGACGCCGAACGCGCGGCCACGGAGTCCGCCGTCGAGGCCGTTCTCGAAGGCATCGACGACGAGTACGTGCCCACTGAGGCCGACGGCGACATGTTCGGCGGCACGCCGGCCAAGAAGGCGGAGCACTTCTGGCCGTCGTTCAAGCGGCTGCTGGGCCTGCTGAAACCGGAATGGCTCGGGATGACCTGGGTCACACTGCTCGTCGTGGTTTCGGTCACCCTCGTCGTCATCGCGCCGAAGATCCTCGGCGCCGCCACGGATGTCATCTTCCGCGGCTCCATCGGAATGACTCTCCCCGCCAACCTCACGCTCGACCAGGCCGTCGCCGCGGCGAGGGCGTCCGGGCAGGACCAGTTCGCCGACGTGCTCGCCGGCTCCGGAGCGACCCCGGGTCAGGGGATCGACTTCGTCGCGCTCGGCCGCCTTCTCATGATCGTGATCGCGATGTATCTGGTCGCGTCCCTGCTGCAGTGGTGGCAGGGCTACATCCTGAATGGGCTGGTGATGCGGGTCGTGTACCGTCTCCGCGCCGACATCGAGACAAAGCTCAACCGCCTCCCGCTCCGGTACTTCGACACGCGCCAGCGCGGCGACCTCATGTCCCGCGTCACGAACGACGTCGACAACATCCAGACAGCGTTGCAGCAGGCGTTCTCGCAGCTGATCCAGTCGGTGCTGATGGTTGTCGGCATCGGCATCATGATGTTCATCGTGTCGTGGCAGCTGGCGCTGATCGCGCTCATCTCGATCCCGCTCTCCGGTGTGATCGCCGGCGTGATCGGATCCCGGTCGCAGAGGCTCTTCAAACAGCAGTGGAATGCGACCGGCTCGCTGAACGGCCACATCGAGGAATCGTTCTCCGGCCTCGAGCTGGTGCGCGCGTTCGGCCGCGACGCGGTCATGCTCGAGGAGTTCGACGCACGCAACCAGAAGCTCTACTCGTCGATGGTCGGCGCGCAGTTCGTCTCCGGCATGATCATGCCGGCGATGAACTTCGTCTCCTACCTCTCCTACGTGCTCATCGCGGTGGTCGGCGGACTCCGCGTGGTCTCCGGGCAGCTCACGATCGGTGACGCCACCGCGTTCATCCAGTACTCGCGCGAGTTCTCACAGCCGATCGGCCAGATCGCGGGCATGGCGAACATGCTGCAGTCGGGGGTCGCGTCGGCGGAGCGCACCTTCGAGTTCCTGGATGCTGAAGACCAGACCCCGGATCGCGAGACGCGCCACCTGCCCGAGCGCGCCGACGGCCGCGTCCAACTCGAGGACGTCACCTTCTCGTACGATCCCGAGGTCCCGCTCATCACCGACCTCAGCCTCTCGGTCTCGCCGGGTCAGACGGTCGCGATCGTCGGTCCGACCGGAGCAGGCAAGACCACGCTCGTGAACCTGATCATGCGGTTCTACGAGCTGAACGGGGGCGCGATCCGTCTCGACGGCATCGACACCACCGAGCTGTCCCGCGCCGAACTCCGGGGTCAGGTCGGCATGGTGCTGCAGGACGCCTGGCTGTTCTCGGGCACCATCCGCGAGAACATCCGTTACGGCCGTCTCGACGCCACAGACGACGAAGTGATCGAGGCCGCGAAGGCGACGATGGTCGACCGGTTCGTGCGGCAGCTTCCCGACGGGTACGACACCGTCATCGAGGCCGACGGAGGAAACGTCTCGGCGGGAGAGCGGCAGCTCCTTACGATCGCGCGCGCCTTCATCGCGAACCCGTCGCTACTCATCCTCGATGAGGCGACATCGTCGGTGGACACCCGCACAGAACTGCTCGTGCAGCACGCGATGGCCGCTCTCCGCACCGACCGCACGTCGTTCGTCATCGCCCACCGCCTGTCGACGATCCGCGACGCCCACACGATCTTGGTCATGGAGAACGGCGACATCGTCGAACAGGGCGACCACGCGACGCTCCTCGAACGACGCGGCGCCTACTACGACCTCTACATGACCCAGTTCCGCGGCGCGGCGACCGAGGAGGAGTCGGCCGAAGTCGCAGTGAGCTGACGGCACGCTTAACGCCGCTTACACCGCCCAGCCTTGCTCACACTCCGCGTCCGGCGTCACCGCCAGGACGGGGTGAGAGCGCCGTGCCGCTCGAAACGTCCTGAGGATTCTCGACTCGGTCGGGTCAGGTATTCCGTTCAGCGGGCGAGTGCCAGTAGGTTTTGGCCATGAGGACCGTCAGGGTCGTTCGACCCGCTCTCGCCGTTGCCGCCGCCATCATGCTCGCCGCTCTCGCCGGATGCTCGTCTTCCGGCTCATCCTTCACCGGAACCTGGGGCCAGGACTCCCCCGGCCAGCCGACCCTCACGATCAAAGACGACGGGACATTCACCGGAAACGACGGCTGCAACGACATGAGCGGCAAGGGCACCATCTCCGGTGACACGTTCACCTTCGGACCGTTCGCCACCACCCAACAGGCGTGCGAGGGTGTGCACCCCTGGCTCAACATCGCCAGCACGGCCAAGGTCGACGGCAACACCCTGGTCGTC
Organism: Leifsonia sp. NPDC058248; assembly: GCF_042881905.1. Lineage (NCBI taxonomy): Bacteria > Bacillati > Actinomycetota > Actinomycetes > Micrococcales > Microbacteriaceae > Leifsonia > Leifsonia sp. NPDC058248. Next base: position 220,417 of record NZ_JBHVXB010000006.1, read on the forward strand.
TACAAGAACGGCGGCGGAAAGATCGGCACCCTCGACAAGCAGTGACCGCGACGCGAACGCCCGATCAGTTGCCGTACGAGCTAGGGCTGCTGTCGATCGACACGTCCACCGTCAGCTCGCCGCTCGGGGAGACAGTCGCCTGGCCCGATGCGTAAATACTGGCGCTTGCAGTGTCGTTCCCGAAATAACCAGCCCACGACGCATCGACTTCGCCGGAGGACTCGTACTTGGTTCCGAAACTGCCGTCGGCCGCGACCGTGGCGGTCGGATAGGACTTCACCTTCCAGGTCACCGGGGTGTTGTCGCTGCTGTAGATCCACGCATTGAACGTGCAGTCGGCCGGGGAGGCATCCTTCGTCGCCGAGCATCCGTCGACCTTCTTCTTGATGGCCTCCGTCACAGCGTCGATCGTCGCGGGAGTCGCAGAGACACTCACGTCGACGGTGCTCGGCTCGCCGTCGCCGGTCCCGACGATCACCGTCGGCGGGACCTGCACAGCGAAGTACTTGTTGTCCGCCGCCGACACCGGGTACTCGCCGGGGTAGGCCACGAACTGCGACGTGATGTCAGAGTTCCCCACCACCTGGATCTGAGCGCCTCCGACCGTCACATCCGTCGACCCCTCCTGGCTGGATGCGAAAGCGAGCGGCTCGACGATCGACGTGGCTACACTCCACTTCGGGAAGAAGAGGAACTCTGTGCCCGTCTGCACGACCTCGAGGCTCTTCTTCACGTACGCACCCTTGAGCGTGTAAGCGACATCGACCGTGCCGGTGCTGCGAGCATCCGGGCCGCTCGAGGCGTGAGTTCGCACCTCACCGATCTGGATGTCTTTGATGCGGGCGGTCGCTTTCCCCAGCACGGCGTCGGTCAGGAGCTTCTGGGAGTCCTTCGTCGCCGGCGGCACCATGCGGCTCGCCGTCGTGGCATCGCCCTGGGCGACCGCGTCAAGGTAGCGCTGCGCGACCACACCCGGTGAGAAGACGGTCGCGCTGAGGATCGAGATCGCGACGGCGGCGAGACCGACGACCACCGCGGCGGACACGACGGAGATGATTCCGATCCGCACGCGGCGCCGCGCCCTCGGCGAGAGCGTCTGAGCGGCCGAGGCAGCGACCACGGCGGATGCGATAGCCGTCTGCGGAGCGTCCGTTGTCGCATCCGACGATGCACCGGCTGCCACAGGCACGGTCACGGTTTCGACGCCGCCCAGCCAGGCGGCGTTCGTGGAGCGCCAGCCGACGACGGAGAAGAGGCGCGGTGTCGTTCCCGCGACGATCGGGGTGAGGTAGCGGGCGATGGCCTCGACGCCGAAGGTCCAGGCGGTCATCGTGAGGAACAGCCACCAGGCGAGCCAGACGAAGACCGACGCGCCGCCGCCGCCGAGACCGCCGGCCACGCCGCCGGCAGACGCTCCCGCATAGACGAAGATCCAGGGCAGAACCAGCCAAAGGCCGCCGACCAGAACCGGGAGCTTCCAGATTCCTCGCGCAGTCCTGGCCAGACCGGGGTGACGCGATGCGCCGATGCGCAGGCCGGCCACCACTGCGACCAACAGGGCGAGCACGACGAGCAACCACGACCAGCCGTCCAGGGTGAAGACGGAGACTGTCGACGAGCTGGCGCTGGACGACGACGTGCCGAAGGCGGCGCCGCCACCCGCGGCGAAGACCTGGATGCCTCCCAGATGGCTGAGCGACACGGTGCTGAACAGCACGGCCCCGAACCACAGAGGCAGCGTCAGCAGCGCGGACCCGAATCCGATCCCGTTCGAGAGGGAGATCAGGCCGCCGACGAGGGTCAGCAGCCCGAAGACGACGAGCCCGACGGATGCATAGCTGAGCGTCTCGCGCACGAGCACCGGCAGCGCCGCACGCAGAGACCGGCCGCCTGTCAGAAGAGACCCGCGAGCCGCGCCGAGGGCCCGGCCCGCAAGCGCCGCGAGCGAGACCAGCACGAACGCGCCGAGGAAGAGCCGCCAGCCTGCGCCCGTGATCGACAGCGAAGCCCCGTTCGAGGGCGACGTGATGCGGAAGATCGCCGCGAAGATCGTGACGACGATGGCGAAGATCAGACCGGTCGCGGCTGCCAGGACGATTCGCGCCAGGCGCCCCGGAAGCGGGCGACGCTTCTCTTCGAGGAATCCCCAGAGCACTGCGGCGGCGAGCAGGATGACCGTGACGAGCTGGGGCAGGAACACCACAGTCGCGGAGGCATTTCCCGAGACGAGTCCACCGGCGACCGACACGTTCGCCGACAGGTCCCCCCACAACGACAGGCTCAGGATGGCGAACACGGCGCCGATCAGGGAGCCGGCGTCGGGCGCGACACTGTTGCCGACGACTCCGGTGTACGAGCCCAGACCTGAGATGTACGGGCTCGCCTGCATTGCCAGCCCGGCCGCGAAGAGGCCGAGCACGATGGCCGAGCCGACGATCGCTCCGGCGAGCGAGATTCCCGCGTGCGCGAGGGCGCCGAGGAGCGAGGGACCGTTGAGCCAGGAGGGGCGGGTCAGAGTGACCGTGACGGGTGCGGCCTGGGGCGGTTGCGGTGATGTTGCAACCGACTCCGGCACCGGATGCTCGCCCTGAGGCTGCTCTTCGCTTTCGTTCCCCGCGCGACCGTTCCCCGAGTCGTCTACCGTGCTCAACGCATCCCACCTATTCATTTACTGTGAATCTGCTCTTAGCAGCAGCTTCCTACAGTAGGGGACGCGATCTCTCGCCCGAGTGCGGCGTCCTACCCCAGTTCTGGTGGGCCCGGTTCGGGGTACGACGCACGTGCCGGGGCCGACGGCCAATTGAGGATTTCGGCCCTGACCTGCCGGCCGCGCCCGCAATTCAGATGGCGGTGTCCCGTTTAGTCAGATCAGTCAAAACACCCTCCGCCGTCGAGCTGCCGTCCGACTAGAACCAGGTGCTGAGGCGCGGCGGCACGGCCGTGCGGAAGAGACGGTCGATCGCGTCGACGTCGCCCGCCAGCTTGCCGGCGAGTGCGAGAGCGCGGGCTGCGTCGTGGCCCAGGTAGATGCTGCTCAGCGAGCTGACGGGCAGGGTCACATCCGGAGCATCCGTCGTCGCCTCGACCCGACCTTCGCCGTCGGTGACGCGCAGGCGGTAGCGGCCGTCGGCGAAGCCCAGGTCGTCGGTCACCTCGAGCACGAGGTCGCCGTCGCGTTCGTAGCGACGGGCGGTCAGAGCATCCGGAACGTCGAGGATGCGCACCCAGAGATGATCCTCCACCCCGACCACCCGGGCGCCCCGGATGTCGGAGACGAGATGTGGCAGCGGCTCGTCGATGCCGCGTGTGCCGATGTGCACCTCGGCGACGAGGTCCAACTCGAGCAGGAAGCGCCAGAGGGCGGTGAGCGCCTCGTCCGTCGCGGCGGCGAGGTAGGTGACCTCGACCGTGTGACGCACGAAGTCGTCTGTGCCTTTCACGACGTAGCTCACGAAACCCTCGGGCTCGCCGGCCGCGGAGTCGTAGCGCACGAGGCGGTGCTTGTCGGCGTCGGGGTTGCCCTTCAGCGGACCCATGAGGCGGTCGGCGAGATAACGGCTCAGTGCGATCTCGCCGGCGCGGCCCGCCATGACTTTGCCGAGCACGGCGTACCCGGTCTCGTGGTACGGCTCCGGTTCGGTGAACGACAGTCGCCCGGTCGTCGCCGGGCCGGTCCACCTGACGCGCTTCGTGTCGACGCGCCACTCGCCGGCGAACGTGGCGGGACCGAAGCCCCAGCGTCCGTAGATCACCGACTCCGACACGGTGAGGATCGCCACCGGAACACCGAGGTCACGCGCCGTGCGCAGCTCGCCTCCGAGCAGAGCCCGGGCGATGCCGCGACGGCGGTGGGTGGGCGCGACCGTGACCGAGCTGATCGCCCAGCTGTCGATGGCCGCTCCGCCGGGGACGGTGAGCGGCGCGACCCACGAGTTCACCGTGCCCACCGGCGACGCCGCGGCGGCGATCGTATCGTCGTAGACGGCGGTCGTGCGGCGGTCGCTCAGATAGTCGCGCGCCTCGACGAGCACCTCGGTGCCGTAACGGCCGCTGTGGAACCCGCGGAAATCGGCGAGCAGCCATTCGTCGAACGCGGCGGCGTCGGCGGTGTCGACGAGCGACAGTCGCAAGCCGGCCTCGGCGACGGCTCGGGCGGACTCCTCGTCGATCGGCTGGGTCAGGTAGGTCTCAGTCACCATCCCACCGTATCGGGCGGCCCCCCGGCGCGGCGAGGCTCTGCCGACAATCGACACGGCGGGCTACGCCGTGGTGAGGATGACGAGTCGCTCTGTCGCCCTGGTCATCGCGACGTAACGGTCGACGGCCCCTTCGATGCCGTCGCCGAACGTCTTGGGGTCGATGAGCACGACCAGGTCGAATTCGAGCCCCTTCGACAGTTCAGGAGTGAGCGACCGGATGCGCGGGCTCGGTCGGAACGCACCGGATGCGAGGCCGCCGGTGCTGATCACGGAGGCGATCCCCTCGCCGTGACCCGCGAGCCAGGTGTCGAGCACCGAGCCCAGCTCAGAGACGGCCCCGTGCACGACGGGGACCCCGCTGCTGCGGATGGAGGTCGGCACGTTGGCGTCGGGGATCACGCTCCGGATGACGGGCTCGGCCTCGACCATGACCTCTTCGGGCGTGCGGTAGTTGATGCTCAGGGTTGCCAGGTCGACGTTGTCGAGCCCGATCCGGTCGAGCCGTTGTCTCCACGTCTCCCTGAAGCCGTGCCGGGCTTGCGCCCTGTCGCCGACGATGGTGAGACTCCGAGACGGCGAGCGCCGCAGCAGCATCTGCCACTCAGCGTCGGTCAACTCCTGCGCCTCGTCGACGATGATGTGCGCGAACGGACCGGCCAGCAGCTCCGGGTCGGTGGCAGGCAGTGCGGCTTCGTCGACCTGCGAGTTCTGGAGGTCCTGCCCGCGCAGCATCGACATCAGGAGCAGCTCCGAGTCGTCGGCCGCGATCAGCTCCTCCATGACCCTGTCGCGCTGCTCTCGCTCGGCGGCGAGCGCGGCATCACGCCGGCGCTTGCGCCGAGACGCCGTCGGGTCGCCGATCCGCTGCCGCGCGGCATCCAGGAACGGGAGGTCGGAAATCGTCCAGGCCCGGGCGTCGGCGCGCTGCAGCTTCGCCACCTCGTCCGTGGTGAGCCAGGGCGCGCACAGCTGCAGGTAGGCGGGAACCGACCACAGGTCTCCGACGATGCCGACCGGATCGAGCAACGGCCACGCCTTCGCGAAGGTGCGGGTCAGCTCCTCGTTCTGCAGCAGAGCCCGTCGGAGCAGCTGAGGGGGCACCTCCTCGTCGTCGAACTGGTCGATCAGGATGTCCAGGAGCGTCTCCCAGACCTGGTCGCGCGCCTCGTTGTGCGGAGTGCCGTCATCCGGTGTGTCGAAGGACTCGGCCCACTCGGCGGCGCTGAGCCGGAGGTCGGCCCAGGGCGTCTCGATGGTCGATCCCGTGGACGGGGGCTCCTCGTAGAACCGGACGGCCGCCTCGACCGCCTTCACCAGGTCCGCCGAAGACTTGAGGGCTGCGACATCCGGATCGGCTTCGGCTCGCGCTGCGGCCCCCTCGGCGACGAAGTCCCGCAGGGTGCAGATCTGCACGCTCTCCTCGCCGAGGCTGGGGAGGACGTCGTCGACATAGGCCAGATAGCCGGGGGTGGGACCGATGAACAGCACGCCTCCCCCGCCGCGGACGAGGTGGGGCTCCGAATACAGCAGATAGGCCGCACGATGCAGCGCGACCACGGTCTTCCCGGTTCCCGGACCGCCGTCGACCACGAGCGCACCGCGTGAACCGGCCCGGATGATCGCATCCTGGTCCGCTTGGATGGTGCTGAGCACATCCCGCATCCGCGGTGACCGACTGGTGCCCAGACTCGCGATGAAGGCTGACTCGTCGTCGAGCGCGGCGTTGCCCTCCTGCCCTTCCGGGCTGAACACCTCGTCCCAGTAGTCGCTGATCCGGCCCCGGTTCCACCGGTATCGGCGGCGGCTCACCAGTCGCATCGAGTCGGCGCGCGTCGCGCCGAAGAACGGCTCGGCCGCAGGGGAACGCCAGTCGAGCAGGAGCCGGCGACCGTCGCTGTCCGTGAGGCCGAACCGACCGACGTAGACGGGGTCGGGCTCGTCTGCGCTGACCATCCGTCCGAGGCACAGGTCCAGCCCGAAGCGGCGCAGGGCACGCAGGCGCGCGGTCAGCTGATGGATCTCGATGTCGCGATCCATCGCCTCCTGGCCCGCACCTCCGGGCGCTCTGAGCGCGGCGTCGAGACGCTCGGACAGGTCGGCGATCGACCGTTCAACGCTTTCGGCGATGACGACGAACTGCTGTTCATCGCGGGCGATCAGCGCCGGGTCGCTCTTGGCGGCGAGCCGCTCGGGAAGGTCGAAAGCGCTGGTGGTCAGTGTCACGATCCTCGATTCTCGTGCAGGACCGGGGTCTTGCGGCAAGCCCCCCACTCAGCTATAGATTGAAAATGCAGGAGTGATTGCGGGTTTGGACGCGCGTTGGCACTTATTCCTTGACATGAATATTCATTGCGGTGAATACTAACGTCATGCACGAGCAACTCGCAGCCCTCGGAGACGCCGCCCGCTGGCGGATCGTCGAACTCCTTGCGGAACGGCCGCGTTCCGTCGGAGTCGTGGCGGAGCTGAGCGGCCTGCGCCAACCGCAGGCGACCAAACACCTGCAGACGCTCGAACGCACAGGGCTGGTCGTCGCCCGCCGCTCCGGGCAGCGACGCATCTACGCGCTGCAGCCGGCCGCGCTCGCGGCTGTGATCGCAGAGCTCCGCCGGCTCGCCGACCTGGCCGAGGAGAACCAGGGCGGCCGCGACACGTTCGACCAGTATTTCGCGACCGTCGAGGCCGAGACCCTCGCCGCGGATCGCGACCAGTGGGCCGACGAGCGCGAGTACGTGTTCAGCTGCACGCTCGCGGCATCCCGCGACACCGTCTGGGCCCACCTGACCGAGCCTGTGCTACTTGCCGAGTGGTGGGCACCCGACGACCTGCGGATCGCGCACATCGAGTTCGGCGCCCGGCCGGGCGACCGCCTGGTGCAGGAGTACGCCGACGCCGACGACCGCTCGGGAGCGGACGGCGTGGTCGGCCGGGCCGAGGGCATGATCGACGCCGTGAAGGCGGCGGAGCACCTCGCGTTCCGGCTCTCGCCGCTGCTGCCGGATGGGGCACCCGCGTTCACAGGGCACTACACCTACGCGCTCGCGGACGCCGAAGAGGGGACGGACCTCGAAGTGCGGCTGCGCATCAGCGACAGCACCGTGCCGTCCGCAGAGTTCATCGCGGGCATCCGGCTCGGCTGGAGCCAATGTCTCGACAAGCTCGCCGCGGTCGTCGCGGAGAGCGCAACCACCACGAACACCGACACCAGTGAGGAGACGCCATGACCAGCAACGGACGCCGCGTCGTCGTCAACACCAACATCAGCATCGACGGCTACTACCACGGCCCGGGCGGTCCGCAAGACATGGCCTTCGTGATGCCGTATGCGCTCACCGATGTGGCGCGCGACCACCTGACCGGGCTGTGGCAGCCGGCCACGACGGCGCTGCTCGGCCGCACCCTTGCCGAAGGCTTCATGAGCTATTGGCCGCCGGTCGCCGATCAGGCCGACGCCGACCCGCGGGATCGCGGCTACGGCGCCTGGATGCGGGATGCCGAGAAGGTCGTGCTCTCCAGCACCCTCACCGAGGCCCCGTGGCCGAACACGCGGGTCTTCGACGAGCCGGCCGAGGACGTCGTCGACCGGCTGAAGACGGAGGAGGGCGGCGACATCGTCGTCTTCTCGAGCGCGAGCGTGATCAAGGCGCTGCTAGCCGCAGACCGCGTGGACCGCCTCTCGTTCATGATCTTCCCGGAGATCCTCGGCGGCGGTGCGCGGCTGTTCGACACCGGCCTGCCGGCGTCCAAATGGGGCCTCGCCCACACCGCGACCGGTGAGTACGGGGTCGTCTCGCTCGCGTACGACCGGCTGCGCACCGCCGATTGAAGCGCCCGCCGTGCATCCGGCGTGCTGTGTGCGTTGCCTCAGCGGGCGTCGGTGCGCAGGATGGGGGTATGCCGATCCTGCCCACGGTGCGCGACCCCCGTCTGATCACCCTCCGACGCGGAGGGAGTCTGACCGACGATGATCACCGCCTGCTCGCGGAATGGGCTCTGACGTGTGCCGAGCATGTTCTTCCGCTGTTCGAACGCGAGGCAGGGCACGACCTGCGTCCGCAGCAGGCGATCGACATCGGTCACTCCTGGGCCAGAGGCGAGGCACGCATGACGGATGCCCACAATGCGGCTTTCGTCGCGAACGCGGCCGCGCGCGGCCTCAGCGATCCCGCCAAGTTCGCCGCCCTGGCGGCCGGCCAAGCCGTCGCGGTCGCCCATGTCGCGGCCCACGCACTGGGGGCTGCGGCCTACGCGATTCGGGCGGCGCAAGCCGCCGGCGAGCCGGACGGTGCGGATGCCGGGCGACTCCGCGAGCGCGACTGGCAGCGGGAGCGGCTCGCCGCTCCGATCCGATCCCTCGTTCTCGAGGATCAGCGCCTGCGCAACGACATCTGCTGGTACGCGTTCAGCGACTAGCCTTCGAGCCCGACCTGGGAGCGCCACCACGGCGTCTCGACGAAGCCGCGCTTCATGAAGAGCAACTCCATCGAAGCGTTCCAGCCCTGAACGCCGTCCAGGGTCGCGACCGCCTGAGTGATGAATCCGTAGAGGTCGCGCGCCGAGGGCATGATCAGCTCGCAGAAGAGTGAGTTCTCGTCGAGCGTCGCCGCAAGGTAGCGCACGGCCGGGTACTGCGAGAGTTCACGGGCCACTGCATCGAGCCTCGACGGATCGACTTTCACGAGCAGCAGTGTCTCTGCGCCCATGCCGAGCGCGGGCGCCGGGACCAGGGTCAGGACGTCCAAGCAGCCGTTGGTACGCATCCGGTCGAATCGGCGGCGAACGCTGCTCTCGTTCATTCCCACCTGGTCGGCGACGGCCTGGAAAGTCACCCGGCCGTCGTCGCGCAGGGCCGAGATGATTTTGTGGTCGGCTTCGTCGAGATGATCCGGTTCGCAGAAGTCGGAGTCGACCAGGGTGAGTGAGCCGAACTCGTCCGCCGGCAGACTCATGGTCTCCGCATAGAGCTGCCGGCTCCAGTCGTGCCCGACCTTGTAGACGTGCATGATGAGGTCGCTTCGCCAGCGTTTGATGCCGGAGATCGACTGAAGCTGCTGGATGAGCTGCGGATAGTGCGTCGCTCCCCCGCGCACGATCAGTTCGGCCATGATGTCGTACTGCCCGGTCACGAGTGTGACGAACCGCACATCCTCGTGCTCGACGAGGGCAGCCGCGACGTCGAGCTGCGATCCGGGACGGCAGTTGATGCGCACGAGGAACGAGTCGACGTCTCCGGTGCTGCCGAGTGCGGGCACGACCGCGATGCGCAATACGCCGTCGGCCAGCAACTGCTGGCCGCGGCGGGCGACCGTGGGCACCGAGCTCGCGACGATGTCAGCGATCGCCGTCCAGCTGGCGCGACCGTCGTGCTGCATGGCGACGATGATCTTGCGATCGAGGTCGTCGAGGGCGTCGAGGGTCTTCACTCCCGGTTCGCCGGCATCGTCGAAGTCGTGATGACCTCGGCCAGGAACGCCCGAACGGTGGCCGTCCATGCTTCCGCCTCCTCGATCTGGGGTGAGTGTCCCGACTTCTCGAAGATCGCAAGCCGGGCATCCGGGATCAACTCCGCGATCGTCTCGCTGCACGACACTGGTGTGATCCAGTCCGTGCGGCCCACGGTCACCAGTGTCGGCGCAGTGATGCCGGGTAGAACCCCCTTCAGATCATAGTTCGGGAGGTTCTTGGAGAACGCGTAGTTGTGCGCTTCATACCGGTACGGCGTCGCGGCGACCTTGCGCTCGACGGCCTCGGGGTCGTAGACGAAGTCGTAGAGGGGCAGGATCTCGCGCCAGCAGTCGCGCAGGTCGTCATTGTCGCGCACCCGGCCGTCGTCGATCCGGTCGAACTTCTCCATGTCGACCACGACCCGGTCGCTGGCGAGAGCGTTCGCCCGGGCGAGCGCGGCGTGCGAGTTGTCGGCGGCGGTATCGCGCAGAACGACAGCTTGCACCCGTTCCGGGTAGCGCGTCGCGTACTCGAGCGACATGAAGCCGCCGTACGACCCGCCCGCCATGATGATCATCTCCGCGCCGATCCACTCCCGCAGGGCATCGATGTCGGCTGCCCACTGCTCGTGGCTTAACTCGCCGTCGCCCTCACTCTCGCCGGAACCGCGCGCGTCGAAGACGACGACACGGTACTCGTCGGCGAGCCTGCCGAAACTCGCTCGAGGTTCCGCGCGCGATCCGAGTCCTGGAGCTCCGTGGTGCGTGATGATCACGGGAGCGCCCTCCGGCCCGAGCACCTCGACCGCGAGGCGGTTGCCGTTGATCTCGACCATCTCGGCCGTCGTGGTCGCGGCCGCGAACTCGGGCGAGACCTCCTTCTTTTCCGTCACAGGCTGTCCTTTCACATGGTGTTCTTGTGCAGTTTCATCTTCGGGTCGGGATGCGGTCACAGCTCGATCGCGCACACGTCGAGTCCGCGTGGGAACGTCGTGAGCGGCCGGGAGCCGTCCGCGGTGACGACCATGCTGTCGGAGATCCGATAGCCGGCGTGACCCGGAATATAGATGCCGGGCTCGTTCGAGACGATCATGCCCGGTTCGAGCACGGTCGCGTCGCCGCTCTCGAGCCAGGGCGGTTCGTGCATCCCGAGCCCTATGCCGTGGCCCTGCCGGTGCCGCAGGAACTGGCCGAGGCCCGCGTCGGCGATCACCCGAAGGCAGGTCGCGTTCACCGTGCGGCATTCAGCACCGGGCCGGATGGCGTCGCCGCCGACCTCCTGTGCTGCACGCACGGCGTCGTGATACCGGCGCTGCTCGGGGGACGGCTCGCCCAGCACGAACGTTCGCTCGCCCTCTACGAAGCGCCCGCCGACGGCGCAACCGAGCGACAGCATGAAGGTGTCGCCGGGTCGGAGCCGGTAGCCCGACGGCAGCCCGTGCGGGTACGCCGAGTTGGCGCCCGCATAGACGAGCCCGCCGGCCAGCGGCGACACGACGACGACGTCATCGTGCTCGGCGTACATCGTGCTCACGCCCACTCCACCCACATGCGAGGCGAGTTCGGCTTCGCTCGGCATCCGTCCGCCTGACGAGACCGCTTCACGGATGAGCGAGACACCCGCCTCGAGCATCAGGTCGGTGATCCGGGCCGCCTCTGCGTGCAGTTCGACCTCTTCAGGGAGCTTCACGAACCGTGCCACGGTGACGAGGTCGGTCGCTTCGAATCGGGTGCCTTCGAACTCGGCCGTGGCCGCGGCTTGGCGCTCCCAGGTCATGCTCGTGCTGAAGCCGACCCGGCCGGTCGGCCCGACACGCTCGGCGAGCGCTCTGAACGGCGGAACTGTTCCGGGAAACTCGGGATACGACACCAGCTCCGCGCGAGCCAGCTGCCGTTCCGCGTTCTCCCGCTCCAGCTCGGGCACCAGGAGCACTCGCGCCCCATCGGCTCCGAGCCAGACTGCGACCGGGCGTTCACACGGATGATGGAAGAAGCCGGTGAGGTACGCCACGTCCTCCGGCGAATCGGTGAGGATCGCGTCGAAGCCGGCCTCGACCATCCGGTCGTGCACCTGTGTCTGCAGCTGATCGAGCACGGGAAGCGCGAGGCGCGGTGAGAACATGTGACGTCCTTTCAGGGAACTCGTGGCGGCAGTGGAGCTCATCGGCGACGCGACTTGGGGTTGCGGGCGTCGTTGTACGCGATCGACAGCAGAGTGGACGAGAGCACGAGCAGGAGGATGGCGATCGACGGGAACAACGTCAGCCACCAGGCGCTCGACATCGCGCCCGACTGCTGCGCCTCGTACAGGATGCGCCCCCACGACCACACATTCGGGTCGCCCAGACCGAGAAACGCCAGGCCTGCGGCTGAGAGCACGGCACGGGATGCGGTCACCACGACCGAGACGACGATCACCGGAGTCACCGCGGGGATGATGTGCCGCACGATGATCCAGAACGGCGACGTCGTCATCAGTCGGGCCGCGTCGACGTAGGGAAGGCCGACGACGGTGAGCGCCTGCGACCGCACCAGGCGCGTGACCTCGGGCCACGAGAATGCGGCGACCACGAGGATGATCGTCGTCGTGCTCGGCCCGACGAGCGCAGCGATGAGGATCATCAGCGGCAGCACCGGGAGCGAGAGCGTGAGATCGACGATGACACCGACGAACCCGTCGAGCCGTCGGAAGTAGGCGCCGATCACGGCGACGACTGTGCCGACCAGGATCGCGATCGCCGAAGCGGCGACGGCGACGATGATGCTCTGCTGCGACCCCCAGATCACTTCGCCGAACACATCGCGGCCGAGGCTGTCGGTGCCGAACCAGTGCTCCGGGCTCGGTGGCGCGAGCACGGGGTCGCCGTAGCTCGGCGGATACGGCGCGATCAGTGGTGCGGCGATCGCCACGAGCACAAGGAGAATCAGGATGCCGAGCGAGATCAGTCCGAGCGGCTCACGACGAAAGGCGCGCCAGGTGTGCAGCCCGGCACGGCCGCTCTCGGTGGCGACCGGCTCGAGCTGGGGGTCGATGTCGGCGATGGCGACCGTCGTCATGAGGTCTTCACTCTCGGGTCGAGGAAACCGTAGACGGTGTCCGTGAGCATATTGGCGACGACGACCGTGGCCGCGAGCATCAGGAACGCGCCCTGCAGCACCGGGAAGTCGAGCTGGGTGACGGCCTCATAGATCCCTCGCCCGATGCCCGGGTACGCGAAGACCGTCTCGGTGAGCACGGCGCCTCCCACCAGGAAGCCGAGCTGCAAGCCGATCAGGGTCGTGGTCGGCAGGAGCGCGTTGCGCAGGGCGTGCTTCCAGAGGACTCGACGGTACGGCAGGCCGTTCGCCTTGGCGAGGGTCGTGTAGTCCTCGCCGAGCGCGTCGATCAGCGTCGATCGCATGGTCAGCACGTAAGAACCGAGCTGGATGAGCATGAGCGAGAGAGCGGGCAGGATGAGGTGGGTCGCGACACTGCCGTACCAGGCCAGGCCGTACGCATCCGTGTCGTACGCCCCGCCGATCGGCAGCCAGTGGAGCATCAGACCGAACACGAACAGGAGGAACACACCGATGCTCGGCACGAAGAGCGACTGCCCGGTGACGCCGATCACCTGAACGAGCTTGTCGAGGAACTTGCCTCGGCGGGAGGCCGCCAGCACCCCGAGCGGGATGCCGACGGCCACCGTGGCCACGAGCGCGGTGCCCGTGAGCAGCAGCGTCCACGGGAGTCGTTGCAACAGCACGTCGAGCACAGGAATCGACTGCGTGAACGACACCCCCAGGTTGCCCTGGAGGAGCTGCCACAGATAGATGCCGTACTGGACGATCAGCGGTTGATCGAGCCCGTACTGCTTGAGCAGGGCCTCCCGCGTGTCCTCGGTCATGTTGGGGCTGGCGATCGCCAGCGCCGGGTCCCCCGGGAGGAGACGGAGGAGCAGGAAGGTCACGGTCACGGCGAACCAGATCGTGAGCAGACCCCTCCCCAATCTGGGCAGAAGGAACATGAAACGTGACACGCGGGCGTACCTGCCTTTCTGTCGTTACTTGGTGCCGACCGGGTGCGCGCTCGCGAGCGACACCGGGTTGACGATGGAGAGCAGCTCACTCGGCTTGCTGACGAACCCGGTCCACTTGTCGCTGTGGGCGAAGTACAGGTTCTGCGTGTACATGACGTTGTCGTACACGTTGTCCCGCACGATCTTCGCCGCTTCCTGCATCAGCGAGACCTTCTTGTTCTTGTCCGTCGTCGCCGTGCCCTGTGCGATCAGGTCGTTCAGCTTGGGGTCGTTCACGTAGCTGTAGTTGATGACCCCTCCGGGCAGGTAGGTGAGTGTCATGTTGGTCACCGGGTCGTCCATGATGGCGAAGTTGCCCGCATAGATGTCGAAGTCACCCTTGTTGGTCATCGCCAGGTAGGTGTTCCGCTCGGTGCCCTGGAGCTCGATCCGGATGCCCGCCTTGGCGGCGCTGTCCTTCACGAGCGTCGCCCACTGGCTGGTCACGCTGTCCTGCAGCGAGTAGATCAGCCGGAACGTGACTGGGAACATCCCGTCTGCGCCGGCCGTGTAACCCGCCTCCTCCATCAGCTTGCGAGCCGCATCGGTGTCGAACGTGTACTCCTTGATCGAGTCGTCGTAGTAGTCCTTCAGCACCGGCATGATCGGGCTGGATCCGGTCGAGACGGCCTGACCCTGCAGCACGACCTTGCGGATGGCGTTGTAGTCGACCGACTGGGCGAGCGCCTGCCGCACCTGGAGCTTCGCGAGCGCCGGGTTCTTCATGTTGTAAGTCATGTGGGCGTAGCCGAGACCGACGGACTCCTCCACCTTGACACCGGCCGTGCTCTTCAGCTTGGCCACCTGCGCAGGCGGCAGAGCGTTGGCGATCGCGTCCACTTCGCCGCTCTGCAGAGCGAGGATCTCCGTGTTCACGTCGGGGAAGACGCGGTAGACCACCTTGGCCGACAGCGGCTTGCCGCCCTCCACGAGCGGGTAGTCGGCGACCCGATCGAGCGTGTAGCTCTGCCCGACCTGGACCTTGCTGAGCACGTACGGCCCGGCACTGACCCAGCCGCCGTCCTTGCCGTCGTTCGCGAACGTGGCGACAGAGGGCGCCTTCTCGAACACATGCTTCGGCACGACGTTGCCCCAGAACCCGATCTCCTCGACGATCGTGGAGTCCGGCTTGGTGAGCGTGAACTCCACGCGGGTCTTCGAGACCGCCTTGGCGGTGTCGAGATTCGCGAGCTGGCCGTAGAAGGTGCCTGAGGGCTTGTCCTTCTTGACCGCGTTCATGGTCCACGCGACGTCATCGGCGGTCAGCGGCACGCCGTCACTCCACTTCAGGTCGCTTCGGATGTCGTAGAACCCGGTCGTGTCGTTGACGTAGCCCCACTTGGTCGCGACCTGAGGCTCCTTCGAGCCGTCGTTGGCGATGCCGAGCAGGTGCGGATACATCAGGTTGGTGATCCAGTAGTCGCTCCGGCTGTTACCGACGAGCGGGTTGTAGTTGACCACATCCGTCGTCGTGGCGACCGTGAGCGCCTGGGAGCCTGCCGTGGCCGACGCTCCCCCGCCCGTTGTCGGCGCAGTCGGCGCGCAGGCGCTGAGCGCCAGCACCGCGGCGGCCAGCGTGGCGGCCGCGAGCACGAGTTTTCGAGACTTCATTACACCCATACCTCCTTCAGGACCCGCAGAGTATTGCCACCCACGACGGCGCGGATCTCATCGTCGGAGTAGTCGTGCTTCACCAGCCAGCCGATGATGTTGTAGAACTCCTCGGCAGGATTCTCGATGCCGTCGACGTACGGGACCTTCTCGTACTCGACCTTCCCGTGCGCCTGCCCGAGCGACAGGTTCGACGCGAACGCGTCGTGCAGTCCGACGTGGTCGCCGAAGAGGGTGTCGGGGCCGAAGCTCACGTGCTCCAGACCGACGAGGTCGACGCAGTAGCTGAAGTGGTCCATCACCGACTCGAGCGAGTGACGCGGATGCGCGGGCGACAGTGTCGTGTGCGGCGCCGCCTCGATCCCGATCACGCCGCCGCGCTTCGCGGCCTCGATGATGGTCTCGTCGGTCTTCATCCGATTGGTCGGCCACAGGCCCCGGGCCCCCGCGTGGGTGATGAACACCGGCTTGGTCGACGCCTTGATCGCGTCGACGGCCGTGCGGTCGCCGGAGTGCGAGACGTCGATGGCGATGCCGAGCTTGTTCATTCGCTCGACGGCCCGCTCGCCGAAATAGGTGAGTCCGCCGTCGCCGCGCTCCTTGAGCCCGCTGCCGAGGGTGTTCGCCTCGGAGTAGGCGATGCCCATCTGCCGGACACCGAACCCGTAGAGGACGTCCAGTCGGTCGACCTCGTTCTCGATCATCGTCGCCGCTTCGAGCGCGAAGACGTGGGCGATCCGCCCGGTCTCGGCCGCGCACTCGATGTCCTTGACCGTCTCACCCTTGATGACGAAGTCCTGGTGAGCGATGTCAGCCATCCGCACGCCGAGGTCGAAAAGCACGTCCTGATACTTCCAGCCCGCGTCGCTCGAGATGCAACAGGTGCCGTCCATCCCGTTGTCGAAGACGGCGGTGATTCCGGAGCGCGCGAGTCCCTGGTAGCCGGTTGGTTCGCGGCCCTGGCGGATGTGGTCGCGAAGCTGAGTCATGTCTTCGGGGAACACCTGCACATGGTCGTGCAGCGAGATCACCGTGGATTCGCGCAGGAGCTTCGTCGTGCGCTCGGCCTGCGAGTCGCTCAGGCCGAGACCCGAGTATTCGGGCACCCGGTTGATCTGCTTCGCATAGGTGAACGCCCGATAGTCCTTGCCGGCTTCGAGATAGTCATAGGCCGTGTAGCCCGTGTAGCGCTCTGCTGGTTCGAGCACGCGTCTCTCCTTCGTACTGCGGTTGGTGGTTGCGATGCGCAATCAGGCGCAACAGGACACAATCTCGCGGATATTCGGCAACATTGTCAACCTTGTGCTAGAAATTCGGCACAGATGTTTCATGATTGAAACATTCCGGTAACGACTCGCGTGCAAGGATGGGCCTGTGGACAGCAAAGAAGTGGACAGGAATTCGGTCGGCGCCCTCCCCGCGCTGCGGGTACGCAACCTCTCGGTGACCTTCACCGGTGAGCGCGACATCCCAGCAGTGCGCGACGTGGACCTCACCGTCGGCCACGGCGAGTTCGTCGCCCTGCTCGGCGAGTCGGGGTCGGGCAAGTCCGTGACGGCCCGCGCGATCATGGGTCTCGCCGATGAGCACACCCGGGTCACCGCCGACGAGCTGAGTCTCGCCGGCACCGACCTCCTCGCCCTCCCCGAAGAGCAGCGACGCCGACTGCGCGGCGAGAGCATGAGCCTGGTGCTCCAGGACGCGCTCTCCTCCCTGAACCCGGTGATGACGATCGGCGACCAGATCGGCGAACTGTTCCGGGTCCACCGCGGCGCCAGTCGCGAGCAGGCGCGCGCACACGCGATCGACCTACTCGGCATGGTCGGCATCCCCGCCCCTGCCAGGAGGGTCGACGACTACCCGCACCAGTTCTCCGGTGGCATGCGTCAGCGCATCCTCATCGCAATGGCCATCGCCCTCGAGCCGTCGATTCTCATCGCCGACGAGCCCACCACCGCGCTCGACGTGACCGTGCAGGCACAGATCCTCGACCTGCTCGGTTCCCTGCGCGACCAGTTCGGGATGGGCGTGCTGCTGATCACGCACGACCTCGGCGTGGTCATGGAGGTCGCCGACAGCCTGGCTGTGATGTACGCCGGGCGGATCGTGGAGAGCGGCGACGCGGACTCCGTGCTCGGCCATCCGGCGCATCCCTACACCGAGGCACTGCTTCGTTCGGTTCCTCAGGCCGCCATGCGCGGCTCCGATCTGCTGACCATCCCCGGCTCGCCGCCGAGCCCCGCGCGCATTCCGAGCGGGTGTTCATTCCACCCGCGGTGCCATTTGGCCGTCGAGACCTGCTCCAGTACCCGTCCCCTCCTCGCGGAGGTCGCCCCGGGCAGGCTCGCCGCCTGCCTCCGATCCGAGGAGCTCATCGGTGAACCCGTCCACTGAAACCCCCGAGTCCGTGCAGTCCCTGCTCTCCGATCCCTCCGTTGAGAACGCTCGGTGGGAATCCGGACAATCGGCGCGGGCTGTCGTGCTTGAGGCATCAGGCCTCACCAGGACGTTCGCCACCGGGTCACGTCTGAAGTCGGCCACCGTCTCAGCGGTCGACGGAGTCAGCCTGCAGCTTCACGCCGGCGAGGTGCTCGGCATCGTCGGCGAGTCCGGCTGCGGCAAATCGACCCTGGCCAGGATGCTCGTGGGGCTCGAGCGCCCCGACGCGGGCGCCCTCTCCTATCGCGGCCAAGACGTCACCCGCGGCCGGCTCCGCGATCGCAAGCATCTTCGCGAGGGGGTGCAGATGATCTTTCAGGATCCGTACGCTTCGCTCGACCCCCGGATGACCGTGCAGGACATCATCACGGAACCCATCGCAGCAGCCCACAGGATGGGCCGGGCCGCGCGACGCGATCGCGCCGCCGAACTCCTCGACCTCGTCGGACTCAACGCGGACATGCTGAGCCGCTTTCCGCACCAGTTCTCCGGCGGTCAGCGCCAGCGCATCGGCATCGCCCGATCGCTCGCCCTCGATCCGGACGTGCTCGTGTGCGATGAGCCCGTCTCGGCCCTGGACGTCTCGGTGCAGGCCCAGGTCATCAACCTCCTGGCCGACATCCAGCGCCGCCTCGGGGTCGCGATCGTCTTCATCGCCCACGACCTCTCCGTCGTACGCCACATCGCCGACCGCGTCGCGGTCATGTACCTCGGCCGCCTCGCCGAGCTCGGCGACACCGACACGCTCTACGACGACCCGTCGCACCCGTACACACAGGCTCTGCTCTCGGCCACGCCCACCGCGACCCGTGCCGACCGAGGCAGGCTCGCCCAGCGTCGCGTCCTCGGCGGCGAGCCCCCGTCGCCCGTCGACCCGCCCAGCGGCTGCCGCTTCAACCCTCGCTGCTGGATGGCGACGGACGAGTGCCGCACGGTCATCCCCGCGCTGCGCCTCCTCGAAGGTCCAGGGGCCGACGTCCGCGAGGTGGCCTGCCACCATGCCGAGGAGGCGGTGACGGTCGCGGGCTAGCTGTGCAGCCGGCGCGCCGACGGCCGATCCCGGGCAGCGGCCGAGTCGGACGTCACCGGCTCAGACCGCAGCCCAGGCGAACCCGTCGGGGTCCGTGAACGGCCCGGCCGCGCTGTCGATCACCAGGCGGTGCGATCCCGAGCCGTCGGCATCGACACCCGCGTCCTTGGCGAGAGCGCGGCGCGCGTAGAGCCCGAGACCGATCGGGCTCGACGGCGTCTCGAATTCGACGTATTTGCCGAAGCTCTTGCCGACGGGGAAGCCGTGGTCGACATAGAACCGCTTGCTCGCGGCCACATCGGAGGCGGCCAGCAGGATCACGACCTGATCGATCTCCCGAGTGGCCGGGCCCTTGTCCTTCTTCGCCGACGTCGCGACCTTCCAGATCGTGCCGTCCGGCGCCTGAACGACTCCGCCGTAGCCCCACAACGACTTCTCGACCGGCTTCAGGGCGGTCGCTCCGGCGGCCACGGCCGAATCGAACAGGCTACTGACCGTTGACGGCTGCGACACGATGAGCGAGACCGTGAACCCACGGAAACCGGAGGTCGGAGCCTCCGAGGCGCGCAGACGCACGCGGTCCCCCAATCCGAAAGCGGCGGCGTAGAAGCGCTCGGCGGCGGCGGGGTCGGCGACGTCGAGGGTGATGGATTCGATGGAAGTCATGACGATCACGCTAGTTGTCCCCCTGCTTCGTGCGCTTCTCGATTCCTGCTCGATGCCGTCACCGGGCCGACCCACCGGAGGCCTTCGGCGAAAGATGGGAGAATCCTCCTGTGAACGCGCGCCCCTCCCTCCTGATCCTGTCCTTCTCCCCGATCCGTTCCGACCCGCGGGTTCTGAAGCAGGTCCAGCTGTTCAGCCCGCTGTACGAGGTGACGACGTGCGGTTACGGCGAGGCCCCGGACGGCGTCGTCGAGCACATCGAGATCGCACCGGATGCCCGCGCCTGGGTCGACGACAAGGTCGCCATGGCCACCCGCCGGTTCCGGCACGCCTACTGGAACACCCAGGCGGTGCTCGACGCGAAACCCAAGCTGGCCGGCCGCTCGTTCGACGGCATCCTCGCCAACGACCTCAGCGCGGTGCCTCTCGCCCTGTCGCTCGAACCGACGCACGGCGTGCACGGCGACCTCCACGAGTTCGCCCCCAAGGAGAAGGACGACGACCTCAAGTGGCGTCTCGCCGTGGCGCCGTACATGCGCTGGCTGTGCCGCACGTACCTCAAGCAGCTCCGGTCGGTGACGACGGTCGCTCGCGGCATCGCCGACCGCTACGAAGCCGACTACGGAGTGAAGGTCGGGGTCGTCACCAATGCCGCACCGTACTCCGACCGCACTCCTCAGCCCGTGCACACGCCCATCCGCCTCATCCACTCGGCCGCCGGCCAGCGTTACCGCAAGCTCGAGAACTTCATCGAGTTGATGCGGGATGCCCCCGCGAACGTCACGCTCGACATGATCGTCATGCCCAACGAGCCCGACTATGTCGCAGAACTTCGGGAGCTCGGCGCCGACGTGCCCGGCCTCACCTTCCGCGACCCGGTGCCGTACGCCCGGCTCGTCGAGACGCTGTCCGAATACGACGTGTCGATGACGTTCCTCCCGCCGACCAACTTCAACCTCGCGCACGCCCTGCCCAACAAGTTCTTCGAAGCGGTGCAGGCCCGGCTCGGGCTCATCATCGGCCCGTCGCCTGAGATGGCCGCCATTCTGAACGAGTACGGCCTCGGTGAGGTCGTGCCCGACTTCTCGGTCGAGTCGCTGCGCCGGGTCATCGCCGCGTTGACGCCCGAGAAGGTCGCGGAATGGAAGCAGGCGGCGGATCGCGCCGCCAAAGACCTCTCGGCGGAGGTGCAGCAGGGTGAATGGGCGCGGGCGATCGCGGCACTGCTGACGACGCCGGCCGCGCGCGCGGCCTGAGTCAGACCCGGGTCAAACCAGCTGAGTCAGACCAGTGTCAGACCAGCGCTGACGCGACCATGAAGCGGGGCGGCCCCTCGACGCTCAGCCACGCGCCGAGATCCCGCGTCACCAGCGTCGCGGGGCGGCCGAACCGTCGCCGAGCGCGAGCGAAGCCGTCGAGGGCGGGTGCGTCCACGCCGAGGTCGGCGATCGCGTCGATCATCCGGCGGTCGGCGATGGGGAAAGGCCGCTCGAAGCCGGGGGCCACATCACGGAGGCGACCGAGGATCCCGGCGAGGTATTCGTGGTCCGCGGCGTCCCAGGTGCCCGCCTCGATCCGCGGGAGGACCGCGGCGAACACGTGCACCCGCACCATCTTGACCGCGAGCGCCCGGCGGGATGCGAGAGGGAGGGCGCCGAACCAGGGGTCGTCGAGCAGCTGGTCGACGAAGGCGAAGTCGACCTGCACCGCGCGCGGCGTCAGGCTCACGCGCGTGGCCGCATCCGCACCGACCACGTAATGCGGCGCGCCCTTCGCCGAGCGGATGGCGCCGCCGCCGAACCACAGCTTAGCGCTGAAGCTCTGGTCTTCACCGCTGCGCAGGCCCTCCGGGAACCGGAGGCCCAGTCGCGCGATGGCGGCCGTGCTGATCAGCCCGAGCGGGGCCGTGCGGTAGGCCAGCCTGTCTTTGACCGGGTCAAGGTCGCCGCGACGGAACGGCCTCGTCGGCGGGGTTCGCACGGTCGCCCCGCCGGCGTGCATCTCGGGCGCGATCACCGCATCCGCTCGCCCGTGATCCGCGTGAGATCGCCAGGCGGCGAGCGCGCCCGGCTCGAAGTAGTCGTCCGAGCCCATGATCGACACGTACGGCGCCGTGGCCGCGTCGATGCCGGCGTTGAACGGTCCCGCAGCACTCGCGATCCCGTCGCGCAGCTCGAGGAACCGCACGCGGGCGGCGAGGTCGTCCGGCACGACCGCGCGGATATCCCCCTCCGGCAGGTTGTGACAGACCACCGTGATCCGCAGCCCGCCGTCGTCGCGGAGATCGAGCCCGGACTCGGTCAGCGAGCGAACGGCGCGGGCTACAGGACGCGACGCGTCGTGCACCGCGATCACCGCATCGATGAGGGGCGTGCCGGCCACAGCGCGCGGCCTAGTCGATCATTCCGGCGAGCGCCGCCTGCCGAGCGAAGTCGGGCACGGCCTCCACGAGCTCGTCGAAGGTCCCGCTGGCCGCGACGCTGCCTTCGGACATGAAGTAGATCTGGTCCGCGTGCCGGATGGTCGACAGCCGGTGCGCCACCAGGATCACGGTCACCTTGCCATGGAGCTCCCGGATGGCCGTGGCCACCGCGGCCTCGGTGGACGTGTCGAGCGCACTGGTCGCCTCGTCCATCACCAGCACGAACGGGTCGACGTAGAGTGCGCGGGCGATCCCGAGCCGCTGACGCTGACCGCCCGACAGCGCGAGACCGCGCTCACCGATCGGACCGTCCAGCCCGCCGACGCGACTCTCGATGGTCTCCCACAGCTGCGCCTGCTCGAGGGCCTGCTTCGCCCGGTCGCGATCGACGTCCTGCGACCAGGTCAGCGCGACGTTCTGCCCCACGGTCGCGTCGAAGAGGGAGACATCCTGGGGGACATAGCCGACCCGCGAGTGCCAGGCCGACGAGATCTGCCGCAACGGGGTGTCGTCGATCGAGATTGTGCCGGAGGTCGGCTCGACGAGCCCCAGGATCAGGTCGACCAGGGTCGACTTGCCTGCTCCGGAGGAGCCTACGAACGCCACGGTCGAGCCGAACGGGATGTCGAGCGAGACCTCGCGCAGCGCGAGCGGGGCGTCGGGCGAGTAGCGGAAGCTGACGTTGTCCAGGGTCAGGCTCGACGGATGCTCCTCGAGGTGTCCGGTGTCGAGGCCGTGCTGTGCTTCGAGGCCCTGCTGCTCCATGATCCGGATGTCGTCGATGACGTTGCGCGCATGGGGCAGGTTGGAGGAGGTGGACGAGATGACGGCCTGGAATCGCGTGATCGACGGCGCCATCCGGAAACCGGCGAGGCTGAAGATCGAGACGGCGGTGACGGCCGCGGTCAGGCTGTTGCCTCCGACGAAGTAGCCGACCACGCCGACGAGGACGAAGCCGCCGATCAGCGCCGTCTCCAGGATGTATCGCGGCACCGTGTTGAGGAACTGGATGTTGGCACGGGCCCGCGAGGTCCTCACGCGGTTCGAGTGGACGACCGCGGCCACCTCCTGCGTCTTGTTGCGGAGGGTCACCTCTTTGAGCGCGCCGATCACCTCGGTGAGCAGCCGGGAGACCGTGTACGAGTAGTCGCGGTTGACGCGGCCGGCGATCTGCGACTGCCGCGAGATCCAGAAGTAGAGGACGGCGCCGACGATTCCGAGGTAGATCAGGGCCGTGAGGGCGATCGCAGGCTGCGAGATGAAGAGCACGATGAGCACGACGATGAAGGTCGCCGCCTCGCCGACGAGCGAAGCAGCGGGCAGCAGCAGCCCGGCGATCGTGTTGGCGATGCCCCAGTCCGCCAGCCGCACGACGTCGGCGGAGTTGCGCTTGAGGCGCTCGACCCAGGGCGCTGCCAGGTAGGCGGCCAGCAGACGGTCGCCGATCTCCAGTTCGTACGATGCGAAACGGCGGGTCGCGGAGAACTGCAGGAGCGAGGCCAGGACGCCTTTGAGGATGACGATGAAGCAGATGAGCACGAGCAGCCAGATCAGCCCGGTCGTGGAGACCGTTCCGATCACCGGAAGCGTCAGCGGCTGGTTGGAGATGAGGGGCGTGATGACGACCGCGAGCAGTCCGAGCGAGAAGGCGTCGAGTGCCGAGAGTAGACCGAGCAGCACCGCGTAGAGCTTGAGGTAGCGACGACCCGAGGCGGGAAGAAGAGGAAGGAGCTCGCGCAGTGTGCGCAGCAGCGCCTTCACCGGTCGCTCCGCGCGTACAGCGGTGCGCCACCGGCCGTCTGGGTCATCAAAGCTCGTCTCTGCACCTGAACAAACTACACACTTCGCCTGGACGACCGCCTGTGCGGCGCGAGGCCGGTGCTGTTCCCTACGCCGGGATCCGCGCCACCTCGCCCGCGTCGGCCATCTCGGACCCGGCATTCGCCCGCTGAGCCGCGGCGATCACTTTGACCATCGCGGCGTGCAGAGCGAGCAGTTCGGTCTCGTCCATCCCGAGTCGCGCCATCATCGTGGTGGGGATCGACTCGGCCTGGGCGCGCAACGCGCGTCCGGTGTCGGTGAGGGTGATGCGCAGGGCGCGCTCGTCGGAGGCGTCGCGCTCGCGCCGGACGTAGCCGATCGCCTCCAGCCTCTTGACGAGAGGCGAGGCGGTCGCCGATTCGAGCCCGAGCAGCTCGGCCAGGTCTTTGAGGGAGAGCGCCCGGTACTGCCAGAGCGCGAGCATCACGAGGTACTGCGGATGCGTGAGCTTCAGCGGCTCCAGCACCGGTCGATACGCGTTCACCACGGAGCGCGAGGCGAGCGACAGTGCGAAGCAGACCTGGCTCTCGAGTGCCAGCGGATCGTGGGTCTCCTGCGGCATCGGTCAGGCCGCCTTCACCGGGCAGTGCAGGCGGGTGGAGGTTCGGGAGTCGCCGTTGCGCTCGATCGTGTGCTGGCTCATCGGAGCACCGCAGAGCGGGCACGCGGCCTCGGCCGAGCGGATGTCGGGACCCTCCGGGTGACCCGCGCCGAGATCGGCCGGCCCGGTGAATGTGCGAACCACGTCGTTGGCCCTCTCGTAGAAGCGCCAGAATCGACCGGCCATGTCACACACCTTTCTTAATACACTAATTGTTAGTGTACTTATCAACCATCGAAAGGTGAAGTTCATTCCCGCAGCCGGGCATCCGGATGCTCGCGCGGATCAGACGCCGACGGTGAGCGCCGCCGTGTACCCGCTCGCCGCGGAGCCCGTCATCGTGGCCAGCTGGTGGATGCCCGAGTCGTCGCGGAAGACCATGTCCGACGAGAGCGAGGTGCGGCTCAGGTTGCTGACGCTCTGCTCGTAGCCCGCGGTGGCGTAGACGCTGTCGCAGGTCTCCTGGGGCAGGGCGATCTGCGACGTCTTGACGATCGGACCGGAGGCGACGGCCGTCGCGACGTCCGAATAGACCTCGAAGTGGATGTGCGGCCAGCGCCCCGAATAGCAGGCCGGGAAGATCGACCTGAAGGTCACGTTTCCGGATGCGTCCACCGGCTGGACGCCCCGCAGATAGTTCTCGTTCTGCACGCTCTGCCCGTAGAGGGAGTACTCGCCGCTGCGATCGCAATGCCACAGATAGACGGCCGCACCGACCAGCGCAGCGCCCGTCGCCGCGTCACGCACTCCGAGCCGGATGGTGAGCGGCACGCCCTCCGCCGTCGTGGTCGAGGACCCGAAGCTTGACCGGATGTCGCTCCGGACGATCCCCGAATCGTCGAGCACATCGATGCCGTTCGACCCGTCGCCCGGAAACGGTCCGGCCGTCTCATCCGGGACCTCGACGACGCCGGCGCCTCCAGTGGCCCGTGTGGTGGGCGTCCTCGCCGCATCCGGCGTGGTGCTCGTCACGGACGCGCTCGACCTCGGGTCGGCAGGAGAGCTGCAGGCGGCCAGCAGTGTCGCGGTCGCGATCCCGCCGAACAGGCCGAGCACGCGCCGCCGATCGATCAGGGTCCGGATGTCGTAGACGAGTCCACGATCCTCCTCGTCGAGGGGGCTTCCGTCGGGGGCCGTCCACCGCTCGTCGGTTCGCTTCTCAGGCATCGGAACCACTCCTTCGCTCGGGTGGTTCCAGCACAGCCGACGACCCTATGCGCCTTCCCAGAGCAGCCGATGAGGATCCTCTGCGTCAGCGATCAGCACTCCGGGAGTCGCCGAGCGGGCGAGGGCTATTCGACCTCGACGGTCCAGATCGGCGTGCCGTCGTCCGAGATCCGGCTCGTCTCGGTGTAGGTGGCCGATCGCCCCTCGTCGTCGGTCAGCTCGGCTTGCAGCGCGAACACGGTGACGTCCCACGTGCGGCCGTCGAACGGTCCGCCCTCGAGTAGCACGATCCTGGCTTCCATACCTGAACGGTACTCCGGCTACGGTTCTCTGGCCAGGCCGACCGCGGGCAGCAGCACTCCGTCGATCAACGCGACGAGGAACGCCCGGTCCACCGGCTTGCGGAGGATCAGCAAGCGGTAGGCCGCCATCGACGGCGTGATGTGCGACAGCGTCTCGATGTCGCTGTCGGCCGAGATCTCTCCGCGCTCGACGGCCCGGAGCATGAACGCCCGGTACACCGCAGCCCGAGGCTCGACGATCGCCGCGTTGACCGTCTCGGCGAGATCCGGATCCTTGGTCAGCATCGACATGAGCCCGGCCATGATCTGCAGTTTCTTCTCGCCCTCCTCGATGCTGTGCGGCTTGATCATCGTCAGCAGGTCGCCACGCAGGGTGCCGGTGTCGGGCAGCGAGTCCAGGTCGACGTCGTTGCGCTTCATGCAGGCGACGGCGTCGACGACGAGCTCGCCCTTCGAGGCCCAGCGCCGGTACACCGTCGCCTTGCCCGCTTTGGCGCGGGCGGCCACCATGTCGATGGTCATGCCGTCGTATCCGGTCTCGGCCAGCACGTCGAGGGCGGCGTCGAGAATCTCCTGGTCGCGCGTGTGGTCTCGCTTGCGCCCGAGCTTGCTGGGGGTCGCGGGCGAGTCGGTCGCGGTGTCGAGCAGCGTCATTGCGGCTTCTTTCGTAACTGTGGGGTCCATTCAGACCATTGTAAGGTTAATTTCAGAACTGAGTAGATCCGAAACTTGTGAGTTTCGTATATGCTGGAATCCATGTCGCAGACCACATCCACTTCTTCGGGCGCAGCCGGCGCTCCCAGCATCCCCGCAGCGCCACATCGCTGGTTGACGCTGGTCACCGTCGCCCTCGCACAGCTCATGGTCGTGCTCGACTCCACCGTCGTGAACATCGCGCTCCCCTCCGCCCAGGTCGACCTCGGCTTCTCCAACGGCGAGCGCCAGTGGATCGTCACCGCGTACTCCCTCGCCTTCGGAAGCCTGCTGCTGTTCGGCGGCCGCGTCTCCGACCTCATCGGGCGCAAACGCGCGTTCATCATCGGCCTCATCGGCTTCGCCGGCGCGTCCGCACTGGGCGGCGCGGCCACCACGTTCGGGATGCTCGTCGGGGCGCGTGCACTGCAGGGCGCGTTCGGCGCACTGCTCGCCCCCACCGCTCTGGCCGTGCTGACGACGACCTTCACCGTGCCGAAGGAACGCGCCCGCGCGTTCGGCATCTTCGGCGCGATCGCCGGAGCCGGCGGCGCGATCGGCCTGCTCCTCGGCGGGTTCCTCACCGAACAGTTCGACTGGCGCTGGAACCTCTACGTCAACGTCTTCATCGCCATCATCGCGATCGTCGGCGCGGCGTTCTTCGTCAGCTCCATCAAGCGGTCCGGCCCGCGGCCCAAGCTCGACGTCCCGGGGACGGTGCTCGTCTCCGGCGCACTCTTCACCCTCGTCTACGGCTTCTCCAACGCCGAGACCGACGGCTGGGACTCGCCGCTGTGCTGGGGGATGCTCACCGCATCCGGCATCCTGTTCATCGCATTCGTGCTCTGGCAGCGCCGGGCCGCGCATCCACTGCTGCCGCTCCCGATCGTGCTCGACCGCAACCGCGGCGCCTCGTACAGCTCGATCCTGATCGCCGGCGCCGGGATGTTCGGGATCTTCCTGTTCGTCACGTATTACCTTCAAACCACGCTGAAGTTCACGCCGATGCAGACCGGGCTGGCGTTCCTGCCGATGATCGTCATGCTGGTGACGGCCGCGCAGTTCTCGACGAACCTCTTCGTGCCGAAGTTCGGCCCCAAGGTCATGGTGCCGATCGGGATGAGCATCGCCGCGATCGGGATGGTCTACCTCACGCATCTCGGCGTCACCGCGAACTACGCGGCCGACGTCCTCCCGCCGCTGATGATCCTCGGCGTCGGAATGGGGTCGATCATGCCCGCGGCCATCCAGACCGCCACGCTCGGCGTCGACCGCCGGTTCGCCGGTGTCGCCTCGGCCATGGTGAACACGAGCCAGCAGGTGGGCGGCTCCATCGGAACCGCCTTGCTGAACACGCTGGCCGCCACCGCCGCGGCCGACTACCTCGCCTCGCACCTCCCGCCCACGGCAGCCGTCGCGGCCGAGGCCGCCGTGCACAGCTACGCGACCGCCTACTGGTGGGGCGCCTGCTTCTTCGCCTTCGGCGCCGTGCTCGCCGCGTTCCTGTACCGCCGCCGTGGGGACGGCCCAACGCTGGGCGAGCCGGTGGCGGCTTCGTCATCGCGCGGAACCGAGCCGGCCGGCGCGACCGAGCCGAGCGAGCCGGTGGTCGCGCACTAGGGCCGGTTGTCGCGCCCGGCCTCCGGCGACGCAACCTCGCTCCCCTAGAATCGCGATGTGGCCGAAAGAGCGAAGTCGGAGTCCGAGCACGCCCGCGAACGCGGCTGGTATGTGCTGGTGTACCGCATCCCCTCGGAACCGACCCGGCTGCGGGCGACCGCCTGGCGGCGCCTCAAGTCGCTGGGAGCCGTCTACCTCCAGAACTCGGTCGCCGCACTGCCGGTGAGCCCGACGGCGGAGCGGGCGCTGCGCAAGCTGCAGCACGACATCGTCGAGATGTCGGGGACGGCCATCCTCATGGAGTCCGCCGTGCTGGTCGGGGAGACGAACGTGCTGGCGATCTATCAGGCCGCCCGGAGCGACGAGTACGAGGAGATCGTCGACCGCAGCGTGGGCTTCCTCGCCGAGCTCCAGAAGGAGTACGAGAAGAAGCACTTCAGCTACGCCGAGCTCGAAGAGAACGAAGTCGACTACACCAAGCTGGTCAACTGGTTCGGCAAGGTGCGGGCACGCGACGAGTTCGATGCCCCCGGTCGCGTCGCGGCCGAAGAGGCGTTGAAGCGCTGCGAGGTCGCGCTCGAGGCCTACGCCGCCCGCGTCTACGCCGAGGAGCCCGAGGGCCACTGAGCGCTGGCACCGCGTTCAGCGGAGGGCGCGCTTGACCCCGTACGGGATGAGGGCGAGCACGAACAGCGGGACCACGACCCAGGCCAGGGGCGAGAACGAGACCGCGTAGGTGACGACGAAGGAGAGCGCGACACCGGCCGCGATCTGCCAGTCGTCCCCGACGATGAAGTCGTACCAGAACGCCCCGAACGAGGCGAGCCGGGAGCGCACAGAGCGTTTCGGTGCGACCGCGGCAGGCGCATCCGGAGCCGCACCGGAAGCTGCGGTCGGGGTTCCGGATGCGGCAGCCGACACGGTCGAGGCGGTCGCCTCGGTCGCGGCCGCGTGGTCGCCGCCCGTCGCGGGCACGAGCACGGTCTGCGGGCTCTGCGGCGCGGTCGTTCCGCGCTCCGACGCCTTCGAGAGCCGATAGGAGCGCATGCCCCAGGCGAGCGCCAGTGACACGATCGCGATCGCCGGGACGATCACCAGGAGGGCCAGATCGGCGCCCGGCCAGACCGCGCCGGCGCCCTCGGCGCCCCAGAAGACGCCGAATCCGGTCAGCATCACTCCGACGATGAACTTGAGGGTGTTCTCGGGAACCCGCGAGAGCGGCCCGCGCACGACCACTCCGAGAACCACCACGACGACCACAGCCGCTGCGGCAGCGATCGTCGCCAACGGGAGATTCTGCTGGTTGGCGCCGAACGTCAGCACGATGAACACGACTTCGAGACCTTCCAGCACGACACCCTTGAACGAAAGGGTGAACGCGTACCAGTCCTTCACGGCGCCTCGTCTGGTGCTCTCGGCCCGGCGGGCGGCGGCGACCTGTTTCTGGAAGATCAGCTCTTCATCGTGGAGGGCCTTGTAACCGCTGGCGCGGAGGACGGCCTTGCGGATCCACTGCAGACCGAAGACGAGGAGCACTCCGCCGACGACGAGCCGCAGGATGCCCAGCGGCAGGAGCGCGATCGCGGGACCCGCGATCGCGACGGCGACGACCAGGACGGCCACACCGGCGAGCACCCCGAACACGGCCGACCGCCAGTGGCGGGTGCTGCCCGCCGCGAGCACGATCGTCGTCGCTTCGACCGCTTCGACGAGACACGCCAGGAACACAGCGAAGAAGAGGGCTGCGTCATTCATTCGGATACTCCCGTGAGGTGAGGTTGATCGATGTTCGATCAAGAGTGTAACAGCTGTTAGTTTGCATCAGTAACGTTGTCAGCCGAATGCCATGCAGGCCGCCGGATCGATCCTGACCAGGCACTCCGCGCCGCGGGTCCACGCCCGCTCGTCGAAGACAGAGGTCAGCAGCCCCCGGTCGCACTCCACGACATGGTCGTAGCCACGCCCGCGGTAGGCGACGTCTACGATCCGTCCGGGCAGCGCCTGCCGGCTCCCGGCCGGCGACACGGAACCCGAGCCGAGCGGCAGGGGTTCCAGCCGTGTCGCCGTCGGGCGGATCAGGACCTCCACGTCATCCCCGACGCACACATCGGCCCCGGCGGCGCTGCGCAGCTCGGCTTCACCGACCCGCACGGTCGCTGACCCGGCGCCGACCGCGAGGACCACGCCTGCCAAGGATCCGGCGACACCAGTGAACCGCGCCACGAACGGAGACGCGGGACTCCGGTAGATCGACTCGGGCGTGCCCCGCTGCTCGATCGTGCCGTCCCGCAGGATCGCGACCTCGTCGGCGAGCGCGAACGCCTCACCCTGGTCGTGCGTGATGTACAACGCCGTCGCACCGGACTCGCGGGTGAGCGTCGAGATCTCCAGACGCAGATGCTCGCGCAGGTCGGCGTCGAGATTCGAGAGCGGTTCGTCGAACAGCACAAGGGCGGGCGACCCGACGATCGCGCGGGCGAGAGCGACACGCTGCTGCTGACCGCCCGAGAGCTCGTGCGGATAGCTCGCATGCTTGCTCGCGAGCCCGACCCGTTCCAGCGTCTCGGCGATGAGAGCGGCGGGGTCGCGAGGTCCGCCTCTCCGCTTCAGCGCATAGCCGACGTTCTGACGCACCGTCATATGGGGCCACAGCGCGTAGTCCTGGAACACCATCGCCAGTCCACGACGCTCGGACGGCACGTGAACACGTCGGTCGTCCACGATCCTCGGTCCGAGGGCGATGCTGCCGGCATCCAATCGCTCGATGCCCGCGATCGCTCGCAGGAGGGTTGTCTTTCCCGACCCGGACGGTCCGAGCAGCACCGTGAACGAACCGGCCCGGATGTCGAGGTCGACGCCCTTCAGCGCCTCGACGGCTCCATAGCGCTTGGCCGCACCCCGGATCTCGACCCGATGACCTCGCGGCACCGTCCCCGCGCGTGCGGCTTCGGTGGCGATCTCTTCGTCGGCGCTCATCGCGCTCCTCCCAGCCGACGCCAGCCCGCCGGCGTGACGAGGCGGAAGAGCAGATATCCGACCCCGACCACCAGAAGGGCCGACAGGATCGCGAGGACCTCCATCGCCGTGCCTCCGCCGAAGTCGTACTTGCCCAGTGTCGTGGTGATGCCCACCGAGATCGGCTGGGATCCGGGCGGCGACAGGAGTTGCGACACCGGCAGTTCGAGGAGGGTCGCCGTGTAGGTGAGCAGCCAGGCGCTCAGTAGTGGACGAGCCACGACCGGGACGACGATCGAGAACCACGACCGGATGGCCCCCCGGCCGTGCACACGGGATGCGCTGAGCATCGAATCCTGAAGCTGGCTCATGCTGCCCGTCAGCACCCGCGACGTCGAGGGAAGTGCGGTGGCCAGGTAGGCGAGGAGCAGCAGACCGGTCGTGCCGTACAGGTGGATGCCGACAGCGTTCGTCACCGGCAGGTTGTAGGCGAAGATGTAGCCGGCCGCGAACACGATGCCGGGAAGCGCCACGGCCGCCAGCAGCACGAGGTCGAGCATCCTGCCGCCGAACGTCCCGCCCTTGTTCGCGAGGAGTCGCGCGCACACCACGGCCAGGACGATCGTGATCGTCGCCGTGATCGCCGCCAGCTCGGACGAGTAGGCGAGCGGGCCGCTCAGTCCGGGGCTGCCGATCACACGCCCGTAGTTGGCCAGCGACCACTGATGCGTGCCGGCCAGCGAGCCGAGTCCGTCGATGAGCGACGCCGAGACGGCTCCGAACATCGGGACACCGAGGGCGACAACCAGCAGCATCACGAGCGCGCTCGAGACGAGCACCTGGGCGCGCAGTGAGAGACGCCGTCGAACGGCCGGCCGGGTGCGGCCGCCGAGCACCCGGTAGCTGCGGCCACGCAGTGCCCGGCTCTGCGCGAGCAAGGCGAGCACGACCAGCAGCAGCAAGACCCAACTCACCGCCGCGGCGACGGGGAATTGAACGGGGAAAGCCTGCACGGCGTTGTAGAGCGTGAACGTCGCGACGGTGAAGTGCGAGTCGTTGGCGAGGGTGGAGGCGACACCGAAGTCTCCGACGGACTCTGCGAAGACGATGGCGAGGGCGGCCCAGATGGCCGGACCGAGAAGAGAGACCACGACGAGGATCGCCGACAGCGGACCGCCCCCGTGCACCCGCACCGCATCCTCGAATTCGTGCCCCAGCCCGCGGAGCGCGTTCGAGATCGCGAGATAGGCGAACGGGATGCCCTTGACGGTGAGCACGAGCACGATGCCGACCGGCCCGTAGAAGACGGAGCGAGCCGCGTCCGGATGGAGCCCCAGGCTCTCCAGCACCCCGTTCGGCTCCAGCAGGCGCTCCCAGCCGAGGGCGATGAGATACGACGGGGTCAGCAGCAGGGCGAAGACCGCGCCCGTCCAGAGGCGGCGCCCCCAGACATCCGTTCTCTGCACCGCCCAGGCGAGGCCGAACGCGACGGCGGCGGACAGCACCGCGGTGACCACGCCGACCATCAGCGAGTTCAGGAAGCCGACGAGCAGGTGGCCGTTGAGCGCCGTGGCGAACGCGGAGAGCGTGAACCACTGCGGGCCCTGATCGAGCAGGGCGGGAGAGAACGCGACCGCCAGGAACAGCAGGATCGGGAGGACGAGGATGGCGATGATCAGCAGCCAGAAGGCGGTCAGGGGGTTGAAGCGCAGGCGGATCCGGGGCCGGCCGGAGCCCCCCGCGACGATGGTGTCGTCGCGGAGGGCCGGATGCCCGGCCTGAACGCCGGGGAGAGCGAGATCGTTGGACATGAAGGCTGACGGACTACTTGATGTTCGAGTCGAACCAGGTGACGACCTCAGGCTGCTTCGGGCCCCAGAAGGCCGGGTCGATGCGCTGGTACGCGGCGGGGAACGACGGAAGCTGCTTCAGCGACGGCGCGTTGTTGACGACCGGCCAGAACAGGGAGTCGCCGCTCGGTGCGCCCGTGAGCATCACCGCCTGCCCCGTGGGCGACAGTGCGAAGTCGATGAACTTCTTCGCTTCCGCCTGCTGGACCGGGCTGGCACCCTTGTCGATGCCGATGACGCCGGGCAGCAGCGTGGATTTCGGCAAGTAGGCGACCGTGGGCCGGAACTTCGCGGTCGGCTTGGTCTTCACGACCTCGCCGGTCGCCGCCGAGCTCTGGATGAGGCCGTAGTCGATCTGACCGGTCTCGAGCGCGTGGAGCGTATCGCCGTTGGTCGGGAACACCTTCAGTCCGTTGCTCTTGAGCTTGGTGAAGTAGTCCTCCCCCGCCGCGACGCCATCGCTCTGACCGCCGAGCTGGTTCATCACACCGGCGATGAACGGATAGGTGGGCCCGGATTGCGACGGGTCGTTCATCCCCACCTTGCCGCTGTAGGCCGAGCCGAGCAGGTCCTGATAGCTCGCCGGCACGGTGGTCGTGCGCGCCGCGTTGTAAATCAGAGCCGCCATGACCGTCGTGCCGGTGGGGGTGTACGAGTTGTCGCTCGGCAGGATCGACGTGCCGACGGAATTCCAGTCGGCGTGGGCCTTGTAGGGCAGGAGGGCGCCCTGCTTGTCGAGTGCCGCGAAGGCGGTGTCGCCGTCGACCCACAGCATCGACCACTGCGGATTGTTCTTCTCGGCCGCGATCTTTGTCAGGAGCGGGCCGGTGCTGTCGTCGACGACCTTGACGGGGATGCCGGTGGCGGCGGTGAACGCCTTCGCGGTCACCGCGTCGTACCCCTCTGCCGCGTAGAGCACCAGCGGTTCGACGGCCGCGCCGCTCGTGGACGACGCAGAGGCGGATGTAGAGCAGCCGGCCAGGGCGGCGGCCGACACTGCGATCAAACCGAGTGCTGCCAATCGCTTGACGACATTCATGGAGTCTCCTTGGGGTGTGTCGTTTCGTCGAGATGCTAACGGTCGTTACAAACCATACGAAACGACATCGCGCTCGGCGTGACGGGAAGGTGACCATTCGATTAACGCGCGGTCCATTTCCCCGACGCTTCGCGCTGTTATGATCGCGCCGGAATCGGCAGGAGGCGGTGCGCGATGCACACGATCGAAATCGACGGAATGCCCGCCGACCTGGGACTTCTGGAGGAGCGTCTCACCGCAGAGGTCGGCCAGGTCACGACGTTTCTCGCCAGCGACGGCCGCGTTCGCGGACTGGACCTGCACCTGACGAGGCTGGCGCGGGCATCCCGCGACCCGCTCGGACCGGGCGTCGACCCCGACATGATCGAGCAGGCGGTGCGTGCTTTCGTCCGAAGCCGCGGCGGCACCCTGCTGGTGCGGGTCGAGCTCTTCCACGTCTCCGGCGACGCCGCCGAACGCGTGCTCGTCATGGGACGGGAGGCGCCGCCCGTCACGGACCGGCCCCTCCGGCTGCGGGCAGTGCCGTCGACCGGCCCCGCGCTCGGCTTCGACCGGCGCCACGCGCTCGCCGCCGGCTACGACGACGTGCTCCTGCACGACCCCGGCGGAACGGTGAGCGAATGCCCGTCCGGAGCAATCGGGTTCCTTGCGCGCGGCCGGGTGATCTGGCCGCAGACGCGCGCACCCGGCGTCGAACGTCAGCTGTTGCACGATCAGCTGCGCGCCGACGGAACCCCGTCCGCTGTGCTGCCCGTTCGCCCCGACGACCTCCGGCTCTTCGACGCAGGCTTCCTCGTCGGAAACCACGGGGTGAGCCTGGTCGAGGCCGTCGACGACCTCACGCTCACGGATGACGAGACCAGCCTCACCGCCGTGCGCGACGCGTTCGCGCGCATCCCGTGGCAGGACGCCTAGGCGTCAGGCCAGTCAGGGAACCGGGGGCTCGCGCCGCCGTCAGTAGTCGGTATGCCCGAGGTTCGGCGCGGGTGCGAAGCAGATGTCGGTGCACGCCGCGGCGTCCAGCTCGAGCACGATCAGCTCGTTCTCACCGGCCGTGAGGAGCGCGCCGGGAACGTAGAGGGTGCGCTGCGGGCCGCGACTCCAGTACCTTCCCAGGTTGAACCCGTTGATCCACACGATGCCTTTGCCCCAGCGCGAGGTGTCGAGAAAGAGGTCGGCCGAGCCGGACGTCTCGAACGTGCCCCGGGCGAAGGCGGGACCGGCCAGCGACCGTGCATCCGTCTGGCACACGGCGTCGCGGACAGGCGCGAGCGACCCGAGGTCGACAGGGAGCACCCCCCAACGGTTCAGCTCGTCGCCGTTGAGGCGCGCCGGCCCGATGAGTCCCTTGGGCTCGCCGATCCGGGGACCGTAGTCCACCCGGCCCTGATCCTCCACGACCAGGGTCAGGGTTCCGCGGCTCGGCGCCAGCGTGATCGCACGATCGTGATGGTCGCGGGCCAGCGTGCCGACCCGTGCGTCGCCGACGAAGACGTGGGCCCGGTCGCGCACCTCGCCGATGGTGAGCACGGCCGGCTCCGCGACGTCGATCTCGGTCCGGTAGACGGCGAGACCCGAGTAGTGGCCGAGGGCGTCCATGGTGGGGAGGTCGTCCGTCCAGATCCACTCGCCGAGGCGGTCGACGACGGAGAGGAACGGCGCAGACGCCGTCAGCCGCGACCGCACGGCCGTCGCGGCGGGCGCCGTCGAAGGAACCTCGTCGGGCAGCTCGGTGTAGCGGCCGAGGACCTCGCGGAACGCCCAGTACTTCGGTGTCGGGTTGCCGGCCTCGTCGAGCGGGGCGTCGTAGTCGTAGCTGGTGACGATCGGCTGATAGACGCCCTTGTCGTTGGCGCCGTTCGTGAACCCGAAGTTGGTGCCCCCGTGGAACATGTAGAGGTTCACCGAGGCGCCCTCGCTCAGCAACTCGTCGAGCTCGGCCGCGGAATGCTCCGGCGACGTCGTGTGATGGTGTGCGCCCCAGTTGTCGAACCAGCCGTTCCAGAACTCGGAGCACATGAGAGGGCCGGTGGGCTGGTGCTGACGAAGGGTTTCGAGTCGTTCGCGCGACCGGGAGCCGAACGACGCGGTCTTGTGCAGTTCCGGCAGCGACCCGCGCTCCAGCATCCCGTCCTGAGGCTGGTCGACCGTCGTGAGCGGGACGACGATCCCGGCGGAGCGGGTGATGTCGACGAGCGCTCGGAGGTAGTCCTGGTCGTCGCCGTATGCGCCGTACTCGTTCTCGATCTGCACGAGGATGACGGGTCCGCCGTTGCCCACCTGAAACGGAGCGACGGTCGCGAGCACGCGCTCGAGATAGCGCTCGACGGCTGCGACGAACGACGGCTCGTTTCGGCGGATGCCCACACCGGGATCGGTGAAGAGCCATGCCGGCAGGCCGCCGTTGTCCCACTCCGCACAGATGTACGGGCCGGGACGCACGATCGCGTGCATCCCCTCGTCCGCCACGGTCTGGAGGAAACGGGCGAGGTCGAGCCGTCCCGAGTCGTGCCATTCCCCCGGCCGCGGCTCGTGGGCGTTCCACGGGACGTAGGTCTCGATCGTGTTCAGCCCCATCAGCCGCGCCTTGTGGATGCGGTCGGCCCACGCATCCGGATGCACGCGGAAGTAGTGGATCGCGCCCGAGAGGATGCGGAACGGCTGTCCGTCCAGAACGAAGTCGTCGCCGGCGATCTCGAACGTGTGCATGGGTGGGTTGCTCCTCGAAGCTGAAAGGGAGGGTGTGAAGGTGGCCGGCCGGGGCTGTCCCGGCCGGCCACACTCGGTGGCGCTACTTGCCGGTGACGGTGAAGCCCTGCTGGTTGCCGTACTCGACCAGGGACTTCTGCCAGCTCTGCAAGCCGGCGTTCAGGTCGCTGTTCGACGAGTACGCCTGCCCGACCGTGTCGCCGAAGATGCTGTTCGCGTACACCTGGAACGGCAGGTACTGCCATCCGGTCGACACGTCCTTCGCACCCTGCACGAGCACCTCGTTGATCTTCTGGCCGCCGAAGTACTCGGGCGCCGAAGCGAGGAACTCACTGGACTCCAGGTCTTTCGTCGTCGACGGGAATCCGCCGGAGGCGAGGAACACCTTGATGCTCGCGGGGTCGTTGTTCAGCCACTTGAGGAACCCGGCCGCGAGTGCCTGGTTCTTGCTCTGCTTGAGCACGACCTGCGCTCCGCCGCCGTTCTCCGAGTTCGTCGCGGTGCCGTCGTACGTCGGGGTCGGGGCCACACGCCACTGACCCGAGCCGTCCTTCACCGACGACTCGAGCACGCCGGGCATCCAGGCGCCGGTGACGAGCGTCGCGATGGTGCCGTTGCCGAGCGCCTTGAACCAGTCGTCGCTCCAGCCGGGGACGGAGGAGAGGAGCTTGCCCTCGACCAGCTGGTTCCAGGTCGACGTCCACTTCTTGGTGCCGTCGTCCTGGAGGTTGATCGTGACCTTCGAGCCGTCGGCGGTGAACGGCCGTCCGCCCGCCTGCCACATCATGCTCGTCGCGAAGCCCGAGTCGCCCGAGTCGCTGGTGATGTACTTCGTCGGGTCGGCCGCGTGCAGCTTCTTGGCGTCGGCGACGTACTCGTCCCACGTCTTCGGCACGGTCAGACCGTACTTGTCGAAGACCGTCTTGTTGTAGAACAGCGCCATGGGGCCGGAGTCCTGCGGGAGACCGATGAGCTGGTCGCCGACGTTCACCGCGCTCCAGGGCCCGGGCGTGTAGTCGTTCTTCAGCGAGTCGAACCCGTACTGCTTCAGATCGACGAGCGCCTTGCCGAGAGCGAACTGCGAGAGCGCGTAGTACTCGACCTGCGCGACATCGGGAGCACCCGACCCGGCTTTGATCGCGTTCTGGAGCTTGGTGTACTCGGTGGTGTTGGTGCCTGCGTTGACGAGCTTGACGTGCACCTTGGGGTACACCTTCTCGAATGCGGCGACCTGGGCCTCGGCCGAGGGCGTCCACGACCAGTACGTGATCGTTCCGCCCTTCTTGAGCGCGGCGTCGACGTCAGAGGCGCTGCCGGATCCGGTGCCTCCTCCGCTCGAGCAGGCGACGAGGGTCGCGCCGAGCATCGCGCCGGCCACGAGCGCTGTCGCGACCCGGCGCAGCACGCTCGCGGAGCGTGACTTGCTGTTCATAGTGTTCCTTTCACTTCTTCGGGATGAGGATGGGCAGGACGCCCGGTGGGGGGAAGAGGGGTGGTCACTGCTTGACGCTTCCCGCAGTCAGCCCGGACTGCCAGTAGCGCTGCAGGAAGAGGAACGCGATGACGATCGGGACGATGGTCAGCAGCGATCCGGTGATCACCAGGTTGTAGATGGGCTGCGCTGCGACCCCGGTGGCCTGCGCGCTCCACTGGCTGAGGCCGACGGTGAGCGGGTACCACTGGGGATCGCTCAGCATGATCAGCGGCAGGAAGTAGTTGTTCCAGGTCGCGACGATCGCGAACAGCAGCACGGTCACGATCCCGGGCGTGAGGAGCCGGAGCGAGATCGTGAAGAAAGTGCGGAACTCGCCTGCCCCGTCCATCCGGGCCGCCTCGAGCAGTTCGGTCGGAACCGCGTCGACCGCGTAGGTCCAGACGAGGTAGAGGCCGAACGGGCTGATGAGCGAGGGCAGGATCACCGCCCACGGAGTGTTGGTGAGGCCGACCTGGCTGAAGAGCAGGAACGTCGGAACGGCCAGCGCGGTGCCCGGAACGGCGACCGCGCCGAGGATGACCGCGAACACCGCACGCTTGCCCGGGAACTTGTACTTCGCAAGGCCGTAGCCCGCGATCGTCGCGAGCACTGTCGCCCCGCCGGCCCCGACGACCACGTAGAGAAGCGTGTTGCCGAACCACTGCAGGAAGATCCCGCCGCGGTAGGTGAGGGTGTCCGCGATGTTCGAGAAGAGATTGAAACCGTCGCCGAACCAGAGCCCGAACGACGAATAGAGCGAGGGCTGGTCTTTGGTGGCGTTGATGATGAGCCAGGCCAGCGGCACGAGCGAGTAGATGACGAAGATCACCATGACGATGGTGAGTACGACCGACTTGCGCTTGCGCGGATCGCGGCGGCTCCCGCGGGGTCCGGATGCACGGGCCGCTCTGCGCGACTCGGCCGCGGCGGGGGCGGGGGCGACGGTTGCCATCAGCGGTTCTCCTGTCTGGTTCCGCGGAGCTGCACCACGTAGGCGATCACTGCGGTGATCACGCCCATCACGATCGCGACCGTGGCGGCGTAGTTGAACTGCTGCCCGGCGAACGAGAGGTTGTAGGCGTACATGTTGGGCGTGAAGAAGCTGGTGATCGCGTTGGGCGCGAGCGTCTTCAGGAGGTTGGGTTCGTTGAACAGCTGGAAGCTGCCGATGATCGAGAAGACCGTCGCGATCACGATGGCGCCGCGCAGCGCGGGGATCTTGATGCTGAAGACGGTGCGGAACGCTCCGGCGCCGTCGATCTCGGCCGCCTCGTACAGCTCGCCCGGGATGGTGCGCAGCGCCGCGTAGAAGATGAGCATGTTGTAGCCCATGAACTCCCACGTCACGATGTTGCCGATGGAGGCCAGGATCCAGTTCGGGCTGAACGGCTGCAGGTGCGTTCCGAGAAGGGAGTTGACGCTCGCAGTGAGCCCGAACTGGTCGCCGTAGATGAAACCCCAGATCAGCGCGGCCACCACGCCGGGAACCGCATACGGCAGAAAGATCGCGATGCGGAAGAACCCGGCGCCGTGCAGGCGCGCGCTGTCGAGGGCGAGCGCGGCCACCAGCGAGAGCACCAGCATGATCGGCACCTGCACGACCAAAAAGAGGGTGACGCGCCCGAAGCCGTTCCAGAACTTCGCGTCGCTGAAGACCGAGAGATAGTTCTGAAAGCCGACGAAGAGGTTGCCGCCGATGAGCTGGTCGCGGAACAGGCTGAGGTAGAGGGCGTAGACGACCGGGACGATGATCATCGCGACGAAGACGATCATGAACGGGGCGACGAACGCCCACCCCCGCCAGTCGCGGCGATCGCGCCTGCGCCTCGGCTTCGGGGGCGCTGCCCGAGTGATGGACGTCGTTGTCATGGCTGCTTCCTCGTCGAATCTCACTGATGTTTACGTCAACACCATTCGGGTACCATAACATGTTGACGTCAACATGCAAGAAGAGATTGGATCGAAGTCACCGATGACAGAGCCGGAGCCGGTCGGCGTCCCCCGACCACCGCGAGGTCCATCGATGGCGGATGTCGCGCGGCACGCGGGCGTGTCGGGCCAGACGGTGTCCCGCGTCGCGAACGGCCATTCGAGCGTGATCGACTCCACGCGCGACCGGGTGCTCCACTCGATGCGCGCGCTCGGCTACCGGCCCAACCAGGCCGCGCGGGCACTGCGCTCCGGGCGCTTCCGCAACATCGGCGTCCTCATGTTCACACTGTCGTCGTTCGGAAACATGCGCACCCTCGAGGCCATCGCCGTCTTCGCGGCGCAGGCGGGATACTCCATCACGCTGGTCCCGGTCGAGCATCCGACCCAGAAAGACGTGAGCGTCGCGTTGGAGCGGCTGCTCGACCAGGCGGTGGACGGGATCGTCATCGTCATCGAGGCGCACATCATCGACCAGGCCGACGTCGACCTCCCGCCCGGGCTGCCCGTCGTCGTCATCGACTCGGCGGCGCGCGAGGACTACCCCGTCGTCGACACCGACCAGGCCCAAGGCGCCCGGCTCGCGACGCAGCACCTCCTGGAGCTGGGGCACGAGACCGTCTGGCACGTCGCCGGACCG
The DNA here is from genome assembly GCF_042881905.1 of Leifsonia sp. NPDC058248. Taxonomy (NCBI): domain Bacteria; kingdom Bacillati; phylum Actinomycetota; class Actinomycetes; order Micrococcales; family Microbacteriaceae; genus Leifsonia; species Leifsonia sp. NPDC058248. The sequence goes on from NZ_JBHVXB010000006.1 coordinate 261,083, forward strand.
GAGAGCTCGTACTCGGCGTCCCGTCGTGAGCTGTCGTGGCGCACCACCGTCGAGGCGGCCTCCCGGCCGGCTCCCCCGGTGTTCCGAGGCGACTGGTCGACCGCATCCGGCTACGAGATCGGACTGCAGATCGCCCGGATGCCCGAGATCACCGCTGTCTTCGCCGCCAACGACCAGATGGCGCTCGGGGTGCTGCGCGCCCTCCATGAGAGCGGGCGTGCCGTGCCGGCCGACGTGAGCGTGGTCGGCTTCGACGACATGCCGGAAGCGGACTCGTTCTGGCCGCCCCTGACGACCATCCGGCAGAGCTTCGACGTCGTCGGGCGTCGCGGGATCGAGATCCTGCTGGCGGAGATCGAAGACGAGCAGACCGGCCCCGGCATGACCCTGGTCCCGACCGAGCTCGTCGTGCGGGGAAGCGCAGGACCGGCGGGAGCCGACCTGGCTACCCGGTGATCCGCGGAGGCGCTCCGGTGCTCTCGCGCACGACCAGACGGGTCGGAATGACGGCGCCCAGCGGATCGATGTCCCCCGACTCGATCTCGGCGACGAGCAGCTCGATGCTCCGGCGGCCCACCGCATCGAAGTCCTGGTGGATCGTGGTGAGCGGCGGCCAGAACGAGTCCGACTCGGCCATGTCGTCGAAGCCGACCACGCTCACGTCGGCCGGCACGGCACGCCCGCTCTCGTGAAGGGCGCGCAGCACCCCGAGCGCCATCTGGTCGTTCGCTGCGAAGATCGCCGTGATGCCGGGCATCCGGGCCATCTCGACGCCCGCCTGATAACCGGATGACGTCGACCAGTCGCCGCGCGTCACCGGCGGCGGAGTGCGGCCGGCCGCGAGAAGGGTTTCACGCCAGGCGGTCTCGCGGCGGACCGCCGAATAGGAGGACTCCGGCCCGGCCACGTGCCAGACGGTCTCGTGGCCCAGGTCCAGCAGGTGCTGCGTCGCGAGCCGGGCGCCCTGAGCCTGATCGGCGTCGACCATCGGGTAGTCGGCGCGGACGCTGGAGTCGATGACGACGACGGGCAGCCCGGGCGGAAGGACGACGTCGGCTTGGTCGATGATGTGCGCCTCGATGACGATGATGATCCCGTCGACCGCCTGATCCTGCAGCTGCGAGAAAGCGACGCTCACGTCCTTCTGCGTCGGTGTCTCGACCGGAATCAGGGTGATCGAGTACCGGGCGCGGGCGGCGGACGACGCGATCGCGTCGAGAGTCCGCATATTGCCGAACGACGACAGCGTGAACATGATCACGCCGATGTTGCGGAACCGGCCGGAGCGCAGGGCCTGTGCCGCGCGGTTCGGGCGATAGCCCAGCTTGCGCATCGACGCCAGCACACGGTCGCGCGTGCCCGCCTCGACGTTACTCAGCCCCTGGGCGACCCGGGAGACGGTCTGACCGGAAACCCCAGCATCGGCGGCGACATCCGCGATGGACGGCTTACGCGGCGGCCTCGATCTCGGGACCGTCTCGGGTTCTGTCATCGAACATCTCATTTCCAGCAGGTGCTCAGCTGCGACAACGCTAGCACCGGGCATCCGGTGCCGGATGAAGCACCCGCTTCGCCTAGAGTGAACGGATGATCAGCAGACGGGAAGCGGCCCTGCGCCTCGACATCTCGCTCGAGATGGCGAAGCGGCACGGCATCCCGTCACGGATGAGCGAGCACGAATTCTCGGAGCTGAGCGAGAATCCGCCCGCCTGGCTGTTGCAGTCGCGCGCGAACCGCACGGGCACGAAGCCGGTGTGGGTTCAGCTGACGTGCGACATCTGCGGCTACACCGAATCCGGCCGCCCGAAGAAGTGGTGGCCCGACTTCACCTACCTCAGCTGCGACCACCACCCGGCGAGCGACCTGCCCGATCCGCTGCCCGGACTGAGTCGCCGTGAGGTCGACGGGATCGGGACCCGCTTCGTCGGAATCGTCGACGAGCATCCGGTGTCGGGCACGCGCGGCGACTGAATCGGACGCGGGCGACTGAATCGGACGCTTCAGGCGAGGAAGCGGGCGACCGCCTCGGCCGTGGCCTCGTGATCGACGACATCCGGTTCACCCGACGTGGTGATCGTCGCGACGAGCTGCCCGTCGACGAAGATCGGGACGCAGCCGCCCCAGAACTTGTAGCTGTCGTCGAGGCCGTCGGCGATCGAGGGGTCGGCCTCCTTCAGGAACCGCGCGAGAAGCGAGCTCACGCCGAACCGTCTGGTGACGAGGATCTTGCCCTGGATGACATCCGCGTTCGCCTGGCCCGTGCTTCCGAGCTGGGCGCGGTAGGCCAGCTCGTCTCCGATGTGGACGTCGACGGCCAGGTCGCGACCCCACTCGCGGATGACCTCGACCGCGGTCTCCCCCAGCCGCACCGCGTCATCCCGGGTGAACGCAGCGACCTCGGCGGCCGGTACGTTCTGAAGCTGTTCGATCGTGTACGTGGGTTCAGGGCGAGTCATGTCTCTCAGGCTATCGATTCCTCGCCCACGCCGGACCGCCTACCGCTCATTGAGCCGGACCGTGAATCCGTGCGTCGCGAAGAACTGCTCGGCGCCGAGCCGGTCGTAGTCGTTGATCGCGGTCATGACGTCGACGTTCGTAACGACGCTCCAATCAATCGAACGTGTCATCGGCTCCTCCTCGGACGATCGGCCGGGGCGGCGCGAGCCCACCCCGATCCAAGGCTCTCACCTGCCGGACCGCCTCGTCGAGGCCCGGATTTCTGCTATCCACCGTCGGCCGCAGATGAGAGAGTGATCAGTGTTCGGCAGCTGGTGCTGAAAGGAGCGAAGACCGTGAACACGAACGACGAAACCGCGGGCACGCCGGGCTCGACCGTGGGGTTCGAGGCGGACATCCGGCCGCTCTTCCGCGAGCTGGACCGCAGCAGCATGCTCGAGACGTTCGATCTCTGGAAGTACGACGACGTCGTCAGCAATCAGGACGCCATCCTCGGTCACCTGGTGGCCGGCTCGATGCCGTGCGACGGTCCGTGGCCGCAATCGCACATCGCCCTCTTGCGCCGCTGGATCGACGACGGTTCGCAGCCGTGAGCATGTGCAAGCAGTGAACGAGCAGGGAGGACAACGCTCCGTGAGCAGAAGAGAACGACGCGAAGAGGAAGCGGCCGAGGCGGCTCGAGCCGAAGCGGAAGCGGCAGTCGCGGCGACCGAGACGGACGACGCCTCAGTCGATGCGGACGAGTCGCTCGAATCGGACGAAGAACCGGACTAGCAGAGAGCGCTACGGTGCCGCGAGGCCTACCTCTCGGTGCGGAGCAGCTCAGCGTGGTGGAGTGCCGGACGGGGCGCCGGGTCCTGCGAGGAGGATGCCGAAGACCTGCCCGAGAGGGCCGCCCAGGTCATCGAATCCAGCGGACGCGACGGGCTGCACACCCGCGGAGGTGCGGAGCATCACCACGCCGAGCATCGTCGCGATCGCGAGCTGAGCGCGCAGGAGGATCGGCGCGGTGTCGGGGACGTCAGCGTTCCATCCCGCTGCCACAGCGAGTCGCTGGGTGAAGTGCTCCAGAGTTCTGCGGCGGATGCAGTCGGCGTTCTCGTCACCGGATGAGCGCAGCAGGAGAAGCAGCTGCAGGGGGTCGTCGCCGTCGGGGGCGTTCACGACGTGGGCGATCAGGCGCTCGATCAGGGAGCTGATGTCGGAGGTGCCGGTCGGAGTCTGCGAGTCCAGTTCGTTCGAGGTGCGCTTCATACAGGCCTCGAAGAGCCCTTCCTTCGACTCGAAGTAGCGGTTGATCAAGGCGACGTTGACGCCCGCGTCGGCGGCGATCTGCCGCACCGTCGTGGCTCGATAGCCGTCCGTCGCGAACCGCCGCCGCGCCGCACGCACCAGGGCGCGCTGGGTCGCCGCGGCATCGCGGCCGGAGCGCACCAGTTCGTCATCCGCATGGGGCACCGTCTCAGCGAGCATTCCGGTCGACTCCTCTGTCTCGGTCGTCTCGTCGTTTCGCATTTCCACTGGTCACTGTACCTGCTCGACGCCGCAAGTAAACGCTTGTTGACTCATCCGGCCCGATACGGAATACTCGTCAAGTCAGCGCTTGCTTACATGGCTAGGAGTTTCATGTCCGCCGCTCAGAGTCCCGTCACGGGATCGGTGTCCACCCAGAAGGCGACGCGGTCACGCGGGACCGCCATCATCCTCTTCCTCTCGCTGGGAGGTCTGTCTTTCGCGGTGCTGCAATCCCTCGTCGCGCCGGCGCTCAGCACCATCGGCACGGACCTGGGCGTCGCCACGGCGGACGCCAGCTGGGTTCTCACCGCCTACCTGCTCTCCGCAGCAGTGCTGACCCCGATCCTCGGACGCCTGGGCGACATGGTCGGCAAGCGCAAGGTGATCATCATCGTCCTCGCCCTGCTCCTCGTCGGCACTGTGCTGGCGGCCCTCGCGCCGAACCTCGGCGTGTTAATCGTGGGGCGCATCCTTCAGGGAGCAGCGGGCGCCGTCATGCCGCTCTCGATCGGCATCGTGCGCGATGAACTGCCGAAGGAGCGCGTCAGCGTGACAATCGGCCTGCTGTCGGCGATCTTCGGCATCGGCGCCGGCGTCGGCATCGTCGCCGCCGGGCCGATCGTGGAAGCGCTCGGCTGGCACTGGCTGTTCTGGTTCCCCGCGATTCTCGTGGTGATCGCCCTGCTCGGTGCGATCTTCGGCATCCCGGAATCGCCGGTTCGCACCCCGGGGCGTCTCGACATGCTCGGCACGGCAATCCTCTCCATCGGTCTCGTCGCACTGCTGCTGGCCATCAGCGAAGGCGAGAAGTGGGGCTGGGGCGACGGCAAGACGATCGGTCTGATCATCCTGGGCGGTATTGCGCTCATCGTGTTCGTGTTCGTCGAGCTCCGCGTCAAAGAGCCGCTGATCGACATCCGCCTGTTCAAGCACCGCGGCGTCTGGACCGCCCACATCGTCGCTCTCGCCTTCGGCTTCGCGATGTTCGGCACCTTCATCCTCGTTCCCACTCTGCTGCAGCTGCCCATTGTGCTCGGCTACGGGTTCGGCAAGTCCGTGAGCGAAGCCGGCCTCTACCTGCTTCCGACGGTCGTCGCCATGGTCCTCGCGGGTGTCGCCGCGGGCATCCTCATCCGTCGCATCGGCCCGAAGATCCCGATGATCCTCGGCGGCGTCTCGGTCACGGTCGCCTTCCTCATCCCCGCGCTCGGCCACACCGAGGAGTGGCAGATCGTCGTGTCGGGCATCCTGACCGGTATCGGCATCGGGATGGCGCTGGCCGCCACCTCGAACGCGATCGTCGAGAGCGTGCCCGCTGTGCAGACCGGCGAGGCGATCAGCGCGAACACCGTCATCCGCACCGTCGGCAGCAGCATCGGCACGGCCGTCATCGCCGCCCTCATCTCCTCGAACATCACGGCGCAGGGCGCTCCCACCGACGATGCCTTCACGATCGGATTCTGGGTGTCGGCGGGTGTCGGAGTCCTTGCGATCGTCGCCGCGCTGGCCGCACCGTCACTGCGCGCTCGCCGTCGCGAGGCCGAGGCCGCCGGAGTGGACGACTTCTTCGAGCTGGAGGAATCCCACTCGTAGGCGCGCACGAGGGTATTCCATTCTCCACAGGTCAGCGCTTGGCTTGAGTAACACCGATCATCGCTGAGGAGAATCATGACCACCCTCGAAGACAACAAGCGCATCGTCACCGACTACTACCGGACCGCGTTCAGCGGGAACCCCGAAAAGGCGGTGGCCGACCATTTCGGCGACCGCTACATCCAGCACAATCCGCAAGCCCCGGACGGCCCGGAGGCGTTCATCGGATTCGTCCACTGGCTGCGTGGTGAATACCCCGAGCTCCAACTCGACATCAAGCGCGTCATCGCCGAGGACGATCTCGTCGTGACCCACTCGCACCTGATCCTCGTGCCCGGAGAACCCGGCCAGGCCCTCGCGGACTTCTTCCGCGTCGAGGACGGCAAAGTCGTCGAGCACTGGGACGTCATCCAGGACATCCCCGCGGAGTCCGCCAACGACAACACCATGTTCTAGGCGTCATCGGTCGCTCGGCGACACCGGCGAAGGTCCTGGCGCATGTCACGCTTGCTTTGCCTGCGCGGCCACGACGTACCATGAAGGAGTGACCACGACCGCAGACCCGACGACCACACGCCTCACCGCGCGCGGAGCGAAGACGCGTGAACGCATCGTCACCGCAGCGGCCGACCTGATGTACATCCGCGGCATCGGGGCGACCACCCTCGATGACGTGCTGGCGGCGAGTGGGGTCAGCAAGTCGCAGCTCTACCGTCACTTCGCCGGCAAGGACGAGGTCGTCCGGGCAGTTGTCGACCTGATGGGCGAGCGCGTCATCGAACGTGAGCGCAACGCTCTCAACCACGTCTCGACTATTGCGGGGCTGCGTCGTTGGCGGGATGCGCTGGTGCAGAACAACGCCCTACGGCATGGCGCTTACGGTTGCGCGCTCGGCTCCTTCGCCTCCGAAGTGGCCGATCAAGACGACGTTGCCCGCCGAGCCCTGCTGGCACTTTTCGCCGAATGGCAGGAGTTGCTAGCCGGCGTGCTGCGCAGGCTTCAGGACACAGGCACACTTCCACCGGAAGCGCCCGTCGACCAACTAGCCACTGGACTCATGGGCGCCCTCCAGGGCGGCTACATGCTGGCCCAGACGGCACGCGATGTGACACCGATGGCAACGTCGATCGACATGGCCCTCACGTATATTGAGAGTCTGACGACCGGCTGACCCGCTCGGCGTGCGGATTCACGGCACCGACGACCGTGAACACGGCCCCGACGAGCGCGAACACCGCGTAGCCGACCGCGATCTGCGGCACAGAGCAGACCGTTGAGAGCTGACCAGCGATCAGGCTCGGAACGGTCGCACCGCTATAGCTGAGCAGGTACACCACGGCGAAGATCGGCGCACGGTCTGCCAGGCTGCTGCCGTCCAGGAGGCCGCGGGTGACCGCGCTGATCGCGATGCCCTGGCCGGCCCCCGCGATGACCGTCGCAGCGAAGAACACGCCCAATGCGCCGGTCGTGATGGCTGCGATGATCCCGGCCCATCCGACGAGGAACGCAAGCATGCCGATCCGTTGTGCCGCCGCCGGACTGAATCGATGCCCGAGTGGAGCCCCGATCGCGCTCGGAGCCATATAGGCCGCGAACACCAACCCCACAAGCAGCGGGCTCGTGGTGTGGAGCTGGTCCTCCACAAGCGCCGGTACGAAGGCCTGATAGAACGCGCCCGTCGCCCAGGTCGGCACGATCACCGCGGCCGCGACAGGGAGCAAGCGCCTGACCCGAGCCGGCACCCGCACGCTGGGTCGCAACGATCGCCAGACGTAGGGCGTCGGCGTCACCGTCTCGGGGCTGAGGGCGATCAGCACAGCGGACACCAGCAGCAAGGCGATCGCGACCAGGAAGATGAGCTGCCGAGGCCACGGGCCGAACTGGACGAGGGCACCAGATGCGACAGCGCCCACGGCAAGGCCGAGCATGACAGTCTGGCTGGAAGCGACCGATGCCAGCCACGCAGGCCTGCGCGGTGCGGCATCGACGATGTAGGCGGCGAGGCTGCTGCTGGCCATCCCCGCACCGAGCCCCATCAACAGTCGGCCAGTGATGAGAACGCCGATGGTGTGCACGTTAAACAGCACCACGCAGCCCAGCACCAGCAAGGTCAGGCTCGCCAGCGACGTCGCCCGCCGACCGACGTAGCTGGACAGCCGGCCCAATACCAGCAGTGTGCCGATGGTGCCGATGGAATAGGCCACCACTGTCATCGAGATACCAGCGTTGGTAAACCGCTCCTCAGCCCGATAGACATTGAACAACGGGATCGTCGAACCGACCGCGGCGAACGCGGCCAGTAACGCGACCACCGCAGACACGAAAGCGATCCGGAGGGTTCCGCGTCCGCGAGCCCGCATCAGGCGCCCGGCGCGATCGCGCAGGCCGAGATGCAAAGCCAGACGCCGTCGCGCTTCTGGTACGCGTCGGTGTACAGGGCCTCTTGCACGGAACCATCGTTGACCAAGGTGTACCGGGCGCGGCCGTGGATCAGCGCGACGTCGCCGAGGAGCCGGATCCTGGACTCGACCAATGCGAGGTCTGTGAACGGGCGGGGCTTGGCGATGTACTCCAGGTACTCCTCGCGATTCCGGGCGACACCCGGCGTCTGCACGATGAAGTCCTCGGCGAGGAACTCGCTGAACCGCTTCGCGTCGCTGGCCTGATCCGCCCGGTTGTAGTCGAGGTTGAGCTGTTCGAGGATCGCCAGATCTTCGGCGGACTGCTCATTGACGTTCATTTCTTGCTCCTTCGTCGCGCGGCAGGTCGACATTCTCGACTCTGCGGTTGATGACTCTTCGTGGTTTTTCCGTTGCCGAATCGCATCGGTGGTAGACCGGATGTCACCAAGCGGCTGCGAACAGGAATGGACGATTTAGTCCAGGGTAAGAGGACGAGGCAGTATTCGGCAAGTGCATTCAAGGGCGCAGGCAGATCCTCTGCGTCTCTCATTTGGACTATTCCGTCCAGTTTGTGCTTAGGATGTTTCCATGGCTCGCCGGTCGGTCGAGATCACTGCGGTCTCTCGTTCGGCCGTTTCGGGTCTGGGCGACCACGAGGCCGCATTCACAAGAAATCAATGCACGGAGGTATCCCATGAAGGCGATAGTGGTGACTGATGAGGCCGACGGAACGGCCGGAATGCAGTTGGTGGACCGTCCCGAGCCGCGTCCGGCGATCAACGACGTCATCGTTGCGGTGCACGCGTCGGGATTCGTTCCGACCGAGGTGGACTGGCCATCGACCTGGACCGATCGCGCCGGACGCGACCGGGCGCCGTCGATCCTCGGACATGAGTTGGCCGGAGTGGTTATCGCCCTCGGCTATGGCACGACAGGGCTGTCGGTGGGACAGCGGGTGTTCGGGATCTCGGATTGGCATCGTGACGGGACCCTCGCGGAGTATGTGGCCGTTGAGGCACGCAACCTCGCGCCGCTCCCGGGCGATGTCGACTTCACGGTCGGCGCGAGCCTGCCGATCTCGGGCCTCACCGCATGGCAAGGCCTGTTCCAGCACGGTCGTCTCCAGGCCGGGCAGACCGTCCTCGCGCATGGTGCGGCCGGTGCAGTCGGCACGATGGTGACGCAGCTCGCACGGGAGGCCGGCGCCTACGTCATCGGCACCGGACGCGCCGCTGATCGTCAGAAGGCGCTCGACTTCGGCGCGCACGAGTTCGTCGATCTCGCCGTTGACGACCTCGAAGACGTCGGCGAAGTCGACTTGGTGTTCGACGTCATCGGCGGTGCCATCCAGGAACGGTCCGCGGGCCTGATCCGGGCCGGAGGAACGCTGGTCACCATCACCGGGCTGGCCGACGTGCGACCAAAGGAGGGCCTCGCGGTCGACTTCGTCGTCGAGTCGGTCGCCGCACACCTGGTCGAGATCGTCCAGCGAGTGCGCGACGGCCGGCTCCAGACCAATATCGGCAACGTCGCGGCCCTCGACGACGCCGTCGCCGCGCTCAACCCGACCGAACGGCGCAACGGAAAGTCCGTCATCAGCGTTCGCGCCTGAAGACGAGCCCTCAGATGACCGACCAGCAAAGGAACAGCCCCATGACGTACACAACCGATCCCCGCCGCGGCGACTTCGAGTACCCCGATGAAGCCGGATACCCGGATGGAGTGGGCACCCTCAGCCAGGACCAGACCGTCCTCATCGATGAGGTGATCGAGGATGCCCATGCCCCCGCAATCAGCTTCTTCGTCGTCAACGACGAGGACGCCGGCAGTTACGAGGCCATCGTCGGCGACACGGCGATCGCCGGCCTGACCTACCACCTCGCCGGCGATGACCGGCTTGTGCTTCTGGCGACTGCGGTGTTCCCCGAATTCCGCAACCAGGGAATCGCGACCGAACTGATTCGCCGCGTCCTCGACGACGTGCGCATGCGAGGAAAGACGGTCACCATCATGTGTCCGATCGTCTGGGCCTTCATCGAACGCAAGCCCGAATACGCCGACATCATCGACCCGAAGCTTCCCGGCGTGTCCAAAGGGCCTCACACCTCGACCGGGGTCCACAGCGCTTACCGCAACCACCTCATCGACGAGTCCCAGCCTGGAGCGGGGGCGACGCGTGCAATCAGCATCGATCCGCAACCGGCCAAGACATCGGCGAAGGATCCCCACGGATGACAAGGCACAACCCGAAACCGGCTCAAACGTTTCCGGTGATGGATGGCGCGGTTTCGGCGCCGCGTGAAGATCAGATCGCCGGAATCGTGCAACGGGTCTGGGCAGAGGGCACGCTCTACCACTCTGACGTCGAGACACTTCTTCGGGACTGGCTCGGCATCCAAGGCTGCATCGTCGACGATGACGAGTTCGTGATGCTACTGACCAAGGCTCGCGGCGAATTCGCACGAGTCGCAACGACAACAGGAGAGAACGAGGCGCCGCGCTGTCCGGCCCATGACGTGGTCGCGTGCCTGTACTGGGACGTGCAGCGTCTCGAACGAACGGGCCCGACGCCCTGACGCACACCGCTTCTAGAGCGACTCGGATTCGCCGGCACCCACCTCGGATTCAAGTACCAGGTTCCGCAAGGGGGCTGAGGCTGTCACTGGCAGGACCCCGCATACCGCCACCTAGGTCGGCTCAGCCGAAGGAAGGGACAGTTTCCTCGGCACGAGGGCAAAGCTGGCCGACGACGTCGCTGCTCTCGCTACCGACCTGTGCTCACGGACGAGAGCGCCAGAACCAGAGGGACAAGGCGTTCCTATCGCGTGTTTTACCACGTGTGGAGCAGGACTCGCACCACAGGTGCACCACAGGATCAGCCCGAATGCAGAAAGCCCCTGTGTATTCCAGGGGCTTTCTATGGCGGTACCGGTGGGATTTGAACCCACGGTGGGCTTTCACCCACACAACTTTTCGAGAGTTGCACCTTCGGCCGCTCGGACACGGTACCGCCGACTACTGTACGCGATGCAAGGGCGCAGATGCCAATCGGGAGAAGCGCGCCAGGCTGCGAATCCGCTCGGAGCGGCGGCCCGTGCGGAGAGTACAGTTTCGAGGATGGGGACGAAGAAGACGTTGGCGCTCGTAGGCGCCGGTATCTCGTCGGTCGGTGTCGGAATCGCAGCGTGGGCGCGGGTGCGCAAGGCGCAGGAGAGGTTCGCGCATCACAAGACGAGGCTCAACGAGACCCTCCCCGTCCATTCGAAATGGTGGCAGGACTTCGCCAAGACCGAAGGCGACCTGCTCTACGTGGCGCTCGGCGACAGCGCGGCCCAGGGCATCGGCGCGTCGGCGCCGAAGAACAGCTACGTCGGGGTCATCGCCGACCACGTGGCCACCACGACCGGCCGATCGGTTCAGGTCGTGAATCTCAGCGTGTCCGGCGCGACGGTCGCGCTGGCCGTCGCCGACCAGCTTCCGCGTTTCGCCGCCTACTCACCCGACCTGGTGACCGTGGCCATCGGCGCCAACGACATCGCAGCGTTCGATCCGGAACTGTTCGAGACGGGCATCCGGAAGGTCTTCGGCGCTCTGCCGTACAACGCGATCGTCGCCGACCTGCCCTACTTCTTCTTTCCGTGGAACGAGAAGAAGGTCGCCGTCGCCAACCGCATCCTGCGTGAGGTCGCGGAGGAGCGCGGGCTCACCGTCGTGCCACTGCACGAGTCGATGAAGCGCCAGGGGCTGCACGGCATCTTCACGCAGTTCGCCGAGGACCTCTTCCACCCCAACGACCACGGCTACCGCGTGTGGGCGTCGGCGTTCCTCCCGGCGGTGACCTCACTCGTCGCGGGGCGTTTCCCCCGGCAGCCGGCGCCTCACGTGGCTGCCGATGGTGAGCCGGATGCCGCAGACGAGTTCCCGGACCCGGCCACCGTCGTCTGAGGGTCCGCGCCGCGCCGGGCGAGGCACGAGCCGCAGGAGTTCTCCACAAGCCCCCGGACCGCGACCGTCGTGAGTCGTTCCAAAGTGTCGTTATGAGCCCCGAAAAGGCCCCCATAACGACAATTTGCCACAACTCACGCCAGGGGAGTGGAGTGGGGTGAGGTGCCCACGCGAGGGGGTGGGTACTCACGCGAGGGGTGGGGTACTCGCGGCCCGGGGTGGGTACTCGCACCTGGGTGCAAGCACTCGTGCGAGGGAGGGTGCTCGCGCGAGGCGCGACAGCGGGAGTTCTCCACAGGGCCGCGGCCCGCGACCGTCGTGAGTCGTTCCAAAGTGTCGTTATGAGCCCCGAAAAGGCCCCCATAACGACAATTTGCCACAACTCACGGCACGCGGGCGCGGGCACGCCGGCGCCCGCGCAGCGCGGGCACCTAGCGGCGCGTGAGCGTCCCGGGCGCGAGATGTGAGAGCACCTCGCCCCAGGCGGGCACGATGACCATGTGCCCGACCCCCGGAACCATCTCGACCCGGGCATCCGGAAGGGCGCGCCGGTACCAGGTCGCGTGTGCGTTACCGGCCAGCGCATCCCCTTGCCCGTTGACGATCAGCGTCTTCGCGGCCACGTCGGCGAAGTCGAAACCCCACGGCCGGGTGGTGTAGCTCAGGATGTCGGCCGCGACCCCGCCGGGGCCCTGCCGATAGGCGTCGCGGAGCATCCGCCCGAGCCTGTCCCGCGCGCCCGGACGCCGGAGCGCTTCGCGGTCGACCTCCGACGCGCCGAGCAGGTCGAGCGGCACCTCGTCGTCTTGATCGGCGGCGGCCACCGCCTGTGCCTGCGGTTCGAGCATCTCGGTGAGCTGACCCTGCGCCTCGTCGGGCGGAAGGGCGCCGAGTTTCTCGGACAGTTGCGTCAGCCGGGGCTCGATCCACGGAACCGCCTCGTCGGGGGCCGGGGTCGCGACGATGGCAACCCGCTCCGTCAGCTCCGGATGCCGGGCCGCGAAGGCCAGAGCGACCCGCCCACCGGCCGACCAGCCGACGATGCCCACCGAGCGTGGCCGGCCGACGCCGAGTTCCGTCTCGTCGCGGCTGATCGCCCGCAGGTATTCGGCGATGTCGTCGGCATACCTCGGGATGCTCGGCCAGGTGCCGGGCGCAAGAGGCTCGCTCGCGCCGTAGCCGGGCCGGTCGATCGCGACGATGTGCACGTCGCGGGTGGATGAGACGGTCGGATCGGGGTCGAACATCGACGACCCGGGAGCCGGATGGCAGAACACCACGATGCGTTCCGCCGCAGGGTTGCCTGTGGCGGTCACGCCGATGGCGCGGCCCGAGGCGAGTGTGAACATCAGATTGGCCATGCCGCCATTGTGCCCCTGTGCGGTGACATCGCACAGAAGTTGTCCACAAGCCGAACCGCCTCGGACCGGATGACGGTGGTCGGCCATACAGTGGACCCGGATCGAGGAGGTCGCGTGGCGAAAGCTCAGCTCAACTACCGCTGCACCGAGTGCGGCTGGACGACCGCCAAATGGGCGGGACGCTGCAGGGAGTGCCAGGCGTGGGGAACGGTCGCTGAGGCCATTGCTCCGACGGGCGTGCTGCGCGCGCTCAAGCCGGTCTCCATCGGGGCCGACCGTGCCGCCCGGGCGATCACCGACATCCAGACCGACTCCGTCCGTCATTGGCCCAGCGGCATCGCCGAGTTCGACCGGGTGCTGGGCGGCGGAATCGTCCCCGGCGCCGCCATCCTGCTGAGCGGCGAGCCGGGCGTCGGCAAGTCGACCCTGCTGCTGGAGGTCGCATCGCGCGCCGCCCGCCGCGACTCACGGGTGCTCTACGTCAGCGCCGAGGAGTCGGTGAGCCAGGTCCGGATGCGCGCCGAACGCACCGGCGCCATGCACGATCAGCTCTTCCTCGCCTCCGAGACCGACCTGGCCACCATCGTCGGCCAGATCGACGCCGTCGACCCGCAGCTCGTGATCGTCGACTCGGTGCAGACCGTCTCCAGCTCCAACGGCGAGGGCCTCGCCGGCGGCCCCAGTCAGGTGCGCGAAGTGGCGAGCACGCTCATCCGGGTGGCCAAAGACCGCAATCTCCCCGTGGTCCTCGTCGGCCATGTGACCAAAGACGGCTCGATCGCCGGCCCCCGGCTCCTCGAGCATCTCGTCGACGTGGTCTGCCAGTTCGAAGGCGATCGCCAGACGGCGCTCCGCTTCGTGCGAGCGCTCAAAAACCGCTTCGGCCCCACGGATGAGGTGGGCTGCTTCGAGATGACCGGCGACGGCATCGCCGAGGTCGCGGACCCGAGCGGTCTCTTCCTCAGCCGCAACACCACGCCCGTGTCCGGCACCTGTGTCACGGTGGCGATGGAGGGACGCCGGCCGCTCCCGGTCGAGGTGCAGGCGCTCGTCGTCAGCACCACTGCGCCCAATCCCAGACGCGTCACCAACGGCGTCGACTCCTCGCGCGTCGCGATGCTCCTCGCCGTGCTGGAACGTCGCGCCGGCATCCGGCTCGGCGACAAAGACGTGTACGTCTCCACGGTCGGCGGAATCCGGCTCACGGAGCCTGCCGCCGACCTCGCGATCGCTCTCGCCATCGCCTCCGCGGCCAACGAGAAGCCGATCCCGCACACGCTGGCGGCGTTCGGCGAGATCAGTCTCGCCGGTGAGATCCGCCCCGTCACCAGCGGCAAACAGCGCGTCGCGGAGGCCGCCCGCCTCGGCTTCGCCACCCGCGTCGACGCCGGCAGTCAGAGCATCCGGGAGGCGCTCCGCGTGGCGTTCACAGTCGGCGCGACCGTTCGCGAGAAGGAGCTCGACGCCGCGTTCTGACCGGCTGGCCGGCTGGCCGGCGCACCGGCGGGCCGGCGGAACAGTCAGTTCAGCACGAACTGCTTGGTCTTGTCCGAGGCGATCCCCGCGACCGAGATCTGCAGATGGTACGACGCGCCCGCCGCCGGGACGGCAGTGCGCTGAGCCGAGCAGGTCGCCGGATCGGAGCGCGTGCGGTCCCAGGTGATCGGAACCTGCGACGAGATGGTCTTGCCCGGCTTGAGGAGCACCTGGGCGTCGAGTTTCTCCGTCTGACAGTCGCTCGACTTCCAGTAGACCTCGGACCCACTGGTGATCGTGAACACCTGCTGCGACGTTCCCGCATTGATCTTGCAGGCGGTCGCGCCGTGGTTGGTGATCGACACAGAGAGCTTCGGCTTCTGACCGGCCGCGTAGTTCGTCGCGTCCGTGATCGCCTGAACAGTCACATCCGCGGCTTTGCAGGGCTGACCGCTCGCGGTGGTCGCCGAGGTCGGGATGCTCGTGCTGTCCGGCGTCGACGTCGAAGGCGTCTTCGTGGATTCGCTCACCGGGGCCCCGCTCGACGAGCCGGGACGCACCACGATGAGGATGATGACGACGATCACGGCCAGCACGCCGAGAACGACGAGCAGCCGGCGTCGCCAATACACTTTGCTCGGCTGTGGGCCGACCGGATGCTTGAACGTCGACATGCCTGCAGGATAGTCGCGGCCGGGCGCATTACCGCGGCAACGCGCTACAGGTGTTTCAACATGCGGGTGTTTCCGAGCGTATTCGGCTTCACCCGCGCCAGATCGAGGAACTCGGCGACACCCTCATCGTGCGAGCGCACGAGTTCGGCATAGACCGCGGGGTCGACCGTCTCGTCACCCATGTCCACGAAACCGTTGCGCTCGAAGAACCCCACCTCGAACGTGAGACAGAACAGGCGGCTGAGTCCGAGCTCCCGCGCGTCGTCTTCGAGACGCCCGAGCAGCGCGTGCCCGATGCCCTTCCCCAGCCAGTCGTCGGAGACGGCCAGGGTACGCACCTCGGCGAGGTCGCTCCACATGACGTGGAGCGCGCCGCACCCGATGAGCTCGCCGTCGTCGGTCTCGGCCACCCGGAACTCCTGGAGAGACTCGTAGAAGACCACCGCATCCTTGCCGAGCAGGATCCGTCGCTGCACGAGCGGCTCCACCAGCTCCCGGATGCGCGCCACATCGCTGGTGCGGGCGCGGCGGATGCGGAAAGCTGTGCTCACGGGACTCACCGCTCCAGCCTACTGACCGCGCGGGCTCCAAGCAGACGAAAGCGGGGCCGCCCCGAAGGGCGACCCCGCTACTCGTATGCTCGCGACGACTCGTTACTCGCCCGAGGCGGCCAGGTCGGGCGTGACCGGACCGGTGCCGATGGCGGCGGTGGAGTTGATCCCCGCGCCGACCGGCTCCTTGCGCGACTCGGTGGTGAACACGAACTCGCCGTCCTTGAAGTCGACGTGCACGTGGTCGCCGGCGTTGAGCTCGCCGTGCAGGATCCGCTCGCTCAGCCGGTCCTCGATCTCGTGCTGCACCGCGCGACGCAGGGGGCGGGCACCGAGTGTCGGGTCGAACCCGACGTCGATGAGGCGCTCCTTGGCCGGCAGGGCCAGCTCGATGGTCATGTCGCGGTCGAGCAGACGGGCCGACAGTCGCTTGATGAACAGGTCGACGATCTGCAGCAGCTCGGTCTTGTCGAGCTGCGGGAACACGATGATCTCGTCGACACGGTTCAGGAACTCGGGCTTGAAGTTCTTCTTCAGCTCCTCGTACACCTTGCCGCGCATCCGGTCGTACCCGGTCTGCGTGTCACCCTCGATCTGGAACCCGACGGGACCGCCGGAGATGTCCTTCGTTCCGAGGTTGGTGGTCATGATGATCACGGTGTTCTTGAAGTCGACCACGCGGCCCTGGCCATCCGTCAGACGTCCCTCCTCCAGAATCTGGAGCAGCGAGTTGAAGATGTCGGGGTGCGCCTTTTCGATCTCGTCGAACAGCACCACGCTGAACGGCTTGCGGCGCACCTTCTCGGTGAGCTGGCCGCCCTCTTCGAAGCCGACGAACCCGGGAGGGGCGCCGAACAGCCGAGACACGGTGTGCTTCTCGCCGTACTCGCTCATGTCGAGCGAGATCATGGCCGACTCGTCGTCGAACAGGAACTCCGCGAGCGCCTTGGCCAGCTCGGTCTTGCCGACACCGGTGGGGCCGGCGAAGATGAACGAGCCGGAGGGACGCTTCGGGTCCTTCAGACCGGCACGCGTGCGACGGATCGTCTTGGACAGGGCCGAGATGGCCTCCTCCTGACCGATCACGCGCTGGTGCAGAGCCTTCTCCATGAAGACGAGTCGAGCCGACTCCTCCTCGGTGAGCTTGAAGACCGGGATGCCCGTGGCCTGCGCCAGCACCTCGGCGATGAGCCCCTCATCCACTTCGGCCGTGGTCTTCACGTCGCCCGAACGCCACTGCTTCTCGAGGCGCAGACGCTCGCCGAGGAGATTCTTCTCCTCATCGCGCAGCGACGCGGCCTTCTCGAAGTCCTGGTCTTCGATCGCGGCTTCCTTCTGCGAACGCACGCCGGCGATCTTGTCGTCGAACTCGCGCAGCTCCGGCGGGGCCGACAGGATCGAGAGCCGCAGGCGGGCGCCGGCCTCGTCGATCAGGTCGATGGCCTTGTCGGGCAGGAAGCGGTCTTGGATGTAGCGGTCGGCGAGGTTGGCCGCCGAGACGATCGCCCCGTCGGTGATCGACACCTTGTGGTGCGCCTCGTAGCGGTCGCGCAGTCCCTTGAGGATGTTGATCGTGTGGGGCAGCGACGGCTCGTTCACCTGGATGGGCTGGAAGCGGCGCTCGAGCGCGGCATCCTTCTCGAAGTGCTTGCGGTACTCGTCGAGCGTGGTGGCGCCGATGGTCTGCAGCTCACCGCGGGCGAGCAGCGGCTTCAGGATGCTCGCAGCGTCGATCGCACCTTCGGCGGCGCCCGCACCCACCAGGGTGTGGATCTCGTCGATGAACGTGATGATGTCGCCGCGGGTGCGGATCTCCTTGGTGACCTTCTTCAGGCGCTCCTCGAAGTCGCCGCGGTAGCGGGAACCGGCGATGAGCGAGCCGAGGTCGAGCGTGTAGAGCTGCTTGTCCTTCAGCGTCTCGGGGACGTCGCCACGCACGATCGCCTGGGCGAGGCCCTCGACGACAGCGGTCTTGCCGACGCCGGGCTCACCGATCAGCACGGGGTTGTTCTTGGAGCGGCGAGACAGGATCTGCATGACCCGCTCGATCTCCTTCTCGCGCCCGATCACGGGGTCGAGCTTGTTGTCGCGCGCGGCCTGCGTGAGGTTGCGACCGAACTGGTCGAGGATCTGGCTGCCTGCCTGCGCGGTCGCCTGATCGTTGCCGCCGACCTGCACCTGCTCCTTGCCCTGGTATCCGCTGAGGAGCTGGATGACCTGCTGGCGAACGCGGTTGAGGTCTGCGCCGAGCTTCACCAGGACCTGGGCTGCGACGCCCTCGCCCTCGCGGATCAGGCCGAGCAGGATGTGCTCGGTGCCGATGTAGTTGTGGCCGAGCTGCAGGGCCTCGCGAAGCGAGAGCTCCAGCACCTTCTTGGCGCGCGGGGTGAAGGGGATGTGGCCGGTCGGCTGCTGCTGACCCTGACCGATGATGTCTTGCACCTGCTCGCGCACGGCATCCAGCGAGATACCGAGCGACTCGAGCGCTTTGGCCGCGACACCCTCCCCCTCGTGGATCAGCCCGAGCAGGATGTGCTCGGTGCCGATGTAGTTGTGGTTGAGCATCTTGGCTTCTTCTTGGGCCAAGACGACGACGCGGCGGGCTCTGTCGGTGAATCTCTCGAACATGTCTACTCCTCCGGTGCCGTTGCAGGGTTGGCATCGATACAAAGAGAGTAACCATCGTTGCCCGCCGATACTGCCCCTGTTCGCCGTGGGCGTGACGCGATCAGCGGATGCGGAGGTTCAGCCTCGCAGAGCGGGCAGCGTGAGCGTGGAGTCGGGCAGCGCGACGGTGACGTCGGAGGTGATCGTGACGCTGCTGGGCGTGGCGAACACGGTGGTGTGCGGAGCGTAATCGCGCGTGCACACCCCTCCGGGCGCCGGGGCGAGCGTGGCGCGCAACTGGTTGCCGGCCACGACCGACACCGACGCGACCCTGGGCGGGCAGCTGGAGCTGCCGTACAGGGTGATGGCGAACTGGTTGCCGTTCTGCATCCAGACCGCGTATGCCGCGCCTCCGGCACTGCTGGCCGGTGCCTCCACGCCTTTCGGCTCACCCGAGTACTCGTCGATCGGCTTGCTCGATGAGGTCGAGCATCCGGCGAGCGCGAGCGCCACGAGTACCAGCCCGGCGGCGGCGAAGGGGAGACGGGAGCGACCCGCTGGGCGGACGGCGGCGGCGGGAGTCAGGTGCACGACCCCATTCTAGAAAGGCACGGCGCGCACGGGCTGGGTGCGTCTTAGGATTCTCGTGTGAGCAACCTGGAGCGCGATCCTGTCGAGCTGGTGGCCGACGGCGGCGCGGTGACGACGACCGAGAGCGTGGAGATACTGGAGCCTCGCGACGTGCCCCTCGGCGGTCCGCGCGCGATGAACGTGCGACGCACGCTCCCGCAGCGCAAGCGCTCGCTCATCGGCGGCTGGTGCTTCATCGACCATTACGGTCCCGACGACGTGTCGGCGAGCGGCGGGATGCGCGTCCCACCGCATCCGCACACCGGCCTGCAGACCGTGAGCTGGCTCTTCGAGGGCGAGATCGAGCACCGCGACAGTGTCGGAACGCACGAGCTGGTTCGCCCGGGCGAGCTCAACCTCATGACGGCGGGACGCGGGATCAGTCACTCGGAGGTGTCGACGCCGAACACGACGAGGCTGCACGGCGTGCAGCTGTGGGTGGCGCTTCCTGCGGCATCCCGTGGCGTCGCACCGTTCTTCGAGCATCACGTACCGGTGGCCACGCGGCTCGGCGACGCCGAAGTGCGCACGTTCGTCGGCGCTCTCGCCGGCAGCGGCACGGCCGCCTCCGTGTTCAGCCCGCTGGTCGGGGCGCAGCTGACCGTTCCGGCGGGCACGACGGTGACGGTCCCGCTCGATCCGTCGTTCGAGCACGGCGTCCTGGTCGACGCCGGCGAGGTCAGCGTCGCCGGGTCCCCGGTTCCCGTCTCCCACCTGGCGTACCTGTGTCCCGGCCGCACGTCGGCCGAGCTGACGGTGGGCGGCACGGATGCCCGGCTGATCCTGCTCGGCGGAGAACCGCTCGGCGAGCAGATCGTCATGTGGTGGAACTTTATCGGCCGCAGCCACGAGGACGTCGTGCAGTTCCGGGCCGAGTGGCAGACGGATGTGATCGACGGCGAGGACCCTTCCGGCCGCTTCGGCGAGGTGGCGGGCTACGACGGCTCGCCGCTTCCCGCGCCCGAGCTCCCGACCGTGCGGTTGAAGCCGCGCGGCTGAGGCCTCCTCCACAGCGACGGTCACGCACGATCTCTCCCCAGATCCGAAGCACCCGCCCCGCGACGGGGTTACCTTCGTCACACTGGATTCATCAATTTGCATGCACGAGGTGGCAATGTGCATGCACACCGTTTAGGCTTGAATCCATGGGAGTAACAGTGCAAGTCAGAGATCTCGACCCCGCCGTCAACGAAAGACTGAAAGCCGCCGCTCTGTCGAAGCGGCTCTCATACTCGGAGTACCTGAGGCGCGAACTCACCCGCATCGCGGAGCGGCTGCGCATCGAAGAGCAGTGGTCGGTACTGACGCAGCAACGCGAAGCCCGGGTCGACGCGCTTCGTGCCGAGGAGCGCGAGCCGTTCGAACCTCTGGACATCGCCAGCGACACCATCGTCCGCTGGGTCCGCGAGGGGCGGGACGACCGGTGATCGCCGCCGTCATCGACTGCAGCGCGCTCGTCGAGCTGCTGAGCAACGGGGGCGCGCGGGCGACCGGATGGGAGGGACCACTCGAAGACTGCATGCTCGCCGCGCCTCAGCTCATCGAGCCCGAGCTGATCAACGCCGCACGGCGCCTCGTCGCGCACGACAACGGCTACGAGAAGAGTGCTGAGCGATTGCTCTACGAGTACCGCCAGGTGCAGTTGACGAAGTTCACCCACGAGAACCTCTCGGAGTTCGCCTGGCGCGTGAGGGACAACATCACCCCCTACGACGCCATGTACGTCGGACTGGCGCGAGAGTTCGAGATCCCCCTGATCACCTCCGACAAGCGTCTCGCTGCCGCCGCGGCGAAGTGGTGCGAGGTGCGCCTCCTCGACGATGTCGTGCAGGGCCGGCGCTTCTCCTACGCGCCGACGGAGTACTGAGGCGTCGACGGATTACTGAAGCGCCGAAGTCAACCGTGCGAGGTTGTCGAGAACAGTCGATCGCAGTGGCTGCTTGAGCCACTCGTCGAGCGTGAGCTCGCGGCTCTCCCGGCGGTAACCGTCTTCCACCTTGCGCATCTCCTCGACGAAGGAGCGACCGCGCACCATCAGCGAGACCTCCATGTTGAGCTGGAACGAGCGCATGTCCATGTTGCTCGAACCGATGACGGCCACGTCGTCGTCGATGGTGAAGTGCTTGGCGTGAAGGATGTACGGCTTCTTGTACATCCAGATGCGAACGCCGGCACGCAGCAGCGCCTCGTAGTACGAACGCTGGGCGTGGTAGACGACTGCCTGGTCCCCGATCTCGGAGACGAACAGATCGACCTCGATGCCGCGCTGCACTGCTGTGGTGATGGCCATGAGCATCGACTCGTCGGGCACGAAGTACGGGGAGGTGATCACGATGCGCTCTTGCGCGTAATAGAGCAGCGCCAGAAAGAGGCGCAGGTTGTTCTCACCCCGGAACCCCGGGCCGCTCGGCACCACCTGCGCGTCGAGCGCATCCGTGGTCAGCTCCGTGCTGATCGGCTCGGTCTCGCGGCGCAGGAGCTCGTCTGTCTCGCTGTACCAGTCGGTGATGAAGATCGCGTTCAGACCGGCGACGATCGGACCCTCGACCCGCACGACCAGCTCTTTCCACTTGAGGCCGCGCCGGATGTTCGACTTCTTGTTGTAGCTGCGGTCGATCACGTTCTGAGAGCCCATGAACCCGACAGCACCGTCGACGACCAGGAGTTTGCGGTGATTGCGCAGATCGGGCCGCTGATACCTGCCCCGGAACGGCTGCACCGGGAGCATCAGTTGCCAGTGCGCGCCCATCGCGGTGAGTCGCTTGATTGTGCGCTTGTAGTCGCGCGTGCGATACGACGCGACGTGGTCGAGCAGCACCCGTACCACCACGCCTCGCAGAACGGCCGCCTCGAGCGCGTCGAAGAACGGCTTGGTCGTCTGGTCGCACGACAGGATGTAGAACTCGACGTGCACGTAGCGCCGAGCCTTGTCGATCTCCGCCGTCATCGCACTGAGCGACGCGTTGTAGTCGCCGTTGAGGGTGGCCGTGTTCCCGCCGACGAGCGGCATGGCGCCGAGGTTGCGATTCAGCTGCACCACCGACTCCAGCCAGGGCGGCCACGGATGATCGCGGCTGACGCGCTCCATTCCCTCGGTGCTGTCGATGATGAAGCGGTTGATCTCCTCCTGCTTGTCACGGCGCCGCTTCGGCAGCTTGTAGCTTCCGATCAGCAGGAAGAAGAGCACACCGATGTACGGGAGCAGGAAGATCGCGAGAAGCCAGGCCGTCGCCGACGTCGGCTTGCGGTTGCGCGGCACCACGATCACCGCGATCACACGGATGACGAAGTCGACGAGCAGAAGCAGGCCGATGATGAGCGATGAGAGGAGAGCAGCGTCCATCGGCGCAGTCCCCTCTGTCGATCGGTGGAGCACGCCGAACGCGCACCCGTCATCGCTACCGTAGCGAAGTCAGCCTGCGAAACGGCGCAACTAGGGCTTGTGCGGCAGGCCGCGGCGAGCGCGCTCTTCGGCCTCCATGCGAGCGTAGACCTTACGCTCGGTCCGGTCGGCGCGCACGATCGAGCGCATGATCATCCAGAACAGCAACCCGACGAGAACGGTCGGTGCGAGTGACCACACGATTCCAGCGACGACGTCATTCATAACCCGATAATGGTAACGCCCCCAGCTGTGAACGGAGTTCCTCACGCCACCCATCACCACCTTCCTGACGACCTGGCGGTTCGACCCTGTCGCCTTCGTTGCGATCCTCGTCGCCGGGGGCGCCTATCTCACCGCCGTCCTCGCGCTCCGTCGTCGCGGACACCGCTGGCCGCTCCGCCCGACCATCCTCTACTTCGTCTTCGGAATCGGCTCGTACGCGTGGGTCTCGTTCGGCTTCCTGGGCGTGTACAGCTCCGAGCTGCGGTGGGCGTTCACCACCCGCATCGCCCTGCTCCTGTTCGCCATTCCCGGTCTGATGAGTCTCGGCAGACCCATCGCGCTCGCCCGGACCGTCCTGACCGGCCTGCCCCGGCGCGTGGCCGACTCCGTGCTCGCGTCGCGCCTGGTCCGGCTCTTCGGGAACGCCATCTTCGCGCCGCTCTTCGCCTGCGCCGTGTTCCTCGTGTTCCTGACCCCGGCGGCAGTCCTGCGCGACAGTCCCTGGTCGGAATGGACGATCACCGTTCTCGCGCCCCTCGCGGGCCTGCTGATGGTGCTTCCGATCGCGGCTCACACGGTCATCCGCACCGGCTTCTTCATCACCGTCGAGTTCCTGCTCGCATTCGTGGAGATGGTTCTCGACGCGATTCCCGGACTGCTGCTGCGCCTCAACGACGGAGTGGTCGACCACGCACCCGCGATCCTCGGCCGTCTGCCCGGCTGGTTCCCGAACGCGCTGCACGACCAGCACCTCTCCGGCGACCTGCTCTGGTTCATCGCCGAGATCGTCGACGTCCCCGTGCTCATCATCCTGTTCGTGCGATGGTCGCGGAGCGACCGCCGCGAGAGCAGAAGAATGGACGAGCTCACCGACGAGCAGATGGAAGAGCTGACGCAGGCGCACCTGAACGCGCGAGGGTGACGACGCGACGCTGAACGCGCGACGCCGACCTCCGCGACGCCGACCTACTTGACGAGCGGGAAGAGAATCGTCTCGCGGATGCCCAGGCCGGTCAGCGCCATCAGCAGGCGGTCGATGCCCATGCCCATGCCGCCCGACGGCGGCATGCCGAACTCGAGCGCGCGCAGGAACTCCTCGTCGAGGCGCATGGCCTCGCCGTCGCCCGCCGCGGCGAGCTTCGCCTGCTCGACGAAGCGCTCACGCTGCACCACCGGGTCGACCAGCTCGGAGTAGCCCGTCGCCAGCTCGAAGCCGCGCACGTACAGGTCCCACTTCTCCACGACGCCCTCACGCGAGCGGTGGGCGCGGACCAGGGGGCTGGTGTCCACCGGGAAGTCCATCACGAACGTCGGGCGCGCCAGCGTGCCCTTCACGAAGTGCTCCCACAGCTCCTCGACGTACTTGCCGGGCAGGGGATGCTCGATCTCGATCCCCTCCACAGCCGCGATCTCGCGCAGTCTCTCCACAGGTGTGGCCGGAGTGATCGGTTCGCCCACCGCATCCGACAGGCTGTCGTACATGCGGATCCGATCCCACTCGCCACCCAGGTCGTAATCGGTGCCGTCGGCCCAGGTCACCACGTGCGAGCCCGAGATGGCGTGCGCGGCGTTCTGGATGAGGGTCTGAGTGAGATCGGCGATCGAGTTGTAGTCGCCGTACGCCTGGTAGGCCTCGAGCATCGCGAACTCGGGCGAATGCGTCGAGTCCGCGCCCTCGTTACGGAAGTTGCGGTTGATCTCGAACACGCGGTCGATGCCGCCGACCACCGCGCGCTTGAGGTACAGCTCGGGGGCGATGCGGAGGTACAGCTCAGTGTCGAAGGCGTTGGAGTGGGTGACGAACGGGCGCGCCGACGCTCCGCCGTGCATCACCTGGAGCATGGGCGTCTCGACTTCGAGGAAGTCGCGCTCGGTGAACGTCTGGCGGAGGCTCGCCACGGCCTTGGAGCGATTGATCACGTTCGTGCGCGCCTGCTCACGCGCGATGAGGTCGAGGTAGCGGTTGCGGACGCGGGTCTCTTCGCTGAGCTCGTTGTGCAGGTTCGGAAGCGGAAGAACCGCCTTCGAGGCGATCTCCCACACGGCGACCATGACGGAGAGCTCGCCGCGGCGGCTGGAGACGACCTCTCCGGAGACGAACAGGTGGTCTCCGAGGTCGACGAGCTCTTTCCACGTCACGAGGGACTCCTCGCCCACCACGGCCTGCGACACCATGACCTGGATGCGCGTCCCGTCGCCCGCCTGCAGCACGGCGAAGCACAGCTTGCCCGTGTTGCGGAGGAACACGACACGTCCGGCGACGCCGACGACCTCGCCGGACGTCTCGTCCGCCTGGAGGTGGCCCCACTTCTCGCGCACGGCGGGGATGGTGGTGGTGATCGGAACCGCGACCGGGTATGCACCCCCGCCGGCGTCGGCCGCCTCGGCGATCAGACGCTCGCGCTTGGCCAGGCGAACCGCCTTCTGCTCGCTGATCTCGTCGTCAGTGAGTTCCGGCTCGGTGGTCGGGGCGTCGGTCATGAGTGCCTTTTCGGGTCAGGGGATGCTGATGCGTTCGTTGTCGATGAGTCTGGTGGTGCCGAGGCGGGCGGCGACGAGCACGACGGCAGGGCCATGGTACCCGGCGTCGACGGCCAGGAACGTGTCCGGATCGACCACCACGAGATAGTCCAGCTTAACCGCTGGCTCGGCGTCGATACGCGCCTGCGCTGCCGCCAGCACGGCATCCGCACCACCCCCGGCGGCCGCCACGGCGGCCTCCAGCGCACTCGACAGGGCGACGGCGGCCACGCGTTGTCCGGCGTCGAGGTAGCGGTTGCGGCTCGAGAGCGCCAGACCGTCGGACTCGCGTACGGTGTCGACCACTGCGATCGTGACGGGCAGGTTCAGGTCGCTCACCATCCGGCCGACCAGGTGCACCTGCTGCGCATCCTTCTGCCCGAACACGGCGACGTCCGGGCCGACGATGTTGAGGAGCTTCGCGACGACGGTGAGCATACCGTCGAAATGACCAGGGCGGACGGCGCCCTCGTAGAGCGCGGCGACGGGGCCGGCGGTCACGCGGGTCTCCGTCGGTCCCGTCGGGTACATCTCCTCGACGCTCGGCGCGAACACCACGTCGGCGATGCCGTCGAGAGACGCCACATCGGCGTCGCGGGTGCGCGGGTAGCGGTCGAAGTCCTCCCCCGGACCGAACTGCAGCGGGTTGACGAAGATCGACACCACGACGATGCCGCCGAGATCCCGGGCCTGGCGGACGAGCCGGAGATGTCCGTCGTGCAGAGCACCCAGCGTCGGCACGAACACCACACGCGAGGCGGGTGCGTCCGAGCTCCCCTCGCGTCCGGCGATCTCGCGAGCCGACGCGATGGTTCGGCGCAGCTCGGCGATGGTGGTGACGACCTCAGGCATCTGCTCCCCTAGAACCGCCGCGCCCCAGCGGGGCGCTCATGAAGACGGCCGGACATCCAGGCTACTCGCGCGCAGGCCACGGAGGGCTCAGCGCGGGGCGGCTCCGTCGTCCTCGTCGCCGAGGCCGTCTTCGTCGAGGCCGCTCTCCTCGCCGCGAGGAAGGCCGAAGGCGCCCCAGCCGCTTCCCGACTCGTCGAGCACCGCGCCGAGGTCGAGCGCCGACGGCGGGGATGCGCGGGTGAGCGCGTTGTCGACGGCCGAGCGCACCAGCGAGCTGAGGTATGCACCCGCATTGTCGACTCCGATCCCGCGGAGGATCCCGGTGGACTGCTCGACGATCGCTCGTGAGAACGAGGTCGCCGTCGCGATCGCCTCGGCGTACGCGGGCCGGTCGGCTTCGTCGATCACGACCGGCTCCCCGCCCATCTCGACCACCAGGGCCTGCGCGATCGGCAGGACGGGAGCGGGCGCGGTGACGGCGAAGTAGCTCTCCGCGAGGCGTGCGAGGTCGAGGCTCGTGCCGGTGAACTCGAGGGCCGGATGCACGGCCAGCGGGATCGCCCCGGCGGCCATCGCGGGAGCCAGCACGCCGACGCCGTAGCCGGGCGCGGTGTGGAGCACGATCTGACCAGGCTGCCAGGTGCCGGTCGCGGCGAGACCGGCGACGAGGCCGGGAAGCTCGACATCCGGAACCGCCAGGATCACCAATTCGCTGCGCTCCACCACGGTGGGGACGTCGAGGATCGGCACGAACGGGAGCATCGCCTCGGCGCGCTCACGACTCGCCCGCGAGACCGCGGAGATCCCGACGACCGCGTGACCCGCACCGGCGAGGGCGGCGCCGAGGATCGGCCCGACCCGTCCGGCGCCGATGATTCCCAGGCCCAGGCGTCCCGACCGCTGCATCACGAACCCGCCTCGCGTGCATCCGGCTCCGCCGGACGCGACGGCGGGAACGCTCCCCAGCGGTGACTCGTGTCGGTTCGTGCCGAGACGATCGCCGTCGCGGCGACCTTCTCGAAGAGGCTGACGCTCTGGTCGCGGTCGATCGCGGCGAGGCGGGGACGCACGGGACCGGAGACGGTGTGCAGCCGGGTCGACGCGAGGCCGAGCATCCGGTCGACGGGCCCCTGGTAGAGCTCCAGGCTCTGCAGCCGGGCGAGCGGGACGATGGAGAGACTGCGCCAGACGACGCCGCGGCGCAGGAGGATCACCCCGCCGATGAGGCTGTAGCCGGTGCGCTGCCACGAGAACGGACGGATCCAGGCCGCGCGGCGCGGGCTTCCGACGAAGGCGTCCCGGCCGCGCGACGTCATGCCGGCGGCGATGATCGCCCGATGCTCGTCGGTGGCGAACTCGGGCACGACGAGACCGAGCACGCGTGCGACATCCTGTGCGTCTCCCACCGGCAGCATCGTCGTGTTCGCCTGGCCGGCCGCGCCCTTCTCGCGCGAATGGCCCGCGGTGTCGATGCGGATCTGCCACCAGCCGAACGGACGCCAGAGCAGCGGCTGCAGCACCTCGACGGCGTGGATGCGACCGGGCGGCAGCGTCTCGTTGCTCGTGCTGAGGAGTCCGAAGCCCACGCGCACGCCGTCCGGGGTCCCCGCGATCGAGTAGCGCAGCGACTTCGTGAAGCGGTTCACGTAGAAGCTCGCCGAGCCGATCAGGCCCGGCAGTACGACGAGCAGCAGCCATTCCCGCCCGGTCGACGCGCCGATGACCAGCACCACGACGACGACCAGGACGAACACGGTGAACCCGCTCAGCAGCAGCGAACCGAAGAGCCGCACCGGCGGGATCTTCACCACCGACTGGGGCGGAGCGGCGTTCGGGTCGAGCTCGGGCGCCAGGAACTCGTTGACCCGCCGGTTGACGAGGTCGGACACGGCGGCCGTGCGGGTGCCGTTGACCGCGGCGCCGTTGCCGTTGCCTGCGGGCGCGCCGTTGCCCGCAGGCGCGCCGACTCCGCTCCCGCTCGCGCGCTCGGCGGCCTTCACCCCCGACGCCAGGCGCAGCACGTCGCCTCGGAGACCGTCCGCGAGGAGCGAGCCGAGGTACGCCAGCTGCACGTTCGCATCGTGTCCCGCGACGGTGATGTCGAGCTTGGCAGCGCCGAAGATCCGCGCCAGAACGGGGCGGACGACGTTGATGCCCTGGATGCGGTCGAGCCGGGCCTTGCGCTGGGTGCGGAACAGGATGCCGCTGCGCACCTCGACCGCGTCGCCGGTGATGCGGAAGGTGTGCATCCGCCACGACAGGTAGAAGCCGCCGATGCAGGCGACGAGCACGATCGCGAGGGCGAGCAGCGCCCACCCCTCCCAGCCGCGGTTGTAGATCTCGTCGAGGGGGTCCCCGCCGAAATCCGGTGCGCCGACGAAGAAGCTCACGATGCGCTCGCGCAGGTTGGAGAGCACGAAGCCGAGCACGGCGATGAACACGATACCGCCGCGCAGCAGCGGTGTCGCGGGGTGCAGTCGGTGCCACTCCCCGTCGGTGAACCGCTCGGCGGCCCGCTCCGCGGCGGTGAGGTCGGCAGGACCGCTGCTCACAGCCCCGCCCGCCTGCTCTCCGCCAGCTCGACGAGCCGGTCGCGCAGTTCGGCCGCATCCGGTTCGGGCAGACCCGGGATGACGACCCCGGTCGACGCCGCGGCCGTCACGAACTTGAGGTCGGCGAGCCCGAGCACCCGGCCGACCGGTCCCCGGTTGATGTCGATGAGCTGCATGCGGCCGTACGGCACCGACACGAAGCGCTGGAACATGATGCCGCGACGGAACAGCAGATCGTCGTCGCGCATCCGGTACCCGATGGAGCGGGCGCGCCGGGGCGCGATGATCAGGCTGACCAGGGTGACAACGACCACGCCCGCGAGCAGGATCCACCCCCAGGTCCAGCCCGCGACGAGCCACAGGAAGGTGGCTGCCGCACTGGCGACGAGCCCGCCGATCAAGGTTCCGACGATCACGACCACGACGTATTTGGGCGAGACCCGGTTCCACTCGCCGATGGAGAGGTCAAGGCGATTTGGCATGGGCGTTCTCCGGCTGGTCGTCTTGGTCATCCGGGGGGATGGTGCACATGTGCTCGGCCACCAGGCCGCCCGCCAGCAGGATGGCCGCGCCGACGGTGGCGGCGACGGTCAGCCAGATGGACGAGCCGGCCGGGATGACGGCGCGGCTCAGCAGGAAGATCAGGATGCCCGCGCCCGCGCCGGTGAGCAGCGCGCCGCTCAGACTGCACGCCTTGGCGAGGACGACGATGCGCATCGCCTGGAACGGGTCGATGCGCCGGTTGCTCTTGCCATGCGTGGCCCGGCGGATGGGCACGGCGAAGGAGACGACGATGATCGCGATGACGACCAGGGTGATCGGAAGGGTGAGCGGTGGGATGAAGACGGCGATTCCGGTGCCGGCCGCAGCGAGCTCGACGAGGAACCCGACAACGATCCCGGCGACGCCGAGACCGATCAGCGACGTGGCTCTGGTGCGTCTCATGCGGCGCCTCCGGAGTAGAGGGTCACCGTGTCGGTGACGCGCGCGGCGAGGTCGGCGACCCGTCCGTGGCCGGTGAGCACAGCATCCGGATCGACTGCAAGCCAGGGCACCATCACGAAGCCGCGCTCGGCCGCGCGCGGGTGCGGCAGGGTGAGCCGGTCGTCGCTGCTGGTGCGGCCGTCGTAGTCGACGATGTCGATGTCGATGGTGCGGTCGCCCCAGCGCTCCTCGCGGACGCGCCCGAACTCGTCTTCGACGGCGTTCACCGCGTCGAGCAGGGAGAGCGGGTCGAGGGTCGTGTGGATGCGCGCCACGGCGTTCAGGTAGGCAGGAGCCTCGTGGTCCACGCCGGCCGGTTTGAGCGCGGGCGTCTCGTAGAACGGCGAGATCGCGTCGATCCGGATGCCCGGCACAGAGTCGAGGGCCGCCAGGGCCGCGCGCAGGGTCGCCTCGCGCTCCCCCAGGTTCGCGCCGAACGCGAGCACGCCCGGCACCGCCGGACGCAACCGCTGGGGCTTGGGACGCACGCCGCCGCTCACGATCGCTCCCGCACGATGCGCACGGCGACATCGGCGAAGGGGACTTCGATGGGGGCATCCGGTTTGTGCACGGTGACCTCGACGGACTGGACGGGGCGGTGCTCGAGCACGACGGACGCGATGCGCTCCGCCACGGTCTCGATGAGGTCGACCGGGTCGCGGCGCACGGCATCCGTCACCTCGACGGCGAGCTCGCCGTAGTGCACGGTGTTCGCCACGTCGTCGCTCGCCGCCGCCGCAGCCAGGTCGAGGCGCGCGGTGACGTCGATCACGAAGTCCTGACCGTTCTCGCGCTCGAAGTCGTAGACGCCGTGGTTGGCGCGCACGCGCAGACCGGTGAGGATGATCGCGTCGGATCCCCCGGACGAAGCTGGCCTAGTCATCTCTTCCAGCTTGCCATGCCCGGACCACATCCAGCGCGACACGCGTCGAGGGCACGTCGTGGACGCGCACCGCCCAGGCTCCGGCCTGCGCTGCGAGGGCGCTGATCACCGCGGTGGGCGCATCCCGCTCGGTGGCCGGGGCGTCTTCGGGCAGGAGGGCGCCGAGGAAGCGTTTGCGCGAGGCGCCGATGAGCACGGGGTAGCCGAGCGTCTCGAAGGCGGGGAGGTTGCCGAGCACCTGCCAGTTGTGGGCGCCGGTCTTGGAGAACCCGAGCCCCGGGTCGACGATGAGCTTCGAGGGGTCGACACCGCGCTCGACGAGATCCGTGAGTCTGGCGGAAAGCTCCGAGCGCACCTCCGCGACGGTGTCGGCGTAGGTGGCGAGGGTGTCCATCGAGTTGCTCTGGCCGCGCCAGTGCATCACGACGTACTGCAGCTCCGTGTCGAGCACGGCCTGCGGCATGTCCGGGTCGGCGAGGCCGCCGGACACGTCGTTGATGATCGCCGCACCCGCGCCGGCGGCGGCGCGCGCGGTCGACGCGTTCATGGTGTCGACGCTCACGGTGATGCCGCGGCCGGCGAGCTCGCGGATGACCGGGACGACACGTGCCTGCTCCTCGAGCGGGTCGACGCGCACGGCTCCAGGCCGGGTGGACTCTCCGCCGACGTCGACGATGTCGGCCCCCTGGGCGACGAGGTCGAGCGCGTGGTCGATGGCCGCGTCCGGTTCGAACCAGAGGCCGCCGTCGCTGAACGAGTCCGGTGTCACGTTGAGGACGCCCATGATGAGCGTCACGCGATGCCACGTCCGATCAGGGTGACGAGCTCGGCACGGGCGACGGGATCCGCGAAGGCCCCACGGCTGGCCATGGTGACCGTCGTGCTGTCGGTCTGGCGCGCTCCCCGCGTGGTGACGCAGGAGTGCGCGGCGTCGAGCACCACGAGCACGCCCCGCGCACCGAGGCCGCTCTCGAGGGTGTCCGCGATCTCCTCGGTCAGACGCTCCTGCATCTGGGGGCGGGCGGAGAGGGTCTCGATCACCCTCGGGATGCGCCCGAGCCCGACGACGCGCTCCCCGGGGAGGTAGGCGACATGGGCGACGCCCAGGAACGGCAGCAGGTGGTGCTCGCACACCGAGCGGAACCGGATGTCGCGCAGCAGCACCGTCTCGGCCTCGTGGCCTTCGAGCGGCACGGGTTCGCCCAGCTCGTCGAACGGGTCTTTGCCCACGCCCGCGAAGAACTCCTCGTACGCGTCGGCGACCCGCGACGGCGTTGTTGCGAGCCCCGGACGCGACGGATCCTCGCCGATGGCGGCGAGGATCTCGGCGACAGCCGCCTCGATGCGCGAACGATCGAAACCGGTCATGCGCGCGTCGGCTTTACGCCGTGGCCGGACGCGGCTTGCGTACGGGGGCGCGCTTCGGCTTCGACGGCGGCTCGGAGTCGATTCCACCGTCCACGGCGCCGGCGTCGATGGGCGCCTTGGCCTTCGGGAACTCGATCGGGGGGACATCCGAGAGTGGACGCTTGTCGCTCGAGAGCCACTGCGGGCGCTCGGGCAGCTTCACGACGTCTTCGAAGATCTCGGCGATCTCGTTGTGGTCGAGGGTCTCCTGCTCCAGCAGAGCGGCCGCGAGGCGGTCGAGCACCGCGCGGTTCTCGTTGATGACCTCCCAGGCCTCGTCGTGCGCCTTCTCGATGAGGGCACGCACTTCGGCGTCGACGCGCTCGGCGATGCGCTCCGAGTAGTCGCGCTGGTGACCCATGTCGCGACCGAGGAACATCTCGCCGTTGGCCTGGCCGAGCTTGACCGAGCCGATGTCGGCGCTCATGCCGTACTCCGTGACCATCTTGCGGGCGATGGAGGTCGCCTTCTCGATGTCGTTCGAGGCGCCGGTGGTCGGGTCGTGGAAGATGATCTCCTCGGCGACACGGCCGCCCATCGCGTACGCCAGCTGGTCGAGCAGCTCGTTGCGTGTGACGGAGTAGCGGTCTTCGAGCGGCATGACCATCGTGTAGCCGAGTGCGCGGCCACGCGGGAGGATCGTGATCTTGGTGACCGGGTCGGTGTGACGCATCGCCGCGGCGGCGAGAGCGTGCCCACCCTCGTGGTACGCCGTGATCAGCTTCTCCTGGTCCTTCATCACGCGGGTGCGCTTCTGGGGGCCGGCGATCACACGGTCGACGGCCTCGTCGAGAGCGCGGTTGTCGATGAGCTGCGCGTTGGAGCGAGCCGTGAGCAGCGCGGCCTCGTTGAGCACGTTCGCCAGATCGGCGCCGGTGAAGCCGGGCGTCTTGCGGGCGAGCACTTCGAGGTCGACGGATGCGGCGAGCGGCTTGCCACGGCCGTGCACCTCGAGGATCTTCTTGCGGCCGACCATGTCGGGCGCATCCACGCCGATCTGGCGGTCGAACCGGCCAGGACGCAGGAGCGCGGGGTCGAGGATGTCGGGACGGTTGGTCGCCGCGATCAGGATGACGTTGGTCTTGGGGTCGAAGCCGTCCATCTCGACGAGCAGCTGGTTCAGGGTCTGCTCGCGCTCGTCGTGGCCGCCGCCGAGGCCGGCGCCGCGGTGGCGTCCGACCGCGTCGATCTCGTCGACGAAGATGATGGCCGGGGAGTTCTCCTTGGCCTGCTGGAACAGGTCGCGCACACGGCTGGCGCCGACGCCCACGAACATCTCCACGAAGTCGGAACCCGAGATGGAGTAGAAGGGCACGCCCGCCTCTCCGGCGACGGCGCGGGCGAGCAGCGTCTTACCCGTTCCGGGAGGGCCGTACAGCAGCACACCCTTGGGGATGCGCGCGCCGACCGCCTGGAACTTGGCGGGCTCCTTCAGGAAGTCTTTGATCTCTTCGAGCTCTTCGATGGCCTCGTCGGCGCCCGCGACATCGTCGAAGGTGACCTTCGGGCTCTCCTTCGTCACGAGCTTCGCCCGCGACTTGCCGAACTGCATGACCTTGTTGCCGCCGCCCTGCATGCCGGAGAGCATGATCCAGAAGAACACGCCGATCAGCAGCACGGGGATCAGGAAGCCGAGCGCCGAGAGCAGCCAGTTGGGCTGGGGCACCTCGTCGTCGAAGCCCTTGCTCAGGTTGGCGTCGTCGACAGCCTTGACCACGTCGGGGCCGCGGGGCGTGACGTAGTAGAACTGGACCTCGCTGCCGAGTGTCTTGTCGGGTTGCGTGAGCGTGAGGTCGACGCGGTTCTCACCGTCGACGATCTTGGCACTCGCCACCTTGTCGTCTTTGAGGAGCTCGAGACCCTTCTGGGTCGATACTCCTTTGAATCCCGACATCGTGATCAGGCTCGAGCCGATCCACACGGCGATGATGGCCAGCACGATGTAGAGAATCGGCCCGCGGAAGATCTTCTTGACGTTCATGGTTTTGCAAGAGTACCGCCCTGGCGCTGTGTGGCGGCTGCGTGTTCGCTCACCGCGTGCAGAGCGTCTGCGCGGCTCGCGATGCTAGCTGTAGACCGACGGCGCGAGGATCCCCACGCCGCGCAGGTTGCGGTATTTCTCCGCGTAGTCGAGACCGTACCCGACGACGAACTGGTTGGGGATCTCGAAGCCCACGTACTTGACGTCGATCTCGACGCGCGCGGCCTCCGGCTTGCGCAGGAGCGTGCAGATCTCGATGGACTCCGGACCGCGCGAGTGCAGGTTGGCGAGCAGCCACGAGAGGGTGAGCCCCGAGTCGATGATGTCTTCGACGATCAGCACGGTCTTGCCGCTGAGATCGGTGTCGAGGTCTTTGAGGATGCGGACCACGCCGCTCGACGCGGTGCCCGAGCCGTAGGAGCTCACCGCCATCCAGTCCATCGTGATCGGCAGCTTCAGCTCGCGCGCGAGGTCGGCCATCACCATGACCGCGCCCTTCAGCACGCCGACCAGCAGCAGGTCTTTGCCGGCGTAGTCGCGCTCGATCTCGCGGCAGAGCTCGGCGAGTCGGGAGCGGATCTGCTCCTCGGTGATCAGGATCTCGGTCAGGTCGTCGTTAACGTCCGTGAACTCCATGAGGGCGGTGCGGTCCTTCGGTGTGAGGAATGAACTTACGTTCGAGAAGAGAAGATGAGCAGTCCGTTCTGCCTGACAACTCTAACGCCTGGCAGGCTGAGCGCTTTCTGGCCGTGCCAGTCGGTGATGAGCTCGGCGACGGCCAGGGTGTGGGTGCGGCTGAGCGAGATCCCGAACTCGGCGGAGACGACGAGCCGGATGATGCGCTGCCGCAGGGCGGGCGGGTCGGCGGCGAGTCCGCGCACGTCGAGGGCCACATCGCCGTCGTCGGTCTGGCTCACCAGTTCGAGCGCCCAGTCGAGCGCCAGACCGTCGAGAGCCGCGTTGTCCTCGCGGAGCTGCTCCGCCGTGCGGGCGAGCGCCTCGGCGACGCCCGGCCCGAGCTCGCGCTCCAGCAGCGGCAGCACGGATGCCCGCACGCGCACCCTCGCGTAGGCGGGGTCGTCGTTGTGCGGGTCGTCCCAGAACGGGAGACCGCTCTCGTCGCATAACGCCCGGGTCGTCTCCCGGCGCACGGCGAGGAGCGGCCTCAGCAGCCGGCCGGTGTCCGGGAGCATCCCCTGCAGGCTGGTGGGCCCCGAGCCACGGGCGAGGCCGAGCAGCACGGTCTCCGCCTGGTCGTCCAGGGTGTGTGCGAGAAGGATGCGCGCAGCGCCGGTCGAGGCCAGCGCACGGTCGAACGCGCCGTGGCGAGCGGCACGGGCGGCCGCCTCGGGTCCGCCGGATCGCGCATCCACTTCGACCGTCTCGACGAGGACCGGGCCGAGGCCGAGCCCGAGCGCCGTCTCGGCGGCCCGGGCGGCGACTCCAGCCGAACCGGACTGCAGGCCGTGGTCGACGATCATCGCGCCCGCGCGGTAGCCCGCCCGCGGAGCCTCGAACGCTGCCGCCGCGGCGAGCGCGAGCGAGTCGGCTCCCCCGCTCAGGCCGACCAGCACCAGAGCATCCGGCGCGAGAGGTTGCGGTCGGGCGGGCCCGTGGTCGTCGTGCGGGTCGGCGGCCTCCAGGGCGGCAGCGGTCGCGAGGGACTCGCGCACGGCACGGCGCACATCCGCGATCGCCGGGGTGAGCCGTGGGCGACGGGAGGCGTCCGATGAACCGTCAACGTGCATCCAGTAACGTTATTGCAGACTTTCAAACGAGGAGAGAGCAGCATGGCCGAATACGACGTCATCATCGAAATCCCCCGAGGCAGCCGCAACAAGTACGAGGTCGACCACGAGACCGGTCGCGTGTACCTGGACCGCGTTCTGTTCACGAGCTTCGTCTACCCCACCGACTACGGCTTCTTCGAGAACACCCTCGGCCTCGACGGCGACCCCGTCGACGTGCTGGTGCTGCTCGAGTACCCGGTGTTCCCGGGAGTGGGCGTGAAGGTCCGACCGGTCGGAGTGCTCAACATGAGCGACGAGGCCGGCAGCGACGCCAAGGTCATCGCGGTGCCCTACAAGGACCCGCGCTGGCAGCACATCCAGGATGTGCAGGACATCCCCGAGCAGACCCGCAACGAGATCCAGCACTTCTTCGAGCGCTACAAGGACCTCGAGCCGGGCAAGTGGGTCAAGGTCGACGCCTGGGGCGACGCGGCCGAAGCCGAGGCGATCGTCGAGGCCGGCTTCACGAAGCTCGCCGAAGAAGGCCACTGACCCTCAGCCGGCTGACAAAAGGCTCCCGACCATCGCGGTCGGGAGCCTTCGTCGTCGCTGTTCGTGGCTCGGCCGTCAGGCAGAGGGGCGTGCCACCTGGTACCAGGGCGAACCCCAGACCGACTGGACCTTGACGACATCCCCCTCGGTGGGAGCGGCGATCATCATGCCGCCGCCGATGTAGATGCCCACGTGGTAGAAGCTGCCCGGCCCGCTGCCCCAGAAGATGAGGTCGCCGGGTTGTCGCTGGCCGGCCGAGACGATCTGGCCCCGGCGTGCGGCGGTGTACCACTGGTCGTTGACCGAGTGGCTGCCGATGTAGACGCCGGCGTACCCGTACGCCTTCATGGTGAGCCCGGAGCAGTCGTAGCCGCCGGGGCCCTCGCCGCCGAAGATGTACGGCTTGCCGAGCTGGGCGCGCGCGTAGGCGATCGCGGTGTCGACGACGTTGCCGTTCGGCGGCGCGACCACTCCGCCGCCACCGCCGGAGTGGGAACCGCCGCCGCCACCTCCGGAGTTGCCTCCGCCGGAGTTGCCCCCGCCGTTTCCGCCGCCGTGGTTCGCCGCTTCCTGAGCCGCCTTGTCCGCCGCGGCCTTGTCCGCTGCCGCCTTGTCCGCCGCGGCCTTCGCCGCCGCAGCTGCCGCAGCCGCCGCCGCCTGGGCGGCTTTGATCCGCTCCCCCTGGAGGTAGGCGGCTTCGGTGTGCGCCGAGGTGTTCTTGAGCGTGGCGAGCTGAGCGATCAGCTCGGTCGACTTCGCCTGCTGGGTGGCGAGCGCCGTCTGGGCCTTGAGCTGCGCATCCTTGGCCGCGGCGAGCGCCGCCGTCGCCTTGGTCGCGAGGTCTTCGCGCGCGTGCTTCGCGACCTCGGCCTGCGCGGTCAGCGACTCGGCAGCGTTCTGGTCGTTCGTGGCCCGCGCGTACACGTCTTGGGACTGTGCCGTCAGCTTGCTCATCGTTCCGAGCTGATAAAGCAGCTTGTCGGCGTCTGAGCCGGTTCCGCCGCCCTTCAGCATGAGGTCGACCGACATGTCGCCGCCGCCCGACTTCGCCAGGTGCGAGGCCAGGAGGCCGGCGCGCATCTTCGAGGTCTTGGCTTTCGCAGCGGCGTCGGACGCCTGCTTCTGGAGGTCGGCCGCCTTGACGGTCGCCTTGTCCAAAGCGTTCTTGGCCTGGAAGTACGCCTCGGCGGCCTTCTCCGACTCGATGCGCGCAGCGTCGACGCTCGACTGCAGCCCGTTGATCAGATTGGTGATGTTGGTGACCATCGCCTGCTGGTTGGCCACGTTGGCCTTCGCCTGCTGAACGTCGTTCCACGACGGGTAGTCGGCGGCGAACGCCGGCGGCGTGATCACGCCGATGGATGCCGTGACGACCCCCATCACGCCCGCGCCGATCGCGATGCCCGGCCGGAGACGCGAATTCTTCTCGTTGTGGCTAGCCAAGTGGTGCCTGCCTTTCCCTCATGAACGGGATCCCGTCGATCTTCTCGCCGTTGATGCGCACCTCGAAGTGCAGGTGGCATCCGGTGGATGCTCCGGTCGTCCCGACGTGTGCGATCGGCTGGCCGGCGCCGACGTGCTGGCCGATGCCGACCATGATGCCGCCGTCACGGATGTGCGCGTAGCCGGTCTCGACTCCGTTGCCGTTGGTGATCAGGACGAAGTTGCCGTAGCTGCCGTTCGGCCCGGCGTACTCCACGGTTCCTGCGGCGGCCGCGTAGATGGGCGCATTGCAGTACGCGCCGATGTCGATGCCCATGTGCCAGGTGCTCCCGATGCCGCCGCCGGGCGAGACGCGCGGCCCGAAGCCGTCGGTGATCGGACCGGCGGCAGGTACCGCCCAGCCCTGCGGGCCGACGTATCCGCCGGGGAGGCCGCCGGAGCCCGCGGCCGCCGCACGTGCAGCCGCGACAGCGACGCCCTTCTGGTAGCCGGCGACCGTCTTGGCGGTCTTGTCCCTGAGCGCGGCCAGCTGGGCCTGCATCACGATGATCTGCTTCTGCTGCTCTTTCAGTTTGGCCTGGGCGGCGAGCGCCGCTTCGGCGGCCGCCTTCAGCGCGGCCTGCGCCGCGATGCGCAGTCTCTCGCGCTCGGCCTTGGCCACCTTGGCCTGCTCGGCGAGAGCCTTGGACGCGTTCTGCGACGTCTTGGCGTCGGCATAGACCTTGTTGGACTGCTCGACGAGTTTCGACATGCTGCCGAGATCGGACAGGAGTTTGTCGGGACTCTGCGTGGAGGCGCCGTTGCCGCTCAGGAACAGGTTGGCGGTGAGGTTGCGGCCGCCCGTGCGGTAGAGCTGGGAGGCGAGCTTGCCGGCCTGCGCGCTGGCCGCATCCGCTTTGGCCTTGCTCTCGTCGGCCTGCTTCTGGATGGCGGCGGCCTTGATGCTCGCATCGTCGAACTTGGCCTGCGCGATCTCCAGCTCCTCGCCGCGCTTGACCGCTGCCGCCTGGGTCGTCGCGACCTGGACCTTGAGCTGCGAGATGAACCCGTTGATCTTGCGGACCTGAGCGCCGGCGGCGGACTGGTTCGCCTTGGCCTTCTGCACGTCGGACCAGCTGGGGTAGTCGGCGTAAGCGGGGGCGGCGACGGAGCCGACCACGGCGACGACGGAGACGATCGTGGCGGCGAGCGCGGTCTTGAGACGCCACCGGCGCGCACCGGCTCTGCCGCGCAAGCGAGCGCGCTGAAGGTGCTGAGTGTCCGTTTCAGTGCGATTCATCGTGTCCTCGAACCCGTTGCTCGTGTGCGGCTTCAGTCACATGAGTCACACGGATCCCGTTGTCAACGTGTGCAACTTTAGCAACATGCCCCTCACAAGCCCAGTGTCGGGGGCTCGGAAGGGGTCGACAAGACGGGGGATGGCGTGCGGCTACACGGACGACCCGGCGGCCGTCGAGTGCGAATGTAACGCGACTTGGTGGCGAAACCGTGGCGATTCGCGGGCTGGTCGTGGTCTGGTGGGTTGCGGCGGCCCGGGTGTCGCACGCCCGATTGGCATTTGCCGTCGGGATTCCGTATGCTTATGCGTCGGTGGTCATGCGGATCGCGGAAGCGAGTCGAGGCCGTCCGGCCCCATCGTTTAGTGGCCTAGGACGCCGCCCTTTCACGGCGGTAGCACGGGTTCGAATCCCGTTGGGGTCACTGGCATCACCTATAATTGAACAGCTTCACATCGAGGCCCTGTAGCGCAGTTGGTTAGCGTGCCGCCCTGTCACGGCGGAGGTCGCGGGTTCAAGTCCCGTCAGGGTCGCCACGGCGAGAAGCCCTTCCGAGAGGAAGGGCTTCCGTCTAGAGGCCGACACAGTTTCCGCGGAAGCTGGCCCGGCTTCGGCTCTGTAGCTCAGTTGGTAGAGCGTTCGACTGAAAATCGAAAGGTCACCGGATCGATGCCGGTCGGAGCCACTGGAACCCTCGCCTAGCTTCTACATGGCGGGGGTTTCTTGCATTGCGGGCCGCCATCGGCGCCCGCGCTCGGCGCCCGCGCTCGGCGCCCGCCATCGGCGCCAGCAATCGAGTCCGGACTTGGTGGGCCGCAATGGACGATTTCGACCCAGCAAGTCCGGACTCGATTGCTGGCGACCGAGTTCGGGCACTAGCCGATCCCGGGGATCCCGTATCCCGCAGCCCTTACGCGGTACCCCGAGCACTCCGCCGCGCGTACCATCCCGTTCGACGGCCCCCGACTGGCCCGGGCCGGTCGGAAAGGCGGCCCGGGATGTCCCCGAACGAAACCAAGCGTGTCCTCATCCTCGGCGGTGGCTACGCCGGTCTCTACACCGCCCTCGGCTTGCAACGGCACCGCGGGAAGACGCCGATGCAGATCACCGTGGTCGATCAGAGCCCCTACATGACCTACCAGCCACTCCTCCCCGAGGTGGCCGGTGGTCACGTCGCTCCGCGGGATGTCACAGTCCCGCTTCACCGCACCCTGAAGACGTCGCGCGTCGTCCGCGGCACCGTGGACTCCCTGAGTCTCGCCGATCACTCGGCTTCGGTGCGCTCGCTCGACGGCAGCATCCTGAAGCTGGACTTCGACCACGTGGTCTTCGCCCTCGGAGCTGTCACGCGCACCTTCCTCACGCCAGGGCTGAAGGAAATGGGAGTGGGCTTCAAGACCGTCGAGGAGGCGGTCTCCGCACGCGACAACGTTCTCGACTGCGTGGCGAAGGCGGCGGCGACCACCGATCCGGCCGAGCGCCGGAAACTGCTCACCTTCGTCTTCGTCGGCGCCGGATACACCGGTGTCGAGGCCATCAGCGAGCTGCGTGACGTGAGCATGCAGGCGGTCGACAGCTTCGCCAACCTGGGCCGCTCCGACGTGCACTGGATGCTGGTCGAGGCGCTCGACAGGGTCGCCCCCGAGGTGGGACCCGACCTCTCGAAGTGGACGCTCGGCGAAC
Organism: Leifsonia sp. NPDC058248; assembly: GCF_042881905.1. Taxonomy (NCBI): domain Bacteria; kingdom Bacillati; phylum Actinomycetota; class Actinomycetes; order Micrococcales; family Microbacteriaceae; genus Leifsonia; species Leifsonia sp. NPDC058248. Next base: position 301,765 of record NZ_JBHVXB010000006.1, read on the forward strand.
TCGGCAGGCACGACATCGACGTGCGGCTCGAGACGACCGTCACGTCGTGCGTCGACGGCTGCATCGAGCTGTCGAGCGGCGACACCTTCGACGCCGCGACGCTCATCTGGACCGCAGGAGTGCGCCCCAGCCCGACGCTCGAGAACACGGATGCGCCCCTCGGCCCCAAAGGACACATCATCGCCGACACGCGGCTGCGGGTGACCCGCGACGACGGCAGCGTGATCGGCGGAGCGTGGGCGCTCGGCGACAATGCGCAGGTCCCCGACCTGACCGCCGCCAAGCAGCCGGCGTATTACACGCCGAACGCGCAGAACGCCATCCGCCAGGCGGGCGTCGCCGCCCGCAACATCGTGAACGAGATCCGCGGCGAGGATCTCGAGGAGTATCGCCACGCATCCCTCGGCACCATCGCCAGCTATGGCGTCGGGGACGGAGCCGCACTGATCATGGGCGTGAAGCTGAAGAGGCTGCCCGCCTGGCTGGTTCACCGCGCATATCACGGCCTCCTCGTCCCGACCGTGAATCGGAAGTTCCGCGTCATAGCCGGATGGATCGTCGACGCTCTCTCGCTCCCGGAGGTGACCTCGCTGAGCGCGCTCAGGCATCCGCGCAGAGCGTTCACGACCGCGTTCACGACCGAGAGAACGAGGAAGTGACGTCGGGGAAGAGAGATCTACCCTGCGGGCCGTGGACCGCGACGTCGGCGCCGCCTGCGACGAGAGCTCGAGTAACCGCCCGCGTGCGAGGATGTTGACGTGCGTGCAGGCGAGTTGGATGTCGTGAGTGGTCCCGAGTTGGAGTTCCGCCCGTCTGTGGCGACCCTCGGCATCCGTGAGACCGTTCCCTTCAGGACGATGCTCTCCAATCGAGACCGCTTGCTCGCGGAACTGATCGGCTGGCTCGATGAGCAGGGTGTCGAGCCGACGGGGCCTTTCTTCCTCCGCCTTCACGTGGTGAACATGTCGGATCTGATGGCGATCGAGGTCGGTGTCGTGGGTGAGTCCGACGCTGCGGACGATCGCGTCGAGGCCGGGATCGTGCCCGCCGGCAACTATGCCGTGCTGGCGTACCGAGCGAAGTCACTCGCGGCGAACCGCTACATCCACGAGTGGGTTCGCGAGCACGGCCTCGAACTGGACACACAGCCGCACCCCGGAGGCGAAGCCTTCGCAGGTCGGTTCGAGATCTATCTGACAGACCCTCGCACGGAGCGACGCAAGACCCGCTGGATCGTCGAACTCGCGTTCCTCACTCGCCCGTAGCCTGCGCGTGGACGTACGAAGACACCGTCGGTCCTGGATGCAGGACACCGTTCACGATCGCCTCGATGGCGAACTCGCTCGCCTTCGCGAGATCGATCGCCTCGGGGTCGAGCAGCCACTGCAATTGCAATCCGTCCATGACCGCGAGAATGGATGCTGAGGCCCTGTCGATCGTGTCGGGGTCGCTCACGTTCTCTTGCGCGCACAGTTCGCGGAACGCCTCGTCGATCTCGAGGCGCAGGGTGTGGTACCGCTCGTGGAAGTACGCCTTCGCGGGGTGGTCGTCGGTCACCGATTCGGAGGAGAGCACGGTGTAGACCTGCACGATCCCGGGGCGCAGCGAGTTGCGGAACGCGGTGTCGACGAGGTGTGCGAACAGAGCGGGACCGCCGGGGATGTGACGGCCGGCAAGGTGCGCGACGTCGTCCTGGTCACGGAACTCGAGCACTTCGAGGAGCAGATTCTGCTTGGATCCGAAGTGGTGCAGCACGCCGGCGTGAGTCATCCCGACCTGATCGGCGATGTCGGTGAGGGTGCCGTTGGCGGACCCTTTGGTGCCGAATGTCTCGATCGCCGCCCGGAGAATCTTTTTGCGCTTGCGCTCGGTCTCCGGGCGAGGAGTGGTGCTGGCGCCCGTCGTGACCATGCGTGCCGTCCTCTGTCTCGTGCCGCTTGCGTTGGAGCTTACCACTCAGTAACCTCGCACCAACTTGCTTTCTGACCAGTAAGCAAGTTATCGTCAGCCGACATCCCGCACCAAGGGCACAACGAATGTGTCCGCCAGAAGGAGAAGCAATGAGGCTTAGGAAAACGCTATTCACGGTGTCCGCGATCGCAGCCATCAGCGCACTTGCGCTCACCGGCTGCTCGTCGAACGGTTCGTCCGGGACGACCGGTTCGAGCGGAGGCTCGCTCACCGTCGCGAAGCCGGACGGCGCCGCCATTCTGGCGACTCAGATCAACAACCCGTTCATCACTACCGGTTCCGGTATGTCGCTCGGCTACGACCGGATGCTCTACGAGCCCCTCGCGATCGTCAACCCGGTCGGCAAGAACGAGACGACGCCGTGGCTCGCCTCGAAGGTCAAATGGAACTCCGACTACACGCAGCTGACGGTCACCCCGCGGGCGAACGTCAAGTGGAGCGACGGCAAGCCCTTCACCGCAGACGACATCGTGTTCACGTACAACCTGATCAAGAGCACCCCGGCACTCGACCTGGGCGGCCTCAAGCTGACCGAGGTCAAGAAGGACGGCGACAACGTCGTCCTGAGCTTCAGCGAGTCGAAGTTCGTCAAGCAGGGTGACGTGCTGCAGGTCGCCATCGTTCCCGAGCACCAGTGGAAGGGCATCGCAGACCCGACGAAGGACGCGGTGAAGAACGCGATCGGCACCGGGCCGTACACGATCAAGTCCTTCTCGTCGCAGGGCGTCGTGCTGAAGGCTCGCACCGACTACTGGGGCGGCAAGGCACCGGTGGGCGAACTGAAGTACCTCGAGTACAACGACAACACGGGCCTGCTCCGCGCTCTCCAGAGCGGTGAGACCGACTGGGCGCAGATCTTCATCACCGACTATCAGAAGAACTACGTGGACAAGGACCCGAAGCACAACGTGTTCTGGGGCGCCAACGTCCTGAGCCCGGACATGATCGTGGTCAACACGACGAAGGCTCCGTTCAACAACGTCGCGTTCCGCAAGGCCGTCAACATGGTCATCGACCGGAAGGCGCACGCCGAGAAGGCGCGCAGCAATGCCGGACCGGAACTGACGAACGTGACCGGCATCCCCCAGCCGACCGGTGACCAGTACATCGCCCCCGAGTACAAGGACCAGTCCTTCTCGATCGATGTCGACGGCGCCAAGAAGGTGCTGACCGACGCGGGATACACCTGGAAGGGCAGCGCTCTGATCGATCCGTCCGGCTCCCCGGTCTCCTTCACCCTGCAGGACCCGCAGGGCTGGAACGACTACGTCACCGGCATCCAGCTGGTCGCGACGCAGATCAAGAGCACGCTCGGCGCCGACGCGAAGGTCGCAACACCCGACGCCGACACCTGGTTCGCCAACGTCGCCTCCGGCAACTTCGATGCCGTCCTGCACTGGACCGGCTCCGGCTCGAACCCGTGGCACATCTACGACGATGTCATGAACAGCACCTACCTCGATCAGGCCGCCGACGGCAAAGTCTCGGACAACTTCGGACGCTACAAGAACCCGGAGGCGACCGCTCTGCTCAAGGAGTACGCGCAGGCCTCCGACAACGCGTCCAGGACCGCTGCGCTGCACAAGCTGCAGAAGATCTTCGTGGAGGACGTCCCGGCCATTCCGATCGGTACCCACCCGCAGCTCGCCGAGTACAACACCCGGAAGTTCACGGGCTGGCCGAGCGAGAAGGACCAGTACGCGACCGCTGACCCGACGCAGCCTTCGGCGGTTCAGGTGCTCATGAACCTGAAGCCCGCGGGCAAGTAGTCACCCAGCGCGTCCGGGGTGGACGAGGGCTTCGTGCCCGAGTCCACCCCGGACGATCCGCGGACAGCATGAAAGCGACACCCTCATGACAGACTCCCTTCTCTCTGTACGCGACTTCTCCGTCGTGTACGACGTGGATCCGCCGGTCGCGGCGGTCAAGAACGTCACCCTCGACATCAAGCGCGGCGAGATCGTCGGCCTGGCCGGCGAGAGCGGGTGCGGCAAGACCACCCTCGCCTACGGCGTGCAGCGCCTGCTCAAGCCCCCGGCGGTCATCACCAGCGGCAGCGTCGTCTTCCACGACGAAGGCGGCGACGACATCGACATCAACGCCCTCGATGCGGAGCAGATGCGCCGCTTCCGGTGGGACAAGATCTCCATGGTCTTCCAGGGGGCCATGAACGCCCTCAATCCGGTGGCGACCATCGGATCCCAGCTGGACGACGTGTTCCAGGTGCACCGTCCCGACATGAACCGGTCGGAGCGCCGAGCGGCCGTGATCGAGCTCCTGGAGATCGTGAAGGTGGGCGGCCAGCGTGTGCGCTCCTACCCCCACGAACTCTCGGGCGGTATGCGCCAGCGGGTCATGATCGCCATGGCCCTCGCGCTCCGCCCCCAGCTGATGGTGATGGACGAGCCGACGACGGCCCTCGATGTGCTCGTGCAGCGCGAGATCCTCAAGCAGATCTCCCAGCTCCGCCACGACTTCGGCTTCTCCGTCGTCTTCATCACCCACGACCTCCCGCTGCTGCTGGAGATCAGCGACCGGATCGCGATCATGCGCGAAGGCGAGATCGTCGAGCTGGCCACGGCCGAGCAGATCTGGACCGACCCCCAGAACGAGTACACGCGCAAGCTGCTCCGGTCGTTCCCACGGCTCACCGGCGAGAGAGGAGTGGTGGTCCGATGACGACGCTCGAGTTCAAGAACGTCACCAAGATCTACAACGTCCGCGGATCCGGACAGCTCAAAGCGCTGGACGACGTCAGCTTCACGCTGGGTCCCGGCCAGACCATCGGGCTGGTCGGCCAGTCGGGCAGCGGCAAGTCGACGATCGCGAAGATCCTCACACAGCTGGAGACCCCCACGCGTGGCGAGGTGCTGCTGGACGGCGCCCCGATCCCCCGGACGGGCAAGCGGCTGCGGCGGTACCGTCAGCAGCTGCGGATGGTCTTCCAGGACCCGTTCGCCTCGCTGAACCCCTCGCACTCGATCCGGCACCACATCGAACGTCCGCTCCGGCTCGACCATGTCGTCCCGCGCAAAGAGGTCGACGACGAAGTGCGACGCCTGCTGCGGCGCGTTCAGCTGGATGCGGATGCGGTGATCGACCGCCGTCCGCACGAGCTCTCCGGCGGCCAGCGGCAGCGCGTGGCCATCGCACGCGCGCTGGCGTCCCGGCCCGCGCTGCTGGTGGCCGACGAGCCGGTGTCGATGCTCGACGTGTCGATCCGCCTCGGAGTGCTGAACCTCCTCGCCGATCTGCAGCGCGAGGAAGGTCTCGGGGTGCTCTACATCACCCACGACTTGGCCACGGCCCGGCACTTCAGCGACGAGATCATCGTGCTCAATCAGGGCAGGATCGTCGAGCACGGACCCGCCGACGATGTGATCCTCCGCCCGCGAGACCTCTATACGCGCGAGCTCCGCGCAGCGTCCCCCGACCCCGAGAACCACTTCGGGGCACTGACCGCACAGACTGAAGGAGGTGCGCTGTGAGCGCCGAAACGACAACGCCCGCCGGCCGGCTTCCCGCCGACCCGACGCCCGCCGATCCGACGCTCATCGGGACGACGGCCGCACGGGCCGAGCGCCGCGGCGTCCGCGTGCCCTGGCGTTTCATCGGCGGCCGCACAGCCTTCTACGCGTTCACTCTCTGGGCCGCCATCACCATCAACTTCTTCCTGCCCCGCCTGATGAAAGGCGACGCGGTCGACGCGTACATGGCGCGGAGCCAAGGTCAGCTGACCCCCGACGCCGAGAAGGCGCTGCGGCTCCTGTTCGGCCTCGACAAGTCGGTCCCGCTGTGGCAGCAGTACGTCAACTACTGGGACATGCTGCTGCACGGCAACCTGGGCGTCTCCATCTCCACGGGGATGGCGCCGGTGGGCGACGCGATCGCCTCGGCGCTGCCGTGGACGCTCGGGCTGGTCGGCTTCGCCACCGTGATCTCGTTCCTGATCGGGACGAGCCTCGGTGCGGTGATCGGGTGGAAGCGCGGCGGACGTCTGGACGTGTTCGTTCCGATAACGACGTTCCTGGGCACCGTGCCGTACTTCTGGGTGGGGCTGATTCTGATCGCGGTCTTCTCGACCACGCTCGGCTGGTTCCCCGCGGGCCACGCCTACGAGCTGGGCGTGGAGCCGGGCTGGAACGCAGACTTCATCTCCCAGGTGATCTCGCACGGCGCGCTCCCGATGATCACCATCGTGATCGTCTCGATCGGCGGCTGGGTGCTCGGGATGCGCAACATGATGCTCACCGTGCTCGACGAGGACTACATCACCGTCGCGCAGGCCAAGGGGATGCCGAACCGACGCGTGCTCTGGCGCTACGCGGCCCGCAACGCGGTGCTCCCGCAGATCCAGAGCTTCGCCCTGGCCATCGGCTTCATCGTCAGCGGCACGATCGTGATGGAGATGGTGTTCTCCTATCCCGGCATCGGCTTGCTACTGCTCAACGCCACCAGCGCGAAGGACTATGCGCTGATGCAGGGGATCTTCCTGGTCCTGGTTCTGGCCGTGCTGGTGGCGAACATCCTGGCGGACATCGCCTATGCCATCCTCGACCCCCGCACTCGTCAGACGGAGGCCTGACCATGACCAGCACTTCCCCCAAGACGGCCGCAGGCGAGCCGCAGACGCTCGCCCCATTCACAGGCGTCGGGAGCCCCGAGACAGCATCCGTGCTTGCCGCAGGCCGGCTGCGCCGCCCCCAGAAGGTCACCTTCTGGTCGCAGCTGAAATCCTCGCTGGCGATGTTCAGCAACCCCAAGTCGGCTGCCGGCCTGATCATCATGGGCGTCTTCGTGCTCGTCGCGATCTTCGCCCCGTGGATCGCTCCCTACGATCCGAACGCGCAGCATCTGGACGAGACCCTTCAGCCGCCCTCGCTGGAGCACCTCCTGGGCACCACCCACATCGGCCAGGACGTCTTCAGCCAGCTCGTCTACGGAACGCGCGGCGTCCTCGTCGTCGGGTTCCTGGCGACGATCATGGCAACGGTCGTGGCGATCATCGTCGGAGTGACCGCCGGCTACCTGCGTGGCTGGAAGAGCGAATCGCTGTCGGCCCTCTCGAACGTGTTCCTGGTCATCCCCGGACTGCCGCTGATGATCATCGTCGCCTCGCAGTTCGAGGATCCGCCGCTCTGGCTGATCGCCGCCGTGCTCGGTCTGACCGGCTGGGCCTGGGGCGCGCGCGTGCTGCGCGCGCAGACCATGTCGCTGCGCAACCGCGACTTCATCCAGGCCGCGCGGGCGAACGGCGAGCCGTTGCACCGCGTCATCCTGGTGGAGATGCTCCCGAACCTCCTGGCGATCATCGCGTCGAGCTTCGTCGGCACGATGACGGCGGCGGTGCTGGGTCTGACGACCCTCGCGTTCATCGGCGTCATCCCGGTGTCGAATCTGAACTGGGGAACCATCCTGTTCTGGGCGCAGCAGAACAACGCTTTCCCGGATTACTGGTGGTGGTACGTTCCCGCCGGCCTGTGCATCGCATTGCTCGGGGTGGCACTGTCGCTGATCAACTTCGGCATCGACGAATACGTCAACCCTCGCCTGCGCTCGGCCGGAGAACGGGCTCGGGCGATGAAGCGCAAGGGCATCAACATCAATACCGCCGTCACTCAGGTGCGCACGGATCCGCTCACGACCGCAGCGGCCGGACACTCATTGGAGAGCAAGACCGAATGACTTCAACACTGCCATCAGCATCCGCGGCTCTGGCATCCGGAACCACTCCGTACCAGGACCCATCGCTGACGACAGCCGAACGTGTCGCTGATCTCCTCGCACGCATGAGCGTGGAGGAGAAGGTCGGGCAGATGCTGCAGCTCGACGCGCGCGACGACCTGCGCGACCACATTCTGCGACGTCACGTCGGCTCCATCCTGCACACCTCCCCGGAGCGGATCCTGGAAGCGAATCGGCTCACGGCCGAGACCCGGCTGCGGATCCCGCTCCTCGTCGGCGAGGACTGCATCCACGGGCACTCGTTCTGGCCGGGCGCCACGATCTACCCCACCCAGCTCGGAATGGCCGCGTCGTGGGATGCGGACCTGATCGAGCGCGTCGCCCGCGCCACGGCAGAAGAGGTCGCCGTCACGGGTGTGCACTGGACCTTCTCGCCCGTGCTGTGCATCGCCAGAGACCTCCGCTGGGGACGGGTCAGCGAGACGTTCGGCGAGGATCCTTTCCTCATCGGCGAGCTTGCGAGCGCCATGGTGCGCGGCTACCAGGGAAAGGGGCTCGACGATCCGACGGCGATCCTCGCCACGGCGAAGCACTTCGCCGGGTACTCGGAGACGCAGGGCGGCCGCGACGCGAGCGAGGCCGACATCTCCAGGCGCAAGCTCCGAAGCTGGTTCCTGCCGCCGTTCGAGCGGGTGGCGCGCGAAGGATGCCGCACCTTCATGCTCGGCTACCAGAGCACAGACGGTGTGCCGATCACAGTGAACGACTGGCTGCTCAGCGAGGTGCTGCGCGGAGAGTGGGGGTACACCGGAACGCTCATCACCGACTGGGACAACATCGGCCGCATGGTCTGGGAGCAGAAGGTCCAGCCCGACTACGCGCACGCCGCCGCTGCCGCGGTGAAGGCCGGCAACGACATGGTCATGACGACGCCGATGTTCTACGAGGGCGCACTCGAGGCGGTCGCGCAGGGGATGCTCGCCGACGACGCCTTCGACGCCGCCGTCGCTCGGATTCTGACGCTGAAATTCGACCTCGGACTGTTCGAGGATCCCCGCCTTCCCGCGGCCGACCTCGACGCCGTGGTCGGCAACGCGGCGCACGCCGAGCTGAACCTCGAGATCGCGCGGCGTTCGATCGTGCTGCTGGAGAACGACGGGACGCTGCCGCTCGCGTCTGCGCCGCTCCGTGTCGCGCTCGTCGGCCCGCTCGCCGACGATGCGCAGAGCCAGCTCGGCGACTGGGCAGGAGGATCCGGCCAGGCCGGATGGCTCGACGGCCAGCCGCGCGAGATGATCACCACCGTGCTCGATGGTCTGCGCGCGATCCCCGGCTGGAGCGTTCTGCACGCCCGGGGCGCCGACATCCTGACGCTTGAGGACGACCCGAACGGCAAGACGTTCCCCGACGGGCAACCGCGACCCGACGTGGTCGTGCCGTGCGCCCCGGATCCCGCCCTGATCGACGAAGCCATCGCCGCCGCCGAGGCGTCCGACGTCGTGGTCGCCGTGGTGGGCGACCGGATCGAGCTCGTCGGCGAGGGCCGCTCCACCGCGACACTCGAACTGATCGGCGGCCAGAACGCGTTGCTCGACGCGATGCTCGCGACAGGGAAACCCGTCGTCGTGGTGCTCCTCGCCTCGAAGCCGCTCGTCCTGCCGCCGTCGGTTGCGAACGCCGCCGCCGTGATCTGGGCAGCGAACCCGGGCATGCTGGGTGGTCAGGCGATCGCTGAGATCCTCGCCGGTCGCATCGACCCCTCCGGCCGCCTGCCGATCTCCTTCGCCGTGCACGTCGGCCAGCAGCCGACGTACTACAACCAGATCCGTGGGCAGCACGGCGACCGGTACGCCGACCTCACCCAGGAGCCTGCGTGGGGGTTCGGCGAAGGACTGTCGTACACGAACGTGGAGTACGCCGACCTGACTCTCGCGCGAACCGAGCTCAGTGCTCAGGAGGACATCGTGGCCGAGATCAGCGTGAGCAACACCGGCGGACGTCCGGTCCGCGAGACAGTGCAGGTGTATGTGCGAGACACGGTCACGAGCGTCAGCTGGACGGACAAGGAGCTGAAGGCCTACCGTCAGGTCGATCTGGAACCGGGCGAAACCGCTCGGGTGCGCTTCGAGCTCGCCGTCCGGGACTGCTCGATCGTGGACGCCGCGGGAATCCGCCGAGTGGAGGCCGGAGCCTTCGAACTGCTCGTCGGCCCCTCCTCCCGTGAGGCGGCGTTGCTCACGGCCGGGTTCGAGGTTGTCGCTTGAATCGGGCCTTCCCGTTCCGGATGGGGTAGAACACTGGGGTGTTGACGAGCCGATAGCGAACCGGTTAGCCTTTCGGGGTTCCCTACTCAGGCGGCCGATGGTGCCCACCCGAGGGCGCATCCGCCCTCCTGCAAGGACGGCGCGGCTGCCGCTTCGCACGGAAGCAGGTCCACGGTGCCCCCATTCTCGCCCTCGCCCGTCGGTACGGTCCGGTCCAGTCGACGCGCGATCGGATTGGCGGTGGCGGTGGGCGCGGCGATCCTCGGCGTCCTCGCGTCCACGCAGAGTGCCGTCGCTGAGCCGAGCCCCACGACGCCGGACCTCGGCCCCAACGTGATCGTCTTCACTCCGGACATGCCGCAGGCCGACATCCAGGCCAAAGTCGACTCGGTCTATTCGGAGCAGGTCGACAACGAGATGGGCACTCAGCGGTACGCGCTCCTTTTCGAACCCGGCACCTACGGTTCCCCGTCCAGCCCGTTGGACATCAAGGTGGGCTATTACACCGAGGTCGATGGCCTCGGCCAGGACCCGTCGGCCGTCACCATCAACGGTGGCGTGACCGCCACCGGCCGCAACGGCAGCGGCGCATTGGACACTTTCTGGCGTTCTGTGTCGAACCTGACCATCCATGTGGTCCCGACCGCCGACGGGTGCCACACCGGCAACGAGATGTGGGCGGTGTCGCAGGCTGCGCCGATGCGCCGGGTGGACGTGAAGGACTACACCACTTTCATGCCGTACTGCGAGAACCCGAACTATGCGAGCGGCGGGTTCGTGGCCGACTCGAAGTTGGAGGGCGGAGCGCTGAACGGATCTCAACAGCAGTTCTACGTTCGCAACAGCGACCTGGGCGCGGGCTGGTCCAACGCCGTGTGGAACCAGGTGTTCTCGGGCGACATCAACGCCCCGGCACAGTCCTTCCCGAACCCGCCATACACCACCCTGACAGCCACGCCGGTGTCACGCGAGAAGCCGTACCTCTACGTGGATGCGAGCGGCAGCTACAACGTATTCGCGCCCAGCGCGCAGACGGACTCCACCGGCACCACCTGGGCGGACGGCCACACCCCCGGCCGGTCGTTGCCGTTGAGCAGCTTCTTCGTCGCCCATCCCGGTGACTCCGTCGCGAAGATCAACTCCGCATTGGCCCAGGGCAAGAACCTGCTCGTCACCCCGGGCGTCTATGACATCGCGCACAGCATCGCGGTGAAACGCGCCGACACGGTCGTCCTCGGTCTCGGTATGGCCACACTCACCGCACAGGACGGGGCGATCCCGATGACGGTGGCCGATGTCCAAGGCGTCGACATCGCCGGTCTGACCTTCGACGCCGGACCGGTGAACTCCACGACGCTGCTGCGCGTCGGCAGCGGCCACGAAAAGGGCGGCAAGCACGTGGGCACTGCCAGCAACCCGACCGCCTTGCAGGACGTGTTCTTCCGCATCGGCGGACCGCACGTCGGCAAGGCCACAACCAGCCTCGAGGTCAACAGCGACCACACGCTCCTGGACGACATCTGGGCGTGGCGGGCCGACCACGGCGTGCCCGGCTCGGTCGGCTGGACGGTGAACACCGCCGACACCGGAGTCGTCGTGAACGGCGACGACGTGACCGCCACCGGCCTGTTCGTCGAGCACTACCAGAAGTACAACGTCGTCTGGAACGGCGAGCGCGGCCGGACCGTGTTCTTCCAGAACGAGCTGCCCTACGACGCCCCGAACCAAGCGGCGTGGCAGCACGACGGCGTCAACGGCTATGCGGCCTATAAGGTGGCGGACTCCGTCACAACCCACGAGGCGTGGGGCCTGGGCAGCTACATCTACACCAACGTCGACCCGACGCTCCACGCGACCCAATCATTCGAGGTTCCGAACACGCCCGGCGTGGTGATGCACGACCTGACCACAGTCGCGCTGAACACGAACGCCGGCACGATCGACCACGTCATCAACGGGCAGGGCCCCGCGGCCACAGGCGCGACCAGCGGGGTGGCCCACACCGTGACCACCTACACCGACGGCACGGCCCAATAGTGGCCCCTCCCCAGATCGGGGAAGGGCCACCGTTTCGGAGTCGCTGCTCAGCTGTTGCAGCTGCCTGAACCCGAGTCGGAGTATTCGAGGGCCGACGCGCTGAGCCCTGCGCCCTGCAGCGCGGGGGCGTACGAGAACGAGTATCTGTGCTGCTTGAGCGTGAGCTTCATCGTCCCGTAGCCCTGGTTGTAGGCGGTGACCACGTTCTGGTTCGCGTAGGTCCCGTCGGCGTTCGTCGCGAGCGCGTCGAGTGCCTCACCGCCGGTGCCGATGATGAACTCCGGGATGCCGGCCTTGGGGTCGTACTGGCCGGCCGGGTTCATCGGCTTGAATCGCGCGTAGGCGTGCTCGTGACCGTTGAGGATGAGCGTCGCGTGGTTCGCGTAGAGCAGCTTCCACCAATCATCCGTCACCTGACCCTCCTGGCCGCCGGCGCCAGGCGCGGAGGCCGCGACGGTCGCCGTCGAGGCGGTGGTCGCGCTGAAGGTCGGCTGGTGCCAGTAGGCGATCGTGCACTGCTGCTGGTTGTTCTTCAGGTCGTCGGTGAGCCAGTGGGTCTCCTGCGCGAGCAGCCCGCTGTCGGTGGTCGAGCAGTCGTTGCCGAACGCTGCGGAGTTGCACTCCGCGTTGAGGGAGATGATGTGCCAGTTGCCGAGGTTGTACGAATACCAGCCCTGGTCGGCGCTGGTGTCGTCACCGGCCTGGCCGGAGGTGTTCGGCGCGCCGCTCTGGTCGTGGCCGTTGAAGTACGCGAAGTATCCATCGCCGTTCTGGCCGGCTTCGTTGTCACCCTTCTTCGCGTACGAGTAGTACTCGTGGTTGCCGGGGGCGGGCCGCTCGAGGAACTTGAGCCCTCCCCAGGCCTGCTCGAAGGACCCCTCGAAGTCGCTCAGCTTGCCGACCTGATACTGCTCGTCCCCGAGGAGGGCGACCGCGTCCGGCTTCATCGCGTCGGTCTGCTTCGCCGTGGCGAACTCAGCGTCGTAGCCGCCGAGGCTCGGGCTGCCGCATTTGAGGGAAGACGGATTCGCCGTGTTGGCGCTGTCGTCCGGCTCACAGGCGATGTCGCCGACAGCAGCGAGCGTATAGGTCTTGGCGTTGTCGGCCTTGACAGCGGTGTTGTACGGCCAATCGTTGTCGATGGTGGGCGCCGCGACTGCGGCCGCCGCGCCGAAAAACGTTGCCACGACTACGCCGGCGGCGATCAACGAGATCCTACGAGTCCTAGAGCGCATTCCAATCCTCCTGACGGGCGGGCCCAGGCGACGCCGCTGCCAGCCCAGAGGCTAGGGTCACGAGACGACGCCCCGATGAATCGCCGGCGACGCTCCGGTGAACGGGTCGTGAGGACGTGGTCGGGTTGAAAGCGAGGCATCCGCGATCGGTGCCCCGTCATCCGCGCCCGTCATCGGCGGCACGCTGGAAGGACTTTCGGCCCTGCCCGATGTGCCTCCCCGAGCGCAGTCTTCACCCAAGGCGGAGGAGGCGGTTGTGGAGATCATCGAAAGCGCGGCGCCCGGCATCTATCTCGGCTGGGGCGCCTTCGTCATCCAACTCGGCAACCTGATCGTCATCGCGGTCATGATCGCCCTGTTCGTGCTCGCCCTCGTGCTGCCTTTCCCGAAAGCACGGCGCCGCAGATGAGCACGCAGAAGACCGCGACCGCGACCCGACAGGACGACACGTCGGACGAGGTCTACACCTGGACGGGGCGCGCGCGCCGGTGGCTTCTCAAACGTCTTCCGCCGGACAAGCTGCTACCGCAAGACCAGCCCAGCTACGTCGCTTCGTGGATCTATGTGTTCGGCATGGCGGCGCTCGCCGCTCTCGCCGTCGTCATCATCTCCGGGCTCGTCCTCAGCTTGAACGGTCCGGCCTGGTACCACGTATCGAGTCTGGGGCACTTCACGAACGGCGTGCACCTGTGGAGCGTCGAGCTGTTCTTCCTGTTCATGGTCGTGCACCTCTGGGGCAAGTACTGGATGGCCGCCTGGCGAGGAGGGCGCGCCCTCACCTGGATCACCGGAGTGATCGCCTTCGCCGTCTCGATCGTCGCCGGATTCACCGGCTACCTCCTCCAGACCAACTTCGACTCGCAATGGATCGCCTTCGAAGGCAAAGACGCGTTGAACGCAGTGGGCGTCGGCGCCTGGTTCAATGTCGCCGACCTGGGGCAGATGTTCACGTGGCATATCGCCCTGCTCCCGTTGGCCGTGGCGGCGATCGTCGCCTTGCACGTGCTGCTGGTGCGAATGCACGGCGTGGTGCCACCGATCGATGCAGCCGAAACCGATGACCAAATCGTCCACGCGGGGAACGAGTCGGAGGTAGAGCGATGACGTCGTCGCCGAACATGTCGTGGCGCAGCCGGGACGATGTAGCGAGCCGCCCGTGGCGAGGACGCGTTCGCGACTACGACCTCATCAAGGAGGTCACGGTCGGCTTCGTCGTCGTTTCGCTGCTCACTCTCGGGATCGTGGCGCTCCTCGGCTCACCGGACGAACCCAGCGTCACCTTCACAGACTGGTCGACGAGCCAACCCGTCGACTTCGCGACGACCGCGACCGCCGAGCTCGCGAAGGCGAGCGACACCGCCGGCTACGGGCCGCCCTACAACGCGACACCGGACGCGACCCAGACGCTCGGACCGCTGGATCTGCAGAGCCTCTCGGGTGTGCGCCTCCCGATCGACACGGCGAACGCGTTCGTGATCGCCCCACTCAAAACGCTTCCGACCGTGCCCCCTGCCGTCGCGCTCTGGTCTTCAGCGACGGCTGCGCAGCAGACCCGCTGGACGAACGCCTACGAGAAGGCGCTCGCGGGCGACAAGGGCGATACGCTTCCTTCTTCGCGCGCCGCATACGGTCCCGTCCCCGCGATCATCTCGTCGCTCACTGCGATGGCGCGCAGCGGTGGTCTCGACGCCGCGCTGGCCGGCCAGGGCGGCTTCTACAACCTCGACCACACGCCGGCGATCCTCTTCCTCGGCGACGGAACGTACTTTCAGAACCTCGCGGCAGCCCAGCATCTCACCGGCGACCAGTGGGGGATGATGAACGAGACGGGCAACTATCCAGGGCAGTCCTGGCTCTGGCTGTTCTCCCTCTTCTATCAGGTGGAGCCGTTCTCCTCGGCACCCAACGCCGACCTCCTGGTCGTGCTCATCATGGGCGTCCTGACTCTGCTGCTGGCCCTGATCCCGTTCATTCCGGGGCTGCGCACGATCCCCAAATGGATTCCCCTTCACCGTCTGATCTGGCGCGACTACTACCGTTCGCGGACTCCTCATCCAACGCGAGACGCAGTCGCCGGGCGATCCGTGGGTCACGGGTCGACGTGACCCGCCGCATCCGGGTCGGCAGGATGCCGATCCACCTTCACCCAGATCGGAGGGTGCGGGAGCCGTCGCTCGCGGTACAGCCGCAGGGCGAAAGGTGCCCAGATGATGATCGCGACACCCACTCCGATGAGCATCCCGCCGATGGTGTCCGAGATCCAATGGGCACCGAGATAGGTTCGGCTGAGCATCATCAGGATGGTGTAGACAGCCCCCGTTATCCAGACCCAGGTTCGCCAGAAGATGATCCCGAGGGTCGTCGCGATGAGCGCCGCGTTGGCACTGTGGCCGGAGGGGAAGGAGCCGAAGTCGGGTTGAACGAGAATCTCCGTCGGTCGCGGGCGTCCGACGAGAACCTTGATGATCGTCGCGATCGTCACACTCGTGATGGCGGCGATCGCGTAGTACAGGGCTGCCCACGGGCGCCGCCAGATCAGCAGCCCGCCGATGATCGTGAGCGGCACATACACGAACGAGCTGATGCCGCCACCCACCCAGTCGAAGACCAGGGCCGGGATCGTCCACACCGGAGCGCGCGCCTCGACCAGCTCCCCCATCCACTCGACCTCGAAGCCGAACGGCTTGTCGGCCTCCCGGTAGAAGATCACAGCCGCCAGCAGGACGACGAGGAGGAGAGCCGCTACAGCCGAGACGACCCACCACAACCGCGCGATCCGTACCTCGGCGGGAGCATCACTGTCGACGACGTCCTCGATCACCTCCTTCGGCGCGCGGCTCACGCGGCCCTGTTCCCCGTTCACCGCAACCGCCCGGCAGGTTCGACCCGCACGGTCCGCCACGTATCGACGGCGATCACACCGCCGACGACGACCAGGGAGAGCGAGATCGACGCGAATATGTCGGTGGGCCAGTGGTACCCCAGGTAGACCCGCGAGGCTGCCGTCGCGATCGCGAGGGCGGCCGCAACAATGAGCGCGATCACCGTCGTCACGGGATTGCGGCGACGAGAGAACACCAGGTACGTCGTGATCAGGAGAAAATCGGTCGCGCCCATCACATGTCCTGACGGGAAGGAAGGAGTGTGATCCGCGCCGATCAGCATCATGTTGATGGGTGGCCGTTCACGGCCGATGACCGGGGCAAGGATCTGGACGGTCGCCACGCCGACGATCATGCTCCCGGCCAGAAGCAATGGTCGCCATGCGTGTTTTGCCGCGAAGCCCCACCACACGACGGTGACGAGGACGATGATCGGCAGGGCGACCGGTCCGAACACCGTGGCGACGGTCGCCATGACGACCGTCAACGTCGGCGATCGCATTCCTTCGAGCCAACCCTGCACCGGCTTGTCGATCACCGAAAGGCCGTCCCCCTCCTGAACGGAATCCAGGATCACGAGGAAGGCCGCCAGTCCGATCAGGGCGAGCACACCGGCGATGATGTAGAGGTTTCGGCGAGAGGATGCGGGCACCGGCCGGACCTCGACGATGAACTTCTCGTTGAATCGACGCATCGTTCCACGCTCGTCAGGCGGCACTACGGTCATCGTCGACCTTCCTCTCTGCGCCGTCTGGCGCCGTTTCGCTGCATCCGGCGTGGCCTGATCGAGAGCGCACGCAACCTGGGGCCGAAGCCATCAGGCTTCTTCGAGGTCGCCCGCGCGGTCGGGGACATACTTGTACAGCTCGCGGGCGGGGCGCTCATAGTCGTCAGCCGACGGCCGGTCGGGGAGCTTCAGTTTCTTCGGCGCGACCGTCTCGTACGGGATCTGGCTGAGCAGATGGCTGATCATGTTCAAGCGGGCCGATTTCTTGACGTCGCTCTCAACAGTCCACCACGGTGCTTCAGGGATGTCCGTCGCCTTGAACATGTCGTCTTTGGCCCGGGAGTATTCCTCCCATCGAGTGATCGAATGAAGATCCGTCTCCGAGAGCTTCCACCTGCGCATCGGGTCCTTGAGCCGCGACTTGAACCGTTTCTGCTGCTCGTCGTCGGACACCGAGAACCAATATTTGAACAGCATGATGCCGTCCTCCACCAGCAGTCGCTCCAGCGCGGGCGCCTGCCCAAGGAATCGGTCGTACTGCTCAGGAGTGCAGTAGCCCAGCACGTGCTCCACGCCGGCCCGGTTGTACCAGGACCTGTCCATCAGCACGATCTCGCCCGCCGCGGGAAGCCGCTCCAGATAGCGCTGGAAGTACCACTGCCCCTGCTCGCGTTCGGTGGGAACGGCCAATGCGACCACGCGAGCAGACCGCGGATTCAGGTACTGGATGATCCGCTTGATGGCTCCGCCCTTGCCCGCGGCGTCCCGTCCTTCAAAGATGACCAGAACCCGCGCCCCGGTCGAGACCACCCACTGCTGCATGGCCACGAGCTCGATCTGAAGCTGTTCGAGTTCGGCTTCGTAGGCCGCCCGGGTCGGGCCATCTTTTTTCGACTTGGCTGACATTTTTCCACCATAGGAGCAAAGGCCGGACACACCGCATTCGCACCTGGGGGTTGACAAACGCCGAGTCACAGGCCTTCCTGGGGTGCTTCTCTACTACACCCCTTTGGACCCAGAAGCCACCCCCCTCTTCGTCGCCGTGCAAACGCCTACGCTGGTGCCGCGCCTCGCACTCCGCGGGACCCGATCGAAGAAGCTTGAGCCGCTCATCCTCTGGAGGTGTCTTATGTTGGCCGCATTGAGTGCATGAGCGCGAACCCCGTATCAGCAGCGGCGCACGCGACCTACAACAGTTCCGGCCTGCGGATGCTGGCCCGGATCGGTTATGTCGCGTCGGGCATTCTGCACGCATTGATCGGGCTGCTTGCCATTGCGGTAGCACGTGGCGCCGCTGGGACGGAAGCGGATCAGTCCGGCGCACTGGCCCAGGTGGCCCAGACGCCGGGGGGAGTGTTCGTCCTGTGGGTCCTGGTGATCGGATTGGCTGCCTTGGGTCTGTGGCTGGTGGTGAGCGCCTTTTTGTCACGCTCAAGCGATAAGAAGAAGCGGGTGTCGCACTTCGTCAACGACTTCGCGAAGGGCGCCGTCTATATTGTTCTGTCCCTGACAGCGCTGGTCTTCGCGCTCGGGGGAACGACCAGTAGTTCGTCGAGCACCAGCGATCTCAGCACTCGCATCATGTCTTCCCCGGGCGGTGTCTTCGCCATAGGCGCAATCGGCCTGGCGATCTTCGGCGTCGGCGTCTACTTCCTGGTCAAAGGCATCGGCCGCAAATTCAAGAAGGACATCACGGTCCCCCGCGGCGTGGCAGGCAAGGCCGTTGTCGCCTTGGGAATCTTCGGCTACCTCGCCAAGGGCATCGCGCTCGGCGTGGTGGGCATCCTCTTCCTCACCGCTGCCGCGACCGCGAACCCGGCCAAGGCAGACGGACTCGATTCCGGATTGAAAACCCTCGCAACCCTGCCCTTCGGCAGCGCGATTCTGATCGCGGTCGGCGTCGGGCTCATCGCCTACGGGGCGTACTGCGTGGTGCGTGCCCGATTCGCGCATCTCTGATCCAACCTCTCTCGAATCAGTCGCCGCAATCGAGTCCGGACTTGTTGGGTCGAAATGGACGATTTCGACCAAACAAGTCCGGACTCGATTGCTGTGCGTCCCGCATAGGCGCTGAGGTCGGTCGGCGGGAGCGGGCGGGCGAGGGTCAGCCGACCGGGATGAAGAACGCGACCAGCGCCACCACGACGGCGATCGCGAACGCGAGACCCGAGATCTGCAGCGCCTTGCGCTGATCCTTCCGCCGGAAGTCGGCTTCGAGGACGCTCTCCTCTGTGCCCAGTTCGCCGAAGTTGTACAGTCCGCGTGTGCCGAACCCGACGCAGAAATGGAATGCGGCCTGCAGGAACCCCTGCGCCGACAGGAACGCCGGCACCGCCACCAGCAGCCGCCACGGCGCGGGCCAGGCGAGCGCGAAGGCCAGCACGAGGAACACCACGCCCACCGCGGCACCGATGTAGCCGGACAGGCGTCGCCTGCGGATCTCGGCCGGCCCGATGTTGCATACGCCGGGCTGATAGACCTTCTCTTGCGTCGTCATCGAAGCATTCCCTCCAGGGTGGGTTGAAGGCGACCGGACAACGGCCGGCGCCGCTGCAGGTAGCAACCTCTCGAAGCGGCTCGGCATTCCGCCGCTCGGCCCTCCCGCCTGTCGACCGGCGTGCGATCGACAATCGGGAAATGCCTGGACGGACGGCCCCGTCGCCAGTAGCGTGACCGCCATGAACCCGTCCTCGAAGTCCGAGACGTTCCTGGAGGTCGCGGGGCACGAGGTACGCATCTCGAGCCCGGACAAGGTGGTGTTCCCCGAGCCCGGACTGACCAAGCTCGACCTCGCGCGCTACTACGTCTCCGTCGCCGACGGCGCCCTGCGCGGTGCGGGCGGGCGGCCGATGGTGCTGAAGCGCTTCGTGAAGGGCCTGTCGCAGGAACCCTTCTTCCAGAAACGCGTTCCGGATGGCCATCCCGCGTTCATCGACACAGCGACGCTGCACTACGCCAGCGGGACGTCGGCGGAGGAGGCGGTCGTGCGGGATGCCGCCGGACTCGCCTGGGTGTCGAACCTCGGCTGCCTGGACCTCAACCCGCACGCCGTGCGCGCCGAAGACCTCGACCATCCCGATGAACTGCGGGTCGACCTCGACCCCATGCCCGGTGTCGACTGGTCGCAGATCGTGGACGTCGCCTTCATCGCCCGCGAGGTGCTCGAGGACCACGGCCTGGTCGGCTGGCCCAAGACGAGCGGCTCTCGCGGCCTGCACATCCTCATCCGCATCGCGCCGAAGTGGGACTTCGCCGATGTGCGACTGGCCGCCGAGACGCTCGCCCGGGAGGTCGAGAACCGCGCACCCGGTCTCGCCACCGCGCGCTGGTGGAAGGAGGAGCGCGGCGAGAGCGTCTTCGTCGACTTCAACCAGAATGCCAAGGATCGGACGGTGGCGTCCGCCTACTCCGTCAGGCCGCTGCCCGACGCTCGCGTCTCCACGCCGCTCGACTGGGAGGAGATCCGCTCACGCCTCCCAGAGGAGTTCACGGTGCCGAGCGTGCTGCGCCGGTTTGCCGAGCGCGGCGACCCCCACGACGGCATCGACGACACGGTCGGCTCCCTCGACGGGCTACTCGCTCTCGCAGGCCGGCTCGGCCCTGCCGAGAAGCCTCCCCGGGCCGGCGACGGGGCCGGCCGCCGCGTCTCTCGGATGCCGCTCATCGAGGTGGCGCGCACCAAGACGAAGCCCGAGGCTCAGGATGCTCTGGATCAGTGGAAGGCCGCCCATCCGGAAGCCGCCGCGCTGCTGCATCCAGCAGACGAACTCGTCGACGGGATGCGCGGCTCGAGCTCGCAGTGGTATCGCGTGCGGATCAACCTCCAGCACGTGCCCGAGGCCGACCGGCCCGCGCAGGGCGAACTGCTGGCCGATTACGATCCCTGGTCACGGCGCGCATGACGTTCCCCGCGCGCCGTGACCCGACCCGCGATCCGCGCCGCACAGCAATCGAGTCCGGACTTGTTGGGTCGAAATG
>NZ_JBHVXB010000007.1:0-284265 GCF_042881905.1 Leifsonia sp. NPDC058248
TCGCCCGCACCCTTTTATCTGCGGGGGGGGGGGGGGGGGGCGCCCCCCCCCCCCCCGCCGGGTACTGCGGAGCTACTTGCCGGAGTGGCCGGCCGAGCCGAGCTGCTGCGTGGCCTCGACGACGCGAGCCGCCATCCCGGTCTCGGCGACCTTGCCCCAGGCGCGCGGGTCGTAGAGCTTCTTGTTGCCCACTTCGCCGTCGACCTTGAGCACGCCGTCGTAGTTCTTGAACATGTAGTCGGCGATCGTGCGGGTGAACGCGTACTGGGTGTCGGTGTCGATGTTCATCTTCACGACGCCGTTCGCGACGGCCTCGGCGATCTCCTCGTCCGTCGAGCCGGATCCGCCGTGGAAGACGAGGTCGAGGGGCTTCGGGCCGGTTCCGTACTTGGCGGCGAGGCCGTCCTGGATGGTCTTGAGGAGCTCGGGGCGCAGCTTCACGTTGCCGGGCTTGTACACACCATGGACGTTGCCGAAGGTGAGCGCCGCCATGTAGCGGCCGTTCTCGCCGAGACCGAGGGCATCGACGGTTTGGATCGCGTCGTCGAGCGTGGTGTAGAGGTGCTCGTTGATGTCGTGGCTGACGCCGTCTTCTTCGCCGCCGACGACGCCGATCTCGACCTCGAGGATGGCGTTGATCGCCTTCGTGCGCTTGAGGATGTCTTCTGCAATGGCCAGGTTCTCGCCGAGCGGGATCGCCGAGCCGTCCCACATGTGCGACTGGAAAATGGGGTTGCGGCCGGCCTTGACCTCTTCTTCGCTCGCGGCGATGAGGGGGAGTACGAAGCCGTCGAGGGCGTCTTTGGGGCAGTGGTCGGTGTGGAGGGCGACCGTGATCGGGTAGTTCTTGGCGACCTCGGTGGCGAACTTCGCGAACGCGAGCGCCCCGGATGCACGGTTCTTCACGGTCTGGCCGGCGAAGTAGTCGGCCCCGCCCGTGGTGACCTGGATGATGCCGTCGCTGCCGGCCTCGGTCAGACCCTGGAGCACCGCGTTGATCGTCTGCGACGACGACACGTTGAATGCGGGGTAGGCGAACCCACCGGCCTTCGCCTTGTCGAGCATTTCTGCGTACTGATCCGGCGTGGCGATGGGCATTGCGGCTCCTTGAAGTCGGGGTGCTGAACTCGTCTCATCATACCGAGCCGGTACGGAGGGGGCTCCGCCGGAGCCGACCTCGACGACGGTCGCCTCATGCTCGGGAGGTGAACGTTCGTGCGCATCCGGTCGCGACGAGACCCGCGCGGATACACTGGCAGCGCCGCCGCAAGCAGCACAGACACTGTCGTCCGAATCCGTCCGGGAGGACCCATCATGACCAGCACAGACATCGCTTCCCTCTACCAGCACCCGGATCGCAACCTGGCCATGGAGCTGGTGCGGGCGACGGAGGCGGCGGCCATTCGCGCCACGCCCTTCATCGGCCGCGGCGACAAGAACGCCGCCGACGGTGCGGCGGTGGATGCCATGCGCAAGTTCTTGGGAACCGTCAACTTCGACGGTCTCGTCGTGATCGGCGAGGGGGAGAAGGACCGGGCGCCGATGCTGTTCAACGGCGAGCACGTGGGCAACGGGCGCGGACCGGCCTGCGACATCGCTGTCGACCCGATCGACGGGACGTCGCTGACGGCGGCCGGCCGGCAGAACGCGCTGTCGGTGATCGCGGTCTCGGATCGTGGAACGATGCTCGATGCGTCGAGCGTCTTCTACATGGACAAGATCGTGACCGGTCCGGAGGGCATCGGCGTGGTGGACCTGTCCCAGTCGGTGGGCGACAACATCCGTGAGCTCGCCAAGGCGAAGGGCAAGCCGGTCGGCGAGATGCGGGTGGCCGTGCTCGACCGGCCGCGCCACGAAGGGCTCATCGAGGAGATCCGCGCGGCAGGTGCCGGCACCCGCCTGCTGCTCGACGGCGATGTCGCGGGCGGGATCAATGCGGCGCGCTACGAGTCGCGGATCGATCTGTGCATCGGCATCGGCGGCAGCCCGGAGGGCATCACCACCGCCTGCGCGATCAAGGCGATCGGCGGCTTCATGCAGGGCAGGCTGGCGCCGAAGGATGACGCCGAGCGGGCCGGCGGAATCGCCGCCGGTCTCGACATGGACCGCATCTACGGCGCCGACGACCTCGTGAAGGGCGACAACACGTTCTTCGTCACGACCGGAGTCACCGACGGCGGACTGGTGGCGGGGGTGCGGCGCAAGGGACCGATCATCCGCACCGAGAGCATCGTGCTGCGCAGCAAGTCGGGCACCATCCGCCGCGTCGTGGCCGACCACCTGGCGGCCAAGTGGCTGGAGCCCGACCAGCTCTAGTCGGCTCAGGCGGACGCGCGCTCGTCGTCGCTCTCGTCGTGGGCGGTGGCGAGGTGCTGCTCTTCGACGGCGATCTTGTCGAGTCCGTGCATGTCGCGCGGCTCGAGTTCGATCTCGCTGGCGAGTTCGATCTCGCTCACGAGCTCGAACGCGGTGATCGCACGCGGCGACTCGTCGATCCCCTCGAGCACGCCGATCACCTTGGACTCGTCGAGGGCGTTGAGCTTGCGGGCCGCGGGGAAGACCTGTCGCTCGAACGACCCGATGAAGCCGTTGTAGTCCTTGACCGTGCGCTCCAGCGACCGGCCGAGCTTCTCGATGTGCGAGGCCGTGGTCGACAGGCGGGTGTAGAGCGTCCGGCTGAGGTCGAAGAGCTGCTTCGCCTCCTGCGTGAGCACATCCTGCTGCCAGCTGAACGCGACCGTCTTGAGAACGGACCACAGGGTGACCGGCGATGCGAGGGCGACGCGCTTGCTGAACGCGAACTCCATGATCGACGGGTCGGCCTCCATCGCCGACGACACGAGGGACTCGCTCGGGATGAACGCGATGACCAGCTCCGGTGACGCTTCGAGGCCCGTCCAGTAGGACTTGCTGCCGAGGGCGGTGATGTGGTCGCGAACCGCTTTGACGTGCTGCTTCAGCAGTGCCTGGCGTTGGGCGCCCTCGGCGCCTGTGGCGGTCGCCGGGATCTGGCTCGCCTCGAGGTACGCGTTGAACGGGACCTTGGCGTCGAGGGCGATGCTCTTGCCGCCGGGGAGGTGCACGATCATGTCGGGGCGGCCGGCTCCCGAGTCGGAGTGGATGCTCGACTGGACGTCGAAGTCGACTCGTTCGAGGAGGCCGGCAGCCTCGACGACGCTGCGCAGCTGGGTCTCTCCCCAGACGCCTCGTGTGCTGTTGGAGCGCAGGGCCGACGCCAGCGATTCGGCGGTGCTGCGCAGGCGCTCCTCGGACTCCGTGGCCGACTTGAGCTGCTGCGCGAGCTCGCCGTGCTGCCTGCTGCGCTGCGACTCGAGTTCGACGACCTTCTTCTGCATGTCGCTCAGACTCTCGCGAACGGGGGCGAGGGCCTGGAGCACCTTGCTCTCGACGCGCTCGCGCTCGGCCTGCGCCTGAGCCTCGGCCCGCTGGCGTTCGACGAGCTCGCGGTACTGCTCCTGGTGGGCTCGGACCTGCTCTCGGAGCGCGTCGACCGTGGCCTCCGTCGCAGCGAGGTCGGTGCGGATCTCGGCCTGCACGGCTGCCTCCGCAGCGCGCACGGTGGCGAGCTCTGCGGCGTGCTGAGCGGCGGCGACGGCCGGGTCCTCCGCGACGGCCGCGGCGTCGGAACGGCGACGCAGGAGCGTGGCGACGGCGAAGCCGCCGGCCGCCGCGCCGACGATGAGGCCGCCGAGGAGTCCGAGGAGAAGCGAGAGGATGGGATCCATGCACCGAGTGTGACAGCGGCCTCCGACACTGGGCGGTTGCGCGCCGGGCACGGCGAGAATAGGCTGGTCATGTCACTATGTCAGGACATTAAGACGCGGAAGGCGCACAGCGGGGTATGAGCGAGAACCGGGCATGAGCGAGAACACAGGCGGAGGCGCCTTCGAGGTGCTCGCCATCGGGCGGGTCGGGGTCGATCTCTATCCCCTCCAAGACGGCGTCGGGCTCGAAGAGGTCTCCACCTTCGGCAAATATCTGGGCGGCAGCGCCACCAACGTCACGATCGCGGCCGCACGCCACGGTCGCCGCGCCGCCATCGTCACCCGCACGGGCGACGATCCGCTGGGTCGCTACGTGCGCGCCGAGATCCAGCGGCTCGGCGTCGACAACCGCTACGTGTCGACGGTTCCCGGGCTCAACACCCCGATCACGCTCTGCGAGATCTTCCCGCCCGACGACTTCCCCCTCTACTTCTACCGCGAGCCCATCGCGCCCGACCTGGTCATCGAGCCCCGCGAGCTCGACCTCGCCGCCGTGCGCGACGCCGGCGTGTTCTGGGCGACGGTGACCGGGCTCTCGAAGGAGCCGAGCCGGGCATCCCACCATGTCGCGTGGGACGCCCGGGGCCGGGCGCCGCTCACGGTGCTCGACCTCGACTACCGGCCGATGTTCTGGGACTCGGCCGCCGCGGCGACCGAACAGGTCGCGCGCGCTCTCGCGAAGGTCACGGTGGCCGTGGGCAACCGCGAGGAGTGCGAGATCGCCGTGGGCGAGACCGACCCGCACCGCGCGGCGGATGCGCTGCTCGAGCGCGGCGTGCAACTCGCGGTCGTCAAGCAGGGGCCGCGCGGCGTGCTCGCCAAGACCAGCGAGGAGACGGTGGAGGTCCCGCCGTTCCCCGTCGAGGTCGTCAACGGTCTCGGTGCGGGCGACGGCTTCGGGGGCGCGCTGTGCCACGGGCTGCTGGCGGGCTGGCCGCTCGAGCGGGTGATCCGGTTCGCCAACGTGGCCGGCGCCATCGTCGCGACGCGCCGGGAATGCTCGACGGCGATGCCCACCACGGCCGAGGTCGAGGCCCTTCTGCGCGGAGCGGGCGATGTCGTCACCGGCTGAGGCGCCGATCAGCGCCGCCGACTTCGAGCGGCTGCGCCGCATCCGTGCCACCGATCCCGAGGCGATCGCCGAGGCGATGGCCTCGCGAGAGACCCGTGAGCTCCTCGCGGGCGACGGGCGGCTGTTCATCGTCGCCGCCGATCATCCCGCTCGTGGCGCCCTCGGTGTCGGGGGCGACGACATGGCCATGGCCGACCGTTACGGGCTCCTTCAGCGATTGGCGGTAGCGCTTGAGCGTCCCGGCGTCGACGGCGTGCTGGGCACGCCCGACATCATCGAAGACCTCGCCGTCCTCGGCCTCCTCGAGGGCAAGATCGCCGTCGGTTCGATGAACCGTGGCGGATTGCGCGGAGCGACGTTCGAGATGGACGATCGCTTCACCGCCTACGACGTCGATGCGATCGTCGCGGCCCGGCTCGACTTCGCCAAGCTGCTGGTGCGCATCAACCTCGCCGACGCGGGCACGGCCGCCACGCTCGAGGCCTCGGCCAACGCCGTCACGGCCGCAGCGGCCGCACGGCTGCCGATCATGCTCGAGCCCTTCATGAGCGAATGGGTCGACGGCCGCGTCGTCAACGACCTGAGCACTGCAGCGGTCATCGCCTCGGTCGCCATAGCATCCGGACTCGGCTCGAGCTCGGCCTACAGCTGGCTCAAACTGCCGGTCGTCCCCCACATGAGCGACGTGGTGGCCGCCTCCACGCTGCCGACGCTGCTGCTCGGCGGCGACCCGTCCGGAGACCCGGCGGCGGTGTACGACTCCTGGGGGAGCGCACTCGAGTTGCCCGGAGTCGCCGGTCTCGTCGTCGGGCGCACCCTCCTCTATCCGTCCGGCCGGGATGTCGCGAGCGCGGTCGACGCCGCGGCCGCGCTGGTCCACTGAAACCTCGCCCTCGCCCTTCGAAGGAGCATCGAACCATGTCCGACACCGACCTGCCCGTCATCCCGCATTACATCGGCGGCACGCGCACGCCCAGCACGTCCGGGCGGCTCTCCCCGGTCTACGACCCCGCCCTGGGCGTTGCTCAGGCCAGCGTCGGCCTCGCCGACGAGGCCGAGGTGCGGGCCGCCATCGACTCGGCGGCAGCCGCCTTCCCCGGCTGGCGCGACACGTCGATGGCCAAGCGCCAGCAGGTGATGTTCGCGTTCCGTGAGCTGCTCAACGCCCGCAAGGAGGAGCTGGCCGAGATCGTGACGAGCGAGCACGGCAAGGTCGTCTCCGACGCGCTGGGCGAGATCACCCGCGGCCTGGAGGTCGTCGAGCTCGCCACCGGGTTCCCGCACCTGGTCAAGGGCGAGCACTCCGAGAACGTCTCGACCGGGGTCGACGTCTACTCGCTCAAGCAGCCGCTCGGCGTCGTCGGCATCATCAGCCCGTTCAACTTTCCCGCGATGGTCCCGCTGTGGTTCCTGCCGATCGCGATCGCCGCCGGCAACGCCGTCGTATTGAAGCCGAGCGAGAAGGACCCCTCGGCGTCGGTCTGGCTCGCCGAGCTCTTCAGTGAGGCAGGGCTGCCCGACGGCGTGTTCACCGTGCTGCAGGGCGACAAAGTGGCCGTCGACGGTCTGCTCGAGCATCCGGAGGTGCAGGCGATCTCGTTCGTCGGCTCGACGCCCGTCGCGCGCTACATCTACGAGACGGCTGCACGCAACGGCAAACGTGTGCAGGCGCTGGGCGGCGCGAAGAACCACATGCTGGTGCTTCCCGACGCCGACCTCGACCTCGTCGCCGACGCCGCGGTCAACGCGGGCTTCGGATCGGCCGGCGAGCGCTGCATGGCGATCAGCGTCGTGGTCGCCGTGGAGCCGGTCGCCGACGACCTGATCGCGAAGGTCACCGAACGGATGTCCGGGCTGCGCGTCGGCGACGGGCGGCGCGGCTGCGACATGGGGCCGCTCATCACCCGGGAGCACCGGGACAAAGTGGCGTCGTACGTCGATGTGGCCGTGGCCGACGGCGCCGACGTCGTGGTCGACGGCCGCGGCGTCGAGGTCGACGGTGCAGCCGACGGCTTCTGGCTCGGTCCCACCCTCATCGATCGCGTCAGCACGACTTCCCGCGTGTACACCGAGGAGATCTTCGGTCCGGTGCTCTCCGTGGTCCGCGTCGCGAGCTTCGAAGAGGGTGTGGAGTTGATCAACTCGGGCGCGTTCGGCAACGGGACGGCCATCTTCACGAACGACGGAGGAGCGGCGCGGCGCTTCCAGAACGAGGTGCAGGTGGGCATGATCGGAATCAATGTCCCGATCCCCGTGCCGGTGGCGTACTACTCGTTCGGCGGTTGGAAGCAGTCCCTGTTCGGCGACGCGAAGGCGTACGGTGTGCACGGCTTCGACTTCTACACGCGCGAGAAGGCCGTCACCAGTCGCTGGCTCGACCCGAGCCACGGCGGGATCAACCTGGGCTTCCCGCAGACCAAGTAGCACCACGAGGAGCGCTGCATGATGCAACGAGACACCGGGAGGGACGCATGAGCGAGTGGGTCTATCGCCCGGGAGAGCTGGCGGAGAACGGCTGGGAGTCCGTGGTCGACGACCGCATCGACGGCTGGAAGCACACGGGTCTGCGGATCGCCGAACTCGACGGAACAGCGGTCGAGCTGTCCGCCGGTGACGTCGAGCGCATGCTCGTCCCGCTCGCGGGCACGTTCGCCGTCACCTATCGAGAGCCGGATGCCCCGGAGAGCGTTCAGCCTCTGCGGGGGCGCGACTCGGTGTTCGACGGACCGACGGATGTGCTCTACCTCGGAACGCAGACGGCGGCCACGATCAGCGGCCACGGCCGGATCGGTGTCGCAGAAGCGCCTGCAGGCGAGTATCGGCCTGCTGCCTATCTGGCCGCAGACGAGGTCCCGGTCGAGCTGCGCGGCGCTGGCCGATCGAGCCGTCAGGTGCACAACTTCGGGGTTCCGGGCGCGCTCGACGCCGTGAAGCTCATCGTCTGCGAGGTCATCACGCCCGCCGAGAACTGGTCGTCGTACCCGCCGCACAAGCACGACGAGAACCGGCCGGGCAGCGAGACCAGGCTCGAAGAGATCTACTACTTCGAGACCGCGGTGAGCCGGGGAGTCACGGCCGCGCCTCAGGCGGAGCCGTTCGCACTCTTCGCCACCTACGCCTCCGACGAGCGGCCGATCTCGATCGGCGAGCGGGTGGGCTCCGGAGACATCGCCCTCGTGCCGCACGGCTACCACGGTCCGGCCGTCGCAGCGCCCGGCTACGACCTCTACTACCTCAACGTCATGGCGGGGCCGGACGCCGATCGTTCGTGGCTGATCTCCGACGATCCGGCGCACGGCTGGGTCCGCCAGACCTGGGAGGGGCAGGAGTTCGACCCACGGCTTCCCTACCTCCGGACCCAGACCGCGACCGCGACCGCAGCCCCGACCGCGACCGCACCCTCGACCCCGACGACCCCGACGCCAGAAAGAGCATCCCAGTGAGCGGCACCAAGCGCATGACCGTGAGCCAGGCGCTCATGGAGTTCCTGGCCCATCAGTGGACCGTCGACGGGGAGCACCGCGAACGCACGATCGCGGGCACGTTCGGCATCTTCGGGCATGGAAACGTCGCGGGAGTCGGCCAGGCGCTCAAGCAGCTGGCGGTCGACGACCCCGCCCTGATGCCCTACTACCAGGCTCGAAACGAGCAGGCGATGGTGCACGAGTCCGTGGGCTACGCCCGGATGCACCGGCGCCGCGGCACCTTCGCCTGCGCGGCCTCGGTCGGGCCGGGAGCGACGAACATGCTCACGGGCGCAGCGCTCGCGACGACCAACCGGCTGCCGGTGCTGCTCCTGCCGTCCGACACCTTCGCCGGCCGGGTCGCCGATCCGGTTCTGCAGCAGCTCGAGCTCCCGCACGATGCGTCGATGAGCGTCAACGACGCGTTCAAGCCGCTCTCCCGCTTCTTCGACCGGGTGAACCGGCCCGAACAGCTCTTCTCCGCTGCGCTCGGTGCGATGCGCGTCCTCACCGACCCGGTGGAGACCGGCGCGGTCACGATCGCTCTGCCCGAAGACGTCCAGGCCGAAGCGCTCGACGTGCCGCTCGAGTTCCTCGCCGACCGCGAATGGCACCTCCGCCGGCCCGCGCCGGAACGCGGACCGCTCGCCCGTGCGGCGGAGGCGATCGCCGCAGCACAACGGCCGATCATCGTCGCCGGAGGCGGCGTCATCTACTCGGATGCGGCAGCCTCGCTGCGGGCGTTCGCCCACGCGACGGGCATCCCGGTCGCCACGACGCAGGCGGGTGGGGGAGCGATCCCGTGGGACGATGCGCTCTCGCTCGGCAGCATCGGCTCCACCGGAACGACAGCGGCCAACCGCATCGCCGCCCAGGCCGACCTGGTGATCGGGATCGGCACGCGCTACAGCGACTTCACCACGGCATCCCGAACCGCCTTCGCGCGCGACGGAGTGCGATTCGTCAACGTGAACGTGGCGTCGTTCGACGCGTACAAGCACGGCTCGACGCTTCCGGTCATCGCGGATGCCCGCGAGGCGCTCATCGCGCTGCGTGAGGCGCTCGCCGGCTTCGGCACGCCGGCGGCGTACCGCGACGAGTTCGCCCGCGAGAAACGTGCGTGGAACGCGACGGTCGACGAGAGCTTCACCGACCGCGGCCTCGCACGCCCGTCGCAGACGGAGATCATCGGCGCCGTCAATGCGGCGAGCGACCCGCGCGACGTGGTCGTGTGCGCGGCCGGCTCCCTGCCGGGCGATCTCCACAAGCTGTGGCGGGTGCGCGACGATCAGGGCTACCACGTGGAGTACGCGTTCTCGTGCATGGGTTACGAGATCGCGGGCGGTCTCGGCGCCAGACGCGGAGCCCCCGACCGCGACGTGATCGTGATGGTCGGTGACGGCTCGTACCTCATGATGCACACCGAGCTGGTGAGCGCCGTGGCCGAGCGGATCAAGCTGATCGTCGTGCTCATCCAGAACCACGGCTTCGCCTCGATCGGGCATCTGAGCGAAACCGTCGGCTCGCAGCGCTACGGAACGAAGTACCGGTTCCGCGACGATGCCGCCAACGCGTTCGACGAGGGGCCGGCCCTTCCCGTCGACCTCGCGGCCAACGCGGAGAGCCTCGGTGTCGACGTGATCCGCATCGAGCAGACACCGAGCGCCATCGCCGACCTCTCCGCAGCCGTGGCGAAGGCGAAGGCGGCGACCGGCCCGACGCTCATCCACATCGAGAGCGACCCGCTGCTGTTCTCGCCCGAGGGCGAAGGATGGTGGGATGTGCCCGTCGCCGACGTATCCGAGCTCGCCAGCACGCAGACCGCCAAGACCGAGTACGACGCGCAGAAGGCGCGGCAGCGTCCGTTCGTCGGCTGACGGCGGCGACCCAGAAGGAGAAAGATGACGGACCACCAGCAGGGCCTTCGGATCGGCACCGCCCCGGACTCGTGGGGAGTCTGGTTCGCCGACGACCCCGCGCAGATCCCCTGGCAGCGCTTCCTCGACGAGGTCGTGGCCGCCGGTTACACCTGGATCGAACTGGGACCGTACGGCTATCTGCCGACCGACCCGCACCAACTGCAGGACGAGCTCGGAACGCGCGGGCTCAAAGTCTCGGCGGGAACGGTCTTCACCGGCTTCCACAAAGGCGACGATCAGTGGCAGCGCGCCTGGGACCAGGCCCTCGCGGTGGCCGGGCTCGCCACGGCGCTCGGCGCCGAGCACCTGGTCGTGATCCCCGACCTGTGGCGCAGTGACGCCACCGGTGACGTGCTGGAATCACGCACGCTCGACGACGAGCAGTGGACGAAACTCGCGGCCGGGCACGACAAACTCGGCAAGGCGCTGCTGGAGGAGTTCGGCGTCCACCAGCAGTTCCACTCGCACGCCGACAGTCACGTCGGCACCTACGGCGAGGTCGAGCGGTTCCTGACCGAGACAGACCCGCAGTACACGAACCTGTGCCTCGACACCGGTCACTTCGCCTACTACCTCGGCGACAACCTCAAGCTCATCGCCGCCCATCCCGACCGCATCGGCTACCTGCACCTCAAGCAGGTCGACCGCGACATCCTGGCCGACACGCTCAAGAACGACCTGCCGTTCGCCACGGCCGTCGCCCGCGGGGTGATGACGGAGCCACCCGGAGGCACCCCCGAGTTCGCGCCGATCATCGAAGCGGTCAGCGCGATCGACTCCGACATCTTCGCCATCGTCGAGCAGGACATGTACGGCACAGACATCGACCGGCCGCTCCCGATCGCCACGCGCACGCGCGAGCACATCTTCGGCTGCACCCGGATGGCGCGCCAGGACTGACCTCGTTGCGCACGCGCCGATGTCGACAGCTTCACGACACCCGACCTCACCAAAGGATGACCCCATGACAACTGAGCCCCTCCGTATCGCCGTCGTCGGCGCCGGGATCATGGGCGCCGACCACATCGCGCGCCTCACCGACCGCACCATCGGCGCCGAGGTGGTTGCCGTCGTCGAACCGGATGCGGGGCGAGCGGCCGCGGCCGTCGCCCACCTCCCCGGGGTCAGCACCCGTACCCGCATCGAGGACGCCCTCGAACACGACGACCTCGACGCCGTGATCATCGCCACCCCCGGGCCGTTTCACGAGTCCGTCCTCCTGCCGGCGCTCGAAGCCGGTGTCGACATCCTGTGCGAGAAGCCGCTCACGCCCGACAGCGAGTCGGCACTGCGCGTGCTGCAGGCCGAGCAGAAGACGGATCGGCCGCGCATCCAGGTGGGGTTCATGCGCCGCTTCGACGAGGAGTACATGCAGCTGAAGGCGCTCGTCGACTCGGGCGATGCGGGACAGCTGCTCGCGCTGCACTGCGCCCACCGCAACCCGTCGACGCCGCCGGGGTACACCGAGTCGATGCTCATCACCGACTCGGTCGTCCACGAGATCGACGTCGTGCCGTGGCTCGTCGGCGAACCGATCGCGGCGGTGGAGGTCCGCAAGCCCCGCCGCAACTCCCTGGCGCCTGAAGGGCTCCGCGAACCACAGCTCGTCCTGCTGGAGACGGAGTCCGGGGTGCTTGCCGACGTGGAGATCAGCGTCAACATCCAGTTCGGCTACCAGGTGACCACCGACGCGGTGTTCGAGCGTGGTGTGGCCGAGATCGGCCGCACCGGAGGCCTCGCCCGCTACGTCGACGGCCGATTCACCCGGGCCGAGCACCTCACGTACACGACCCGCTTCGCCCGCGCCTACGACACCGAGGTGCAGCGGTGGGTCAACGCGATCCGACGCGGAACCATCGACGGTCCGAGCGCCTGGGACGGCTACCTCGCCGCCTGCGCGTCCGAGGCCGGCGTCGAAGCCCAGGCCAGCGGCCGCCGTGTCGAGGTGACCTACGCAGCCAAGCCGGCCTTCTACGACCGGGTCGGGTAGCCACTCAGCGAACGGCGCTGCTGCACGGCGGACCGTGCGGTGAGTAGCTCGGCGAAGCGCCTACTTGTCGACGAGCGTGATCTCGAACGAGTACAGGTCGGGCCGGTAGCAGTGGTGCCCGTACTCGACGGCGCTGCCGGAGTTGTCGTAGGCCGTGCGGTCCATGGTCAACACCGGTCCGCCGTCGTCGATCTCGAGCAGCGTGCTCTCCTCGGCCGTGGCCCGCCGTGCGCCGATCTTCTGGCGAGCGACCCGCATGGTCGTTCCGCGAGCGCGCATCAGCTGATAGAGCCCGTGCTCGGCGAGGTCGGCTTCGGTGATGTCGACGAACGCGACAGGCAGGAAGTTCTCCAGCACGCCGACGGGGACGCCGTCGGCGCTGCGCAGACGACGGAGGTGAAGCACCGGCGCCGACTCGGTCACGTTGAGAGTCTCTGCGAGGCGCGCCCCGGCGGGCACGATCTCGTGCAGCAGCAGAAGAGTCGACGGCTTCTGGCCGCTGCTCGCCAGGTCGTCGTAAAGGCTCGTCAGCTCCACTTTGCGCGTGACCGGCCCGTGGACGACCTGCGTTCCGATGCCGCGGCGGCGCACGAGTAGGCCCTTGTCGACCAGTTCCTGGATCGCCCGGCGCACCGTCGGCCGCGACAGTCCGAGCCTCTCCCCGAGGGCGATCTCGTTCTCGAGCCGGGACCCGGGCGGCAGCTCCCCGTCGACGATCGCGCTCTCGATGCGCGTCGCGACCTGGAAGTACAGCGGGACCGGACCGGAGTGGTCCAGATCCATGAACAGATTGCGCGGCAGTTCGCCGTCGGTCTGGGGCACGGGTTACCTCGTCTCGTGGCGGACGAGCGGACCCCGCCGCCATATGTCAAGACATTAGCATTCGGCCCGCACGCAGCGGCGAGGACGACCTGTCAGGCTCAAGCGGCCTGAGCCGCCCCGATCCGTCCGACGCGCGAACCGGTGATCGCCGCGAGCTCCGCGACCGACATCACGTCGTGCCGCTTGGCTGCGTGCACCATGATCGCGGCGCACGCCTCGGCGTCGGCGAGTGCG
This sequence comes from Leifsonia sp. NPDC058248, assembly GCF_042881905.1. Classification (NCBI taxonomy): domain Bacteria; kingdom Bacillati; phylum Actinomycetota; class Actinomycetes; order Micrococcales; family Microbacteriaceae; genus Leifsonia; species Leifsonia sp. NPDC058248. The sequence goes on from NZ_JBHVXB010000007.1 coordinate 13,287, forward strand.
TCATGGTGATGGAAGTCCTCGAACCCGGCGGCCATCGCGGCGACGGGAAGACGGTACGAGTCGAGCGTGTAGGTCTTGCGGGCGACCTGCAGGCTGCACACGTAGCTGAAGTCGGGGCATTCGACGGCCGTTGCGGCACAGGCTGCACGGATGACGCCCATGTCGAAGCCGGCGTTGTGCGCCACGAGATGGTCGCCGTCGGCGAAGTCGATGAGGGCGGGCAGCTGCTCGACCCAGCCGGCGGCCCCGATCACGTCTTCGGCGTAGATGCCGTGGATGCGCGTGTTCCACTCCTGGAAGAAGTCGTGCCCGAGCGGCGGCTGGATCAGCCACCCCGCCCGATCGACCACGCGCCCGTCTCGGACCTTGATCAGCCCCACCGAGCAGGCCGACGCCGCACTCCCGTTCGCGGTCTCGAAGTCGATGGCGGTGAAATCCAATGGCACGTCTTCATGCTCGCACGGCCCACCGACGCGGGCCGTCACGACGCCCGCGCGCCGCGCATCCGGATGCCCGCCCAGCGCCCGGCGTACGATCGAGGCATGCGCGAACGGAACGCCAAGGAAGCCCACGCCCGCTCGTTCGACAAGGCCGCCGGAGTGTACGAGGCGGCGCGGCCCGGCTATCCCGCCGAGGCGGTCGCCTGGATGCTCGAAGGCGTCGACGGCTGCGTGCTCGACCTCGGCGCCGGCACCGGCAAGCTCACCCGTGCGCTCGTCGAGCGGGGGTACGAGGTGTCGGCGGTCGATCCCTCGCCGTCGATGCTCGGTGTGCTCCAGGACGCGCTCCCCGGGGTCGACGCCCGGCTCGGCTCGGCGGAGAGCATCCCGTTCGCCGACGGCAGCGTCGACGCCGTCGTGGCCGGGCAGGCGTGGCACTGGGTCGACCCGGCCGTGGCGGTGCCCGAGGTGGCGCGGGTGCTCCGGCCGGGCGGGACCCTCGGACTGGTCTGGAACTTCCGCGACGAGAGCGTCGACTGGGTGCGCGAGCTGGGGCAGCTGATGAAGACGGCCGAGGCGTACGCGAGCGACGACATCGCGCCGGTGGTCGGGTCGCCGTTCGGCGAGCTGGAACGGCACGACGTCCGCTGGGCGCAGCCGATGACGGTCGACGGGATGCTCGACCTGGCCCGCTCGCGCAGCTACTTCATCACGAAGGACGCGGAGACTCAGGCGGCGGTGATCGCGTCGCTGCGAAGACTCGCGGCCGAGCATCCGGATCTCGCGGGCAAGGACGTGTTCGAGCTGCCGTACGTGACCGAGTGCTATCGGGCGCGACGGGACGGTTGAGGCGCGGCGGCGGCAGGAGGTCCGTGCCCCGGATGCGCCGGGAGGGTTCGCGGCGCGCGGCCCGTAGAATGGTCGATCGTGGCTCTCACTATCGCAATCGTCGGACTCCCCAATGTGGGCAAGTCCACCCTGTTCAACGCGCTCACCAAGAACACCGTGCTCGCGGCGAACTATCCGTTCGCCACGATCGAGCCGAACGTCGGTGTGGTGAGCCTTCCGGATGCCCGGCTCGGCACGCTCGCCGAGATCTTCAGCAGCGAGCGCATCCTGCCGGCGCCCGTGTCGTTCGTCGACATCGCCGGCATCGTGAAAGGTGCGAGCGAGGGCGAAGGGCTCGGCAACAAGTTCCTCGCGAACATCCGTGAGGCCGACGCGATCGCCCAGGTGGTGCGCGGCTTCGACGACCCGGATGTGGTGCATGTCGACGGCAAGGTCGACGCGGCCGGCGACATGGAGACCATCAACACAGAGTTGATCCTCGCCGACCTGCAGACCCTCGAGAAGGCGGAAGCCCGCTACGAGAAAGAGGTCAAGGGCCGCAAGCTCGACCCGATCGTGCTCGAGACGGCCCGCGCCGCCCATGCGATCCTCGACGAGGGCAAGCCGCTGTCGAGTGCGACAATCGACCTCGAGCCGATCCGGGAGCTCGGGCTGTTCACGGCCAAGCCCTTCATCTACGTCTTCAACGTTGACGAGGCCGTGCTGACCGACGACGCGAAGCGCGGCGAGCTCGCCGCATTGGTCGCCCCGGCCCAGGCCGTGTTCCTGGACGCCAAGCTGGAATCCGAGCTGATCGATCTCGAACCGGAGGACGCAGCCGAGCTGCTCGCCTCCACCGGCCAGGACGAGAGCGGCCTCGACCAGCTGGCCCGCATCGGCTTCGACACGCTCGGTCTGCAGACCTATCTGACGGCGGGCCCGAAGGAATCGCGCGCCTGGACGATCCACAAGGGTTGGAAGGCTCCGCAGGCGGCCGGCGTGATCCACACGGACTTCGAGAAGGGCTTCATCAAGGCCGAGGTCATCTCGTTCGACGACCTGGTCGAGACCGGCTCGGTGCACGAGGCGCGCGCGAAGGGCAAAGCCCGCATGGAGGGCAAGGACTACGTGATGCAGGACGGCGACGTGGTCGAGTTCCGATTCAACGTCTAATCCGGCCGGGTGGTAGTCGCATAACTCCGGAGTTCTGACGCAAGGTCGGCCCGATGCTCCGGACTTACGGGAGTGTCGGCGGCGTGTCGCCTCAGACCTCCGGAATTGCGTGCGCAGGCGCGAGGTCATGCTCGCCGGAGCGCTAGTGGGGGTCGCGCTGGTCGTCTCTTCGTTACTGCTTGGGCAACAGGAGACGATTCGAGAATCATCCTCCCGGCAGTTCGAGGTGCTGATGCCCAATGGCTGGATGCTCCTCGCCTGTTAGTTGATCCTGTTATTCGCTTGCGCACATCTACTCTGGCCGCGTCGGTGGACCACATGGTTGAAGTCGAGGCGCGGCGAGGTCCACGTGAATGAGTAACGGTGAGTGACGACTGGTATACTTGAATCAATCGACCCCCTCCCAAGCCTCTCGACGATGCTCAAATGGGAGGGGCCTTTTTGTTTCTGGGGGACGCATGAAACCGAACCTGTCGTGGGACGAGCAGGTCGACCTTCTGGTGCTGCGTGGACTCGAGGTCAGTGACGAGTCCGCGTGCGCTGCGTTCCTCGCCTCGAATAGCTACTACCGGTTCTCAGGGTACGCACGGTATTTCCAACGGGCCCCACACATCGGGGACGACGCGTTCCGCTCCGGCACTGCCTTCGATGAGATTCGTGCGATCTACGAGGCTGACGAGACACTTCGTGCCATCCTCGGTCGCCCACTCGCACGCGTCGAGTTGGTGCTGCGTAGCCACACAGCAAGGGTCATCGCGGACGATCACGGACCGCGCGCGCGATTTCTCGAGGAAGACTTCTACACCGACGTCGGAAACGGTGAACCGACCGTCGAGTCGTGCCTGCGTGACATCGAGCGGAGCAAGGAACGTCACATTCTTCGGTACAGGACCGGCGCCGGCAGCCGCTCAGGTTTGAGCGCGCTGCCCATCTGGTCCGCGATCGAAGCCTGGTCGTTCGGGACCCTGTCCAAATGCATCGAGCGTGGCGCGCAAGGAGCGCTGGCTGACGCAGTCGCGACCAGCCTCGGGGTTGCCAAGGCAGGCTTCGCATACCGCGTGAGGTCGTTGGTCTACCTCCGCAATCGCTGCGCGCACCATAGCCGCTTGTGGCACCACTCGGTCATCGACTCCGGCCCAACCCCGAACAATGTGCGCGTCAAGGCGAAGCGACTGGCAGGCCAGTTCGAACCGCGCTCGGTGCTCGACGTGATCGCCTCGCTCGACGATCTGCTCGTCCGTAGCACGAGCGCTGGTCCGGTTCTTCCGGAACTCGTTCAGCAGTGTGCACGTCACGCCGTGATGTGGGATGGGCTTACGCACCCGCTGAACCCCACCGACCACCATGTGTGACGGACAAACCGACGTCGGAGTCGTTACGTGGTCGAGTTCCGCTTCAGCGTCTAGTCACTAGACGGTGTTCGAGCCGGGTCAGGGAAACCCGCCCGCCGATCGCTCAGCGGCTGCATCCAACGCCTGCGTCGCTACCCGGCGCCCCTCCGCGATGAGACGCGACAGATCCGACATCCTCCACTGCGCCATGCCTTCCATCTCGGGCTGGATGAGCACGATCGACGGGTCGCTCACGAGGTCGGCGGTGCGGGTGACGGTGCGCATCATCCGCACGTTCTCCCACCTCGCATGCAACCGCACCACGATCACGCGGGACGCGCCGAGGGTGCGAGCGGCTTCGACCGGGACGTTGTCGACGATGCCGCCGTCCGCGAGCAGCGTGGCCCCGCGGCGCACGGGCGGAAGCACTCCGGGGACAGCGATCGTCGACCTCAGCGCCACGCTCAACGGCCCTTCGCCGATGATCACGGCCCGTCGGGTTCGGAGGTCGGTGGCAACCGCGGCGAACCGTCGAGGAAGGTGCTCGATGAGCGGATCGGAGCCGAGCGCGAGGCGAACCGCGTCGGTCACGGCGTGGGTGTCGAGCAACCCCCAGCGGGGTGTGAGCGACCATCGGGCGATCGCGCGCCAGCGAAACCCGAGCGCGGCTCGCTCGATCGCCGGCGGCTCGAAACCTGCCGCGTACGCTGCGGCGACCAGCGCGCCCGAACTGGTGCCGGTGACGATCCCGGGGTGGATGCCGCGTTCCGCGAGCACCTGCAGAACGCCCACGTGCGCCGCGCCGAACGCGCCGCCACCGCCGAGCGCGAGCCCCAGAGTGGGATCATCGCTCACTTCGTCCTCCGTTCGTTGACGCCGGGACCCGGCGATCGCGCACCGGATGTCGCCATTCGTCACTCCTCCACCGGTTTCGTGCCAGGCTCACACGGCCTCTGGCCGCGTCGCATCACCCGGATGGAGTGACCGCGCAGCATCGCGCCGGGGCGTCCCAAGGATTCTCGGCGCACCTCATCCCGGGCTCGGCGTGCGGCAGAATCGGAGAATGCTCATGGAGTCCGCGCCGAGATGAGGACACGCAGCGTCCTCGCGACCGATCGACTGCTGCTGCGGCCGTGGCGTGTGTCTGACGCCGTCGTGCAGCACGAGCTGTGGACCGAGCGTGACCCTCGCGTGCCTCCGCATCGTCGGATCGGTCCCGACGGTCATCCCACGGTTCACGACATCGAGGAGTGGATCCGTCACGATGTCCGATCCGCGTCTGTCGGGCTGTTGGCGGCGGAGCGGAAGGCTTCCGGTGAGGTGATCGGCTACTGCGGGCTGATCCCCAACGGGCACGGACAGGACGGCGAGCCGGAACTTGCGTTCGAGTTTCTGCGTAAGGTCTGGCGTCAGGGGTACGCGACCGAGGCCTCGTGGGCCGTCCTGGGCTGGGCGGAGGCGTCGGGCCATCGTCGTCTCTGGGCCACCGTCCGTGACTGGAACGCCCATTCGCGCCGGGTGCTCGCCAAACTCGGGTTCATCGAAACCGATCGGGTGGAACGGGATGATGTCCACGGGGACTCGCTGTTCGTGACGAGAGCGCTCGGGCCACCGTCCGGTTCCACACCGATCGCCCCGACCACTAGCGCCGTCTAGAGCTCGCGCGCTACTCTTCGGGCATGGGGGTGGTGTCATGAGTGTTCACCTGGCGGAACTGGAACGGGTCTCGCGCGTCCGGAGGCGGGTCGGGCTGCTGGTGACGGTGGCGGTGCTCACCGGTCTGGGGGCGTGGCTGGCCGGTCCGTTCGGGATCGTGATGCTGGCCGACGGCGACCTCGCCGGATGGTTGTTGGCCGGTGCCGGGGTGGTACTCCTCGCGGGCTGTGTGACGGCGATCGTGTTCGCCGTGCGGGTGCGCCGGGGGATCGCGCCGGAAAGCTTCCAGGGCAAGGCGAATCCCGGGTTCGACGAGCCTTTCCCTTCGCAGGACCCGCGGCCCGGTATCGCGTGGGCCGGCTCCCAGCTCGGGTCGGGCTGACGACGCTGCCGCGGATCCACAGGTGGACAAAGTGTCGGCTGGTGCCGGCATCCTCACGCAGTGGCTCGCGAGCAGCGGGAGCTAGCCTGCCCGCTCTGCGCTAGTTGATGTCGGCCGGGTTGCCGCCGACTCGGCGATTCTCGTCGATGGCGTCGATGGCGCTCATCTCGTCAGCACTGAGCTCGAACCCGAACACGTCGAAGTTCTGTGCCATGCGCTCGCGGCGGTTGGACTTCGGGATGACGATGTTGCCGGTCTGCAGGTGCCAGCGCAGAACCACCTGGGCGGGCTGAACGCCGTGCGCCGCCGCGGCGCTCTGGATGGGCGCGAGGCCGAAGAGGTCGTACTTCCCCTGGCCGAGCGGCCCCCACGCCTCGGTGTGGATGCTGTGCTCCGCCTGGAACGCCCGCAGCTCGCGCTGCTGGAAGATCGGATGCAGTTCCACCTGGTTGACGGCGGGAACGATGTCGGTCTCGGCAAGCAGTCTCTCGAGGTGCGGGATGAGGAAGTTGCTGACTCCGATCGAGGCGGCCCGACCATCCGCCGCGAAGGTCTCGAACGTGCGCCACGTGTCGACGTAGAAGTCGTTGGCCGGCATCGGCCAGTGGATGAGGTAGAGGTCGATGTAGTCGAGTCCGAGCGCGTCGAGGCTGCGTGCGAACGCGCCTTCGACGTCACGCGCCTTCTGGTGATCGTTGCGCAGCTTGGTGGTGAGGAAGATCTCGTCGCGCGGGATTCCGGACGCTCGGAGCGCCGCCCCGACTTCCGCTTCATTGTTGTAGCCGGTGGCGGTGTCGATGTGGCGGTAGCCGACCTCGAGCGCGTCTTCGACCACGCGCTGCGTGTCGACCGGGTCGACGAGGAACACGCCGAACCCGAGCTGCGGAATGTTTTTGCCGGAGTTGAGCGCGATGGTGGGCACAGAGTCGGTCATGGTTGAAAGCGTACGAGGCGCGCGTCCAACGGTCCAACAGGTGATTTCGCACACATTCAGAAGGCGCGTCGATGCACCGGTCGCCGCTGGCGAGGCTATTCAGGATCGGGGGAGAAGCGGTACCCCATCCCGGGCTCGGTCAACAAGTACTGCGGGCGCGACGGAACGGGTTCGAGCTTCTTGCGCAGCTGCGCCAGGTAGAGCCGCAGGTATCCCGTGTCCTCCGTGTACTGCGGGCCCCACACCTCGGTGAGCAGTGACTGGCGCGGCACCAGGCGGCGTGGATTCCGCAGGAGCACCTTGAGGATCTGCCATTCGGTCGGAGTCAGCCGCACCGTCTCCGCCTCCGTCCTCTTCCGGATCCGCCGGGCAGCCAGATCGACCGTGACGCACCCGAAACGAATGAGCGCTTCGTCCGCGGCGGCGGGCGTCTGCCTGGTCAGGGCCCGGATGCGCGCCAGCAGGTCGTCCGCCGCGAACGGCTTGGCCACGTAGTCGTCCGCGCCGGCGTCGAGGGCGCCCGCCTTGTCCGACGACCCCACGGAGCTGGAGACGACGAGAATGGGCACCTGGGTCCACCCTCTGAGTCCTTCGATGACGCGGATGCCGTTCAGCCGGGGCATCCCGAGCTCGAGGATGACCAGTTCCGGCCGGTGCTCGACGGCCCGGTCGAGTGCTTCGCCGGTCGGCGCGACGTGCACCTCGTACCCCCGCGCAGCCAGCGTGATGCGGAGAGCGCGGAGCATCTGCGGGTCGTCGTCGGCGATCAGAACCCTCATCGGGTCCCCTCCTCGTTAGCTCCGCCGAACTCACTCACACACCGATCCTGACGCGACCCCGGACGCGGGGCAATGGAATCCGTCACACGATCGGGCGCCTGAATCTGTGCGCCCGAACAATCCGGGTTGTGGCGGTGGAACCGCCGCCGTGCGCGTCGGGTCTCACCAGCGCCGGCGCACCGCGGCTTTCGTGCCGGTGACCAGGCTGGCGGGCGGCACATCGTCGGCCACGACCGCACCGGCGGCGATCACGGCGTCGCGCCCGATGCTCACCCCGGGGAGGATCGTGGCGCCCGCCCCGATCCATACGTTCTCCGCCACGTCGATGGGTCCGCCGGTGAGCCACACCCGTCGCTCCTCTGTGTCGACCGGATGCCCGACCGTGATGAACGGCGCCTTCGGGCCGACCATCACGCGCTCGCCCAGCCGGATGCCGGCGTAGTCCAGGAAGGTGCAGTTCTGGTTGATGAAGACCCCCTCCGCGAGGTCGAGGTGGAGACCGTTGTCGGTGTAGAACGGCGGGTAGATCGTGACCCGTGCCGGCAGCGGGCGGCCCAGGAGCTGCTCGAACAGTTCGGCCTTGCGCTCCTCGTCGTCGAAGGGCAGCACGTTCAGGCGGGAGGTGAGCTCGGTGGCCCGGAGAACCCTCTCCGACATCGCCTGGAACTCGGGGCTGTGAATACGCATGAGGAGGTTGCTGGACACTCCACGATCCTGGCCCCGGCTCGGCGGGAGCACCGGTCGACACGCCTGGGGGATCGCGCGCTAGCGTAGGTGGCAACACGTCTGACCAGGGAGAATCCATGCCGTACATCGTCGACTTCGAGAACGTCTCCACCGTCGGCCTCGATTCGTCTCCGGTCGCTCCGGCGCTCGCCGGGTTGCGTGCCAACGAGGCACGTTACTTCCGGAACAAGTACGACCACGTCTTCACCGTCAGCCCGGCGGATGAGGCTCCGGATGCACTCGGCTGGGTCACCCGCATCCTGAAGGACGAGCGCGACATCGTTATCGGCTCCCGCCCGCTCGAAGTGACCGCGTTCGAGGTCGCCGGCATCCGGATGGCCTACGTGTTCTACGAGTCCGGGCTGTCGATCAACGTGATGTACACGGTCGACGACGGCGGGAAGCGAGCCGTCGGGTTCAAACTCTCCGAGGGCATGGACATCCCGGAGGAGCTGGCGTCCCGCTTCAGATTCGCGCGCCAGAATTCGAAGCTCGCCGGCGTCATCCGGGGCTCCTTCTTCGTGATCAAGGGCGAGTACTGAAGCGAGAACGCCGACCAGGCTGCCACGGACGAGAAGATCGGCCTGTACCGGAGCGCACACGCCCACATCATGGGCCGAGTGGGCCAACACCACCATCGCCGGCGATGTCACGCGACCTCACGCGACCTCACCCACGAAGTCCGCGACGGACGACGTCACCAGTTCGGCCACAGCGTGCGCGTTCAGGGGCGACGATGCCGCCACTCGCATGCTGTGGTCGGCCCCCGGCACCGCGACGATGTGGATGCCCGGCCGTCCGCCCACCTCGGCTTCGAGCGTCGCGGCACTACCGAAGGTGTCGCGTTCGCCCTGCACCACGAGAATCGGCACCTCCGGGGTCAGCAGTTCGCTCAGTCGCGACTTCTCGGGCCTGCCGGGCGGGTGCAACGGGAATGCCAGGCAGACCACGGCTGCCGCACCGACGGATGCCGCGGTCCTGCAGGCGACGCGAGCGCCCGCACTGCGCCCGCCCGCCACGATCGGCAGGCCGCCGGCGAGCTGCTCGACCAGCGGCGCGGCTTCGAGCCAGGCGACATCCAGCGTCGCCGGTCGCGGAGCCACTCGGCGTCCGGCCACCCGCCACGGCTGTTCATACCGCACCACGGTGATGCCCCGACCGGGGAGCGCCGCGGCCAGCGCGCTGAGGTCGAGGGCCCCGATCCCGCCGCCGGCACCGTGACCGAGCCACAGCACGGCGCTCGGGGTCTCGGCGGCGTCCACCACCAGCCGGCCGGGGCCGAGAGAGGCGGGAACGGCGACATCCATGCTGCTGACGCTACCCGCTCCGTGCCTCCGGTCGCAGCGCGTGCATCCGGTCGTGCAGCCGGTCGTGCCTCCAGGTGGGCATCCGGCCGTGCATCCGGTCGCCTCGTCGTCAGCCCCAATCGGCGACCTGGATCACCAGGGCGGACTCCGCGGTGAACACGGGGAGCGACCGAGGGACCTCTGGAAGCGGCACGGTGCCTTCGTAGACACCCGGTGCATCGGTGGGCACCAGCATCAACGGGTTCGGCATCTTGGTGACCGCGTCGTTGGCTCCGTTGACCGTGCTGTTCCAGCCGGTCCACGCCTTCAGGCCCTCACCGGACGGAGACGCCTCGACATCGACGATCAGCGAATCGACCCAGTCGGAGACCTGCTCCAGATGGTTGGTGAAATCGAACCCGCCCTGATCGGAGACGATCTTGTAGACGCGCAGGGTGAGCGCGTAGCGGGCCAGGTCGTCCGATTCGGCGGGAGGCCGGTCGGCATTCGGGGGCTCCTTCTTCAGCAGGAAGGTCCCGACGATCGGCACGGGGGAGTCGGGCGAGTCCTTCTCGTGCATGATCTCGTCGTTCAGCTGGATCGGACTCCAGTGGGCGGCCTGCTGTTCGCTCATCACGATCGGCAGACCCCGGATGGCGAGTCGCATGTCCGCCTGCCACGACACGTTCGCTCCCAGACCGCTCGTGTCGTGGGGAAGATGCGCGAACGACACCGTGACCGACCAGCGGCCGAACAGGAACCGGGCGAGGTTCTGGTATCCCTCCTCGGAGTTGACCTCGCCATATCGTCCGGAGTGCGACTTGTAGACGAAAGCCCGGTGCGCGCCACGCACGTACGCCTTGTCGATCAGCACGAGTCCGTCGCTCTTCGGTCCGACGGCCACGCGCGCCACCGAGTAGTCGCTGGGGTCGGTGCCGATCAGGCAGAAGACGTTGCCGGGGTCGAAGACGTCGCGCGGGATGACCTGCGGGTCCCAGTTGTCGGAGTCCTTCGGAGTATCGCCGAACGTCTTGCCGGGTGTCAGGTAGCCGAACATCTTCGGGGGCGAGAAGATGTCGGAGCCAGCCGGGCCGAAGTTCTCCATCGCCCAGTTCGCGGCCCCGACGGCCAGGACGATGCCGCCGTGCGGCGTTCCGAAGGTGAAGAGCTTCGCGACGATGTCCTTCGCCTTCTCGCGCGGTCCGTTCGCATCGGGGGTTTCGCAGATCTTCTGGATCATGCAGCGCGCGACGAGTCCGCCCATGGAGTGCGCGACCAGATTGACCTTGGGAGCGCCTGTCTTCTCCCGCACTTTCATGACGAGGTCGTAGAGCTCGCTCGCCGCCCGCTCGATGTCGAACCCGTTGTCGTCGAGGTGGTGCTCGGCCCAGTCCCCGATCTTCTGGAAGACGTTCCGCTTGGGCGGCGCTGAGAAGGTCGTGGCGACCTCGTCGTAGAACCGGTGCACCCAGATCGACGCGGGATCCAGCTTCTCCGTCGTGGTCTCGAGAAATCTCTTCTGGTCGCCGTGGACCAGGAACCGGTAGTCGTGCTCGGTCATCAGCCGGAGGAGCGGGCCCTCGAACTGATAGAACATCGGATCGCCGTCTCCATTGACTCTGACGTGGGTGGCGCCGTCGTTGAAGCCGTAGAAGGCATCGTCGACAGTCACATCGATCTGACTCGACGGTCCGGCGAAACCGCGGCAGTAGATGATCGGCAGCTTGTCCATCATGATTCCGTTTCTGCGAGAGAGTGCAGCCCCGTGCGAACGCGTCGAGGGCCGGTCCACATGGTGGCGGCCGAGTTCGGGTGACGGGTTGTTCGGTCGGCGCGGTCGCTCTGAAGTGAGGGTGCGCCTGCGCGTCCGGAACGCGGGCGGTGATGACGCACTCAATCTCCTCGTTATGTGAGGATTTGTCAAGACTTGTCGTTCTACGGGGTGACCCGACGACTCAGCTCTCGCTGAGACTCTGAGGTTCGATCTGACGTTGTCTACTGACCGACGGAGATTTCTGAGGCGGCCGTTTCGTCCGGGATTGTCCGATTGCTCATGTGGCGTCCGCGGCGATCGACGGGATAGATCCAAAGATCACGGATCGTGTCTAATCGCGCCGATCGGTACGCGTTCATGAGAACCCTTGGGTCTTTGAGCTCCTCGGCGCTGAGGCCCGATTCTCTGGGCCCGGCGTTCCGGGCTCGAACCTCCGCGGCCGATGCTTCGTTGTTTTCGAGGAGGAGGAAGTAGCGGGCTGAGAGCAGGCTCATCGCACGATGCCAGTTCTGGGACGGCGCACTGTCGCGGTAATAGATTCTGAGACGCTGCTCGAGCACGCGGCCTTTGACACGGTGGGTTGTGTAGAGCTCATCGAGCGCACTGCGTGCGTCCGCCAGCAACGGAGAATGCTTACGGTCAGGAAGCGCAACGGAATTGTGTTGGGCCTCTCGCCAGAATCGCTGAAGGGCGAAATAGAGAGTGTCGCCGACGTCGATGATCTCGGCGGCGAGAGCGTCCCGTGTCTCCCACGAGTCGCGGCGTCGCTGGGCCCGCGCCGTGACAGAGTTGATCACGAAGAGCGCGAGGATTGCTGTCACGAGTGGTCCGATTGCTGCGGAAGCGAGGGTGATCCACTGTGCCTCGCTCATGCGCACTCCATCTCGGGCTGCCGGAACCGCAGAGGCGTCGTCGCCTGTTCGCCTCGGACGAGTTGAGTGTAGTGAGCGCTGGTTGCGCGCCACAAGCCCGCGGTAAGGGCCGAACGTTGGACAGCATCCCGAGCCGCCGTTAGATTGCGACGGGTAAGCACGCGATAGGGAAACAGGCGCGGCAACGCAGCCACAGGTAGGCATACGCACGGCACGGCCACGGATGCGAGGGGACGACCATGACGATCGACGCAGACGACGTGAGGCGGCTCGCCCGGGCCGTGGAGCTGGCGCGGGAGGCACTGGAGGCCGGCGACGAGCCCTACGGCTCGGTGCTGATCGCCGCCGACGGCGTCACGCTTTTCGAGGACCGGAACCGTGCCGGCGACGGCGACGAGACCCGGCATCCGGAGTTCGAGATCGCCCGCTGGGCGGCGCGGAACATCTCGCCCGAGGCGCGGGCGGCTGCGACCGTCTACACGTCGGGGGAGCACTGCCCGATGTGTTCTGCAGCGCACGCCTGGGTGGGTCTCGGCCGCATCGTCTACGCGGTGTCGAGTGCTCAGATCAGCGGATGGCGGGCGTCGTGGGGTGTCCCTGCCAGTCCTGTCGCACCACTGCCGATTCAGGCCGTCGCGCCGTCGGTGCCGGTCGACGGTCCGGTCGAACAGTACGCCGACGAGTTGCGTGCGCTGCTCGAACGCTCCGCGCGTCGGCCGTGACCGCTAGCCTCGGATCAGGATCCACCGACGGAGGGAACGGCATGTCGTTTCAGGCATATCTCGACAACATCGAAGAGAAGACCGGCATGACGCCACGCGAATTCATCGCTCTCGCCGACGAGCGGGGGTACGACGCCGACACCAAGGCCGGCGTCATCCTCGACTGGCTCAAGACCGACTACGACCTCGGCCGAGGGCACGGGATGGCGCTCGTGCACGTGATCAAGAAAGGCCCGGAGATCGACGCGAAGTTCGTCGGCTCCGACAGCGTGCACCGCGACGAGTCCCGTACGCTCTGGCTCGACGGCAAGGCGAGCAACCCGAACTAGTGCCGACTCGGCCTCGGTGGTCTCTCTGTCGACACCGAGCCCGGGCCTGGAGCCCGAGCTATCCACACCCGAACGCTCTGCCCGGCAGGTGAGTTGTCGCAAATTGTCGTTATAGGGGCGAAATCGCGCCTCATAACGACACTTTGACACAACTCAGCGAAGGTCAGGGGTGGGAGCGGGGGAGCGGCGCGGGGGAGCGGGCGCGGGGAGCGGGCGCGGGCGAGCGGAGCGGGCGCGTGTGGGGGGGCGGCGCCCGTCAGTGCCGCGAGGACAGCAGGGCGAGCTTGCCGCCCGGGTGCCCTTCACTGAGGAAGTTCAGCGCCTCCAGCGCGTCGGCCAGCGGATAGGTGCGCGCCAGCGGCACGATCAGCTCGCCTGAGCCGGCTCGCTCCAGCAGCGCGGCGCGCACGCTGTCGCGGTAGGCGATGCTCTCCGGCTGCTGACCGTTGATGGCCCGGAAGCCGTCCTGCCCGGCACGGCCGGCCGCGGCGATCGTGACGATCCGCGAACGGTCGGCGACCAGTTCGAGCGATGCGTCAACCGCCTCGTCCGTTCCCACGGTGTCGAGCGCCGCGGCATACCCCTCCGGGGCGGCCTCGCGTGCACGCTCGACCAGGCCGGGTCCGTAGGCGATCGGCACCCCGCCGAAACGGCGGACCTCATCGGATCGTCCCTCGCTCGCCGTTCCGACGACTCGCGCGCCGAGAGCTCTCGCCTGCTGCAGCAGGCTGACGCCGACCGCTCCGGATGCGCCGTGCACGAGAATCGTGTCGCCCTCACCCACCCCGGCGACGTGCAGCAGCTGCGAGGCCGTCGACCCGGCGAGCAGCAGGTTGGCCGCCTCCGGGAATCCCAGCCCGTCCGGCTTGGCGAGCACGTCTTTTGCCAGAACAGTGAGCTCGGTCGCGTAGCCGCCGGCGATCCGGAACGCGACGACCGCATCCCCGACCCGCCCCCCGCCCGTGGCGATCTCGGTGTCGGGGCCGATCGCCGAGATCACGCCCGCGACCTCGTAGCCGATCGGTGCGGGAAGCTCGACGCCGGGTCGCGGAGTCCTCACGTGTTTGTAGTCCGCAGGGTTGACACCGGATGCCCGCACCCGGATGGTCACCTCGCCTTCACGCGGTTCCGGCACTTCGCGCTCGACGAAGCGCCATTCGTCGAGGCCGCCCCACTGGGTCGCGACCCACGCGCGGGCGCTCATGACGACGATGCGCGCCGCGGAGCCCTCTTGCGTGGCGGCGGCGGTGTGCGCGGCTTGGAGCGGAGCAGGAGGGCGGTGGTGCTGTCGTCGAGGTCGACGAGCTCGTCACGCGACTTGAGGAAGTCGCTGAAGGAGCGGAAGCCGAGCGACTTCTCGCTGAACGACGGGTCCATGCGCTTGATCTGGGCTTTCACCGACGAGCTGTGGAGCCACTCGGTGTCGTCCTTCTCGTGTCCGAGCTGCATGGCGCGTTCCAGCAGGCGCGTCGCCGTGGCCTGGGGGTCGGCGACGGCCTCGGGCTCGCTGGTGTCGGTCTCCGCCTCGGCCGTCTCCTCGACCGGAGCCGCCTTGGGCGCGCGGGTCGACCTCTTGCGCTGCTTGGCAGCGGGCTGCGCGTCGCCGTGCGATGCGCCGTCCGCGGCGGTCGCCGACTCGGCGGCCGCCAGCGCCGCCACCGTCGCCTCCTCGGCGATCTCGTCGGCGATCTCCTCGTCGGCGCCGTCGTCGTCCGGCTGCTCCACCGGGGCGACACCGGGCAGGTCGTCGTAGATCACGAACTCGTCGCAGGCGGCGGCCAGCGCCTTGCTGGTCGAGCCGGCCATCCCGATGCCCACCACGTAGCGTCCAAGGCGCTTGCAGCGCTGCGCCAGCGCGATGTAGTCGGAGTCTCCGGCGACGATCACGACGTGGGTGAGGTCGGGGAGCCGGAACAGGTCTTCGACCGCGTCGACGGCCAGGCGGATGTCCGCGCCGTTCTTGGCGTAGGCGGCGGCCGGGAAGAGCTGCACCAGGTCGACGGCACGCCCGACGAGCTGGCCCCGGTAGTCCGCGTTCACCGCTGCCGACCAGTCCGCGTAGGCGCGGTCGAGCACGAGGGTGCCGAACGAGGACGCGTAGTCGATCACGGCGCCGAGATCGACGGTGGCCTGCTTGAGCTTCTGGGCGACCTTCGGGTCGGACGGCATACCGCTCGCGCCGGCCTTGGCACGGTCGCGCATGAACGAACTGCGCCCGTGCACCTGGTCGTAGCGTGAGATGACGATGTTGTCGAAGTCGATGTAGACGGCTACGCGGCCGTCTCCCGGTTCGGTCATTGTGGGGGCCTCCTCGGCGGGGCGTCGACCGATGTGGTTCGACCCCCAAGCCAGCGTAGCCCCCGCGCCGCGTGACTCGGCGTCGGGGGCATCCGGAGTCAGCGCGCGTACCTGTCGGCCACGCTCAGAGCGCCGTCGATCGCAGCCAGTCCGCGGCGCAGCTCGGCCTCGTCGATGATCAGCGGGGGCGCGATGTGCACGCGGTTGAAGTGGGTGAAGGGCCAAACTCCTGCGGCTTTGCAGGCGGCGGCGACCGCGCCCATCGGCGCAGCATCCGGGCCCGCTGCGTTGAACGGGACGAGCGGCTCGCGGGTCTCGCGGTCGCGCACGAGCTCCAGAGCCCAGAACAGGCCGCGGCCGCGCACCTCGCCGAGCGACGGGTGGCGGTCGAGCCACGCGGTGATCTCCGGTTCGACGACGCGCGAGCCCAGATCGCGCACCCGCTCCAGGATGCCGTCGCGCTCGAACACCTCGAACGTCGCGACGCCGGCGGCGCACGCCAGCGGATGCCCGGAGTAGGTGAGCCCGCCCTGGAACGGCACCTCGTCGAAGAAGTCGGCGATCCGGTCGGAGATCACGACGCCGCCGAGCGGGACGTAGCCCGAGTTGACGCCCTTGGCGAAGGTGATCAGGTCGGGCACCACGTCGAAGGCGTCGACGGCGAACCATTCGCCGAACCGGCCGAAGCCGACCATCACCTCGTCGGCGATGTAGACGATGCCGTACCGGTCGCACAGCTCGCGCACTCCCGCGAGGTAGCCGGGCGGGGGAACGAGCACGCCGTTCGTCCCGACCACGGTCTCGATGATGATCGCGGCGACGGTGGCCGCGCCTTCGAGCACGATGACGTTCTCGAGGTGCTCCAGAGCGCGCTGCGTCTCCTCCTCCGGGGTGGTGGAGTGGAAGGCGGACCGGTAGAGGTACGGGCCGAAGAAGTGGGCGACCGAGGAGTCGCCCGGCTCGTTCGCCCAGCGACGCGGGTCGCCCGTGAGCGAAATCGCGGTGGCTGTGCCGCCGTGGTACGACCGGTACATCGAGAGCACTTTGCGCCGGCCGGTGACGCGGCGGGCCATGCGCACGGCGTACTCGTTCGCATCCGCCCCGCCGTTCGTGAAGAACACCCGGTCGAGCGTGCCGGGCGCGACTCGCGCGATCAGGCGGGCGAGCTCGCCGCGCACGTCGTTCGCCATCGAGGGCTGGATGGTCGCGAGCCGACCGGCCTGCTCCTGGATCCCGCGGACGAGATCGGGATGCTGGTGGCCGAGGTTGAGATTGACCAGCTGCGAGCTGAAGTCGAGGTAGGCGTTGCCCTGGTAGTCCCAGAACGTCGAGCCCTGGCCGGCGGCGATGGGCAGCGGGTCGATGTGGGCCTGCGCGCTCCAGGAATGGAACACGTGGCTGCGGTCGTCGCTGCGCACCTGGGTCTCGGCGTCGCTGTCACCGAACGGATGCTCGGCGCCGCGGCGATCGGTGAAGCCGGTTCGCGGGGCCGCGATCGGGGCGGCGGGGCGGGCGGCCGGGACGGTGCGGGTCGTGCCGGCGGGGCGGTCTATGGTGTCGGTCATGACTGTCTCTCAGGGTTGCCGGGGAGGATCAGGGGAGCGGGGGAGGGTCAGGAGTTGTCGGGGAACGCGAGCTCGATCTTCGAGTGCACCGGGTCGGGCCAGCGCGAGGTGACGACTTTGCTGCGCGTGTAGAAGTGGAACGACTCGGGCCCGTAGATGTGCGCGTCTCCGAACAGCGAGTTCTTCCAGCCGCCGAACGAGAACGCGCCGATCGGCACGGGGATGGGCACGTTGATGCCGACCATGCCGACCTCGATGTCGAACTCGAACTGGCGGGCGGCGCCGCCGTCGCGGGTGAAGAGCGCCACGCCGTTGCCGTAGGGGTTGGCGTTGACGAGGGCCACCGCATCCTCGAACGTGTCGACGCGCACGACGGAGAGCACCGGGCCGAAGATCTCGTCGGTGTACACCGCCATGTCGGTGCCGACCCGGTCGACGAGGCTCACCCCGATGAAGAAGCCGTCGGAGTCGAACGCCTTCTGCGTGCCGTCGACCACGACGGTCGCGCCCTCGGTCGCGGCACCCGCGACATAGGAGGCGACCTTGTCGCGGTGCTCGCGGGTGATCAGCGGCCCCATCTCGCTCGCGGGGTCGGTGCCGTCGCCGATCACCAGAGCGTCGAGGCGCCGCTCGATCGCGGGCACCAGTCTGTCGCCGACGTCGCCGACCGCCACGAGGACGCTCACCGCCATGCAGCGTTCGCCGGCCGAGCCGTACGCGGCCGAGACCGCGGCATCCGCCGCCGCCTCGATGTCGGCGTCCTCGAGCACGACCATGTGGTTCTTCGCGCCGCCGAGAGCCTGGACCCGCTTGCCGTTCGCACTCGCACGCTGGTAGATGGCACGGGCGATCGGGGTGGACCCGACGAAGCTGACGGCATCGACCCCAGGGCTGTCGAGGATCGCGTCGACGGCCACCTTGTCACCGTGCACGACGTTCAGCACGCCCGCGGGGAGTCCGGCCTCGAGGAACAGCTCCGCCAGGTACACCGACGCGCTCGGGTCCTTCTCGCTCGGCTTGAGCACCACCGTGTTGCCGCAGGCGATCGCGCTGGCGACCATCCACAGCGGCACCATCACCGGGAAGTTGAAGGGCGTGATGCAGCCGACCACGCCGACCGGCTGCTTGACGCTGTGCACGTCGACGCCGCTCGACACCTGCTGGCTGTACTCGCCTTTGAGCTGGTTGATGAGCCCGGATGCGAACTCGACGTTCTCGAGACCGCGCCCGATCTCGCCGGCCGCGTCGGACAGCACCTTCCCGTGCTCGCCGGTGACGATGGCGGCGAGTTCGCCGGACCGCTCGGTGAGCAGGTGACGCAGGCGGAAGAACACGTCGGCGCGTCTGGTGAGGCTGGTGGCACGCCAGCCGGGGAGTGCGGCCCGGGCGGCGGCGATGGCCTGCTCGACGTCGGCGACGCTGCCGAGCACGACCTGGTGGCGGCGCTCACCGGTGGCGGGGTTGAAGACGTCGCCGGTGCGGACGGGATCGCCGGCCGGCTGACCGTCGATGAGATGGCGGATGAGGGCCATGCGGCGTCCTCCTCGGGTCGAGCCGGACGAACTGCCCGGGCGGAACTGTAGGCTTGCATCCCAATGATCACAGAGAGCGAGGCGGGCAGTCGATGCCAGAACGTCGCGGGTTAGCTCCGCACAGAACAGATCGTCCGGAAGCGGTGGCGGCCGCGGTGCTGCCGACCATCCGGGAGGTCCTGCGCTTCGACGAGGTCGCACGGTCGCTGCCCGAGATCCTGGCGGGCGACGACGCCCTCGACCGCCCCGTGCGCTGGGTCCACGTGTTCGAGACGGCGCAGGCCGCCCGGCTGGTGAGCGGCGGCGAACTGCTGCTGTCGACCGGCGTCGGCTGGCCGACCGACGACGACGGGCTGCGAGCACTCGCCGGGCAACTGGTGCGCGACGACATCGCCGGCCTCATCCTGGAGCTGGGCGACCGGATGCCCGCAGCACCGCTCGCGCTGGTCGCCGAGTTCCGCGTCGCCGGCCTCCCCTTCGTGGTGCTCCACCGCGAGGTGCGGTTCATCGCCATCACGGAGGCGGTGCATGCGCGCATCATCGCCGACCAGATGGTCGCGTTGCGCGCACGAGATGAGATCCACGCGCTGTTCACGGAGCTCAGCCTGCGGGGGAGCCCCGCCGACTTCATCGTCGCGCAGGCCGGACGCGTGCTGGCCTCGCCAGTGGTGCTCGAGGACCTCAACCACAACGTGATCGCCGCCGAGACCCTGGGCGCCGCCGACGATGCGCTCGACGACTGGGAGCAGCGGTCCCGGGCGGCCCACCGCGAGGCCGGCGAGGGGGCCGGCGACGGCGGGAGCGGTGGCGCGAGTGGTGGCGGGAGCGTGGCCGGTGGCAGCGTCAGTGACGGCTGGCTGATCGTTCCGGTCGAGGCGCGCGGCATCCGCTGGGGTCACCTGATCGCTCTGCCGGGCGACGCGCATCCGGCCGGCCGCTCGAACGTCTTGGAGCAGGCGGCGGTGGCCCTCGCACTCAGCCGGCTGGCGGACCGCGACGACGACGAATGGACCAGGCAGAGCCACGACCGGTTGCTGGGCGCGCTGCTCGGCCGCCGGTTCGCGAGCGAGAGCGGCCTGGTCGCGCGGTTCGAGGCGGCCGGGTTTGCGGTGACCGGTCGGACGCTGACCGGGGTCGCAGTGGGCGTGCGCTCAGCGGGCAGCGCGTCGGGTCCGGGCCGCGAAGGGCCACGGGCGGCCGGCTCGCGTCCGAAGGGGACGCATCCGGGCGCCACCGCGGTCGTGTCCGCCGTGCTGACCGCCGCGCGTGACGCCGGGGTGGATGCGCTCGCAGCGGAGCATCCGGTGCTGCCTGATCGAGCCGCCGGACGGCCGGTGGTGCTCGCCCTGTCCGGTCGCCACGACCGCCCCCTCACCGATGCGTGGTTCGCCGCCCTCGGCCGGGCCATCGCCCTCGGGTTGAGCGTCGACGAGAACGCGGTGACGCTCGCCGTCGGGTCGGACGCTGGTGGCATCCCGGGCCTGCTCGCCTCGATCGAGGAGGCGCCGGAACTGCTCGACCGCGGCGACGTCACCCGCACGCGAACGACCGTCGTGCACCGTGTGGAGCGTCGCCCCCTGCTCCGTCTCGTCAACGCCCTGGCGAGTGACCCGCGGATGCAGGAGCACAGCGAGCACATGCTGCGCCCGCTCATCGAGTACGACCTCGCGAACGGCGGCGATCTGCTCGAGGTGCTGCGGGCGTATGCGACCCATCCGGGCAACCGGACCCGTGCGGCCGCGGCCAGCCACCTGTCGCGGTCGGTGTTCTACCAGCGCATCGCACTCATCGAGGAGCTGCTCGGCATGGATCTCGACGACGGCGAGACGCTCAGCGCGCTGCACGCGGCGCTCCTGGCGCGTCGCGTCGCGGGGTAGCCACGCGCGGTCGGGTCGGGTCGCTTCGCGCCGCTCGTCGTCGGCAACTCCGGAACTTCTGCGCAGGCGGCGGCCAGACCTCCGGAAAAACGCTCACCTGCTCGGCGTGGCGAACCTGATCTCCGGAATTGCTCCCCGCCCCACTCACGAGTCGAAGCCGAGGCCCACAGCGTCGAGCGACCGGAGGAACAGGTTGCGCCTGCCCTCCGTGTGATCGGCCTGATCGAGCGACCAGCGGGTGAGGTTGATGCCGATCGAGGTCGCCGGCTCCGGCGGGAACGGCAGCGGCCGGGTCCTCACCAGCTCCAGCTCGGTTCGCTCGGTGGTCCGCCCCGCGAGCAGATCGAGCATCACCTTCGCCCCGAAATGCGTCGCCGCCACCCCCAGCCCGGTGTAGCCGGTGGCGTAGGCGACGCGCCCGCCGCGTGCCGAGCCGAAGAACGCGCAGAACCGGCTGCAGGTGTCGATCGCGCCGGCCCAGCGGTGGGTGAACCGGATGCCCTCCAGCTGCGGAAACGTCGTGAAGAAGTGGCTGCCCAGCCGGTCGAACGTGGTCGGACGGTTCTCGTACTCCTCGCGGACGAGGCCACCGTAGTGGTAGATCGCGTCGTAGCCGCCGAACAGGATGCGGTTGTCGGCCGAGAGGCGGTAGTAGTGGAACTGGTTGGCGGAGTCGCCGAGCCCCTGCCGCCCCGACCAGCCGATCGACGCCAGCTGCGCATCCGTCAGCGGTTCGGTCATGAGCACGTAGTCGTACACGGGCACGGTGGAGAACCGGTTGCGCTTCAGCAGCGACGGGAACACGTTGGTGGCGAGCGCCGTGCGTTCTGCCCGCACGATGGCGCGGGGGGTGGCGAGGGTCGTGCCGTCCCCGATGGAGCTGACGGGCGAGTTCTCGAAGATCTCGACTCCGGCGTCGACGCAGGCGCGGGCGAGCGCGCGGGCGAGCTTGGCCGGATGCACGAGCGCCGAGTCCCGTGTGCGCCGGAGGCCGGCGAGGTAGCTCGGCGAGTGGACTTCCGCGCGCACAGCGTCGGTGTCGAGGAACACGGCGTCGCGACCGTCGGCGGCCTCGCGGAGCCATTCGACCTGGTGCGGTTCGGTCGCGATGTCGATGGCGCCGTTGCGTTCGAAGTCGGCGTCCAGTCCCAGGTCGGCGACCGTGCGCTCGATCTCGTCGAGGTTGGCCATGCCGAGCCGCTGCAGTTCGGCGAATTCGGCCGGGAATCGGCTGAGCCCGTTGTCGTCTCCGTGGGTGAGGCTGGCTTCGCAGAATCCGCCGTTGCGGCCGGACGCCGCCCAGCCGACGCGTTTGCCTTCGAGCAGCACGATGCGCGCGTGCGGGTTCTGCTGCTTGGCGAGCAGAGCGGTCCAGAGACCCGAGTAGCCCCCGCCGACGACGGCGAGGTCGCAGTGCAGGTCGCCGGTCAGTTCCGGGTACGGGTCGCCGGGAGCGTCCTCCAGCCAGAACGAGGCCTGCCGCGTGCCGCTCAGCGCATGGCGCACCACCGATGCGTCCGGGCGCATCCTCTCGAAAACGGTACTGCCCATTGGTCGGCTCCCGCTCTGCTCTGGTTCGTGACATTCTCGCAAGCACCGGATGCACGGCGCGACGCCCTCCGTTCCCGAATCCGACCTCTTTCCGGCCATTCCGTCCGGGGCCTCTCACGACCCGAAGACCGGCGCACCGCCCACGTCAGCCGCCGGTGCGCTCCAGGAACTCGGCCAGCACGACCCCGTGGTTGACCTTCGGATCACGCGCCCCGATGAGCAACGTGACCTCCGGATGCTCGCGCCCGATCGCCCGCAGCTGCTCGACGGCGGGATTCTGCTCGAGCTCGGCGTCGTAGCGCGCCGTGAACTCCTCGAACCGCGGCGCCTCGTGGTTGAACCACTGCCGCAGCTCGGTCGACGGCGCGACCTCTTTCAGCCATTCGTCGAGCGCCGCGCGCTCTTTGCTCACGCCGCGAGGCCACAGCCGGTCGACGAGCACCCGGTAGCCGTCGTCGGGTGACGGGTCGTCGTAGATGCGTTTGACGGTGAACATCTCAGCCCTCCTCGTTTGGGAACTCGATGGCCGCGTGCTGCCCGGACGCCAGCGGGAAGTGAGCCAGGAACGTCACGCCGTCGGATCCGCCGTCGAAGCGCGCGATCCGCGCTCCGGCCGGTTCGTAGAACACGTCACCCGGCGACAGTACGCGCTCGGCCTCGCCGTCGACCTGGTAGATCGCGGACCCCGACTCGATGCTGCCGACCACGGGGCCGTTGTGCACGTGCAGGCCGGCGGCGAATCCCGGCTGGATGGTGATGCGCCGCGTCTCGATGCGCGCCACGGGCACCGGATGCTCGAGCACGGCATCCTGGACCGTCACCCGGGACACGGGCTCGGCGTCGGAGCCTGGGTCGGGCGCCGGCGTGGCAGCGACCGGCAGCACCGGCTTCGCCCCGACGATCTCGCCGAAGAGCTCCTCGCCGGTCGGCTCGAATCCGATCCGCCGGTAGAAGCCGTCGGGGCCGCCTTCGCCCTTCTCCCACATCACCGTGATGCGGCGAACACCGCGCCGCCGGGCCTCGGCCTCGAGTGCTTCGATTGCGAACCGGCCGACTCCGCGGCGCTGCGCGGTCGCGGCGACGTTCAGCCGCCAGATGCCGGCCCGGAACGCTTCGACCTCGTTGCCCGGATCGAAGTTGCCCATGATGAACCCGACGACCTCGTCGCCGTCGAGCACGACGCGCGGCCACGCCGTGGGGGTGACGTATGCCTCGGCCAGCGACGCCGCGACCGGAGCGACGAATCGTTCCTGGCCGGGAGCGAGCTGCAGTTTGATGGCGTCTTCGATGTTCGCCGGGGAGACCTCGCTGATCCTGAGTGACGACATGCTGCGATCGTAGCCGCGACCACTGTCGCCGGGTCAGCCGCCCGGCACGTCGCCGGCTGACCCGCCCCGTCAGCCGGCCAGCAGCGCGTCGATCTCGGCGGCGGTCGGCGCGGTCGCCGGCCCGGAGCGCGTGACGGCGATGGCCGCTGCGGCGTTGGCGCGCCGCGCGGCATCCAGAATGTCCTCGCCGCGCGACAGGGCCGCCGCCAGCACTCCGGCGTGGGCGTCCCCGGCGCCGTTCGTGTCGACCGCCCGCACCGGGAACCCCGGGACGAGCACCGGCGAGTTCCGGATGCCCGAGCCGGCCACCCAGCATCCGGCACTGCCGTCGCGCACCACGGCCACGCCGTCCGGCCGGATGCGCCCGAGGAGGAGGGTCGCCGCCTCCGCGAGGTCGGTGCGGCTGGTCGCGATCGCCGCCTCGCGGGCGTTGGCGCTGAGGACGTCCGTGCGCCGGAGGACGCGGCCGAGCGCCTGCGGGTCCAGCGAGCCGATCAACGGGGACGGATCGGTGATCACCCGCACGGTCGCGGGGAGCGCCTCCAGCCAGCCCGGCAGCGATTCCGCGTTCACAGGATGGGCCAGGCTGTAGCCCGAGACGTACACCACATCACGGGCCGTCACCTCGACCCGGCCGAGATCGGAGAGGCTGAGGTGCCCTTCCGCTCCGGCGTGGGTGACGAAGGTGCGCTCGGTGGAGGCGTCGACCAGGGCGACGCAGTAGCCGCTGTCGAGCCCGGCGAGTCCCGGCTGCACGACGTCGAAGCCGCTCGCGCCGAGCGCCGAGCGCACGACGTCGCCGAACGGCCCGGCGCCGTACTGCCCTGCGAAGACGACCGGCAGGCCGTCCCGCTGGGCCGCGACCATCACGTTGTAGCCGCCACCGGCCGTGAGGGCGCTCGAGGAGGCGATCGTGTCGCCGCCCGGCTCCGGCACCGCATCGATCGTCATGACGATGTCGACGATCACGTTCCCGGTGAAGATCAGCCGCGGATGCTCAGCCACGCGACGGCTCGCTCTCGACGACGCCGGTGCCGGAGGTCTCGACGCCGGAGGTCTCGACGCCGGAGGTCTCGTCATCGGTCCAGCCCGCGGGGGCGGTCAGGCGCCCCTTGGCACCGCCCAGCAGTCCGTAGGCCGCGGCGGCGATCGCGAACGTCACCAGCCAGGCGATCCCGTTCTGCCCGGCCGCGAGCAGCGCGTAGCCCACGACGATCGCTGCCGCCCAGGCGCCGACGGCGCGCCATTCGACGCCGCCGCGATACCAATAGGCTCCGCTGCCGCCCATGTCGAGGAGCGCTTTCGGGTCGTACCAGCGGCGTTTGACCATATCGATCAGGAAGACGCCGAGCCACGCCGTGATCGGGATCGCGAGCAGCGAGATGAAGCTGATGAACGGACCGTAGAAGCTGCCGGCGATCAGCATGAAGTAGATCGATCCGGCGAAGGTCACGACCACGTCCACGCCCACAGCGTAGACGCGCTTGATCCGGATGCCCAGGGTCAGCGTGGTGAGGCCGGCCGAGTACACCGACAGGTGGTTGCAGAGAAGCAGACCGCCGAACGCGGCGATGAGGTAGGGGATCGCCATCCAGGCCGGGAGGAGTTCACGGATCGCCGCGACCGGGTCGCTCGCAGCGGCCAGCGAGTTGTCTCCCGCTGTCAGCAGGGCGCCCAGGCCGATCAGGACGACGAGCGGGATGCCCGCCCCGGCGGCGCTCGCCCCGATCAGCCGGGCGGCCTTGACGCTGGTCTTCTGGTAGCGCGCCATGTCGGCTCCGGCGTTCGCCCAGCCGATGCCGGTGCCGGCGGCGATGGTGCCGATGCCGACGAGCACCGCGCTGAACGGTCCGCCGGGCATCGCGCCGACCGCGGCCCAGTCGATGTTCGACACGAGCACGACCGCTACGAACACGTTGAGAGCCCCGAAGATCCACGTCGCCCATTTCTGGATGACGAGGATGGCCGCGTGGCCGAGCCCCGAGACGAGCAGGGTGCAGGCCTCGAAGATCGCGATGGCGACAATCGCGAGCACCGGGACGGCATGGGCGTCACTGGACGCGCCGAACAGCAGAGCGAACAGCGACAGCAGCACGAAGGCGCCGGTCGTGGTGTTCACCGTCTCCCAGCCGAGCCGCGACAGCAGCGAGACGAACGTCGGTCCCAGATTGCCGCGCGGTCCGAACACCGCGCGCGACAGCGTCATGCTGGGAGCGCCGCCGCGACGGCCGGCGATTGACACGACCCCGACCAGGGTGAACGAGCCGGCGGTGCCGATCGCGGCGACGATCAGCGCCTGCCAGATGTTCAGGCCTTGCATGGCCACGAGGGTGGCGCCGAGCGGCAGGCCGAGGATCGAGATGTTCGCGGCGAACCACACCCAGAAGAGCTGCAACGGGTTGCCGTTGCGCTCCCGGGCGGGCACGGGCTCGATGCCGCGCTGCTCGACGGCGGACAGGGACGTGGTGCTCATGGGGTCTCCAAACAACATTGTGTGAATCGAATTCGAGGGTCTGCTCTGCGCCGTCGGGCTCCGGATGCTCGGCTCAGCCGCGCAGTGCCAGCAGCCCGTCGACGAGGGGCGCGAGGGAAAGGCCGTTGACGCGCTCGAGCGTCTCGCGTTCGGCGGCCGGCCAGGGGTGCGCGCCGCGGGTGGCCCCGAGCACGGCCCCGGCCATCGCCGCGACCGTGTCGGTGTCGCCGCCGAGCGAGGCGGCCAGGCACAGCGTCTCCCACGGGTCGTCGGCGACGGCGACGAGGGCGAGCGCGGCGATCACCGACTCCTGCGATGCGACCGAGGTGCCGATCACCTCCGCGATCGCGTCGGGACGGGCATCCGGTGCCAGCGCGGTGACGTACGGGATGCCCCAGCGCAGCCGGGCCGCGATGTCGCCGCCGGCCGCCCAATGCCCTCGCACGCCTCCGAGTTCGGCGGCTGCGATGGCGAGCTCGAGCGCCTCGGACAGGCTCGCTCCGGCGATGCCCGCACTCACCGCCGCTCCGACGGCTGCCGCGCCCGCGATGCCGAGCGACGTGTTGTGCGTGACTTCGCTGGTGTGAGCGACGGCGTCGACGAAGTCCGGCAGCGACTCGATGCCGACGGCGATGCCGACGGGCGTGATGCGCATGGCGGCCCCGTTGGTGGTCCCGAATCGGCCGGCCTCTGCGGCGGGCACCCCGTCGCCGAGGCGCTGCAGCGCGGCCTTGGTCGAGGGCCCGAGCAGGTCGAGGGAGCCTTTGGCCTCCATCGCGCTCTCCCAGTCGAGCAGTCGCTCGGCGAAGAGCTCGACGTCGACCCGGCCGTCGCCGTCGATGAGCAGTCGGGCGAGCAGGACGGCCTGCTCGGTGTCGTCGGTGATCGAGCCGGCGGGCATCCCGGTGGCGATCCGCTGATGCGGTCCGGCGTCGGTGAAGCCGGTGATGCGGCCGTAGTCGGCGGCGATCTGCGAACGGGACATGGACTGGGTGGGCATCCCGAGCGCATCGCCCAGGGCGAGGCCCTCGAAGGCGGCGAGGGCGCGGTCCCGGTCCGCGGTCATCGGCCTGCTCCGGTTCCTGCTCCGGTGCCGGCTCCTGAGCCGGGGCCGAAGCTCATGTGCAGGCGGAACCGCTGGGGGTCCAGCCAGCTCACCACCTTCTCGACGAAGCGGCCGTCCGCGTCGCGGGCGACCCGAACGCTGTTGAGGAAGAGCTCTCCCGGCTCGCGGCCCAGGATGCGTGCGTCTTCTGCGCTGAGCGCGGCGACCGCGATCCACTGCTCGCCGCTCTCGGCGACCAGCCCGGCCTCGGCCAGCGTCTTGGAGAGCGAGTCGTCGACCAGTCCGTTCTCCGGGACGGTGGCGATGATGCCGGCGGCGGGGACCCGGCTGCGCTCCAGCGAGACGGCGGTCCCGTCGGCGAGCCGGCGCACCCGGTCGAGGGCGAGGAACTCCATCCCGGAGGAGGAGACCGCGGCCGCGAGGTCGGGGTCGATGACGTGCTCCATGCGCAGGATGTCGGGATGCTCGTCGACACCGCTCGTGGCGAGGGCGCGGCCCCAGCTGGGCGCCTGGCCGATCGCGCGTCCGTCGAAGGTGACGAACGAGCCGATGCCCGTGCGGGTGTCGATAAGGTTGTCGTCGGCGAGGGAGTCGAGCGCGCGCCGGATGGTGCCGCGGCTCACCGAGAAGCGCTGGGCGAGCTCGTTCTCGCCGGGCAGCAGTGAGCCGTTGCTGTAGGTGCCGCTGAGGATCGCGTCGCGGAGTTCGCCGGCGATCTCCTGCCGTTTCAATCCGGTGCGGCCGTGTGAGGGCCCCGCTGCCTGCCTGTTCATAGGCGTTACTGTACGTGTACAACACCTGTACTGCAACTCGCTCGGCGATTCTGCGGAACTCGCCCCGCAACCCCGCGGAACTCCGGCTGCTATGCCGCGGAACACCCGCCGCGACCCCGCGGCGTAAGGCGGACTCTGGCGGTGGGCGTGCAGCGGTGCGAGCATGGCGGTGCGAAGACAAACGCAGCGAACGCCAGGAGGCGCGCATGTCGATCATCGAGACGGTGGACGAAGACGAGGCGACCGGATTCGTCGCCGGCGTCTACGCCAATGAAGTGAAAGATCTGGGCTACGTCGCGAGCCACACGAAGGCCATGACCGTGAATCCGGAGGCCTACGCGGCCTGGGAGCAGCTCATCCGTGCGATCATCGCCCAGCTGGGCCGGCGACGATTCGAACTGGTGACGCTCGCCGCCGCCGAGGCGCTGCATTCGCAGGCGTGCCGGCTCGCGCACGGTCGCAAGACACTGAAGCTGATGGACGAGGACCAGCTCGAACGCGTCGCCCGCGACTACCACGACGCCGACCTCAGCGAGGCCGAGGTGGCGATGATGGAGTTCGCCGAACGCGTCGTCACCGACTCGGCGGACATGACGGATGCGGACAGCCTGCGCCTGCGCGAGCTCGGTTTCAGCGACCGCGAGATCGTCGACATCACGCTTGCGGCCTCAGCCCGCGGCTACTTCAGCCGCGCCCTCCAGGCGCTGGCCGTCGTGCCCGACTCGCCGCCCGACCTGTCGCCCCGTCTGCGCGGGGCGCTGCTCGCGCCGCTCTGACGCCGGCTCAGCCGAGCTCGGCGAGCCGCTGGTCGATGATCGTCCGCAGCGTCGCCGCGCTGAGGGGCGCATCCGGGGAGAAGTGCAGCGTGGCGCCCGAGAACGTCCCCTCCGTGAGTCGTCCCGCGAGCGCGGCCGCCGCAGGCGGGCTCATCAGCAGCAGGCTGCACTCCGTTGCCGTGGCCGAGAGACCGATCAGTCGGCGGCCGCCGACCGTGAAGATGGGCACGCGGTAGCCGATCACCTGCTGGGCCTCGGGCAGGATCTCGACGATCCGGTCGCGAACGGTTCGCAATGCGGTCGCGAACGGCTCCTCCATGCGGTCGAGGTACTCGTCGACCGTGTCTGCTTCGACTCCGCGGGCCATGGGGACTCCGATTCCGTGAATGCGCTGCGCCGCTCGGCGCCGCGGTCAGTGGGCGAAGGCGCCCTCGGGTGCGATGACGTCGGCGGGCTTGCGGATGAAGAACGAGCCGACCACGGCGAAGAGGGAGATGATCGCGGCGGCCAGGAACGCCATGCGGATGCCTCCCGCCGTCGCCTGATCGATCGACTCTCCGCCGGCGACGAGCGTGGCGGTGTGCACGGACAGGATGGCGACGAGCAGCGCGGTTCCCGCCGCTCCGGCCACCTGCTGGACCGTGCCGACGATGGCGCTCGCGTGCGAGTACAGGTGGGGGACCACCGCGCCGAGGCCGGCGGTGAACAGCGGAGTGAACATGAGCGCGAGGCCGACACTGAACCCGACGTGCGCGGCGAGGACCATGTAGGGCGATGTGTGCTCGGTCACCATCGTGAGCGACCACAGCGCGAGGCTGACCACGATCGACCCCGGCACCACGAGCACGCGCGGCCCGAACCGGTCGTAGAGGCGACCGACGAACGGCGCCAGCAGCCCCATCACCAGACCGCCCGGCAGGAGCAGGAGCCCGGTGGCGAGGGTGTCGAGGTGCAGCACGTGCTGAAGATAGAGCGGGAGCACGATGATGACCCCGAACATCGCGGCCGTGATGACGGCCATGAGCGAGATCGCCACCGTGAAGATCGGGGCTTTGAACGTGCGGAGGTCGAGCAGCGCGCGGTTCTGCCGCTGGAGAAGCAGCTGACGCAGGATGAACGCCGCCAGCGCGACGACCCCGATGCCGAGAGAGACCCACATCACGACCGAGGAGCTGCCCCCGCCGGTCGCGCCGGTCTGGCTGAGCCCGTAGATCAGACCACCGAAGCCGAAGGCCGACAGGATGACCGACAGCACGTCGATCTTGACCTTCTCGGGCTCGGTGACGTTCTCGACGAACTTCATGCCGATCAGCAGCATGACGAGCGCGATCGGCAGCACCAGCAGGAAGATCCAGCGCCAGTCGAGGTAGTTGAGGATGAAGCCCGAGATGGTCGGGCCGATAGCCGGGGCGACCGAGATCACGATGGAGACGTTGCCCATCGTGCGCCCGCGCTTGTGCGGCGGCACCAGCGTCATGAGCGTGGTCATCAGCAGCGGGATCATGATCGCCGTGCCCGAGGCCTGGACGACACGGGCGCCGACCAGCACCGGGAAGCCGGGGGCGAGGGCGGCGGCCAGCGTTCCGAGGGAGAACAGGCTCATCGCGGCGATGAAGATCGCGCGCGTGCTGTAGCGCTGCAGCAGGAATCCCGTGATCGGGATGACCACGGCCATCGTCAGCATGAACGCCGTCGAGAGCCATTGGGCGGCGAGAGCGTCGATGCGCAGGTCGTCCATCAGCTTCGGGATGGCGACCGACATGATCGTCTCGTTCAGGATGACGACGAACGTCGCCGAGAGCAGCAGCCAGATCACCCGGTTGTTGCGTTTCGTGTGGTCGGGCGCCGTCAGGTCGGGCACCACCGAGCCGGATGCCGGGCGGCTCGCCTCACGCGTGGCCTGCGTGGAGTCGGCGGCGGAACCGTCGACGGCAGAGTCGGCGGAGGCGGGGTCGGCGAGCGCTTCGGTCGCGGGTGAGGTGTTCTCAGTCACGCGTTCCACAGTATCGAGAGGGGCAGACATTCGGGGTTTCGTTTCGGTGAACGATCTGCGCGTTCACTCTCCGCGTAACCGATGCATTCGCATCTCCCGCCGCAGCGGGGGCGCTCAGCGCTCAGCGCTCAGCGCTCAGCGCCCGAGCGCGGCTACCGTGCGCACGGCCTCGCCGACCGCGGGCGCCACCGAGGCGAGCGCGTCGGCGTCGACCTCCGCACCCCACGAGAACCGCACGGCGGTGCGGGCGACGTCCTCGTCGAACCCGAGGGCGAGCAGCACATGGGACGCATCCTCGCTGCCGGCGGCGCAGGCGGATCCGCTCGACGAAACGATCCCGCGCCGCTCCAGTTCGAGCAGCACCGCCTCCCCGTTGGTCCCCGGGAACACGAAGGATGCCGTTCCGGGGAGGCGGGCCGACGGATGACCGGTGAGCCGTGCATCCGGGACCTCGCTCAACACCGCGGCGACGAAGCCGTCCCGTGCCGCCGAGGCCGCAGCGGCGTTGCGCTGCCGGGACTCGCCGGCGAGTCCCGCCGCCGTCGCCAGGGCGACCGCGCCGGCCACATTCTCCGTTCCCGATCGTCTCCCGCGCTCCTGGCCGCCCCCGTGCAGCACCGGCTCGATCGGGATGCGCCCGCGGACGTACAGCGCACCGATTCCTTTGGGCGCCCCGATCTTGTGCCCGGAGACGCTGAGCGCGTCGACACCGAGGGCGTGCACGTCGAGGTCGAGCCAGCCGGCGGCCTGCACCGCGTCCGTGTGGAACGGGATGCCGTGGGCGTGCGCGAGCGCCGCGAGCTCGGCGATCGGCTGAACGGTTCCGACCTCGTTGTTGGCCAGCATCACGCTGGCGAGAGTCGTGTCGGGCCGCAGGGCCGCCGCGAAGTCGCCGGGGGAGACCAGCCCGTCCGTCCCCACCGGGACGAAGGTCACCGTGAACCCGTGGTGCCGCACCAGGTAGTCGACCGATTCGAGCACCGCCTCGTGCTCGATCGGCGTCGTCACGATGTGCCGGCCCCGGGGGTTCGCCAGCGCGATGCCCTTGACGGCGAGGTTGTCCGCCTCGGTGCCTCCCGAGGTGAAGGTCACTTCGGACGCCCGGCAGCCGAGCCAGGCGGCGACGGATGCCCGCGCGGCCGCCAGCGCACGCGCGGCCGACTCTCCGACCGTGTGATGGCTGGAGGGGTTGCCGAAGTCGCCGGTCAGATACGGCCACATCGCTTCGAGCACCTCGCGACGCACCGCCGAGGTGGCCGCCGCGTCGAGGTAGATCACGGAGTCGCCGGCTCTGTGTCCGGCACGCCGCCCGGGATGCTGCCGGCCACCACCACGTCGAGCCCGAGGTCGAGCGACCGCACGCTGTGCGTGAGTGCCCCGACCGAGATCACGTCGACACCCGTCTCGGCGATCTCGCGCACCGTCGCGAGATTCACATTGCCGCTGGCCTCCACCAGAGCGCGGCCCCCGATGATCGCGACGCCTTCGCGCAGCTGATCCACGGTGAAGTTGTCGAGCATGATCGTGTCGACCCCGGCCGCGAGGACCGGACCGATCTGGTCGATGCGGTCCACCTCGACCTCCAGATGGGTCGTGTGCGAGAGCTGCGCGCGGACGGCGAGCAGGGCATCCGTCACCGACAGCCCCGACTGGGCCGTGAGCACCGCGAGGTGGTTGTCCTTCGCCATGACGGCGTCGGAGAGGGAGAAGCGGTGGTTGTGCCCGCCGCCCGAGCGGACCGCGTGACGTTCGAAGGCGCGGAGTCCCGGGGTGGTCTTGCGGGTGTCCACGATGCGCGCCGACGTGTGCGCCGCCTCGCGCACGTACAGGGCGGTGAGTGTGGCGATCCCGCTCATCCGCTGCACGAGGTTGAGGGCGACGCGCTCCGCCTGAAGCACCGACCGGGCGGGCCCGGAGACGACGGCGAGGGTGTCGCCGGCGTCGAACGCGTCCCCGTCGGCGACGGCCAGGTCGACGACGATGGACGGGTCGGTCAGGGTCATCGCCGCGGTGAAGACGGCACCGCCGGAGAAGGTTCCGGCCTCCCTCGCGGCCAGGCGGGCCGTGGCATATGCCGTCTCGGGTATGAGCAGCTGCGAGGTGATGTCGCCCCACGGCGCGTCCTCGATCAGTGCGGCCCGCACCACGGTCTCGATCGTCTGGGGGGTCAGCAGGCTGTTCAGCATGGAATGCTCACCTCGGTGTCGGCCGTCACCGGGTCGCACACCGAATGGTGCGCGTCGCCGGCAGCGGGGAAGGGGTAGTCGGAACGGAAGTGGGCGCCGCGCGACTCTTCGCGTGCGAGCGCCGAAGCGACGACGAGCCGCGCGAGTTCGAGCAGGTTGGCGTCTTCGCGCCGGGCACGGTCGAGGAGGCCGTCGGCGGCACGCCAGCCGGCGAGGGTCTCACTCGCGGCCTCGAGCGACTCGCGGCTGCGGTGCACGCCGGCGGCCTCCCACAGCAGGGAACGGAGGAGTTCTCTGTCGACGACCGAGGCATCCGGATGCTCGCGCACCGCACGCACACGCAGCCAGCGCTCCGCCGATCCCGCGACCGAGACGTCACCGACGTCGTGGCCGTACTCGTCGCCCGGCCACTCCGGCCCGGTCCACGCCGATTCGCCCGGGACGCCGTCGGCGAGGTCCTCCGCCGCGCGGTGGGCGAACACGATGCTCTCGAGCAATGAGTTCGAGGCCAGCCGGTTCGCGCCGTGCGCGCCCGTGCAGGCCACCTCTCCCACGGCGTAGAGCCCGGGCAGGGTCGTGCGCCCACGGGTGTCGGTCGCCACGCCGCCCATCCAGTAGTGCGCCGCCGGGGTCACGGGAACGGGCTCGCGTGCCCAGTCGAAGCCAGCCGCGCGGCAGGCCGCGTCGATCGTCGGGAAGCGCCGCGCCAGGAAGGCGCCGCCGAGGGCGGTGGCGTCGAGCAGCACGGGAGCGCCGCCCTGTGCCGCCATCTCCACCGCGATGCCGCGGGCGACGACGTCGCGTGGCGCGAGCTCGGCATCCGGATGCACGTCGAGCATGAACCGCTCGCCGGCAGCGTTGCGCAGAACCGCGCCCTCACCGCGCACCGCCTCGGAGACGAGGAACGAGCCGGGGATCGCGAGCGCGGTCGGGTGGAACTGGTAGAACTCCAGGTCGGCGAGGGCCGCCCCGGCGCGCCACGCGGCCGCGACGCCGTCGCCGGTGGTCACCTCAGGGTTGGTGGTGTGCGCGTAGAGCTGCCCGGCTCCGCCGCTGGCGAGCACGACCGCGTCGGCCTCCAGCACGTCGATCGTCCCGTCGGCTCCGAGCACCCGCACGCCGCGGACCGCGCCGTCCGTCACGACCAGGTCGGTGAGGAACGCATGCTCGACGACGCGCGCGGCCGAGGCCCGCACCGCGCGGACCAGAGCCCGTTCGATCTCCGCGCCGGTGGCGTCGCCGCCCGCGTGCAGCACACGAGCGCTCGAGTGGGCGGCCTCGAGGCCGCGGGCCAGGTCGCCGCCCGATCGATCGAAGGCGACACCGAACGCGATCAGGTCCCGGATGCGGTCCGGCCCCTCCGCGCACAGCACCTCGACGGCCTCCCGCACGTTCAGCCCGGCGCCCGCCCGCAGTGTGTCGGCGACGTGCGACGACACACTGTCGTCGGCGAACATGACCGCGGCGACGCCGCCCTGCGCGTAGGCCGTGTTGCTCTCGGCGAGCTCCGACTTGGTGACGACGGTCACGTCGTGGACGCGGCTCGCCTGCAATGCGGTCACCAGCCCGGCGACGCCGCTCCCGACCACCACGATGCGGGCCATGTCACGCCGCCATCGTGGTGTCCGGACGCGCCGCCAGCATCCGCTCGAGGGCGATGCGTGCGGGTTCCGCCACGTCGGCCGGAACGGTGATCCGGTTGAGCACCTCGCCGCGCACCAGGCCTTCGAGCACCCAGGCGAGGTAGCCGGGGTGGATGCGGTACATGGTCGAGCACGGGCACACCACGGAGTCGAGGCAGAAGATCGTGTGCTGGGGGTATTCGGCGGCGAGCCGCTGCACGAGGTTGATCTCGGTGCCGATCGCGAACGTCGAACCGGCGGGCGCCGCTTGGATCGCCTTGACGATGTAGTCGGTCGAGCCGTATTCGTCGGCCGCGTCGACCACCGGCATCGGGCACTCCGGATGCACGATCACGCGCACTCCCGGGTGGTCGATGCGGGCCTGTTCGATCTGGCCGACCGTGAACCGCTTGTGCACCGAGCAGAACCCGTGCCAGAGGATCACCCGCGCGTCGGACAACGTCTCTGCGTCGTTTCCGCCGAAGGCCTTGCGCGGGTTCCACAGGGGCATCCGCTCGACCGGCATCCCCATCGCCTTGGCGGTGTTGCGGCCGAGGTGCTGGTCGGGGAAGAACAGCACCCGCTGGCCGCGCTCGAAGGCCCAGGTGAGCACGGTCTCGGCGTTCGACGAGGTGCAGACGATGCCGCCGTGCTCGCCGCAGAACCCTTTGAGGGCGGCCGAGGAGTTCATGTACGTGACGGGGATCACGGGCACGCGGCCATCGGCGTCCGGCTCGGTGCCGTACAGCTCCTCCAGCTGCTCCCAGCACTCGGTCACCGAGTCGATGTCGGCCATGTCGGCCATCGAGCATCCGGCGGCCAGGTTGGGCAGGATGACCGCCTGCTCCGGTCGCGAGATGATGTCGGCGGTCTCGGCCATGAAGTGCACGCCGCAGAAGACGATCGCTTCGGCATCCGGTTTCGCCTTGGCCGCGTTCGCGAGCTGGAAGGAGTCGCCCACGAAGTCGGCGTACTGCACCACTTCGTCGCGCTGGTAGAAGTGGCCGAGGGTCACGACGCGGTCGCCGAGGGTCGCCTTGGCCGCGAGGATGCGTTCGCGCAGCTCGTCGGCGCTCGCCGTGCGGTACTCCTCGGGGAGCTCGCCCTGGATCGGGGCGATGGCCGGGATCGGGTCGGCCATCGAGGCGCCGGGACCGTACGACGGCGCCTGCCGGTCGAACTCCCACGGGGCCTCGACGAGGTCGGGGGTGCAGGTCTCGCCGTCGAGCTCACCGCGGGCGATGAGCTGGATGGTGGTGTCGACCGATGCGGTGATGCTCATGCGTTTCCTTCTTTATCGGGGTGTTCTTCTGCCGGGACGCCGAACGGGTGCTGCTGGCGGGGGAGTGGACCCTGGTCGGCGAGGTCGATGGAGTCGTTGTAGCGGTAGAGGCGCGGGGGGCGGTGGCGCGTGCCGGTGAGGTACTGGTCGGTGGCGACGACGGCGCCGGAGGCTTCGATGGTGCGCCGGAAGTTGGCGGGGTCGAGCGGCCGGCCGAGCACGGCCTCGTGCACTTCGCGCAGCTGGGCGAGGGTGAAGGTCTCGCCGAGGAAGGCGTGCGCGATGCTGCTGTACTCCATCTTGGTGCGGAGCCGCCAGAGGGCGTATTCGACGATGAGCTTGTGGTCGAAGGCCAGTTCGGGGAGGTCGTCGGCGGGGAACCACCGCACGTTCTCGCCGACGCTCGCCTGGGCGGCCTCGTCGCTGCGCGCGAGCGCCCAGTAGACGATGGACACGACGCGCTCCGCGGCCGTCGAACGCCGGACGTCGCCGAACGCGTAGAGCTGCTCGAGGTAGCGCGGGGTGAGAGCCGTCGTGTCGGCCAGGGTGCGCGCGGCCGCGAAGGCGAGGTCTTCGTCGAGGTGCAGCGGCCCGCCCGGCAGTGCCCAGCACCCTTCGAACGGGCTCCGGATGCGGCGCACCAGCGGCAGCCACACACTCGCGAGATCGCCGGTCTGCTCGTCTTTGCGCAGAGCGAAGATCACCGTGGACACGGCCAGGAGCGCGCTGACGGGCTCGTGGGTCCGTGCTTCGCGCTGCTCGGTCGACGACATCGCCAGCTCCATCCGGGTAAAGGTCAATGTGACCCTAACTATTCAGCCATCTTAGTGTCATCCTGACCCGAACTCCAAACCGGGCGTGGATCTCGGCCGCCCGCCGGATCGGACCGCCTCATTCCCTGAGCGGTCAGCCCGGGCATCCCGTGGTCGGATATGCTGAACACCGTTCGCGCCTGCGCGCGGACAGCGAGTGCAACTGAATACTGGGCCATCGAGGTCGATGCGGGAGAGCCGGAGCGCGCGAATGCGCACAGCCGGCACCGAAGGAGCAATCCTCCCCGACAATCTCTCAGGTACGCGTACCGCATCGAACTGGCCACTCTGAAAAGCAGAGCAGCGACACCATCGCCGCTCTCGCCCAAGGTGAAAGCCGCGCCTGTGCGCGGTGAAACTCTCAGGCCGGATGACAGAGGGGGAGTTCTCACGTTGCCGAAAGGCGCGCCCAACTCCCGGCGACGGCCGGCGAAACCGGAGAACTCATGACCTCGCACGACGAAGAACGCTTCTCACCGTTGCACGACGCCCACCAGGCGGCCGGCGCCTCGTTCACCGACTTCGCCGGCTGGCAGATGCCGGTGCGCTACTCGAGCGACCTCGCCGAGCACCACGCGGTGCGCACCGCCGCCGGGCTCTTCGACCTCTCGCACATGGCCGAGATCTTCGTGATGGGACCCGAGGCGGCCAAGGCCCTCGACTACGCGCTCGCCGGCAAGCTGTCGGCGGTGGCGACCGATCAGGCCAAATACAGCCTGTTGCTTTCGCGCACGGGCGGCATCATCGACGACCTCGTCGTCTACCGCACCGGCGACGACCGGTACATGGTGGTGGCCAACGCCGCCAACCGGCATCTGGTCGTCGAAGAGCTGCGCGACCGCACCGCTCCGTTCGAGGCCGACGTCTACGACGAGAGCGACGACATCGCGCTCATCGCCGTGCAGGGCCCCGCCAGCCTCTCGATCCTCGCCGCCACCGACGGCTTCGCGGTCGAGGGCGGCGCGAACGGCGGCGGCGACTTCGCCGAGCGCATCGACTCCCTCAAGTACTACTGGTCGCTCCCTGCCCTGTTCCAGGCGCACCCCGTCCTCGTCGCACGCACCGGCTACACCGGAGAGGACGGCTTCGAGCTCTACGTCGCCCCCGACAACGCGAACGAGCTATGGGATGCCCTGCTCGAGGCCGGCTCGGAGCAGGGCCTGGTCCCGGCGGGCCTCGCCAGCCGCGACACCCTGCGCCTCGAGGCCGGGATGCCGCTCTACGGCAACGAGCTCAGCGTCGACACCTATCCGGCGCAGGCCGGTCTCGGCCGGGTCGTGAACCTCGCCAAGGACACGGACTTCGTCGGCCGCGCGGCGAGCGAGGTGGGCCCGGATGCTCAAGCGCCGGTCCTCGTCGGCCTGATGGGCCACGGCAAGCGCGCCGCCCGCTCCGGCTACCCGGTCTACGCGACCGACACGGTCACCGACGCGGACGAGACCGTGGGAGTCGTCACCTCCGGTGCGCTCTCGCCGACCATCGGCGTCCCCGTGGCGATGGCCTACGTCTCTCCCCGGTTCGCGCGACCGGGCACCGAACTGCACGTCGACGTCCGCGGCACCCGTCTCGGCTTCACCGTCACAGCCCTTCCCTTCTACAGCAGAAAGAAGCACTAGCCATGGCCGCACCCCAGGATCTCCAGTACACCGCCGAGCACGAGTGGATCCTCGTCGAGGGCGACACGGCGACCGTCGGCATCACCGCCTATGCGGCCGAGAAGCTCGGCGATGTGGTGTTCGTCGAACTGCCCGAGGTGGGAAGCACCCTCGCCGAGGGCAAGGTCGTCGGCGAGATCGAGTCGACCAAGTCGGTCGGCGAGCTGTTCGCTCCGGTCGACGGAACGGTCACCGAGATCAACGACGCCGTGGTCGATTCCCCCGAGCTGGTCAACAGCGACCCGTTCGG
The DNA here is from genome assembly GCF_042881905.1 of Leifsonia sp. NPDC058248. Lineage (NCBI taxonomy): Bacteria > Bacillati > Actinomycetota > Actinomycetes > Micrococcales > Microbacteriaceae > Leifsonia > Leifsonia sp. NPDC058248. The sequence goes on from NZ_JBHVXB010000007.1 coordinate 51,558, forward strand.
CGACGGCTGGCTCGTGAAGGTCTCCTTCACAGCCCTTCCCACTCTGCTCAGCTACGACGAGTACGCCGCCCTGACCGGCGAGTAAGGCCGAACCTTCGATGACTGAACTGTTCCAGACGCGTCACATCGGCACCGATGGCGACGCGCAGCGCACCATGCTGTCCGCCCTCGGATACGAGAGCGTGACCGACCTCGTCACGGCCGCGGTCCCGGAGTCCATCCGGGTCTCCGACGACTACGCCTCCGTGCTGCCCGCGCCGGCCAGCGAGCGCTCGGCCCTGCAGGAGCTGCGGGCCATCGCCGCGCGTAACACCGTCAACCGCTCGATGATCGGCCTCGGCTACTACGGCACGATCACGCCGTCCGTGATCAAGCGCAACGTGCTCGAGAACCCGAGCTGGTACACGGCGTACACGCCGTACCAGCCGGAGATCTCCCAGGGGCGTCTTGAAGCCCTGATCAACTTCCAGACCATGGTGGCCGACCTCACCGGCCTCGACACGGCCAACGCCTCGATGCTCGACGAGGGCACGGCGGTGGTCGAGGGGATGCTGCTCGCGCGTCGCGCCTCCAAGGTCAAGAGCCCGCGGTTCGCCGTGGACGCCGACACCTTCCCGCAGACGCTCGCGCTGCTGCGCAACCGTGCGGACGCCGTCGGCATCGAGCTCGTCGTGCTCGACTTGGCGGACACGGCCCCGGATGCTCCCGAGCTCGCCGATGTCTTCGGCCTCTTCGTGCAGTACCCCGGGGCATCGGGGCGGGTCTGGAATCCGGCCGAGGTCATCGCCGCGGCGAAGGCCGGGGGAGCGGTCGTGGTGGCCGCCGCCGACCTCCTCGCGCTGACCCTCCTCACCTCGCCGGGCGAGCTCGGCGCCGACGTCGCGGTCGGCACCAGCCAGCGCTTCGGCGTCCCGATGGGCTTCGGCGGTCCGCACGCCGGCTACATGGCCGTGCGCAGCGGTCTGGAGCGCCAGCTCCCCGGCCGCCTGGTCGGCGTCTCGCAGGATGCGATCGGCAAGCCCGCCTACCGCCTCACGCTGCAGACGCGCGAGCAGCACATCCGGCGCGAGAAGGCCACCTCGAACATCTGCACCGCCCAGGTGCTGCTCGCCGTGATGGCCGGGATGTACGCCGTCTACCACGGACCGCGCGGCCTCAAGGCGATCGGTCAGACCGTTCACGCGTCCGCGGCGATCGCCGCCCGGGTGCTGCGCGAGCACGGCGTCGACGTGCTGTCGGAGTCGTTCTTCGACACCCTGCAGGTGCGCGTCGCCGACGCCGCGGCAACGGTCGCGGCGGCCCATGACCTCGGCATCCTGCTGCACGCGGCGGACGCGACCACCGTCGCGGTGAGCTTCGACGAGGAATCGGCAGCCGACCTCGGCGCGGGCTCCCCGCTGCTCGCCGACCTCCTCACAGTGTTCGGTGCGGGGGAGAGCACGGTCGACGTCGAGTACGCCGCGAGCCTGCGCTCGTTCGACGCCTCGCTGGCCCGCGAGAGCGCCTACCTCACGCATCCGGTCTTCAACACGCATCACTCCGAGACGGCCATGATGCGCTACCTCAAGTACCTCGCCGACAAGGACTACGCCCTCGACCGCGGCATGATCCCGCTCGGCTCGTGCACGATGAAGCTCAACGCCGCCACCGAGATGGAGGCCGTGACCTGGCCGGAGTTCGCGGCCCTGCACCCGTTCGCCCCGCTCGAGGACGTGCGCGGGTCCCTCCACCTCATCGACCAGCTGGAGACGTGGCTCGCCGACGTCACCGGCTATGACTCGGTCTCGCTGCAGCCCAACGCGGGCAGCCAGGGCGAGCTCGCCGGACTCCTCGCGATCCGCGGCTACCACCGCTCGCGCGGCGACGTGCAGCGCACGGTCTGCCTGATCCCGCAGAGCGCCCACGGCACCAACGCCGCCTCGGCGGTCCTCGCCGGGATGCGCGTCGTCGTCGTGGCCTGCGACGAGCTCGGCAACGTCGACCTCGACGACCTGCGCGCCAAGATCGCCGAGCACGCTGACACCCTCGCGGCTCTCATGATCACCTACCCGTCCACGCACGGCGTGTACGAGCACGAGGTGGTCGCGATCACCCAGGCCGTGCACGACGCCGGCGGCCAGGTCTACGTCGACGGAGCCAACCTCAACGCGCTGCTCGGCTACGCCCGGTTCGGCGACTTCGGCGGCGACGTCAGCCACCTCAACCTGCACAAGACGTTCTGCATCCCGCACGGCGGCGGCGGTCCCGGCGTCGGACCGGTGGCGGCCAAGGCACACCTCGCGCCGTTCCTGCCCGGTCACCCGCTCGGCCAGAACGCCGAGCACTACCTGGCCGGCGGCGAGTCGGTCGTACACGGGGGAGGGCCGGTCTCGGCCGCGCCGTACGGCAGCCCGAGCATCCTGCCGATCAGCTGGGCCTACGTGCGGATGATGGGCGAGGAGGGCCTGCGCGACGCCACCGGCGCCGCGGTGCTCGCCGCGAACTACGTCGCCGTGCGACTGCGCGACCACTTCCCGGTGCTGTACGCGGGCGACAACGGTCTCGTGGCGCACGAGTGCATCCTCGACGTGCGCCCGCTCACCGAGGCCACCGGCGTGACCGTCGACGACGTCGCCAAGCGCCTCATCGACTTCGGGTTCCACGCGCCGACGATGAGCTTCCCGGTGGCGGGCACGCTGATGGTGGAGCCGACCGAGAGCGAAGACCTCGGCGAGCTCGACCGCTTCGTCGCCGCCATGATCACGATCAAGGCGGAGGCCGACGCGGTCGGCGCCGGCGAGTGGACCGTCGACGACAACCCCCTGCGCAACGCTCCGCACACGGCCGAGTCGGTCATCGCGGGCGAATGGGCGCATCCGTACACCCGTGAGCAGGCCGTGTACCCGGTGCCGGGGCTGGTGCGCAACAAGTACTGGCCGCCGGTGCGCCGCATCGACCAGGCCTGGGGCGACCGCAACCTGTTCTGCGCCTGCCCGCCGCCCGAGGCCTTCGCCTGACACAGCCGGTGGCCGCGATCACGCGAAGATCTGCGGCCACCAGGCGACGGCGAGGGGATAGCCGACGAACGACACGATGTCGATGATCACGTGGGCGATCACCAGCGGCATCACCCGGCCCCAGCGGGTGTAGCACCAGCCGAAGACGACGCCCATGATCGCGTTGCCGATGAAGGGCCCGAAGCCCTGGTACAGGTGGTAGCTTCCCCGCAGCAGCGCGGCGGACAGGATGATCGTCCAGCGCCCCCAGCCCAGCTGACGCAGCCGGGTGAAGAGGTAGCCGACGATGATGACTTCCTCCTGGAGCCCGGCCCGGATCGCGGCGAAGATCAGGATCGGCACGGTCCACCAGTGCGTGTCGAGCGGTGAGGCCTGCACCTGCACGGTGATCCCCGCCACACGTCCGAGGGCGTACAACAGGATGCCCGGGATGCCGATGGTCAGGAACAGCAGCACTCCGCCGCCGAGATCGCGGCCGGGACGGGTGAGATCGAAGCCGATCCGGCGGAAGCCGCTGCCGCTGGTCCCGTCGCCCGGGCGCTGCCAGAGCAGGAAGATCACCAGGGCGACCGCGAACAGCGGGAAGAAGTTGTTGAGGAACTGGTAGGTGAAGTCGAGCCACTCGCGCGTGCTCTGCGAGGGGTTGACGGCCGCCGACTGGTCGGCGAGCGGCGTCGTGTCGGTCACCCGCGAGATGATCTCCACGATCGAGTAGACCGCGGATGCCCCGAGCGAGAGCCCGAGCACGATGGCGATCTCCCACCACAGCCTCGGTCTGTCCGCGCGCGCGACGGGAACCTCAGCGGACCAGCGGGTTTCACGGCTCATACAGGCATCCTGCCAGTCCTCGAACTGCTGTGCAGACCGTCTTCGACGGCCTTCGAAAACCGGGGAACCGGCCGTTTCTTTGCACGGGGCGGTGCAAAACGTCCGCATTCGCGTGCTTCGTGCAATTTTCCACCAACTGAGTTACCACTGTGTAACGTTTTCCTGCCCCGTTTTGCATTCATTGCGCCCGATACCTAGGGTCATTCTTATCCAGCGCGGCATAAGCACGCTCGCACGCCTATGCCGTCGCACACTTCGCACAGGAGGAACATTGCACATCAAGGGAAGAAAGGTCAGGTACGCGGTCAGCGCGGTCGCCGTCGCCGGCGTCGCAGCACTCGCACTGTCTGCCTGCACCACGACCGGTAGCACGTCGACTTCGACGGCTGCCCAGGGCGGCACTGTGACCGTCGCGGTTGTCAACGACCTGACATCGCTGAACTCGCAGACCCCCCAGGGAAACCTGGACACCAACGGCCAGGTCGGATACCTGGATGGCTCGTACGGTTCGGGCTTCCAGTACATCAACGACAAGTTCCAGATCGTCCACGACGACAAGTTCGGAACGTTCGAGAAGACCTCGGACAGCCCGCTCACGGTCAAGTACACGCTCAACAAGGCGGACAAGTGGTCCGACGGCCAGCCCATCACTGCTGATGACATGGTCCTCGGATGGGCCATGCAGTCGGGATACTACGACTCGTCGACGCTCGACCAGAACACGGGCAAGGTCCTCAAGGGCACCCAGTACTTCACCCCCGCCGCCGGCACCGCCGGCATCGACCAGACCTCCTACCCTGAGGTCAGCGACGACAACCTCTCGATCACCCTGAAGTACGCCAAGCCGTACGTGGACTGGGAGCTCTTCAACCCGATGGCGCAGCCGTCGCACATCGTCGCGAAGAAGGCCGGACTCTCGTCGGCCGCCGACCTGACGAAGCTCCTCAAGGGACTTCCGAAGGGCGACAAGACCAACCCGGCGCCGATCGATCCGACCCTGAAGAAGGCTGCTGACTTCGTCAACACGGGCTACGACATCACGGCGTACCCGACCGACAAGGACCTCGTGGTCTCCTCCGGCGCGTTCTACGTGTCCGGCTGGACCCCCGGTCAGTCGATCACGATGTCGAAGAACAAGTACTACGCCGGCGGAATGAAGCCGAACGTGGACAAGATCGTCTTCCGCATCATCCCGGACGCCAACGCCCAGGTCACCGCTCTCCAGAACGGTGAGGTCGACATCATCAACCCGCAGGCGTCCGCCGACACGCTGACCGCCCTCAAGGCGACCAGCGCCAAGGTGCTCACCGGCGACCAGGTGTCGTACGACCACCTCGACCTGAACTTCGGCTCCAAGGTGTTCGCCGACGCGAAGGTCCGTGAGGCGTTCCTCAAGACGATCCCGCGTCAGCAGATCCTCGACTCGATCGTCACCCCGGTGAACCCGAAGGCCGAGATCCTGAACTCGCAGATCTGGCTCCCCAGCCAGAGCGACTACAAGGCGTCGGTCGAGCAGAACGGCTCCGACAAGTACAGCAAGGTCGACATCGAAGGTGCGAAGGCCCTCCTGGCCGGTGCCACCCCGACGATCCGCATCCTGTACAACACGAACAACCCCAACCGCGTCGACGAGTTCGGGGCCATCCAGGCCTCGGCTGCGAAGGCCGGCTTCAAGATCGTGGACGCCGGATCGCCCGACTGGAGCACCCTGCTCCCCGGTGGCAACTACGACGCGTCGCTCTTCGGCTGGATCAGCCCGGGCGCCGGCACGTCGCAGATCCCGCAGCTGTTCACCACGGGTGGTGGCGGTAACTACAACCGCTACAACGCGAAGAACGATGTCGCTGTCCAGACGCAGACCACCATCGACAAGGGCGAGCTCGTGAAGCTCGAGCAGCAGATCGACAAGGCCACGTTCTCGGACGGCTACGGCCTGCCGCTGTTCCAGCTGCCCGGCGTCTTCGGCGTCAACGCTCGCGTCGACGGCGCGAAGTACATGGGCAACCAGACCGGACCCTTCTGGAACTTCTGGGAGTGGTCGGTCAAGTCCAGCAAGAAGTAACAACACCACAGCGATGGGTGCCCGGGCGAACCCCGGGCACCCGTTCTGCGGGCGGGGCGCCGGCCAGGCCGGCGCCCCGTATCATGTAACGGTGGACGAGACCCGTCCACCCATCCCGAAACGCGCCCCGGCGAGCACCGCTCGGCCGACCCCCAGACCGGGCGCGTTGTGTCAGTGAGGTTTTCAACCTATGGCGAGTTTCATCCTGAGACGCCTTCTGGTCTCGGTGCTCATCATCATCGCCGCATCGTTCCTGATGTACATGCTGGTCGCGTACAGCGTGGACCCGCTCAAGGACTTGCGCGACAGTAGCTCTCCCAACAAAGCGAATCTGATCAACGCCCGCGTGGAGTTGCTCCAGCTCGACGTTCCACCGCCGCTCCGCTGGCTGTTCTGGCTGGGCGGTGCGGCCAAGTGCCTCATCCCGTTCGCCAACGCGTGCGACCTCGGCTCGACCATCTCGCGCGCACAGGTGGTCGACATCCTGCCGCTCGCGCTCGGCTCGACCGTTCAGCTCGTCACACTCGCGCTGGTCCTCGCGATCCTGCTCGGTGTGACCATCGGTATCGTCACCGCCCTTCGCCAGTACAGCGGACTCGACAACGTCGTCACGTTCCTCAGCTTCTTCCTGTACTCGCTCCCCGCGTTCCTCGTCGCCGTCCTCCTCAAGGAGTTCGTCGCGATCGACTTCAACGACTTCCTGGTCAATCCGGTGATCCAATGGTGGGTCGCCGCATTGATAGGCCTGGTCGCGGGCCTGATCTGGCAGTCCTTGATAGGCGGTGACATGCGGCGGAGGCTCACCACCTTCCTGGTCTCCGGCATCGCCACAGCCGGCGTGCTCATGCTGATGTCGGCGACCGACTGGTTCCTGCACCCCGGTCTGGGTCCGGTGGTCATGATCATCCTGGTCGCCGCCGTCGTGGTCGCGACGACCGCGCTGATCTCGGGACTGCAGAATCGCAAGGCTCTCATCGCCGCCGGCATCAACGGTGCGATCGCCATCGTCTGCTACTTCGCGCTGCAGCCGCTGTTCGACGTCTCATCGGTGGCGACCATCGTCATCCTGGCGATCGTCGCGATCGCGGTGAGCGTCGCCGTCGGCTACTTCGTCGGCGGCTACGATCGCGGTCAGAACATCCGGATCTCCGTCATCGTCACCATCGTGTCGGGCTTCCTGATCCTGGTCGACCGCTTCATGCAGGCCTGGCCGACCTACTTCGACGACACCAACGGACGCCCGATCGCGACCGTCGGTTCGTCGACACCGGGTCTCGAGGGCGACATCTGGGTGACGGGTCTCGACACGTTCACCCACCTGATGCTGCCGACCATCGCGCTGCTCCTCATCTCGTTCGCGTCGTACACGCGGTACTCGCGGGCCGGGATGCTCGAAGTGCTCAACCAGGACTTCATCCGCACCGCGCGCGCCAAGGGGCTCCCTGAGCGCACCGTGGTCGTGCGCCACGCCTTCCGCAACATGCTGATCCCGATCACCACCCTCGTCGCCTTCGATGTGGGCGCGCTGCTCGGTGGTGCGATCATCACCGAGCAGGTGTTCGCGATCCCCGGGATGGGCGCACTGTTCAACGCGGGCCTGGCCCGCGGCGACCTGAACCCGGTCATGGCGTACTTCGTCGTGATCGCGGCGATGGCCATCCTCTTCAACTTCCTCGCGGACCTCGCATACGCCGCACTCGACCCGAGAGTGAGGGTTCGATAATGTCCAGCACAGAACCGATGATCGCCGATGAGCTGCAGGCGCCCTCCGTGCCGCCGGTCAGCCAGGGCAGGCTCATCTGGAAGCGCTTCCTCTCGAACAAGCTCGCCGTCGGCAGCGCCATCCTGTTCATCCTGATCCTGCTGTTCTCGATCAGCGCGATCGGCATCGGGCCGATCCACGGCTGGTGGAAGTACAACTACACAGAGCTGAACGACCAGGTCAAGCAGGGATCGCCCACCTGGGAGCACCCGTTCGGTCAGGACCGCATCGGCAAGGACTACTTCGCCCTCACGATGCGCGGAATTCAGAACTCCGTGCTCGTCATGGTGATCATCGGTGTCATCGCCAGTGTCGTCGGCGTCGTCGTCGGTGCGATCGCGGGATACTTCCGCGGCGTCACCGACGCCTTCCTGATGCGCATCACCGACGTCTTCATCGTGATCCCCGCCCTCGTGATCGGCTCGGTGGTCGGTCACTTCTCCGGCGGCCTCGGCGCCCCGTTCCTGGCGATCATGCTCGGATTCTTCTCGTGGATGGGCATCGCCCGTCTGGTGCGAGGCGAGTTCCTGTCGCTCCGCGAACGCGAGTTCGTGGAGGCCGCCCGTGTGGCCGGCGCCTCCGACATGCGCATCATCTTCAAGCACATCCTGCCGAACGCCATCGGCGTGGTGATCGTGGCCTCGACGCTGATCATGGCCTCGGCCATCCTGCTCGAGACGGCGCTCTCCTTCCTCGGCTACGGCATCCGGCCGCCCGACGTCTCGCTCGGCCTGCTCATCAGCTCCAACCAGTCGGCGTTCCAGACCCGCCCGTGGCTGTTCTGGTGGCCCGGTTCGTTCATCGTCACGCTGGCCCTCCTCGTCAACTTCGTCGGCGACGGGCTGCGCGACGCGTTCGACCCGCGTCACCGCCGGTTCAACCTCCGCAAGATGCGCGAAGAGGAGCCGGAGCCCGGCGAGGACGACACCAGAGGTCCGAAGACCGGAGCCGCCCTCGCGGAGGACGTGCTGTGACGTCGGACGCCCGCGACCTGCTGCTCGCCTCAGGCGAGCAGCAGGGCCGCGACCGTTCCCGCCGCCAGCACGACGAGGCCGGCCAGCGCCGCCCAGTTCCAGTGCACCGCGACCGGAGCCTGGTCGGCGATGCCGACCTCCAGCGCGCCGGTGTCGCGGAGATGCGCCCAGCGGCGGCGGACGACTTCGGCCGCCTGGCCCGATTCGGTGGAGAGCAGATCGCCCGGACGGCGGACGCTGTCCTCGACCGACGGCTTTCCGGCACGGCCCTTCGTCTCGTTCCGGGTGGCGCGCAGCGTGCTGGCCGTCCCGGGCGCCGGGGCGGACCAGACGGCGTAGCGGTGTCCGGGCGTGTAGAGCGTCAGGGCGTACTTCGTGTCGACGTGGATGAGCGCGGTCCACGGGATCTCGATGGTCCGCGTGACATTGTGCACCGTGACGCCCTCCGGGGCGACGACGAGGCGGGGCTGCCAGAGGGCGACCCACGCCACCAGAGCGAAGAACGCGCACGGCACCAGGTAGAGCAGGCGCAGATCGTGCACGCTCACGACGAGAGCGACCGCGATCGCGGCGGCTCCCGCCCAGATCAGAATGGCAACGACCCGGTTGAACCGGGAGACGAACACCTCGCGTTCGTCGGTGGAGGTGTACGGCATGGATCCATGCTCTCATCTCCCGCCACACCGAAACGCGACCGGAGCCGCCGGGCGATCCCCGGCGCTCGCGAAAGGAACAACTCATGACCGACACCATCCCCGGTCAGGCCGGCGTCGTGCTCGACGCCCCGGTCCTCGAAGTCACCGACCTCTCGGTGGACTTCGGCGTCGACGGCGTCTGGATTCCGGCGGCCAAGAAGCTCAACTACTCGATCAAGGCCGGTGAGGTGCTGGCGATCGTCGGCGAGTCCGGCTCCGGCAAGAGCGCGAGCTCGATGGCGATCCTCGACCTCCTGCCGCAGAACTCCCGCACCCGGGGCAGCATCAAGCTGGAGGGCCGCGAGCTCACCGGGCTGACCCAGCCGCAGATGCGCCGTGTGCGCGGGCGTCAGGTCGCCGTGATCTTCCAGGAGCCCATGACGGCGCTCAACCCCGTCTACACCGTGGGCTTCCAGATCATCGAGACCCTGCGCATCCACTTCGGGATGTCGCCGCACCAGGCCAAGGAGCGCGCCCTCGAGCTGCTCGACATGGTGGAGCTGCCCGACCCCGTCAAGGCGTTCAACTCGTACCCGCACCAGCTCTCCGGCGGTCAGCGTCAACGCGCCATGATCGCGCAGTCGATCTCGTGCGACCCCAAACTGCTCATCGCCGACGAGCCCACGACGGCCCTCGACGTCACGGTGCAGGCCGAGATCCTGGAGCTGCTGCGCAGTCTCCGCGACCGGCTGGACAGCGCCATCCTGCTCATCACCCACGACATGGGCGTCGTCGCCGACCTCGCGGACAACATCGTCGTCATGCGCAAGGGCGACATCGTCGAAGGCGGCACGGTCAAAGAGGTCTTCGAGAACCCGAAGCACCCGTACACGATCTCCCTGCTGAACGCCGTGCCGCACCTCGGTCAGCGCGGCGACGAGGAGATCGACACCACCGCCGCGCTGGCGGCCGGCGCCGAGAGCACCGACCCCGAGTTCACCGAGCGCATCGCCGTCAACGAGCGCATCGCCCGCGCAGCGCACGAGGAGGCGATCGCCGATCCGCGCAAGGTGGTCGTGGACTTCCAGGATGTGGCGATCGAGTACCCCAAGCACGGCCGCGTCCCTGCCTTCCGCGCCGCGAGCAACATCGACCTGCAGATCCACGAGGGAGAGGTCGTCGGCCTGGTCGGCGAGTCCGGCTCGGGCAAGACCACCCTCGGCCGCGCCGCGATCGGTCTGCTTCCGATCCACTCCGGCAAGCTGGTCGTCGCCGGTCAGGACATCAGCAACGCCTCGCGCGACGAGATCCGCAAGCTGCACCGCAACGTCGGCATCGTCTTCCAGGACCCGTCGTCGTCGCTGAACCCGCGCCTCCAGATCTCCGACAGCATCGGCGAGCCGCTCCTGCTGGCCAAGGGCCTCAAAGGCGCCGGCCTCGCCAAGGAGGTCGACCGCCTGCTCGACAGCGTCGAACTGCCGCGGGCCTACCGCAGCCGGTTCCCGCACGAGCTCTCCGGAGGCCAGAAGCAGCGCGTCGGCATCGCCCGCGCGCTGTCCCTGGAGCCGCAGGTGCTGATCGCCGACGAGCCCACGAGCGCCCTCGACGTCTCCGTCCAGGCCCGCGTGCTGGAGCTGATGCAGCAGCTGCAGAAGGAGATGAACTTCGCCTGCCTGTTCATCACCCACGACCTCGCCGTCATCGACGTGCTGGCCGACCGCATCGCCGTCATGCACCACGGCAACCTGGTCGAGGTCGGTTCCCGCAACGAGATCCTCCGCTACCCGAAGGAGGCGTACACGCAGCGCCTCCTCGCGGCCGTCCCGCTGCCCGACCCCGACCAGCAGCGCGCCCGCCGGGCCCTGCGACTCGAGCTCCTGGCCGCTGGCTCCGACGAGGCCGAGGCGGTGCCGCAGGTCGACCTGGCGCACGAGCCGGAGCCGCCGGTCGCCCAGGGGCTGTGAGTCTCCGGGAGCACTGACCCCCTGCAGTCAGTTCGAGGGCCTCGACGCGGTGTGCGTCGGGGCACTCTCTGCAGTTGCGTGTGGCGCGCGACGTGGGGCGCAACCTTCCTCCACAGATGGCTCCTCGACAGGGAGCCGAGGTCGAAGTTATCCACAGGGAAAAGCCTGATGAGAGTGCATTTATGCTCTTCACAATGTCAGTGGCTCATGATGAACTGGATCCATGACCAGCACACCGGCCGCGGCACTCGGGGAGGCACTCGCCGCCCTCACCGTGCCCGCGTCGCTGACGCGAGACGATCTCCTCCGGGCGCTCACCACGTTGGGCGATGTCCAGGCCGTGCTGGATGCCGTGAAGGTGGGAGTCGTCGGCGAGTTCGTCTCGCGGCCAGTCGTCGCCGGGCCCGGCAATCCAGTGACCGCGGCCGGTCAGACCAGTCCGGCGGCGCTGGTCGGCGAGCGGTGGCGCGTTCCACTTCGAGCGGCCCGGCAGTTCTGCGAGGTCGGAGAAGCCACAGCCGAACGCACGAGTCTCGTCGGTGAGATCCTGCCGCCGCGCTTCCCGCTGCTCGCCCGCGCGATCGGCGCGTCGCTTCGAGAGTCGCAGCTGTCGCTGAGCATCGATCACGCCGGTGTGATCGTGCGGGAGCTGCAGAAGGCCGCCTGCGCCTGCAGTCCGGGCGACCTCGAGCAGGGTGAGAGGCTCCTCGTCGAGCACGCGCCGAATCTGTCCGTGGCCGAACTTCGTGCCGTCGCCGTGCAGGTGCGCGACCGCCTCGACGACGACGGGGTCCTGCCCCGAGAGCACCGGCAGCGACGCCGGCGATCCCTCGCCATCAGCACCACCCACGACGGCATGACGCACGTCGACTGGTACCTCGACCCGGAGTCCGCGGGTTTCGTCGTGTCCGCGATCGACGCGATGGTCGGTCACGAGCTGCGACGCGTGCGCTTCAGAGACCCCGGTGGCTTCGAACAGCGCGCTCCTGGGTTGAACGAGTCCGGGGCGAACGCGTCCGACCCTGCGTCGAGCGAGTCGGACCCCGCGGCGAGCGAGTCCGACCCCGCGGCACGCGAACTGGAGGGGGCAGAGGAGCTTCCTGAAACCCGCACACAGGCGCGGCTGTGCTCGGATGCGGCGACCGACGGTTCCGGCATCTCGCGGCATGCGCGGATCCTGGCGCGAACGGCAAGCCCCCGGTGACCGTCGTGGTGCGGATCGACTGGGAGGCACTGCGGTCCGGTCGCGGCACGGGGGAGATCGACGGAGTGCGCTCGCCCGTGAGTGCGGGGACGGTGCGCCGGATGGCCGCCGACGCCTCGATGATCCCCGTCGTCCTCGGCGGTGGGTCGGAAGTCCTCGACCTCGGGCGGGCGCGACGATTGTTCAGCCGGGCGCAGCGCATCGCCCTCGCCGAACGCGACGGAGGCTGCGCGTGGCCCGGATGCCCGCATCCGCCCTCGTACACCGAAGCCCACCACATCCGCTGGTGGGACGCCCACACCGGCCCCACCGACCTCACCAACGGCGTCCTTCTGTGCGGTGCACACCACCATCGCATCCACGATGACGGCTGGGAGATCCGAATGGTCGACGGCCTGCCCGCCTTCATTCCGCCTGCCCATGTCGACCCCCACCGCAGACCGCGCATCGGCGTCCGGCTGCGATTGAGGCTGCGGCTGCGCCCGGCGGCCTGAGCGATGCGCCGCTCCGAGCGGGACCGAGACCGAAGCGGTCGCAACGGCGTTTTTGCCCATCCCGCCGCGCATCCCGCCGCGCATCCGTCCGCGCATCCGTCTGCGCATCCGTCTGGGCACCCGTCTGAGCCCCCACCGAATCCTTGATAGAATCGAATGTTTCCCACCACACTTCTGACCGAGAGTCGAGTCTTCACGCATGTCCGAGAACGCCGTCGCCCACCGCGATGATCTGCGCAACGTCGCAATCGTCGCCCACGTCGACCACGGCAAGACCACGCTGGTCGACGCCATGCTCCGGCAGACAAACTCCTTCACCGCGCATGAGCACGTCGAGGAGCGCGCGATGGACTCGAACGAGCTCGAGCGTGAGAAGGGCATCACGATCCTCGCCAAGAACACGGCGATCTCGTACAACGGCAAGCACGCCGACAAAGGCCCCATCACGATCAACGTGATCGACACCCCCGGCCACGCCGACTTCGGCGGCGAGGTCGAGCGCGGCCTGTCCATGGTCGACGGCGTCGTGCTCCTCGTCGACGCGAGCGAGGGCCCGCTGCCGCAGACGCGCTTCGTGCTGCGCAAGGCGCTCGAGGCGAACCTCCCCGTCATCCTGGCCGTGAACAAGACCGACCGCCCGGATGCCCGCATCCAGGAGGTCGTGAGCGAGAGCCAGGACCTGCTCCTCGGGCTGGCCAGCGACCTGGCCGACGACGTGCCCGACCTCGACCTCGACGCGATCCTCGACGTTCCGGTCGTCTACGCGTCCGGCCGCAACGGTGCTGCGAGCCGCAACCAGCCCGCCAACGGCGAGCTGCCCGACAACGACGACCTCGAGCCGTTGTTCGAGGCGATCCTCGAGCACATCCCCGCTCCGTCCTACGACCCGGATGCTCCGCTGCAGGCGCACGTCACGAACCTCGACGCGTCGCCGTTCCTCGGCCGCCTCGCCCTGCTCCGCATCTTCAACGGCACGCTCAAGAAGGGCCAGACGGTCGCGTGGGTCCGCCACGACGGCGACGTGCACAACGTCCGCGTCACCGAGCTCATGATCACCAAAGCCCTCGACCGCTACCCGGCCGAGAGCGCCGGTCCGGGCGACATCGTCGCGGTCGCCGGTTTCGCCGACATCATGATCGGCGACACGCTGGCCGACCCCGAAGACATCCGTGCGCTGCCGGCGATCCACGTCGACGAGCCCGCGATCTCGATGACGATCGGCACCAACACCTCGCCGCTGGTCGGCAAGGTGAAGGGCCACAAGCTCACGGCGCGCATGGTCAAGGACCGCCTCGACCGCGAGCTCGTCGGCAACGTCTCGCTCCGTGTGCTCGACATCGGCCGCCCCGACGCGTGGGAGGTTCAAGGCCGCGGGGAGCTCGCGCTCGCAATCCTGGTCGAGCAGATGCGTCGCGAAGGCTACGAGCTCACGGTCGGCAAGCCGCAGGTGGTCACGAAGCGCGTCGACGGCAAACTGCAGGAGCCGTTCGAGCACCTCACGATCGACGCGCCCGAGGAGTACCTGGGCGCGATCACGCAGCTCCTCGCCAGCCGCAAGGGCCGCATGGAGAACATGGCGAACCACGGCACCGGCTGGGTGCGCATGGAGTTCATCGTCCCGTCGCGCGGACTCATCGGCTTCCGCACGGAGTTCCTCACGACGACGCGAGGCACCGGCATCGCCAACGCGATCTCGCACGGCTACGACGACTGGGCCGGCCAGATCGTCACCCGCAGCAACGGCTCGATCGTGGCCGACCGCTCCGGTGTGGTCACCCCGTTCGCCATCATCGCTCTCCAGGAGCGCATGACCTTCTTCGTGAACCCGACCGAAGAGGTCTACGAGGGCATGGTCATCGGCGAGAACTCGCGCGCCGACGACATGGACGTGAACATCACCAAGGAGAAGAAGCTGACCAACATGCGTCAGTCGACAGCCGACAACTTCGAGTCGATGACTCCGTCGCGCCAGCTGACGCTCGAGGAGAGCCTCGAGTTCGCCCGCGAAGACGAGTGCGTCGAGGTGACTCCGGAGGTCGTCCGCATCCGCAAGGTCGAGCTCGACGCGAACGCCCGTGCCCGGGCAACGTCGCGTCTCAAGAAGCAGGACCAGAACGCCTGATCCCACGTACGCTTGATCTCGGCAGGATGCTCACGGCATCCTGCCGAGCATCCGGGCCGTGCGATGGAGAGGTAGGGCGATGAACAGGACACGCGCGTTCGTCGGCGTTCCACTGGCGATCATCCTCGCCCTCGGAGTCGCGCCGGCGCTGACCGGTTGCGGCGTCGAAGGAATCGTCAAAGACGTGACCGGCGGAAACGTCGACATCGGCGGCAAGAAGGTCCCCGCGGACTTCCCGTCGGCCGTACCGCTCTACCAGGGCGAGATCGTGCTGGGCGCCTCGGTGGGCTCCGGCGACAAGAAGGTCTGGAACGTCACCGTCAAGGTGCCGGGCGGTTCGGCCTACAAGGACATCTCCACGCAGCTCACCGACGCCGGCTTCACCGGCGGATTCCGCAGCACGACAGCCGACGGAGGGACCGGCACGTTCACCGACGGCCGATACGGCGTGCTCGTCGTGGTGACCGGTGCGGGCGACAACGGCTGGGTGGCGAACTACTCCGTCTCCCCGAGCGACTCCGGGTCGCCGTCGCCGTCGCCCTCGCCGGCTCCGTCGAGCTAGGCGAAGAGCCCGGAACCCACGTACGACCCTTCGCGCGCGCCCGGCGGCACGGCGAAGATCGCCGACCCGACGTGCTTGAGATACTCGTTCATCGCGTCGCTGCGCGCCAGCTGCTGCTGGATCGGGATGAACTGCTTTCGGGGATCGCTCTGGAACGCGATGAAGAACAGCCCGGCGTTGAGACGGCCGAGCTCGTCGTTCCCATCGACGAAGTTGTAGCCGCGACGCAGCAGCTGGGCGCCGCTGTTGGTGCTCGGATGCGCGAGCCGGACGTGCGAGTCCGGGTCGATCTTGGTTCCACCGCTCGACGACACCGCGAGGAAGTTCGGCTCCGTGAACTCGGTGCCGCCCGACAGGGGAGCGCCCTCGCCCTTGTCGCGCCCGATGATGCGCTCCTGCTCTCCGAGCTGCTGGCGGTCCCAGGTCTCGATGACCATCCGGATCTTGCGGGCCACGAGATAGGACCCTCCGCCCATCCAGGCGGCTCCGTCCGATCGGGACGCCCAGACCTGGTCGGCGACGACCGCGGTGTCCTCGGCTTTGATGTTGGCCGTGCCGTCTTTGAAGCCGAAGAGGTTGCGCGGCGTCGTCTGGCCCCTGGTCGTGGAGGAGGTGCGTCCGAAACCGAGCTGCGACCAGCGGATCGACGCGCGGCCGAATGCGATGCGCGACAGGTTGCGGATCGCGTGCACGGCCACCTGAGGGTCGTCGCTGCAGGCCTGCACGCAGAGATCGCCCCCGACGTAGGCGTCGAGCAGAGCATCCCCGGGGAAGTGGGGCAGGTCGACGAGGGCCGCGGGTCGGCGTGACGCGATGCCGAAGCGATCGCGCCCGTCTGCCGCGGTGAAGAGCGTCGGCCCGAAGCCGAAGGTCAGCGTGAGGCCGCCCGGCGGGAGGTCGAGCGCCTCGCCGGTGTCATCCGGGGGAGCGTCGAGGGGGCCGCTGGCCGGTCCGTACTTTCCGGCGGGCTTGCCCTGAGTCATCCGCGCGGCCGCCACGGTCCAGTCCCGGAGCAGCTCGACGAGTCCGGCGCGGTCGAGGTCGGACGCGACATCGAAGGCCGCGAAGTGCAGCCGGTCCTGAGCCGAGGTCGTGATGCCCGACTGGTGCTCGCCGTAGAACGGGTACGTGTCTGCCGGCTGGGTCGTCGCCCCGAGGATGGTCCGGTCGATCGCGATTCCGGCGCCGACTCCCACGATCCCGGCCCCGACGGTGGCGCCCGCGAGCCCGAGCAGTCCTCGACGGGACAGCCCGGGCTCGGCGGGTGCGGGTTGTACGGGTTGTTCAGCGCTCACTCGGAGACCCTATTTGACGATGATGGAGGTGAGCTGGCTGAGCGGCTCGCTGAGGGCGTTGACCTCGTCGGAGAGCTCCTTGACCTGGCTCGTGCTCAGCTCGGTGTAGCTGACGAACCCGTCGCCCTTCTTGTACTGGGCGAGCAGCTTCTGGATCGCGGCGAACTCGGTGTCGAGCTTCGACACGATCTGCTTGCCGTTCTGGCCTTTGCTGTCGGCGATCCCGCGGACGATGCCGTAGGCGACATTTGCCCCTTCGACGTTGGCCTGGAAGTCCCACAGGTCGGTGTGCGAGAACGTCTCCTCCTCGCCGGTGATCTTGCTGCGGGAGACCTCCTCCATCAGGCCGATCGCTCCGTTGGAGATCTGGTCGATGGTAAGGGTGAAGTCCTTGGCCGTGACCAGATCCGACAGCTTCCGGGTGTCGGCGACGAGCTGCGTGCCGAGCTGCTCACGTGTGGCGGCATCCGAAGGCGTGAACCCGGCCGGCGCCCAGAGGTCCTTCTCGATGCGGTGCCAGCCGGTCCAGGCCTGGCCGCTCTCGACGTCGGCCTCGCGCAGGTCGAGCGCCGGATCGATGTCGCCGAACTGCTCGGCGGTGGGCTCGATGCGCTCGTAGAACGCGCGCGCCGAGGCGTACTGCGAACGGGCGGCCGCGTCGTCGCCGGCCTCGTAGGCGGTGGCGAAGGAGCCGGTGGCGGTGACCAGCTGAGCGGTCTGCTCCTTCACGTAGGCGATGTAGTTGGTGACGGCCTGGTCGACCTGCTTGGACTGGTCGGCGGTCGACGTCTTGCCCGTCCCTTTGGTGACGGTGAAGGCGGCGAGGTGCGCGGGGGAGCCGGTCATGCCCTTGCGGCAGGCGGTGAAGTAGGCGCCCTCGGGGAGCTGCACGACATAGTTGACGGTTGTGCCCGGGCCGATGTTCTCCTTCTCGCCCGCGATGCGCAGCTTGTCGCTCGCCAGGATCTCGAACTCGTTCACGTCGGTGCCCGTGTTGGTGACCTGGAACGTGATCGCACCGCTCGGAGCGGAGTTCTGCGACACGGTGCATTTCGTGTCGGTCAGGGCGACCGCGAGCGCCTCTGCGTCGGCGGACGCGCGGTTCGGAACGCAGCCGCTGAGGGCGAGCGCGATCGTCGCGGCGCCGGCCAGGGTGCCGGTGAGTGCGGCGATGGAACGTCTTCTGGGCATGGTGATGGTTTCTTCCTCGGTGATTCGGGTGCTCGGGATGCTCGGCCGAGCGGTCAGGAGGCGACGGTCTGGGCCGCGGACTCGGCGACGGGCGTGTCCGCGGGCGCTGACGCGGGGGCCCGGACGGGCCGCGGCGAGCCGGCGATGTGCTGCCGCACGTAGAAGCAGGTGACCACGGCGATGTACGCGACCCATCCGCCCATCTGGAGCCAGGTGGGGGACGGATTGAAGTTGACGATGCCCTGCAGAACGGTGCCGTACCAGCTGGAGGCCGGGATCATCCCGCTGATGTCGTAGGCGTGGATGCCCGCTCCCGGCAGGAGGCCCGCCTCCTGCAGGTCGCCGATGCCGTAGGCGAAGACGCCGCCTGCGACCAGGATCAGGAACCCTCCGGTCCAGGTGAAGAAGGTGCCGAGGTTGATCTTCACGAACCCGCGGTAGAGCAGGTAGCCGAGGACGACGGCGGTGAGGATGCCCAGCAGGGCGCCGACGGCCGGCTCCCAGCTGCCGCCGACCGAGGCGACCGTGGCCCAGACGAACAGCGCGGTCTCGATCCCCTCGCGGCCGACGCTCAGCATGGCGACGATCACGACTCCCCAGCCGGCTCCGAGCAGCGCGGCGTCGAGCCGATTGTGAAGGGTGCTCTTCATCGAGCGGGCGGTCCGGCCCATCCAGAAGATCATCCAGGTGACGAAGCCGACCGCGACGATCGAGAGGCCGCCGCCGACAAGTTCCTGTGCTTCGAAGCTCAGGCCGTACGGTCCCCAGGTGAGCAGGGCGCCGAGACCGAGGGGCACGACCACGGCCACGCCGATGCCGAACCAGAGTTTTCGCAGAACGTCCTGACGCTTCACTTTGACGATGTAGGCGACGAGGATGCCGACCACGAGGGCCGCTTCGAGGCCTTCGCGGAGGCCGATGAGGTAGTTCGCGAGCACAGTGGACTTTCGGAATGGAGTGTCGGGGGGATGTTGGTAAGGCTAACCTTACCCAATCGACTCTAAACAACTCATCCCCGATCTGTCTAGGTAGGATTCGAGAATGCTCAGCCGGATCGTCACCTACGTGCTGCTCTTCCTCGCGGGCGCGGTGATCGGCGGCGTCGGCACGATCGCGCACCAGTCGACGGTGCACGCGGGAATCGACTGGCCCTGGGCCCTCGTCGCCTCGCTCACGGCGTTCGCCTCGCTGCTGACGGGGCTCCGGCTGCTCGCGAGCAGCCGCATCCCGGCGCTGATCGCGGCGCTCGGGACGATCGCCGTGGTGCTGCTCTTCACGCAGAAGAGCGCGGGGGGCTCCGTGCTCATCCCGGACAACGTGCTCGGCCAGCTCTGGCTGGCCGGTCCCATCGTGATCGCGGCGATCGTGCTCGCCTGGCCCGACCTGGGAGCTCGCCGGCGCCGCGCTCCTCGCACCGAAACGGCCTAAGCTGGACGAGTAACTCTCGCGAAGGGAAACCCTGCACTGTGACCTACGTCATCGCCCTCCCCTGCGTCGACGTGAAAGACCGGGCCTGTATCGACGAATGCCCGGTCGATTGCATCTACGAGGGCGAACGGTCGCTCTACATCCACCCCGATGAGTGCGTCGACTGCGGTGCGTGCGAGCCGGTGTGCCCGGTCGAGGCGATCTACTACGAAGACGACCTCCCCGAGCAGTGGGCCGACTACTACAAGGCCAATGTGGAGTTCTTCGACGACATCGGTTCGCCCGGCGGCGCCGCCAAGGTGGGCGTGATCGCCAAGGACCACCCGCTCATCGCCGCCCTCCCGCCCCAGGCGCACTAGCCCCGTGGCGCTGGGAGAGCTCCCCGACTACCCCTGGGACCAGCTGGCGCCGTTCGCCGCCCGGGCCAGGGAGCACGTAGACGGTCTCGTCGACCTGTCGATCGGTTCGCCGGTCGACCCGACGCCCGACCTCATCCGGAACGCCCTGGCCGCGGCGACGGACGCCCACGCCTACCCGCAGACGGTCGGCACCCCGGCGCTACGCGAGGCCGTCGTCGAGTGGTTCGAGCGCCGTCGCGGCGTCACCGGGCTCACCGTCGACCACGTGCTGCCCACCATCGGCTCCAAAGAGCTGGTGGCCTTCCTGCCGTTCATGCTCGGGCTCGGCGAGGGGGATGCCGTTGTGCATCCGCGAGCCGCCTACCCGACCTACGCGATCGGCGCCGCGATGGCAGGCGCGCAGGCGATCGCGAGCGACGATCCCGCCGAGTGGCCCGCGAACACGCGGCTCGTCTGGCTGAACAGCCCGGGCAATCCGGATGGCCGGGTGCTGTCGGTCGATGAGCTGCGGGCTGCCGTCACCCGCGCCCGGGAGCTCGGGGCGATCGTCGCCAGCGACGAGTGCTACGCCGAGCTGGGCTGGGATGCTCCGTGGGACGCCGAGCGCATTCCGAGCGTGCTCGATCCGCGGGTGATCGGAGACGACCGCCACGACGTCATCGCCGTCTACTCGCTCAGCAAGCAGTCGAATCTCGCCGGGTACCGGGCCGCCTTCGTCGCCGGCTGCCGCACCGTGCTCGGCCGGCTGCTCACCGTGCGCAAGCACGCCGGCCTCATGCTCCCGGCGCCGCTGCAGGCCGCGATGGTCGTCGCGCTCGGCGACGACGGCCACGTGCAGCTGCAGCGCGAGCGGTACCGCGCCCGTCGTGCCGTTCTCAAGCCGGCCCTCGAATCCGCGGCATTCCGGATCGACCGCAGTGAGGCCGGACTCTACCTCTGGGCGACCGAGGGGCGTGACGCGTGGGAGAGCATCGGTCGGCTCGCCGACCTCGGCATCCTCGCCGGACCGGGTGTCTTCTACGGCGACTTCCACCCCCGGCACGTGCGCCTCTCGCTCACCGCGACCGACGAGCGCATCGCCGCCGCGGCGACCCGGCTGCGGGCCGTTGGAGACTCCCTCTAACGGCGATCGGCGCCATTTGCACGATGCGACAGTTGCCCGGGTCGGCCGTTAGGCTGTATCCGCACGACTTTTGCAGCGCTGCCACGAACGGCGCGAACCATCCCACTACCCAGGAGGCGTTGTGAGCGGACTCGGCACCGAGAAGGCATCGACCGAGCAGGCGCGGACTCAGCCCGACCAGACCATGGCCGCGCCGAGCGAAGCGGCCCAGGCTCAGCCGGCGCCGGGCGCCGAGCCGAAGGCCACGCTCACCTTCCCCGGTGGTTCCGCCGAGTTCCCGATCCTGTCGAGCACCAGCGGCGCCTCCAGCATCGACTTCTCGAGCCTCACCCGCCAGACCGGGCTCACCAGCCTCGACCACGGTTTCGTGAACACGGCCGCCACGAAGTCGGCGATCACCTACATCGACGGCGATGCGGGCATCCTGCGCTACCGCGGTTACCCGATCGAGCAGGTCGCCGAGAACTCCACGTTCCTCGAGGTGGCCTGGCTTCTCATCTACGGCGAGCTGCCGACCCCGTCGGAGCTCGCCGCGTTCGACGAGCGGATCCGCCGCCACACCCTGCTGCACGAAGACCTGCGCCGTTTCTTCGGCGCCCTCCCGCACGACGCCCACCCGATGTCGGTGCTCTCGAGTGCGGTGTCCGCGCTGTCCACGTTCTACCAGGACTCGCTGAGCGTGCACGACCCGGAGCAGATCGAGCTCTCCACCGTCCGCCTCCTGGCCAAGCTGCCCGTGATCGCGGCCTACGCCCACAAGAAGAGCGTCGGTCAGGCGTTCCTCTACCCCGACAACTCGCTGAGCTTCGTCGACAACTTCCTGCGCCTCAACTTCGGCACCATGGCCGAGCCGTACGAGGTCGACCCGGTGCTCTCGAAGGCGCTGGAGCGGCTCCTCATCCTCCACGAGGACCACGAGCAGAACGCGTCCACCTCGACCGTGCGGCTGGTCGGCTCCACCCAGGCCAACCTCTTCGCCTCGGTCTCGGCCGGCATCAACGCCCTCTACGGCCCGCTGCACGGCGGCGCCAACGAGGCCGTCCTCGACATGCTGGCGGGCATCCGCGACTCGGGTGAGAGCGTGCAGAAGTTCGTCGAGCGGGTGAAGAACAAAGAAGAGGGTGTCAAGCTCATGGGCTTCGGACACCGCGTCTACAAGAATTTCGACCCGCGCGCCCGGCTCGTCAAGCAGAGCGCCGACGAGGTCCTCGCGGCGCTCGGCGTGCACGACCCGATGCTCGACATCGCCAAGGAGCTCGAGGAGGTCGCGCTCGCCGACTCCTACTTCATCGACCGCAAGCTCTACCCGAACGTCGACTTCTACACGGGCGTCATCTACAAAGCGATGGGCTTCCCCACGCGAATGTTCACGGTGCTGTTCGCGATCGGCCGGCTTCCCGGCTGGATCGCCCACTGGCGCGAGATGAACACCGACACCGCCACGAAGATCGGGCGCCCCCAGCAGCTCTACGTCGGCAGCGACGAGCGCTCCTGGCCGGGCACCCGCTGATCGGCGACACCATGACCGACGATTCCGGCGATGAGCCAGACGGCGTGAGCATCGAGTTGTCGCACGACGAGGCGCTGGTGCTCTTCGAGTGGCTGGCGCACCGGGATGAGGCGGGCGACCTCCCGCTCGAAGACCAGGCGGAGCAGCGCGTGCTGTGGGACATCCACGCGGGGCTCGAGAGCACCCTCGAGGAGCCGTTCCGGCCCGACTACGCCAAGCTCCTGGCAGCCGCACGCAACCGCGTCCGCGACGCCACCGAGTAGCAGCGTGCCGGCCGCCGGCCAGCAGCCGGCCCGCAATCCGCGATCCGCAGGTCAGCCGGTCGGTCGCAGCGTGAGCGTCTGATCCACCGCGCCCTTCACTGCTTTCGGGCTGAACGGCCACGGCCGGGTCTTGTTGTGCTGCCACAACGGCGTCTGGTCCGCGTAGTTCGCGTTGAAGGCGTGCCCGGATGCTCCGGTGAGGTTGACCCAGGTGCTCTTGTCGAAGTCCGAGAGGTCGATGACCTGCCGCATCGAGGGCAGCCAGTCGACCCCGTAGCCGACGGACGCGTCCCACCCCACGGCGTCGACCACGCTGGAGCCGC
Organism: Leifsonia sp. NPDC058248; assembly: GCF_042881905.1. Classification (NCBI taxonomy): domain Bacteria; kingdom Bacillati; phylum Actinomycetota; class Actinomycetes; order Micrococcales; family Microbacteriaceae; genus Leifsonia; species Leifsonia sp. NPDC058248. The sequence continues at coordinate 74,653 of NZ_JBHVXB010000007.1, forward strand.
CGCCGACGGGATACGGGCCGCGGTTGAAGAGCCATTCGATCGGTGCGATGCCGGAAGTTCCGAAGCTGGCATTGGTCAGTTCGAGGGTGTGGATGCGGTCCCACCGCCACGATGCCGCGTCGCCGCCCAGGAGGCGGTTGGCCTCGGACCACGCCTGGTCGGCAGCGTGGGCGAACATCTCGTCCCGGTCGGCGACGCCGAGCTTCTTGTCCGTCCACCAGGGGGAGTCCGGCTGCGCGGCGAGGCTCTGCACGACGGCGAACCAGCGGTCTCCGCCGACGGGCGGCGCCGCAGCGGGGAGCTTGCGACCGAAGGCGTCGACGAGGAGGTTGCGCCAGAAGATGTTGAAATAGGCCGCCGCGGCGCTGTCGGCGTCGTCGTGGTAGTTCCAGCCGGCCAGCAGCCGCGCTCCCTGGTAGGCGCCCGACGACGGATCGGCGGCTGTGCCGATCGCGCGCAGGATCGGCACGAGAGCGGCCGCGTTCGCGTCGTATTTGTCGGACTGGATGGCCGCGAAATCGGCCGCGGTGACCTTCTTCCCCGACGCGAGAAGGGCGTGCAGCCGCAGCTGGATCTCGTTGGCGCGGTACCCGTAGTCCCAATCGCGGGTGATCAGCTCCGGGTACTCCGGTCCGACCGCCGCGTTGTTGGCGGTGACGATGTACCCGCTCGGCGGGTTGCGCACCGACGGCAGGTCGGCATATGGGATGTAGCCCGTCCAGCCGTACGCGCTCGTCCAGCCGGGGACCGGCATGGTCCCGTCTCCGGATGCTCGGACCGGGATGAGTCCGGGCGCCTGGTAGCCGATGTTCCCGTCGACATCGGCGTAGACGAGGTTCTGCGACGGCACCTGGAACTTCGCGGCGGCTGCGCGGAAGCTCGACCAGTCGGTCGCGGTGTCGAAGGCGAAGACCGCACTGGCGGTCGGGCCGGGCGTGAGGGCGGTCCACTGCAGCGAGAGCTGGAACTTCTCGGCCGGGACCTTGAGCCGGCCGGCCTGGTCTTTGGCGATGGCGGCGAAGCCGTCGCTGAGGTCCGTGACGATCGGGCCGTGCCGCGTCGAGCGCACGGTGAGATGCACCGGCTCGCCTCCGGCGACTTCGATGGTCTCCCTGCGGATCGTCAGCGGAACCTGCTTGCCGTCGTACTCGTAGGTGTTCCCGGTGACCTTCTCCTCGTAGAGGTCGGCGACGTCCGGCCCCAGGTTGGTGAAGCCCCACGCGATGCGGTCGTTGTGACCGATGATCACGCCCGGGAGTCCGGAGAAGCTGTACCCGGCGACGTCGAACGGGCAGTCGGCGGAGACGGTCCGGCAGTGCAGACCGACCTGGTACCAGACCGAGGGCATCGCCGCGCCGAGGTGCGGATCGTTGGCCAGCAGAGGCTTGCCGCTGGCCGTGTGCGCGCCGGAGACGACCCACGAGTTCGAGCCGATGTCGCTGCCCGCCGGGCCCATCAGCGTGGGCAGGGCGTCGAGCGAAGAGGCCAGCTCGGTGAGTGCGGCGCCGTACTGCGGTGGCGTCTGCGTCTGCTGCGAGGTCGTCTGCTGCGCGGTCGTCTGCTGCGCGGGCGCCGAAGGCGCCGCCCCGGACGCCGCCGCCGTGCCGCTCGGCTTCGCGTCGGGAGTCGTCGCAGCCGGGTCGCCTGCGCCTTCGGCGGTCACCGTCGGATGCTGCCCGAACGCGTACTCCGGATGCAGCTGCGCGATCTGGGTGGGAGAGAGCTTGGCCGACAGCAGCGCCCTGTCGATCTCGTCCTCGAGGTTGGAGCGGAGGTCCCACGCCATCGCCTTCAGCCACGAGACGGAGTCGGCCGGCGTCCACGGCTCGGGGGAGTATCCGGGGTTCTGGAGGCCCAGCACGACGTACTCCAGCGACAGCTCAGGGCCCCTGTGGGTCGCGAGATAGGCGTTCACTCCGTCGGCGTAGTCCTGGTAGTAGCGCAGCGATGTCTTGTCGAGGAGCTTCACCTCCTTCTCGGCGACGGAGCGCCAGCCGAGCGTGCGGATGAAGGTGTCGGTCGGCACCTGGCTCGGGCCGAACATCTCGGAGAGCCGCCCGGCCGTGACGTGCCGGCGGAAGTCCATCTCCCAGAACCGGTCCTGCGCGTGCACGAAGCCCTGCGCGCGGAACAGGTCGTCGGCCGTCGAAGCCTCGATCTGCGGGATGCCCGCATCGTCGCGGTACACGGTGACGGCCTTCTCGAACCCGGGGACGTCGATCGTCCCGGAGGTCTGCGGGAACGATCGCACCACGGTCCAGAAGCCGAGACCGCCGGCGATCACCACGACCACGAGGAGCACCGCGACCACGATGCCGATGAACCTCAGAACCCGGTGGTGCCGCCTGAGGCGAGGCGAATCGTCCCCCACAGCACTCCTTCGCTCGTGGTTGCGCTAGCTGTCCTGCGACTGTAACGCATGAGGGTGACGCCGGTCAGTGCGCGTTCAGGCCGGCCCAGGCCATCCGCTCGAGCACGGGTCGCGCCGCGCCGGCGTCGATGCTCGTCCCCGCCGCCCGGACGCTGTGCGGGGTGGAGTTGATGAGTCCGAAGGTGGCCTGGACGCGCATCCGGAGCTCGCCGGCCGGCACGGAGGGGTGCAGTGCTGCGAGGACTTCCATCCAGAGTTCGATGTAGCGCCGCTGCAGCCGCCTCACGGCCCGCCGCTCGGACTCGGGGAGGGCGTCGAGGTCACGGTCCTGCACGCGGATGGTGTCGGGCTCGGTGAGCGCGAAGTCCACGTGGAAGGCGATGAGAGTGCGAAGCGCCGTGGCGGGGTCGGACGCGGCGGTGGCGACTTCGGTGCCTCCGCCGAGCAGGTGCTCGCTCACTCCGACCAGCAGTGCGCCGAGCACGGCCTGCTTGCTGGCGAAGTGCCGGTAGACGGCCGGGCCGCTGACGCCGGCGGCCGAGCCGAGGTCTTCGATCGAGACCCCGTTGAAACCGCGCTCCGCGAACAAGGTGGCCGCGGCTTCGAGGAGGGCGGCGCGGCGGTCGGCCTTGGCCTGGCTGCGCTGCGTCGGGCGCGCCTCGGTCGAGGTGCTCTCTGCGACTTCGGTCATGTTCGGCTCCACCTGCTGGACTTTTCGGTTAATGAACACTAACCTAAAACCGAGTTAGCAGCTACTAACTGAATGTCGATGGAGATCATGCGATGCCAACGCTGACCAGCGCCACGAGCGCGACGGATGCCCGGTACGAGCAGAACGAGGCGGCTCAACGCGCCCTCGTGGCCGACCTGCGCAGCCGCCTCGCCACTGCGGCGGCCGGAGGACCCGAGCGCTCCCGCGAACGTCATGTGGCCCGTGGCAAACTCCTGCCGCGCGAGCGCATCGACGTGCTGCTCGACGAGGGCAGTCCCTTCCTCGAGATCGCGCCGCTCGCGGCCAACGGGATGTACGACGACGAGAGCCCCGCAGCGGGAGTCATCGCCGGCATCGGCCTGGTGAACGGCCGGCACGTGCTGGTGATCTCGAACGACGCCACGGTCAAGGGCGGCACCTACTACCCGATGACGGTGAAGAAGCACCTGCGCGCACAGGAGATCGCATTCGAGAACCGCCTGCCGTGCATCTACCTGGTCGACTCCGGGGGCGCCTACCTGCCGATGCAGGACGAGGTCTTCCCCGACCGCGACCACTTCGGCCGGATCTTCTACAACCAGGCCCGCCTGTCGGCCGCGAAGATCCCGCAGCTCGCCGCCGTGCTCGGCTCGTGCACCGCCGGCGGCGCCTATGTGCCGGCGATGAGCGACGAGACCGTGATCGTCCGCAATCAGGGCACCATTTTCCTCGGCGGACCACCGCTCGTGAAGGCGGCGATCGGCGAAGTCGTCACCGCTGAGGAGCTCGGAGGCGGCGACCTCCACGCCCGCACCTCCGGCGTGGTCGATCACCTGGCCGAGAACGACCGGCACGCCCTGCAGATCGTCCGCGACATCGTGGCGACGCTGCCCGAGCCCGACGCCCCGGCCTGGGAGGTGCTCCCCACGCGCGAGCCCGTCGCCGACCCGGAGGAGCTCTACGGCGTCGTGCCGACCGATGTCCAGGCGCCGTACGACGTGCACGAGGTCATCGCCCGGCTGGTCGACGCGAGCGAGTTCCACGAGTTCAAGCCCGAATACGGCACGACGCTCGTCACGGGGTTCGCCCGCATCCACGGGCATCCGGTGGGCATAGTCGCCAACAACGGCGTCCTGTTCAGCGAGTCGGCGCTCAAAGGCGCCCACTTCATCGAGCTCTGCGACCAGCGCGGTGTTCCGCTCGTGTTCCTCCAGAACATCTCGGGCTTCATGGTCGGCCGCGACTACGAGGCGGGCGGCATCGCCAAGAACGGCGCCAAGATGGTCACCGCGGTCGCGAGCACCCGGGTACCGAAGCTCACGGTCGTGATCGGCGGATCGTTCGGCGCCGGCAACTACTCGATGTGCGGCCGGGCGTACTCGCCGCGCTTCCTCTGGATGTGGCCGGCCAGCCGCATCTCGGTGATGGGCGGTCCGCAGGCCTCGTCCGTGCTCGCCACGGTCAAACGCGAACAGCTCGAAGGCCGCGGCGAAGAGTGGTCCGCCGAGGCGGAGGCGGAGTTCAAAGCGCCGATCGCCGCCCAGTACGAGACCCAGGGGAGCCCGTACTACTCGACGGCCCGGCTCTGGGACGACGGCGTCATCGATCCCGCCGACACGCGCACCGTGCTCGGACTCGCCCTCGACGTGTGCTCGCGCACACCGTTGCCCGACACGGCCTTCGGCCTGTTCCGGATGTGACCCCCATGACATCGATGACTCCCGACACCACCCCGTTCGACACGGTGCTCGTCGCCAACCGCGGTGAGATCGCGTGTCGCGTGATCCGCACGCTGCGCCGCCTCGGCATCCGGTCGGTCGCCGTCTACAGCGACGCCGACCGGGATGCTCCGCACGTGACGCTCGCCGATGTCGCCGTGCGTATCGGCCCGGCGTCCGCCAAGCAGAGCTACCTGAGCATCGAGGCGATCCTCGCCGCCGCCCGCGCGACGGGTGCGACGGCCGTTCATCCGGGCTACGGCTTCCTCTCCGAGAACGCCGCGTTCGCCGCCGCCTGCGAGGAGGCAGGGATCGTGTTCGTCGGACCCGGAGTGCACGCGCTCGACGTGATGGGCGACAAGATCGCTGCCAAACGCGAGGTCGAAGCGCACGGCGTCCCGACCATTCCGGGCATCGCCGAGCCCGGCCTGAGCGACGAGCGGCTGATCGAGGCCGCGTACAGGATCGGCTTCCCGGTGCTGGTCAAGCCGTCGGCGGGCGGCGGCGGCAAGGGCATGCAGGCCGTGCGGGATGCGGCCGACCTCCCCGAGGCTCTCCGTGCGGCCCGCCGCGTGGCCGCGTCCGCGTTCGGAGACGACACCCTCTTCCTGGAGCGGCTCGTCGACACGCCCCGGCACATCGAGGTGCAGGTCCTCGCCGACCGGCACGGCGCGATCGTGCATCTGGGGGAGCGCGAGTGCTCGCTGCAGCGGCGCCATCAGAAGGTCATCGAGGAGGCGCCGTCTCCTCTGCTCGACGCCGAGACGCGTGACCGCATCGGCCGGGCGGCCTGCGCGGTCGCCGCGAGCGTGGACTACGTCGGCGCAGGAACGGTCGAGTTCCTCGTCTCGGACGCAGCGCCCGGCGAGTTCTTCTTCATGGAGATGAACACCCGACTGCAGGTCGAGCATCCGGTCACCGAGCTGGTCACCGGTCTCGACCTGGTGGAGTGGCAGCTGCGCATCGCGGCGGGCGAGCCGCTGGGCTTCGCGCAGGACGAGGTGCGCCTCACCGGTCACGCGATCGAGGCGCGCGTCTACGCCGAGAACCCGGAGCGGGGCTTCCTGCCGGGCGACGGGCAGGTCCTCGCCCTGCACGAACCGCACGGGGCCGGCGTGCGCGTCGACAGCGGACTGGCCGCCGGCAATCCGATCGTCACCGAATACGACCCGATGCTCTCGAAGGTGATCGCCTGGGGCGAGGATCGCGCAACCGCGCTCGCCCGGCTGGATGCGGCGCTCGCCGACACGAGCATCCTCGGAGCCGTCACCAACGTCCGCTGGCTGCGCGACCTGCTCGCCGATCCGGACGTGCGTGCAGGCCGCCTCGACACGACCCTCATCGACCGGCGCTTCTCCGAGCTGGCGCCGAGCGCGCCAGCGACCGACGAGCTCGTCGCGGCGGCGCTGGTCGCGCACCGGGACCGCTGGGCGGAGCATCCGGTCGCCGCTGGTGCGCTCTGGGCGGCCCCGACCGGGTGGCGGATCGGCGACGATCGTCCTGTCGCGTACGACTTCGGAACGGCGATCGTGCGGGTCGAGGGCCACGAGGATGCGCTCGCCGCGTCGAGCGCCACGGTCACCGTCGACGACGGTCCCGTGCACACCGCCGGCCTGCGTGTCCTGCCTCCGGCGAGCGCGGGCGAGCCCGCGACCGCCGTCCTGACGGTCGACGGGGTCACGCGCGCATTAAAGCTCGCCCGCGACGGCGCCTCCATCTGGATCGGCGACGGCGGGAACGCGCGCGAACTGCGCATCCTGGACCGCGCGACACGGCTCGCCCGCGACCTCGCGACGCTCACTCGCGTCGCCGGTGCCGCCGACCCCGAGCTGCGCTCTCCGATGCCGGGCACGGTGGTCACGGTCGCTGCCCAGACCGGCGACGAGGTCGCGGCCGGCGACACCGTGCTCACGGTCGAGGCCATGAAGATGGAGCACCGTCTGGTCGCACCGCTCTCCGGACGCGTGCACGTGCACGTCGCGCCGGGCGACCTCGTGAAGCTCGACCAGCTCGTCGCGATCGTCGAGCCCCAGAACGTAACGCCCACCACCGCGGAACGCACAGCAGCCGAGCCGACACGATCGGCCGCAGCACAGAGAGAAGGAACCCCATGACCATGCAGATGACGCGCACCGGCTCCAACAAACCCACCGGCGCCAACGCCACCGGCGCCAACGCCACCGGCACCAAGGCCACCGGCACCGTCGCCACCGACACCGACGTCGCCGGCTTCGAGCTCACCGACGAGCACCGCCGCCTCCGCGACGAGGTGCGCGACTTCGCCGACCGCGTCGTCGCCCCCGCGGCCTACGACTACGACACGCGTCGCAGCCTGCCGTACGACATCATCGCCGAGATGGGCCGGATGGGCCTGTTCGGTCTCCCGGTGCCCGTCGAGTACGGCGGGCAGGGCAAGGACTACCTGTCGCTCTGCCTCGCCGTCGAGCAGCTCGGCCGCGTCGACCAGAGCATCGGGGTCACCCTCGAAGCCGGCGTCGGCCTCGGAATGATGCCGGTGTTCCGCCACGGCACCGAGGAGCAGAAGCAGGAGTGGCTGCCGATGCTGGCGCGCGGCGAAGCACTCGCCGGGTTCGGCCTCACCGAGGCGGATGCGGGATCGGACGCCGCCGGCACCAAGACCACCGCGGTCCTCCGCGACGGCGACTGGGTCATCAACGGCACCAAGCAGTTCATCACCAACTCCGGCAGCGAGATCACGAAGCTCGTCACCATCACCGCCGTCACCGGCGAGGAGCGCCGGGCGGACGGCTCCATCAAGAAGGAGCTCTCGGCGATCCTGGTGCCGGTGCCCACGCCGGGCTTCGTGCAGGAGGCGTCGTACGACAAGGTCGGCTGGCACACCTCCGACACGCACCCGCTGACCCTCACCGACGTGCGCGTCCCCCAGGCGAACCTCCTCGGAGAGCGCGGACGCGGCTACGCGAACTTCGTCCAGACCCTCGACGAGGGCCGCGTCGCCTTCGCCGCGCTCTGCACCGGCGCCGCTCAGGGCTGCCTCGACGAGGCGATCCGCTACGCCAAGAGCCGCAACGTGTTCGGGCGCTCGATCGGCTCCAACCAGTACATCGCGTTCAAGATCGCCCGGATGCAGGCCCGCGTGCACACCGCACGCCTGGCCTACTACGACGCGTGCTTCAAGCTGATGGCGGGGGTACCGTTCAAGATGGAGGCGTCGATCGCCAAGATGGTCGGCAGCGAGGCCGCGATGGACAACGCCAGGGACGCCACCCAGATCTTCGGCGGCTACGGCTTCATGAACGAGAATCCGGTGGCCCGCCACTATCGTGACTCGAAGATCCTCGAGATCGGCGAAGGCACCACCGAGGTGCAGCTGATGGTGATCTCGCGCGCACTGGGCTTCACCGCGTGAGCTGACCCGTCGAACCCGGAAGGAGATCCACGATGATCGACAAAGTGGTCGCGAGCGCGGGGGAGGCGGTCGCCGACATCCCCGACGGCGCCTCGCTCGCCGTGGGCGGCTTCGGGCTGTGCGGCATCCCGAGCGTGCTCATCCAGGCGCTGCACGAGAAGGGCACCGACCGGCTCGAAGTGGTGAGCAACAACTGCGGTGTGGACGACTGGGGTCTGGGCATCCTGCTCGCGGACCGGCGCATCCGCAAGATGATCAGCTCGTACGTGGGCGAGAACAAGGAGTTCGCGCGGCAGTTCCTGTCGGGCGAGCTCGAGGTCGAGCTCACGCCGCAGGGCACGCTCGCCGAGAAGCTGCGCGCGGGCGGCGCCGGGATCCCGGCGTTCTACACGCCGGCGGGCGTCGGCACGCAGATCGCCGAGGGCGGTCTGCCGCGGCTGTACGCCGCCGACGGATCGGTCGCCGTGGCCTCCGAGCCGAAGGAGGTCCGCACCTTCGACGGCGCCGACTACGTGCTCGAACGGTCCGTCACCCCGGACTTCGCCCTGGTGCACGCGGCGAAGGGCGACCGCTACGGCAACCTGGTCTTCCACGCGGCGGCGATGAACTTCAACCCGCTCGCCGCGATGGCCGGACGGGTGACGATCGCCGAGATCGAAGAGCTGGTGGAGCCGGGCGACCTGGACCCGGCCGAGGTGCACACCCCCGGCATCTTCGTGCAGCGCGTCGTGCTCGCTCCGGATGTCGAGAAGCGGATCGAGCGGCGCACGGTGCGCCTCGCAGACGGGAGCGCACGATGAGCCTCACCCGCAACGAACTCGCCGCCCGCGTGGCCCTCGAGCTCGAGAACGGTCAGTACGTGAACCTGGGAATCGGGATGCCGACTCTCATCCCCAATTTCATCCCCGACGAGATCGAGGTCGTCCTGCACTCCGAGAACGGCGTGCTCGGAGTCGGACCGTATCCGGAGGACGACGCGGTCGACCCCGACCTGATCAACGCCGGCAAAGAGACCGTCACCGTCAAGCGCGGGGCGGCGTTCTTCGACTCGTCGCTGTCGTTCGGGATGGTGCGCGGCGGACACGTCGACGTCGCCGTGCTCGGCGCCATGGAGGTGTCCGAACGCGGCGACCTCGCCAACTGGATGATCCCCGGCAAGATGGTCAAAGGCATGGGAGGCGCGATGGACCTGGTCTTCGGCGCCAAGCGCCTCATCGTGATGATGGAGCACGTCGACCGCGATGGCCGTCCCAAGATCGTGCGCGAATGCTCGCTCCCGCTCACGGGCACCGGATGCGTCGACCGCATCATCACGGACCTCGCCGTCATCGACGTGGTCCAGAACGACACGGGGGCCGCATCGCTCGTCCTGCGCGAGCTGGCGCCGGGCGTCACCGTCGACGAGGTGGTCGCCGCGACCGGCGCACCGCTCACGATCGACCTGGCCGGGAGGGCGGCATGAAGGAGATCGAGCAGCGCGGGCTCTACTACGAGGAGTTCGAGCTGGAGACGCGGTACCTCCACCGTCCCGGGCGCACGGTCACCGAGGCGGACAACGTGTTCTTCACGACTCTCACGATGAACACCCAGGCGCTGCACCTCGACGCGGCGTGGTCGGCGCGGCAGCCGTTCGGGGAGCGTCTGGTGAACTCGATGTTCACCCTGGCGACGATCGTGGGTGCATCCGTCGCCCAGCTCACCCAGAGCACGATCGTGGCGAACCTGGGCTTCACCGACGTCACGTTCCCGCACCCGCTGCACCACGGCGACACGCTGTACTCGGAGACGGTCGTCACGGGCAAGCGGCTGTCGGCCTCGCGGCCGGGCCAGGGGATCGTCACGCTGGAGCACACCGGTCGCAACCAGGACGGCGTGGTGGTCGCGACGGCCACCCGCCAGGTCATGGTGTGGTGCCGGGACGCGTACGTGCAGGCGGTCGATGCATGACGGCGTTCCCGTGGGGGCCGGCCCTGCTGTTCTGTCCCGCCGACCGGCCCGAGCGCTACGCCAAGGCGCTCGAACGGGCGGATGCGGTCATCCTCGACCTCGAGGACGCCGTCGATCCTGAGCGCCGGATGCCCGCGCGCGAGGCTCTCGTCGCCGCCGCCGCGGACGAACGGCTCGACCCGTCCCGCGTCATCGTGCGGGTCAACCCGGCGGGCACGGACGACCACGCCGCCGACCTGGCGGCGCTCGCCGTGACGCCGTACCGTTCGGTGATGCTCCCGAAGGCGGAGGGGGTCGCCGAGCTCCGCGAACTCGCCGGACTCGACGTGGTCGCGCTGTGCGAGACGGCGGCGGGGGTGCAGGCCGCCCCGCAGCTCGCCGCGTCGCCCGGGGTGATCGCCCTGATGTGGGGTGCGGAAGACTTGATCGCCTCCTTGGGCGGCACGTCGAGCCGGCATCCGGATGGAACGTACCGGGATGTCGCGAGGCATGCGCGGTCGGCGGTGCTGCTCGCTGCCGGCGCGGCGGGCGTCGCGGCGATCGACACCGTGCACCTGGACATCGCCGACGTCGCCGGGCTCGCGGACGAGGCGGCGGATGCGGCGGCCGTCGGATTCGCCGCGACCGCGTGCATCCACCCGTCTCAAGTGGAGACGATCCGGGTCGCCTACCGGCCGTCGGAGGACGAGGTCGCGCACGCGCGGGCCCTTCTCGCGGCGGCCGGGACCGCCCGGGGAGTCTTCGCTTTCGAGGGCCGGATGGTCGACGGGCCGGTGATCGCGCACGCCCGATCGGTGCTCCGGAAAACCGGGCTGCACGGCTGAATTCTTGCGACTGCGCAACGTGATGAAACTGTGACCTAGCATTCTGTAACAGTTCACCCGGATCGCCACGGGCACGTCGGAGGTATGCCGTACGCTGCAAGTATGTAGCGAGAGACCGGGGCTCTCGAATCGATTCGAGTCGTGCAGGAGTAGGGGGAGGGGCATATGCCACAACTGCTACCTCTCCGGCTGCGTGACGCGGCCGCGAGACGAGCGGCGGCCGGCGCACAGTCCGCCGGCGAACAGTCCACTGGCGCACAGCCTGCCGACGTAACGGGTGTCGGCGAACAAGCCACTCCCGACGAGATCCTCGCCGCGTCGATCGGCGTCGAGACCGCGGCTCTGCCTCAGCTCGACCCGGCGCTCGAGCGCACCGGCCCGCTGTCGATCATCGCGCCCCGCCGCATCGGCGAGAGCGAGCTGGCGGTCTACCCGCTGTCGCTCGGTGCGAGCGTCTTCGGCTGGACGGCCGACGGCGACACCTCGCTCCGCATCCTCGACCGTTTCGCCTCGCTCGGCGGCAACTTCATCGACACCGCCGACAGCTACGTCGGCGGTCGCAGCGAAGTGCTCATCGGCAAGTGGATGCGCGAGCGCGGCAACCGCGAGCACGTCGTCCTGGCCACCAAGGTCGGCCGTCACCACGAGAACCCGGGCCTCGGCTCGGTCAGCATCGTGCGGGCGGTCGAAGCCTCCCTCGAGCGTCTACAGACCGATCACATCGACCTGCTCTACTTCCACGACGACGACCCCGACGTGCCGCTCGAAGACAGCCTCGCCACGGCGGAGTGGCTCATCGAGAGCGGCAAGGTGCGCTACCTGGCCGCATCCAACTTCAGCGCCGATCGCCTGATCGAGGCGCGCATCCTGTCGGCGACCGGCCTGCCCAAGTTCATCGCGGTCCAGACCCAGTACAACCTGATGCACCGCACGGAGTTCGAGAGCGCGCTGCGCATCGTCGCGTCGGCTCAGGGCCTCGCCGTGATGCCGTACTACGCGCTGGCCAACGGCTTCCTCACGGGCAAGTACCGCAGCAAAGACGACCTGAACGCCGACGCCCGCAGCATCCGCGCGGCCGCCTACGTCAACCGCCGCGGGCAGCGCGTGCTCGCCGCCCTCGACCGCGTCGCGGCCGAACACGAGTCGACGCCGGCCAGCGTGGCCATCGCCTGGCTGCTCGCCAAGCGCAATGTCGTCGCGCCGGTCGCCAGCGCGAGCCGCCCGGAACAGGTCGATGCCCTCATGGTCGCCGCCGGCATCCGCCTCACGCGCGCCCAGATGCTCGAGCTCGACCGCGTCTCGGAGTAGCCGCGGCTGCTGCTGTGGCTGCGTAGGTGCTGCTGACGCGTGCTGCGGCAGGTGCTGGTCGCTGCTGCGAGCGCTTCCGGCTGCTGCAGGTGTTTCCGGCAGCGCAGGTGCTTCCGGCTGGGATTCCCTGCGCGCGCCCGCCCGCCGGACCCATCTGGTGCGCACAACTCCGGAACATCCGCCCCCACGAGCCGAAATCCCACCGATTACGGGGCCATCCAACGGTGTGTCGACCGAATTCTCCGGAGTTGCCAGCATCCTGAATTCAGGACGGGCACAGCGCAGCGGCTACGCGTCGCGGAGGATGCGCTCCAGCGAGCGGTGCAGCGCGGCGCCCGCCGCGACCGGGTCGCCGACGTAGCCGCCGGCGAGGGCGCCGTCGCGGGCCAGGATGAGGTCGTCCGCGGCGTCGCCCGGGTGCGGGTGGCCGATCTCGCGGAACAGGGCCTCGATCCGGTGCGCGTACCAGTCCCGGTGCCGCGTCACGGCGACGCGGACCGGATGGTTCTCGTCGGCGAACTGGGCGGCCGCGTTGATGAACGGGTCGCCGCGGAACCCGGGCCGGATCGCCTCGACGTTGATCTCGTCGACGAGCGCCCTCGCGATCGCTCGCGGGTCGCCCAGCGTGCGCTCCTGCTCCTCGAACCAGTCGCGGATCTGCTTGTCGCGTCCTTCGACGTAGGCGATGATCAGCAGATCCTTCGACCGGTAGTGCTTGTAGAAGGTGGCTTTCGTCACGCGAGCGCCCGCGATGATGCGGTCGACGCCGACGGTGTGGATGCCCTCTTGGTAGAAGAGTTCGTCCGCTGTCGCGAGGATCTTGAGCTTCGACGGGGCGGGCGGCCGGATGGTCGCCCGGGCACTAACGACCATCCGGCACATCTCCAATTCTGGGGAGACGGTCGGGCCCGTCTCCTCGCGGTCGGGCATCCGGCGTTATGGGGGACCGTCGGATGCGTCTCGTTTAGACAGTATATAGGTAGACAGACCAGTCTGTTTGTCCCCATTTCCCTCTCAGGGATTCCATAGCTGCTGGCGTAGGGTGGAGGCGATGAACAGCGCAGTCGACCTTCCCCTTGGCCTGGCCGACCTTTCTTTCGCGGCGTCCGGCGAGGCGCTCGTCCGACGCACCGTACTCCCGAGCGGGGTCCGCATCCTGAGCGAACAGGTGCCTGGCGCGCGCAGCGCGACCCTCGGCTACTGGGTCGCGGTCGGTTCCCGTGACGAGACGGATGCGGTGCCCGCCACGAGCACGCGGCCCGCGATTCCGGCCAGTTTCGGCTCGACGCACTTCCTCGAGCACCTTCTCTTCAAGGGCACGCCGACGCGCACCGCCCTCGACATCGCGATCTCGTTCGACTCGGTCGGCGGCGAGCACAATGCGATGACGGCCAAGGAGTACACCTGCTACTACGCCAAGGTGCAGGATCGCGACCTCCCGATGGCGGTCGAGGTCATCTCCGACATGCTCACCTCCTCGCTGCTCGACCCCACCGAGTTCGAGAACGAGCGGGGCGTCATCCTCGAAGAGCTCTCGATGGCCGAAGACGACCCCGCCGACGTCGCGAACGAGCGGTTCTTCTCCGCCGTACTGGGGGCCCACCCGCTCGGCCGTCCCATCGGGGGCAGCCCGCAGACCATCCGCGACGCCACACGCGAGGCGGTGTGGGAGCACTACCGTGCCAACTACCGCCCCCAGGATCTCGTCATCACAGCGGCCGGAGCCGTCGACCACGAACTGCTCGTCAACGGCGTCGTCCGGGCCCTCGAGGCGGCCGGCTGGGACCTCTCACACGAGGCCGCACCGGTCGAGCGCCGCAGCACGACGCCCGCCGCGATCGCCCGAGCGTCGCAGGTGGTCGCCGTCCAGCGCCCGATCGAGCAGGTGAACCTGCTGATCGGCGTTCCCGGAATCGTCGCCACCGACGAACGCCGCACCGCGATGAGCGTCCTCAACTCGGTGCTCGGCGGCGGGATGTCCAGCCGTCTCTTCCAGGAAGTCCGCGAGAAGCGCGGACTCGCCTACGCCGTCTACTCCTTCTCCGGGGCATACTCCGACGCCGGGGTGTTCGGCCTCTACGCCGGATGCGCTCCCGCCAAGGCCACCCAGGTCGGCGAGCTGATGCTCGGCGAACTCCACCGCCTCGCCGAAGGCGGTGTGACGCCCGACGAACTCCGCCGCGCGGTCGGACAGCTCTCCGGCGGCGCCGCCCTGGCGCTCGAAGACTCCGACACCAGGATGTCCAGGCTCGGTCGGGCCGAGATCAGTCTGGGCGAGTTCTCCGACCTCGATGAAAGCCTCCGCCGTCTGCACCTCGTCACCGCCGACGACGTGCGCGAACTGGCCGCCGACCTGGCCGGGCGCCAGGTCTCCATCTCCGCGGTCGGGAGCGTGACCGACGACATGTTCGCCGGCCTCGTCTCCTGACCTCCTCCTGTTCAACGAACCATCCGAAAGGCCAAAACCGGTGCCCCACTACCTCTACCTCGTTCGCCACGGCGAGCAGCAGGATGCCGAGCACGGACTCCCCGACGGACCCCTCTCTCCGCGCGGCAAGCGGCAAGCGCAGCTGATCGCCGAACGTCTGGGCGGCATCCCGTTCACCGGCATGTACCACTCGCCGCTGAACCGCGCAGCGGAGACCGCCGCGATCATGGCCGAACGGATGCCCGCGCTCACGCCCGAGCCGTCGAGCCTGCTCTTCGACTGCATCCCGTCGGGCCCCACCCCCGACATGCCCCGCGCATTCGAGTCGTTCTTCGGAGCGGTGACCGCGGCCGAGATCGAGGCCGGCCGGGCGCAGATGGAGGACGCGGTGAGCGAGTTCCTTACCCCGGCGCGCGGCGACAGGCACGACCTGCTCATCACGCACAACTTCGTGATCGGCTGGTTCGTGCGACACGTCTTCGACGCTCCCGAGTGGCGCTGGCTGGGACTGAACCAGGCGAATTGCGGTCTCACGATCATCCGTGTGCGCTCGGCGAAGCCGCCGGTCCTCGTCGTGCACAACGACCTCGGCCATCTGCCCGTCGAACTGCGCACCGGCCTGCCGGAGCTGCAGCCCGTCTGACCCGCCGCCGACCCGCCGCCTGCCAACGCTCGCCACACCCGACTTGTTGGCTCGAAAGCGCCGGTTTCGAGCCAACAAGTCCGGACTCGATCGCGACGCCCCGCCGCAGCCGTCAGACGAGCTGCTTGCGGAACCAATCGGTCGCGTTGGGATTGTCGTTGTACGGCTGGATGTCCTCGTAGCCGTGGCTCCGATACAGTCCGCCGGCCGCCTCGAGGCTCGCGTTCGTGTCGAGCACGACCTCGGTGGCGCCGAAGCCCCGGGCACGGTGCTCCAGCTCGCTCAGGATGCCGCGCCCGAATCCGCGCCCACGGTGCGACGGCGTCACCCACAAGTGCTTGATCTCGTACCGCACCACCGGTATCTCCGGGTCGGCGTCCGCGAGCGGCACCCGAAGCTCCCGGATGCCCCCGCAGCCGGCCTCGAGACCGTCTTCGTCGTACGCCAGCAGGAACACCCCGGCCGGTGGTGCGAACTGCGCCGGGTCGGGCAACGTCGTGCGATAGGCGCCCTGCGTGGCGGGGAAGCTCGCGGCGCGTTCGGCGAAGTACTGGGAGAGCATCCGGTGGGCTGTCGCGTCTGTGACCGCGACATCGGCAAATGACACCATCTGCCCAGCGTAGTTCCGCCCGGCGACCGCCGGAGTGCCGCACCGTTCGCGCCGGGTAGATTGGTCGGGTGACTATTCGCGTTGCCGTCGCTGGTGCGACCGGAAAGCTGGGCTCCGTCGCGGTTCGGCTGATCGAGCAGGCCGACGATCTCGAGCTCGTGGCCCGGCTGGACTCCCGCTCATCCCTGAACGAGATGCTGGACGCCGAGGTGCTCGTCGATATGACCCTCCCGGCTGTGAGCCCCGACATCGTCGCCTTCGCGGTCGATCACGGGCTGAAGGTGCTGATCGGCACGTCGGGCTGGTCGGCCGACCGCATCCTCGACCTCGAGCGCCGTGTCGCAGCGAACGCGCGCTCCGGCGCCGTCGTCATCCCCAATTTCTCTCTCGGCTCCGCCCTCGGCACGGCGTTCGCCACCGTCGCGGCTCGGTTCTTCGACTCCATCGAGATCATCGAGGCGCACGGCGAGGGCAAGGTCGACTCGCCGTCGGGCACCGCCGTCCGCACCGCCGAGCTGATCGGCGCCGCGCGCGCCGAACGGGGGCCCGTGGATGCTCCGCACACCGATCAGCGCGCCCGCGGCCAGCAGGTGGCCAGCGTCCCGATCCACAGTCTCCGGATGCGCGGCGTCGCCGCCCAGCAGCAGGTGATCTTCGGCGGTGCGGGTGAGACCCTCACGATCCGCCACGACACGATCGGCTCGGAGTCGTACGAAGCGGGGATCCTGCTCGCCCTGCGTGCCGCGGCGACGGCCACGACCGTCACCGTCGGGCTCGACAGGCTGGTCGATCTCGGCATCGCGGAGCCGAACGGCGAACCGCCTCGTCCCACCGTGCGCGAGACCGCGTGAGAAACCGCATCGCCGCCATCATCATGGCGGTCATCCTGGCCCTCTACCTGGTGCTGGTGTTCCAGCGGGCCATCATGCTGATGGCCACCGGGGAGGGCATCGCCATCGCGATGGGCGTCGCTCTGCTCGTGCTGCCGTTCATCGCCGCCTGGGCCATCGGCCGGGAGCTGCTGTTCGGTGCGCGCACCGAGAAGCTGGTGAAGCTGCTCGACGCCGAGGGCGGCCTGCCGGTCGAAGAGCTGCCGCACCGGGCGAGCGGGCGTCCGCTCCGGGACGCCGCCGACGCCGAGTTCCCGCGGTACAAGGCGGAGGTGGAGCAGGCTCCCGAGAGCTGGCGGGCCTGGTTCCGCCTCGGGCTCGCCTACGACGCGTCGGGCGATCGGCGGCGGGCGCGGGCCGCGCTGCGCGAGTCGATCCGTCTCTACCGCGCGGAGGCGCGCGCGAAGGCCTGACAGCAGGCGCGGCATCGGACCGCGAGAACGGACCCTAGCGCTCCGCGACCAGCCGGTTCATCGCATCCTGGACGGTGCGGTCGCGGAACTCGAACCCGTCGGCCAGCAGTTTCTCGGGGATCACCTTCAGGCTGGACAGCAGCAGCTCCCGCCCCGCGTCCTGCAGCGCGAGCGTGACGACCTTCTCCGGCAGCGGAAGCCCGTACGGACGGTGAACCGCCGACGCGAGCGCCCGGAGCACCGCATCCGCCGTGGCCGGTTTCGGTCCGACGACGTTCACCGGGCCTTCGAGGCTCGACGAGAGCAGGTGCACGATGGCCGCCGCTTCGTCGTGCAGGCTCACCCACGGCCAGTGCTGACCGCCGGTGCCGATCGGGCCGGCGAGCCCGAGCTTCGCCATCGGCAGCAGCGGCGTCATCGCACCGCCGTGCCCGACCACTACGCCGGTGCGCACGGTGACCACGCGGGTCTTCTCCGGTGCCAGGTGCGCGGCCGACTCCCAGGCCTCGACGACGTCGGTGAGGAAGCCCGTTCCGCGGATCGACGTCTCCGTGAGCTTCTGGCCCGGCCGGTCGCCGTAGAAGCCGACCGCCGAGCCGCTCACGAACACGCCTGGCGCGTGCGCTGCCATGCGCATCGCATCCGTGAGCGTGTGCGTCGCCTCGAGGCGCGACGCGAGGATCTCGCGCTTATACCCGGAGGTCCACGGCAGTCGGCTGAGCGAGGCGCCCGACAGGTTGACCACGGCGTCGGCGCGCTCCATCAGCGTGAAGTCGAGCATGCGAGCGGTCGGCGCCCAGTTGAACTCGTCGTCGGAGCGCGGAGCGCGCCGCACCAGGCGCCAGACCTCGTGACCGGCCTCCTCCAGCTGCCGCGTGAGCTCCGTGCCGATCATGCCGGAGGCGCCCGCGATGAGCACCCGCACGGTGCTATGCCAGGCGGGCTTCGATGGTGATCGGGATGCCCACCAGTGCGCGCGACACGGGGCATGTGGACTTGGCCTCATCCGCCAGTCGCTGGAAGTCCTCGTCGCTGATGCCGGGGACCGACGCGGTGACGACCAGGTGGCTGCCGGTGACGCCCTGGGCGGGGTCGAACCCGACGGCGGCGGAGACCCGGATGCTCTCAGCAGTCGTGCCGAAGCCGGCGAGGATGTTCGAGAACGCCATCGAGAAGCAGGCCGAGTGCGCGGCGCCGAGGAGCTCCTCCGGCGTGGTGGTGTCGTTGCTGCCCTTCGAGCGCGCGGCCCAGGTCACCGGGAGCCGAGCGGCGCCCGACGAGTCGAGCGTCACGGTTCCGGAGCCCGATTTGAGGTCGCCGTTCCAGACGGTGGTCGACGTGCTCGTGACGGCCGTAGTTGACTCGCTGGTGACTGACATTGAGACCTCCCGTGTAGATGCCGAGCGGCACCTCGCCGACGGCTTGTCAAGCCTACTGGCGGCCCCCGACGCCGATTCAGGGTGCACGGGGGATTCCCGGGAAGCGATCAGGCGGTGGCCGCACTGCGGCGGCGGATGACTCCGGCCCGCACCAGGAGGAGGTAGATCTGGCAGCCGAGGCAGTAGCCGAACACCGCATTGAGGAAGGCCACGACGAACGCGAGAGCCGCGGCGATGGGGAGGACGTACGGCACTCCGAGCAGGTGCAGCAGCAGACCGAGGCCGGTGACGACCAGACCGACGCCCTGTGCGAACGTCGGCGGGGCCGGGTCCTCGCGCTCCGTCGGCGGGGCGAGCCGCGGCCGGATCAGGGTCCGGAACAGCAGCCCGTAGGGATGCCTGCGGATGCCCGCGAAGGCGCCCCACGCGAACAGCAGCGCGATCGCGAGCAGAAGCACGAAAGCCGCGGTGGTCGCGCCGACGAGACCCAGGAACAGGTCGACGAGGAGCAGCACGGCGGTGATGCCGGCGCCGAAGCGGGGCGAGCGCGGGTCGATGCCCGCGGTCTCAGGCTGAGCGGACATGGTTTCTCCCGAGGAGGTCGTCGAGCATGGATCGCACGTCGCCGGCGCGGGCGGCGCCTCCGATGCGTGCGCGGACCGTTCCGGACCCGTCGAGCACGAGGGTCGTGGGGGTCTGCAGGATGCCGAAGCGCTGTGCGAGGTCCGGCCGGTCGGTGAGGTCCACCTCGAGGTGGTCGACCCCCTCGAGGTCCGAGCCGATCTCGCCGAGGACCCGTGCCGTGGCGCGGCAGGGGGCGCAGTACTCGGTGGAGAACTGGAGGAGGGTGGCCCGCTCGCCGAGCGACGGAGCGCCCACGTCGGCGGCGGCGATGCGCTCGCCGCCCCGGGTGGGGCGCACGCGGCCCGTGGTGGCGCGCCAGAGCAGGCCGGCCGCCGTGGCGACGACGACCAGGCCGAGCAGCACAGCGCCCGCCGTGAACCCATCCATGATCGGCGACACTACGCGGGCGGAGGCGGCCGCGGCGGAGTGTGACAGCAGATTACGCGCCGGCCGATTCGCTCGAACCGCTAGCCTTGAGACATGTCGTCCTCCACGAACCCGTTCGGCCAGGTACTCGTCGCACTGGTCACCCCGTTCACCGCCGATGGCGAAGTCGACTGGGCCGGCGTGGAGAAGCACATCGACGACGTCATCTCCGCGGGGGCCGACGGCATCGTCGTGACCGGCACCACGGGGGAGACCTCGACCCTCACCGACCAGGAGAAGCTGCGCCTGGTCGAAGTGGGCAAAGACGTGGCGGCCGGCCGCGCGAAGATCATCACCGGCGGAGGCTCGAACGAGACGGCGCACGCCATCCAGCTCTACCAGCAGAGCGAGAGGGCGGGCGCCGACGGCGTGATGATCGTCACTCCGTATTACAACAAGCCCACTCAGGCGGGCATCCTGACCCACTTCCGGATGATCGCCGACTCCACCGACCTGCCGGTGATCCTCTACGACATCCCGGGCCGCACCGGAGTGCCGATCAAGTACGAGACCATCCTGCGCATCGCCAAGCACCCCAACGTGCTCGCCATCAAAGATGCGAAGGGCGACTTCAGCGAAGTCAGCCGGGTCCTCAACCAGACCGACCTGCTCTACTTCTCGGGCGACGACGCCAATGTGCTCCCGCACCTGGCGATCGGGGCGACAGGGCTGATCGGTGTCACGGCGAACATCGCCGCCCGGCCCTATCGCCAGATCGTGGATGCGGTCAACGCGGGCGACCTGAAGACCGCAACCATCGCGCACCAGCAGCTCGAACCGCTCGTGCGCGCCGTGATGACCCATGTCCCGGGAACGGTCGCTGCCAAGTACATCCTGCACGGCCTCGGCCGCATCTCCAGCCCGCGGGTGCGCCTTCCGCTCGTCGGTCCCGAGGAGTGGGAGGCCGCGCAGATCGAAGACGAGCTCGACCTGGTCAAGAACATCCCGGGCGTCGACTTCTCCAATTTCCGGCCCGACCGCAACGCCGCCGCCGGTGGCGCGCTGCCGAAGATCGCCGGAACCACACGCTAGGGGCCGTGCCACTGCACGGCTCGCACCACCAGAGGCGCTGAAGCGCCCGCAATACGTATAGGAGGGCACATGCCCAACCTCGTCTCCGATCCTCCCGCGCTCGCGCCGGGCACGCTCAGGATCATCCCCACCGGCGGTCTCGGCGAGATCGGCCGCAACATGACCGTCTTCGAATTCGAGGGCAAGATCCTCATCGTCGACTGCGGCGTGCTCTTCCCCGAGGAGAACCAGCCGGGCGTCGACCTGATCCTGCCCGACTTCGCGCCGGTCCGTGACCGCCTCGACGACATCGTCGGCGTCGTGCTCACCCACGGTCACGAAGACCACATCGGCGCGGTGCCGTATCTGCTGCGCCTGCGCGCGGACATCCCCCTGATCGGCTCGGGACTCACCCTGGCGTTCGTGGAGGCCAAGCTCAAGGAGCACCGCATCCAGCCCTACACCCTCACGGTCAAGGAGGGGCAGCACGAGCAGCTCGGCCCGTTCTCGCTCGAGTTCGTCGCCGTGAACCACTCGATCCCGGATGCTCTCGCTGTCGCCATCACCACGCCGGCCGGCGTCGTGCTGCACACCGGCGACTTCAAGATGGACCAGCTCCCGCTCGACGACCGGATCACCGACCTGCGCGCCTTCGCCCGCCTCGGCGAGAAGGGCGTCGACCTGTTCATGACCGACTCCACGAACGCCGACGTGCCCGGGTTCACCCCGCTGGAGCGCTCGATCGGACCGGTGCTCGACAACGTCATCGCCCGGGCCCCCCGCCGCGTGATCGTGGCCAGCTTCTCGAGCCACGTCCACCGTGTGCAGCAGGTGCTCGACGCCGCGGCCGACAACGGCCGCCGCGTCGCCCTCCTCGGGCGCTCGATGGTGCGCAACATGGGCATCGCGGCCGATCTCGGCTACTTGAAGGTCCCGGAGGGCGTGCTCATCGACTACAAGAAGGCCGCCGACCTCCCCGACGACGAGATCGTCTACATGTCGACCGGCTCGCAGGGCGAGCCGATGGCGGTCCTCGCCCGCATGGCGAACCTCGACCACCAGATCGAGGTCGGCGAGGGAGACACGGTCATCCTGGCCTCCAGCCTCATCCCCGGCAACGAGAACGCGGTGTACCGCGTGATCGACGGTCTCACCAAGCTCGGGGCGACCGTGGTGCACAAGGGAAACGCGAAGGTGCACGTCTCCGGCCACGCGGCCGCCGGCGAGCTGCTCTACTGCTACAACATCGTGAAGCCCAAGAACGTGATGCCCGTGCACGGCGAATGGCGTCACCTCGTGGCGAACGCGCGCCTCGCGATGGACACGGGTGTGCCGCACGAGAACACGATCCTCGCGGAGGACGGGACCGTCATCGATCTGCGGGACGGCGTCGCGCGCATCGTCGGCCAGCTCGACCTCGGCTTCGTCTACGTCGACGGCTCGAGCGTCGGCGAGATCACGGATGCCGACCTCAAGGACCGCCGGATCCTCGGTGAGGAGGGCTTCATCTCGATCATCGTCGTCGTGGAGGCCACCACCGGGCGCATCGTCACCGGCCCGGAGATCCACGCCCGCGGATTCGCCGAGGACGACGCGGTCTTCGACACGGTCAAGCCGAAGATCGCCGCCGCGCTCGCCGAGGCCGCCCACAACGGCGTGCGCGACCCGCACGCGATGTCGCAGGTCGTCCGCCGAACGGTCGGACGCTGGGTGAACACGAGCTATCGGCGCCGCCCGATGATCGTGCCGCTCGTGATCGAGGCGTAGCGACACCGGGGCCGGCATCCGTAACCCGCCCGAAACCTGAGCGCGAGTAACGTTCGTCTATGACGTCGTTCCAGATCAGGCCTGCGACGAGCGAGGATGCGCGGTTCCTCGCCGACATGCTCGTCGAGGCCGCCAACTGGAGCCACCTGCACACCCGGTCACGGGTGGCCGTGCTCGAAGACCCGCACATCTCGCACTACATCGCGGGCTGGAAGCGGCCGGGCGACTTCGGCTCGGTCGCCGTGGACGCGCACGGGATCGCCATCGGCGGCTGCTGGGGCAGGCTCTTCCCGGCGAACGCGCCCGGTCACGGTTTCGTGGCGGTCGGAGTCCCCGAGCTCACGCTCGGCGTCAACACCCAGTGGCGGGCGTTGGGCGTCGGCCGGGCCCTGCTTCAGGCGGTCGGACAGCAGGCGAAGGCGGCCGGCCACTCGCGGCTGAGCCTCAGCGTCGAGCGCGCCAACTTCGCCCAGCGGCTGTACGTGAGCGAGGGCTTCATCACCGTGGAGTCCGGCACCGGGTCCGACACGATGGTCCGCGCCGTCCGCTGAGCGGTGCCTGCACACCGAGTCCGGGGCATCCGGGCTCGGCACGCGGTCGGCGGCGATTTCGCACAACTCAGCGCGGTAACCACGGGATGACGGGGGCGCGAAGTACCGTGGAGCCTATGGCTACGAGCACCAAGTCGACATCGCGCGCCCGGAACTCCTCCGGCCGCGGCGGTTCGGCCGCGCGCAAGCCGGCGGCGAAGACGGCGGCCCAGAAGACGGTCGCCTACCCGACGGCCGACGCGAGGGCCAATCCGTTCGCCCGCGCCTGGCTGGGACTGGCGCACCTCACGGGCGCCGCCTTCCGCGCACTCGGACCCGAGAAGCTGGCCAAGGACGAGCGCCGCGACGGCTTCCCCTTCTTCCTCGTGCTGCTCGCGGTCGCCGGAGCCGTCGTCGAATGGTTCCTCATCGACAACGACATCGCCCGGATGCTCGACGCCTGGACCTTCGGCGGACTGTTCGGCCGCGTCGCCTTCGCCCTCCCGGTGATCATGGTGCTCTTCGCGGCCTGGCTGTTCCGCCATCCCAGCTCCGTGCACGACAACACGCGTATCGGGATCGGGCTCGGCATCCTGCTGCTCACCATCTCGGGACTCTGCCACCTCTTCAGCTCGCACCCGTCACCGAGCGGCGGCATGGGCAAGCTCGCGGAGGCCGGCGGCGTGCTCGGCTGGCTACTCGCCGCGCCCCTGTCGACCGTCATCACGCCGTACGGCGCGGGCGCCGTGATCATCGTGCTGCTCATCCTGAGCCTGTTCATCATCACGAAGACCCCGCCGAACAAGGTCGGCGGGCGTGTCCGCGAGCTCTACGCCTACCTCTTCGGCGCGCAGCTGCCGACCGAGGAGGAGCGCCAGGCGGTCAAGGACGCCAAGACCCAGCAGGTCGAGCTCGACGGCATCGACGAGCCCGAGGGCGAGGGGAACCTCCCGTGGTGGCGGCGCAACAAGTCGCAGCGTGAAGAGGACCCGGCGTACGACAGTCCGGTGATCGGCGACAGCGTCACCGAGATCTTCGGCGCGCAGGCCGCGGGCAAGGGCGAGTTCACCACGGCGCTCCAGCCCGATCCCGCCAGCGACCATTACAACACCGAGGTGCTCAGCGAGCTCGCTCTCGCCGAGGAGGCCGTCAAGCGGTTCACGGGCGAGGTCGCCCTCGGGGGAGCGCACCCCACCGGGCTCCAGGCCGACGGCCCCGTGCCGACCGCTCCCGGAGTGCTTCCCGGCTTCTCCGCCGGCGTCGACGACTTCGACGAGGCCCAGGTCGCACCGGCCGCACCCGAAGAGCCGACCGCGCCGTACCGCCTGCCCTCCGCGGCGATGCTCTCGGCCGGCACGCCGCCGAAGGCCCGCTCGAGCGCCAACGAGGAGATCGTCACGTCGATCACCGAGGTGCTCGATCAGTTCGGCGTCGACGCGAAGGTCACCGGCTATTCGCGCGGCCCGACCGTGACCCAGTACGAGATCGAACTGGGCCCGGGCGTGAAGGTCGAGCGGGTGACGGCGCTCAGCAAGAACCTGTCGTACGCGGTGGCGAGCAACGAGGTGCGCATCCTCTCGCCGATCCCCGGCAAGAGCGCGATCGGCATCGAGATCCCCAACTCCGATCGCGAGATCGTCTCCCTGGGCGACGTGCTCCGGTCGGGCGCGTCCGCCAAGAGCACGCATCCCATGACGATCGGCGTCGGCAAAGACGTGGGCGGCGGCTACGTCGTCGCCAACCTCGCCAAGATGCCGCACCTCCTGGTGGCCGGCTCCACCGGGTCGGGCAAGTCGAGCTTCGTCAACTCGATGATCACCAGCCTGCTGATGCGCGCCAAGCCGGCCGATGTCCGCATGGTGCTCATCGACCCGAAGCGCGTGGAGCTCACGATCTACGCCGGGGTGCCGCACCTGATCACGCCCATCATCACGAACCCCAAGAAGGCGGCCGAAGCGCTGCAGTGGGTCGTGAAAGAGATGGACATGCGCTACGACGACCTGGCGAGCTTCGGCTTCCGTCACATCGACGACTTCAACAAGGCCGTCGTGAACAACGAGATCGTGCTCCCGGCCGGCAGCGAGCGCAAGCTCAAGCCGTACCCCTACCTGCTCGTCGTGGTCGACGAGCTCGCCGACCTGATGATGGTCGCCCCGCGCGACGTCGAGGACTCCATCGTGCGGATCACGCAGCTGGCGCGAGCATCCGGAATCCACCTGGTCCTCGCGACGCAGCGGCCCTCCGTCGACGTGGTGACCGGACTCATCAAGGCCAACGTCCCGTCGCGGCTGGCGTTCGCCGTCACCAGCGTCACCGACTCCCGCGTCATCCTCGACCAGCCGGGCGCCGACAAGCTGATCGGCCAGGGCGACGCGCTGTTCCTGCCGATGGGCGCCTCCAAGGCGATCCGGGTGCAGGGCGCGTGGGTCAACGAGGCGGAGATCCAGAAGGTCGTCGACCATGTCACGCGCCAAGCGCGCCCGGAGTACCGGCAGGACGTCGCGGCGCAGGCGGAGAAGAAGCAGATCGACTCCGACATCGGCGACGACATCGAGCTGCTGCTCGCGGCGGCCGAGCTGGTCGTGTCGACGCAGTTCGGGTCCACCTCGATGCTGCAGCGCAAGCTGCGGGTCGGCTTCGCCAAAGCGGGACGCCTGATGGACCTGCTCGAGTCGCGGGAGATCGTCGGGCCGTCCGAGGGCTCCAAAGCCCGCGATGTCCTCGTCACGGCGGAGCAGCTGCCTGCCGTCCTCGCCACGTTGCGCGGCGAGGAGCCGCCGGGCGGCGCTGCCGCCGCCGGAGGTTCGCCGGCGGCGTCGGGATCGGCCTCGACGACAGTGCAGCAAAGCGCCGCGCACGACACCTACGACCAGTACGCAGGTGACCCCGTCGCGCGGATGACCGAGGGCTATCCTGAGGTGGAAGGCACCTCGGACGAGGACGCCTGGCAGCTGACCGACAGGGAGTAGACCGCGATGTCGGTGCCCGACACGCCTCCGCCGGCGACGACGGGAGGCGGCTTGCCGCGTGCGGCGAGCAACTGGAACGTGCCCAACGTGATCACGGTGGTGCGCATCCTGCTCGCGCCGCTGTTCGTGTGGATGCTGCTCGCCGACGACGGCAAAGACGGCTGGCTCCGCTGGGCGGCCGCCGTGCTGTTCGTGCTCGCCATCGCCACTGACGGCGTCGACGGCGCGATCGCCCGGCGCAACAACCTCGTGACCGAGCTCGGCAAGCTCCTTGACCCGATCGCCGACAAAGTGCTCACCGGGGGAGCGCTCATCGCGCTGTCGATCCTCGGCGAGCTCCCGTGGTGGGTGACCATCGTCATCCTGGTGCGCGAGGTCGGGATCACGGTCTACCGTTTCGTCGTCATCCGCCAAGGAGTGATCGCCGCGTCGCGTGGTGGCAAGATCAAGACGATCGTCCAGTCGGTGGCGATCTCGCTCGCCCTGTTCCCGCTCTGGAACGTCTTCGGGGAGTGGGTGTACTGGGTCAATGGGATCGTCATGACCGCCGCGGTGATCCTCACGGTCGTGACGGGCGTCGACTACCTCTGGCAGGCCTGGAAGGGCCGGAGAGCCAAGCGTGCCGCCGTCTGACCTCACCGTGCGCGTCATCGGCCGGCTCGCCGAACGCGGGCTCACCGTCGCCGCCGCGGAATCGCTGACGGGCGGAGAGCTCACCGCCGAACTCACGAGCGTGCCGGGCGCCTCGGCGGTCGTGCTCGGCGGCGCCGTCGTCTACGCGACCGAGCTCAAGCACTCGCTGCTCGGGGTGGACGCCGCGCTGCTCGAGGCGGAGGGGCCCGTGCATCCGGAGGTCGCCCGCCAGCTCGCGGAAGGCGTGCGCGAACGCCTCGCCGTCGCAGGGCGCGCCGCCGACGTCGGTCTCTCGACGACGGGGGTCGCCGGGCCCGACCCGCAGGGTGGCAAGGCGGTGGGCACGGTGTACGTCGCTCTGGCCACCTCTTCGTCGACGCGCGTGATCGAGCTCTCGCTCGCCGGATCCCGTGCCGAGATCCGTCGGCAGGTCGTCGAACGGGTGATCCGGGAGCTCGCCGAGGAGGTCGATGCCGGCCCGGTGTGAACCCCGGGAATACAGCCTGTTTCGGCTCTGTTACAGATCATGCATTCACAAGAAAAGCCCAGTCGTCGTCGATATCGTATGAATCACGGATGCGCTAGTGTTGGCATCCCCGATCGAACGTCCGATCCACCGGCAGGGTTGAAGAAGGAGGCTCCAATGATTCTTGTACGTCAGGAAATCGGCGACGTGCTCAGGGACTTCCGCCTGCAGAAAGGCCGTACGCTCAGGCAGGTCGCGAGCAAGGCGAGCGTCGCCCTCGGCTACCTGAGCGAAGTCGAACGCGGCCAGAAGGAAGCGTCGTCCGAGATTCTCGCCTCGGTCGCAGATGCGCTCGACACTCCCATCTCCGTCATCATGCGCGAGGTCGGCGATCGGCTCGCGGTGCTCGAGGGCATCGAACCGATCATCCCCGACACCATCCCCGACGAGTTCGTCGCCGCGATGGACGCGGATCTCGTCACGCGCTGATCCACACGTTGTCAGAGGACGCCCCGGGAGACCGGGGCGTCCTTCGTTTCTCCCGTTGTCGGTATCGAGACCTAGGGTGGTCCCATGAAGTTGAGTGAGTTCCAGCGCGCCATCGTCGACGAGTTCGGCTCGCAGTACGGCCGGGCACTCACGTCCGATCTCGTCCTCGGCGAGGTGGGAGGTCGCACTGCGCAGCAGGCGCTCGATGCCGGCGTGCCGCCCCGCGAGGTCTGGCTCGCGCTCTGCCGGGAGACCGGGGTTCCGCAATCGCACTGGTACGGCGCGGGCAAGCCGGCACCCAAGCACTGACCGCTCGCGAGTCGGGTCGAGAGGTGCGACACGCCGCATCCATGCACTCGAAGATATGTTCGGATGTTGCTAGGCTCCTCCACAAAGGCAATCGAAAACGGGTTGTCCACAATTCGTCCGCTGGCCGAGCTGAGTGTCGGACGTTCCTCATACAGTCGAACTCGTTAGCGAAGCCGAAGAAGGAGAACCGCAATGCCATCACCCGCAGACCGTGAGAAGGCGCTCGAGACAGCCCTCGCGCAGATCGACCGCCAGTTCGGCAAAGGCTCGGTCATGCGACTGGGCAGCGACGAGCGGGCACCCGTCGAGGTCGTCCCCACCGGGTCGATCGCGCTGGATGTCGCGCTCGGTATCGGCGGACTCCCGCGCGGCCGCATCGTCGAGATCTACGGACCGGAGTCGTCCGGTAAGACCACGCTGACCCTGCACGCGATCGCGAACGCGCAGCGCGCCGGCGGCATCGCGGCCTTCATCGACGCCGAGCACGCGCTCGACCCGGAGTACGCCCGCAAGCTCGGCGTCGACATCGACGCCCTTCTCGTCTCGCAGCCCGACACGGGTGAGCAGGCGCTCGAGATCGCCGACATGCTGGTGCGAAGCGGCTCGATCGACCTCATCGTCATCGACTCGGTGGCGGCTCTCGTCCCCCGCGCCGAGATCGAAGGCGAGATGGGCGACTCCCACGTCGGCCTCCAGGCCCGCCTCATGTCGCAGGCCCTCCGCAAGCTCACCGGTGGCCTCAGCCAGACCAACACCACGATGATCTTCATCAACCAGCTGCGCGAGAAGATCGGTGTCTTCTTCGGCAGCCCCGAGACCACCGCCGGCGGTAAGGCACTCAAGTTCTACGCGTCCGTGCGACTCGACATCCGTCGTATCGAGACGCTGAAAGACGGCGCCGAAGCGGTGGGCAACCGCACGCGTGTGAAGGTCGTCAAGAACAAGATGGCTCCGCCGTTCAAGCAGGCGGAGTTCGACATCCTCTACGGTGTCGGCATCTCCCGTGAGGGCAGCCTGATCGACTTCGGTGTGGAGCACGCGATCGTCAAGAAGTCGGGCGCCTGGTACACCTACGGGGGCGACCAGCTCGGCCAGGGCAAGGAGAACTCGCGCAACTTCCTCATCTCCAACCCCGACATCGCTCAGGAGATCGAAGACAAGATCAAGATCAAGCTCGGCATCATGGTCGACCCGAATGCGCCGGCCGTTCCTGTCGAAACGGCTGACAATGTCGGCTCGATCGAAGAGAAGATCCAGGCCCGCAAGGGCGCCTAGCGGCGCTTCACCGAGCTCATGCCGAACCCCAGGAGAGTCTCGTGGTGAGTTTTCCGCCGGAAGATGCCGGCAGTGAACGTGAAGTGAACGAGCACCTCGCTCCCGTGACATACCTGCGCGACGCTCGTCGCGCCGGTACGTCGACGGAAGGCGACGTGCGACGCGATGGGCTGCGCGAGCACCCCTCCGCGCGGCGTACCTCGAGTCCGCCTGTCGAGCAAGCGGTGGGCGCCACCGCCCGGGGTGACGACGGCGACGATGCCCGATCCGACGAGCGCACGGGCAAGAGGGCGTCGAACGTGTCGATGCATCAGCTGGCCAGGCGAGGGATGTCCCGGTGGGAGCTGGAGCAGGTTCTCGCCAAGCGCGAGATCGACCCGGCCATCGCGGAGGCGGAGCTCGACCGGTTGGAGAGCGTGGGACTCCTCGACGACGCCGCACTCGCCGTGACACTGGTCTACACGCAGCACACCCGCAAAGGGCTGGGGCGCACGGCCATCGCGCAGGAGCTGAAGCGCCGGCACATCGACCCCGACATCATCGAAGACGCGCTGGCCGAGATCGCCGACGACGACGAGCTGGAGCGGGCCACCGAATTGGCGGTCAAGCGCATCGGTCAGATGTCGTCGTACGACGACGACACGGTGAAGCGCCGGCTGAACGGTTTCCTCGCGCGCAAGGGCTACAGCTCGGGTGTCGTGCGCCAGGCGATGGACGCGGCCTTCGCGAGCCGGGGCAAACGGGGCGTGCGGTTCCAGTAGAACCGCGGTTCGAAGCATCCGCCGGCCGAACGTAAACTAGTCGCACTATGAGCATCACCGAAGAGCGCAGGGTCATCCTGCCGTCGACCGCGGCGGTCGACGCCGACGGCCGGGCGCGCACGTACGAGGTCCGCACCTACGGGTGCCAGATGAACGTGCACGACTCGGAGCGTCTGAGCGGATCGCTGGAAGCCGCCGGCTACGTCCCCGCGAACGGCGAAGAAGCCGACATCGTCGTCATCAACACCTGCGCGGTGCGCGAGAACGCCGACAACAAGCTTTACGGCAACCTGGGACACCTCGCGTCCGTCAAGAAGCGACACGACGGCATGCAGATCGCGGTCGGCGGCTGCCTCGCCCAGAAAGACAAGAACGTCATCCTCGAGAAGGCTCCCTGGGTCGACGTGGTCTTCGGTACCCACAACATGGGATCGCTTCCGAGTCTGCTCGAGCGAGCACGGCACAACGACGCGGCCGAGATCGAGATCCTCGAGGCCCTCGAGACCTTCCCCTCGACGCTCCCCACCAAACGGGACTCCAGCTACAGCGGGTGGGTGTCCATTTCCGTGGGCTGCAACAACACCTGCACCTTCTGCATCGTGCCCGCGCTGCGCGGCAAGGAGAAGGACCGCCGGCCGGGGGAGATCCTCGCCGAGATCCAGGCGCTCGTCGACGACGGGGCCATCGAGGTCACCCTGCTCGGCCAGAACGTCAACTCCTACGGTGTCGAGTTCGGCGACCGTCAGGCCTTCGGCAAGCTGCTGCGCGCGGCCGGCGAGATCGACGGACTGGAGCGCATCCGGTTCACCAGCCCCCACCCGGCGGCCTTCACCGACGACGTGATCGACGCCATGGCCGAGACGACCGCGGTGATGCCGCAGCTGCACATGCCGCTGCAGTCCGGATCCGACCGCATCCTCAAAGCGATGCGCCGCTCCTACCGTTCGGAGAAGTTCCTCGGGATCCTCGACCGGGTGCGGGCCAAGATGCCGGACGCCGCCATCAGCACCGACATCATCGTCGGCTTCCCCGGCGAGACCGAAGAGGACTTTCAGGAGACCCTCCGAGTGGTCGAGGCGGCACGGTTCGCGACGGCCTTCACCTTCCAGTACTCGATCCGGCCCGGAACCCCGGCGGCGACCATGGCCGACCAGGTTCCCAAAGCCGTGGTCCAAGACCGTTACGAGCGCCTCATCGCACTGCAGGAGCGCATCTCCCTCGAAGAGAACGAGAAGGTCGTCGGCCGGCAGGTCGAGCTCCTCGTCGCCAACGGCGAAGGCCGCAAAGACGCCGACACGCACCGCCTGAGCGGACGCGCGCACGACAGCCGGCTCGTGCACTTCGAGGTGCCCGCCGGCTCCGAGCTGCCCCGGCCCGGCGACGTCGTCACGGTGACCGTCACGCATGCCGCTCCCTTCCACCTCATCGCCGACTCGGTCGACGGCACCCCACTGCGGATCCGCCGCACGCGCGCCGGCGACGCCTGGGACCGCGCCGAGGCGGCCTCGTGCGCGGTGCCGTCGCCGTCCGGCGAAGCGGCGGCACCCGGCCGCGTGTCCCTGGGACTCCCGACCCTGCGTGTCGGCGAGCCGCTCACGACGCCCGGCGTCGGCACGATGCCCATCTACGACCCGACGGACGGCCTTCGCTGACCGCACACGCGCCCGGCGGGCAGGCTCCCGCCGCCGAGATCGTCGCCATCGTCGGGCCGACCGGCACCGGCAAGACCGACCTCTCACTCGACCTCGCCGAACGACTCGCCGACTCGGGCCGCCGTGCGGAGGTGGTCAACGCCGACGCGATGCAGTTCTACCGCGGTATGGACATCGGCACCGCCAAGCTGCCCCGCGAACAGTGGCGCGGCATTCCGCACCACCTGTTCGACGTGCTCGCCGTGACCGAAGAGGCCACGGTGGCCCGGTACCAGCCGGAAGCCCGCGCGGCCATCGACGGCATCCTGGAACGCGGCGCGGTGCCGATCCTGGTCGGCGGCTCCGGACTCTACGTCTCCAGCGTGATCTACGACTTCCGGTTCCCCGGCACCGACCCGCAGCTGCGCGAACAACTCGAAGCCGAGCTCACGGCGCACGGTCCGGGCATCCTGTACCGCCGGCTCCACGAGGTGGATCCGGTCGCGGCAGCCAACATCGGCGCGAGCAACGGCCGCCGGCTCGTGCGGGCGCTCGAAGTCGTCGCACTCACCGGCGAACCGGTGAGCGGATCGCTCCCGGACGAACCCGTGCCGTGGCGCACCGCCGCCGTGCTCGGCCTCGCGGCTCCGCGCGAGCAGCTGACGGCACGGCTCGACGCCCGGGTCGACCGGATGTGGGCGGACGGTCTGCTCGACGAAGTGGCCGCGCTCATCCCGCTCGGGCTCGAACGCGGAGTCACGGCCAGCCGCGCCATCGGCTACGCCCAGGCCCTCGCCGAACTGCGCGGAGAGCTCAGCCGCGACGAGGCCGTCGCGCAGACCCAGCAGCTCACCCGACGGTACGCGCGACGACAGGTCAGCTGGTTCAAGCGCTACCCGGGCATCCGGTGGCTCGAGCACGACCGCCCCGACCTCGTCGACGCTGCTCTGCACGCTGCCGCCCTCGATAGGCTGTGAGCATGGCAACGCTCCACTTCACCAAGGGTCACGGCACCGGAAACGACTTCGTGCTGTTCTCCGACCCCGATGGGCTCACCGAGCTGAGCGCGAGCCAGATCGCCGACATCTGCGACCGTCACTTCGGTGTCGGCGCCGACGGCGTAATCCGCGCGGTGCGCTCCAAGCACCTGCCGGAAGGCGTCGAGTCCCTCGCCGAAGACGACTCGGCCGAATGGTTCATGGACTACTACAACGCCGACGGCTCCAAAGCGGAGATGTGCGGCAACGGCATCCGGGTCTACGTGCGCTACCTGATCGAGTCCGGCCTGGCCGAGCTCGCCGACGGCGACACGCTGTCCATCGGCACGCGCA
Organism: Leifsonia sp. NPDC058248; assembly: GCF_042881905.1. Classification (NCBI taxonomy): domain Bacteria; kingdom Bacillati; phylum Actinomycetota; class Actinomycetes; order Micrococcales; family Microbacteriaceae; genus Leifsonia; species Leifsonia sp. NPDC058248. Next base: position 107,488 of record NZ_JBHVXB010000007.1, read on the forward strand.
GCGGCGTGCGCGACGTCCAACGCAACCTCACCGGGTTCCAGGTCGACCTCGGCCGCTGGTCGCTCGACGGCGGCGAGCCGCTGGTGCGTGCGAAGGAGCTACCGGTCGCCCGGCCCGGTCTCGGCATCGACGTCGGCAACCCGCACGTCGTGGTCGCCGTCGCCGACGACTCCGAACTCGACGCCGCCGACCTCACGTACATCCCGCACATCGAACCGGCGCCGGAAGACGGCGCCAACGTGGAGTTCGTGGTGCCGCATGAGCCGCTCGTCAAAGACGGTGTCGGGCGCATCCGGATGCGCGTGCACGAGCGCGGCAGCGGAGAGACGCTCTCCTGCGGCACCGGAGCGGCAGCAGCCGCGCTGGCGGTGCGCTACTGGGCCGGAGCCGGTGCGCCGAACCAGTGGCGCGTCGACGTCCCCGGCGGAACGGTGGGGGTCCGGATGTTCGCGACAGAGGACGGCGAGCACGTCGCGCTCTCCGGTCCGGCCGAACTGGTCTACACCGGGACTCTCGACCTGGCCTGAGCCTAGGCTTCCGGCGCTTCCGGCGCTTCGGGTGACTGCTGCAGCTCCGGCGACTCCGCCGCCTCGGCCGGCGCCGCCCCGGCCGAGCGTCGCGCCCGGAGGACCCGATACCCCTTCGACGTCGCGGCCCGCGTCGTGGTCAGCTGCGGGAACGTGCCCTGCATCCAGCGGTGCAGGGAATCGGAGCCGAGGTTGCGCTGCACGACGAGCCAGGCGTCCGAACCCGGCTCCAGCCGCGGCATCCACTTCTCCAGCAGATTGTGGAGTTCGTTCTTGCCCACCCGGATCGGTGGATTGGACCAGATCGTGGTGAACATCACGTCAGCGGGAACATCGTCGGGCAGCGATGCGTTAACATTTGTGAGACCGAGCTTCTGCGCATTCCTGCGCACCAGATCCAGTGCCCGGTTATTGACGTCGACCGCCCAGACGGTCGCGTGAGGGGATTCGAGAGCAAGTGTGAGAGCCAACGGCCCCCAGCCGCAACCGAGGTCGAGAAGCTGACCTCCGGGCGGCGCGGAGGGGACATGGTCGAGGAGCACTCGCGTACCGGTGTCGACGCGCTCGGGGCTGAAAATGCCGTTCGCCGTCGTCAATTCGTACGTCTGTCCAGCGAGGCGGACGGTGAACGGCCGGAGCTTGAGTTCGCTCTCGGGCGCTGACGAAAAGTAGTGATCTCCGCTGGCCATAAGAGGACCGTACAGGACACGAACAAACTAGGGTTAACCCGGATGCAGGACATACAGATGAACGAACGTTCAAGCGAACAGAACACACAAGTCGCCGACACCGATGTCGTGGCACGGGTGCTCGCGAACGCTGACACCCATGCGGGTGTCGCACTCTTCGGAAGCGGCGCGCAGGCGCTGCAGACGACGGCTCTCGACGACACCGGACACGACGGAGAGCAGTTCGACCGCGAGGAGCGCGCCGCGCTGCGCCGCGTCGCCGGACTGTCCACCGAGCTCGAAGACGTCACCGAGGTCGAGTACCGGCAGCTCCGCCTCGAGAACGTCGTGCTCATCGGCGTCTACTCGCAGGGAGCGCAGCACGACGCCGAGAATTCGTTGCGCGAGCTCGCCGCTCTCGCCGAGACCGCGGGCGCCGTGGTGCTCGACGGGCTGCTCCAGCGGCGGCCGCACCCCGACCCCAGCACCTACCTGGGCAAGGGCAAGGCGCAGGAGCTGGCGGGGATCGTCGCGGCGCTCGGCGCCGACACCGTGATCGCCGACACCGAACTGGCGCCCAGCCAGCGGCGCGCCCTCGAAGATGTCGTGCGCGTCAAGGTCATCGACCGCACGGCCGTCATCCTCGACATCTTCAGCCAGCACGCCAAGAGCCGCGAAGGCAAGGCGCAGGTGGAGCTCGCGCAGCTCGAGTACCTGCTCCCGCGTCTGCGCGGGTGGGGTGAGTCGATGTCCCGCCAGGCCGGTGGCCAGGTGGGCGGCGCAGGAGCCGGCATGGGCTCGCGTGGACCCGGTGAGACGAAGATCGAGCTCGATCGCCGCCGCATCCACACGCGCATGGCCAAGCTGCGCAAGCAGATCGTCGGCTTCAAGCCGGCCCGTGAGGCGAAGCGGGCCAACCGCAACCGCAACTCGGTGCCGTCGGTCGCCATCGCCGGCTACACCAACGCCGGCAAGTCGAGTCTGCTCAATCGCGTCACCAAGGCGGGCGTGCTCGTCGAGAACGCGCTGTTCGCGACCCTCGACGCCACCGTCCGCAAGTCGGTGACCGCCGACGGCCGCCTCTACACGCTCGCGGACACCGTCGGCTTCGTGCGCAACCTTCCCCACCAGCTGGTCGAAGCGTTCCGCTCGACGCTGGAAGAGGTCGCGGACTCCGACGTGATCGTGCACGTGGTCGACGGATCGCATCCCGACCCCGCGAGCCAGCTCGCGACGGTCCGCGACGTGATCGGCGAGGTGGGCGCGCGCGAGCTCCCCGAGATCGTCGTGTTCAACAAGGCGGATCTGATCGGGCCGGATGACCGGCTGGTCCTTCGCGGCCTGGAGCCGGGCGCGATCTTCGCGTCCGCCCGCACCGGCGAAGGCATCGACGAGGTGCTCGCAGCGATCTCGCGACTGCTGCCGGACACCTCGATCGAGGTCGAGCTCGTGGTGCCGTACGACCGGGGCGACCTGATCTCGGCTCTCCACGAGCGCGGTCGCGTGCTCTCCACGGAGTACGTGGAGGACGGGACGCGGGTCACCGCCCGCATCCAGCCCGAGTTCGAGTCGGTGTTCGAGGCCTTCGCCGTGACGCCGGCCGGCTAGCAGCGCCCTGTGCACGTCACGCCTGCGTCGGTTCCTCCGGCGCAGGCGTGACGTCGTTAGGGGCTGCCGACGCCGCCTTCTCCGCGACGAGCAGATCGTGGATCTGGTGCGTGAGCAAGTGGATCGTGCGGGTGAGGTCGGTGTTCTCGACGAGCAGGCGCTCCTGGGCCGTGTAGTCGTGATCGGCCTTCGCCTGCTGGAAAGCGGCCTGCCGGTTCTGACCGATCATCACGAAGGTGGAGAGGAAGATCGCCTCGAGCGAGACGATGAGTGTCAGGGTCGGCCACGGGCTCTTCTCGAACACGATCATCCACACCGCGAACAGCACGATGTGCAGGTAGACGAAGTTCATCGAGCCCGCGAAGGCCGTGATCGCGTCGGCGATTCGCAGCTGCACGCTCGACGCGCGATGCTCGGCCTCGGCGAGTACCGTCGGGTGCAGTTTCTCCCGTTGTCCGCTCGCCAGGAGGCGCGACGGCCGGAGGATGGGGCGCGCATGGGACGCCACGGTGGCGGGGGATGCCGGCTGGGATTCTTTCTGCGGTGACATCGGATGGTCCTTCGTTCGCGGCGGGCGGACCCCGCCTTCGACTGCGAGCGTACGTCACAGAGCGACCCCGGCCGTCACACGGTGACACAGAGGTTCCGTCCGGCCCCGGACGTTGCTAGATTGCCATTCAACCGAAGCGGGCGACCCGCTCGGTGGTGCGACAGCCGAGCCCGGCACCCGCCCGCGAATCACCCCGTGAGAACGGGGTCCTGCCCCTGACCGGGACGGGCGCGGCCAGAGGGCAGCGACCGTCGACACCACCCACCGAGGACGCCATGAGCTGTACCACCGCGCGGTTCTCCTTCGAGCTGTATCCGCCCCGCTCCGCCGCAGCCGCTGCGGCGCTGCCGGCGACGATCGACCGGCTCGCGGCCGCGCATCCCGACTTCATCTCCGTCACCTACGGCGCCAACGGCTCCTCCCGCACGTCCTCGCTCGAGGTGCTGCGCTACATCCTCGACCGCACCGACGTGAGCCCGATGGCGCACCTGACCTGCGTCGGCTCGTCGCACGCCGAGGCCAACGTGCTCATCCGCGAGTTCCTGGATGCGGGCATCCGGCGCTTTCTCGCCGTTCGCGGCGACCCGCCCGCGGACCTCCCCGAGGGGGAGACCGGTCTCGGCGACCTGCACAGCTCTGCGGAACTCGTCCAGCTCATCCACCGGGTCCAGGCCGAGCGCGTGCCGTACGGCGAGCTGGCGGTGCCGGGCCTCGATGCTCGCACCGTCCTGTCCAGCCGCGAGCACGTTCAGATCGCCGTGGCCGCGTTCCCGAACGGGCATCCCACCTCGCATTCGGTGAGCCAGGACATCGACACGCTGCTCGCCAAACAGGCCGCCGGCGCCAACCTCGGGATCACCCAGCTGTTCTTCCATCCCGAGGACTACCTGAGCTTCGCCCAGAAGGCCAGGGACGCGGGCGTGCAGTTCCCGATCCTGCCCGGGATCATGCCGGTGACCAGTCCCGCACGACTGCGCCGGATGCTCGAGCTGAGCGGCGACGACCTGCCGAGCGACCTCGCCATCCAGCTCGAGATCGAGCCGACCGAGGAGGGGCAGCGCGAGATCGGAATCGCCTGGGCGACCGACTTCTCGCGTCGCCTGCTCGACGGTGGCGCTCCGGGCATCCACCTGTACACCTTCAACCAGCACGAAGCGGTGCTCGCCGTGCTCGAGCGCACCGGACTCCTGCCGGCCAGCACCACCGGCAGCACCACCCACTGAAAAGGAACCACGCAATGACCGACACCACTCCGCGCCCCGCCTTCCCGACGGGGACGATCATCGGCTACCCGCGCATCGGGCGGCGACGCGAACTCAAGAAGGCCGTCGAGAGCTTCTGGGCGGGCGCGACCACGGCCGACGAGCTGGAGGCGACCGCCGCGTCGCTGCGGGCGGAGACGCGCGAGCGTCTGGCATCGCTCGGCCTGGGGCGCACCGACGCGTCGATCCCGGAGAGCTTCAGCTACTACGACCAGGTGCTCGACGCCGCGGTCACCGTCGGCGCGATCCCGTCGCGTTTCGCCTCGCTGGCGGATGCGTCGGGCGCCGTCGATCTCGCCGGCTACTTCACCATCGCCCGCGGCGAGGGGGAGAACGCACCGCTGGAGATGACCAAGTGGTTCGACTCGAACTACCACTACCTGGTGCCGGAGATCGGCCCCGAGACCGACTTCCGGCTGGCGTCCGACCGCATCGTGGGCCAGTTCGAGGAGGCCGCGGCGGCCGGTTTCGTCACGCGGCCCGTGATCGTCGGACCGGTCACCTTCCTGCTGCTGAGCAAGGCGAGCGACGAGGCGCCCGAGGGGTTCCGCCCCCTGTCGCGACTCGCCGACCTGCTGCCGGTCTACCGGGAACTGCTCGGCCGTCTGGCCGCCGCGGGCGCCCCGTGGGTGCAGCTCGACGAGCCCGCGCTGGTCAGCGAGAGCATCGAGGACGACCGGGATGCGGTGCTCGCCGCTCTGGCTGCTGCGTACGACGCGCTCGGCTCGGTCGACGGCCGGCCGGGGCTGTTCGTGGCGGCGCCGTACGGCAGCCTGGACGACGCACTGCCGGTGCTCGCCGCGTCGCCGGTGGAGGCGCTGTCGCTCGACCTGGTGCGCGGAAGCGTGCCGAGCGGTCTCGACGCGGCCACCGCATCCGGTCTCGCCGCCAAGACCCTGGTCGGCGGAGTCGTCGACGGCCACAACATCTGGCGCGGCGACCTGGAGGCGGCGTTCGGCACCCTCACGGAACTGCTGGCGCTCAGCCCCGAGGTGGCGGTCTCGACCTCGACGTCGCTGCTGCACGTCCCGCACGATGTGGACGACGAGCCTGCGCTCTCCGGCGAGTTGAAGAGCTGGCTGGCGTTCGCCGACCAGAAGGTGGCGCAGGTCGCGACGCTCGCGGTCGGGCTCGTCGACGGGCACGAGGCGATCCAGGACGAGCTGAGCGCCGCCTCCGCCGCGCTGGCCGACCGGGCGTCCGCCCCCGGGGTGCGTGACGCGGCGGTGCGATCGCGCACGGCGGCCCTGACCGACGCCGACTTCTCGCGCGGAGACTACGCCGACCGCCTTGTGGCCCAGGATGCCGCGCTCGGCCTGCCGTTCCTCCCCACCACCACGATCGGCTCGTTCCCGCAGACCGGAGACATCCGGCGCGCCCGCGCCCAGCTGGCGAAGGGACTGATCAGCGAGGCGGAGTACCTCGGGCAGATGAAGGCCGAGATCAAGCGCGTCGTCGACCTGCAGGAGGAGATCGGCATCGACGTCGTGGTGCACGGCGAGCCCGAGCGCAACGACATGGTGCAGTACTTCGCGGAGAACCTTGACGGCTTCGCCGTGACCCAGAACGGCTGGGTGCAGTCGTACGGCAGCCGGTGCACGCGACCGTCGATCCTGTGGGGCGACGTGTCGCGGCCGAAACCGATCACGGTCGACTGGTCGACGTACACGCAGAGCCTCACCTCCAAGCCGGTCAAGGGGATGCTCACCGGACCGGTCACGATCCTCGCCTGGTCGTTCGTGCGCGACGACCAGCCCCTGGGTGACACCGCACGTCAGGTGGCGCTGGCCCTGCGCGACGAGATCGCCGACCTGGAGGAGGCGGGCATCCGGATCGTCCAGGTCGACGAGCCGGCGCTGCGGGAGCTCCTGCCGCTGAAGCGCGCCGCCCACGCGGCGTACCTGGACTGGTCGGTGGGCTCGTTCCGCCTGGCGACGGCCGGGGTGCGCGACGAGACGCAGATCCACACGCACCTCTGCTACTCGGAGTTCGGTGTGGTGATCGACGCGATCCGCAACCTGGACGCGGACGTGACCAGCATCGAGGCGGCGCGGTCGCGGATGGAGGTCGTGCATGACATCCAGACGTCCGGCTTCGAGCACGGGATCGGCCCGGGGGTGTACGACATCCACTCCCCGCGGGTGCCTAGCGTCGCCGAGGTGACGGAACTGCTGGAGACCGCGCTCAGCGCCATCCCGGGCCGTCAACTCTGGGTGAACCCGGACTGCGGCCTCAAGACGCGCGGCTACGACGAGACGGTGGCGTCGCTGAAGAACATCCTCGCGGCGACGCGTGCGGTGCGCGAGAAGGCAGGCGTGCCGGCGTAGCCGCTGCCGGCTGGTTCTGTCGGCGGCGCAGGTGCTGCCGGGCGTTCGCAACTCCGGAGTCCTCGGCCCGATCCGGGCACGGACTCCGGAGTTGCTGTCTTTCCAGCGGTGCGCGGTGCGGACTTTCCGGAGTTGCGCGCGAGGCCAAGGAAGTCCTGAATTCAGGATGCCCGGAGCAGAGCCGGGCCGGGGCCGAGCCGAGTCGAGCGGAACCGCGCCGAGCCGGGCCGAGCACTGCAGCGTGAAGCCGCCGGCGGCGAGGATGATAAGACCATGGTCGAGATCTCGGACACGGACTTCGAAGCGATGGTCGGCGACGTGTTCGACGCACTTCCCGACGACATGGTCGGCCCTCTCGAGAACGTCGCCATCCTGATCGAGGATCAGCCGGCCGGAGCGCGACCGCGACTGTACGGGCTCTACAGCGGACATCCGCTCACGCGCCGTGGCGTGTACGGGTTCGGCGAACTGCCCGACCGCATCACGCTCTACAAGAACAACCTGGCCGCGAGCAGCCGCAGCCTCCCGGAGTTGAAGGCACGCGTGCGCGTGACCCTCGTCCACGAGATCGGCCACTATTTCGGCCTCGACGACGACCGTCTGCGCGAGCTCGGCTGGGCTTGACGCCCGGATGCACGCCGCGAAAGGCTGCCGTCCGCGTCCGGCCTAGACGGCGCGCAGGACCGCGACGACCTTGCCGAGGACTTCGGCGAAGTCGCCGAGGATAGGCTCGAAGTTGGAGTTGCGGGGGAGCAGCCAGGTGTGGCCGTCGCGCTGGCGGAACACCTTGACCGTGGCCTCCTCGTCGAGCATGGCCGCGACGATGTCGCCGTTCTCCGCCGTCTTCTGGGTGCGGATGACCACCCAGTCCCCGTCGCAGATCGCGGCGTCGATCATCGAGTCGCCGACGACCTTCAGCATGAACAGCTCGCCGTTGCCGACCAGCTGGCGCGGAAGGGGGAAGACCTCTTCGACCTGCTGCTCGGCCGTGATGGGCACACCGGCGGCGATGCGTCCGACCAGCGGCACCATGGCGGCGTCGCCGACCGGCGTCTGGTTCTCGAAGTCGAGGCTCTCGGACGGGGAGGGGAGGTCGATGAGGATCTCGAGGGCGCGCGGCCGGTTGGGGTCGCGGCGCAGGTAACCGCTCAGCTCGAGCTGGTTGAGCTGGTGGGTGACGCTGGAGAGGGAGGAGAGCCCGACGGCGTCACCGATCTCGCGCATGCTCGGCGGATAGCCGCGCTGGCTGACGGAGCGCCCGATGACGTCGAGGATGGCGAGCTGTTTCTCGCTCAGGTTCTTGCGACGACGGGTGCCCCCGCGCTCGCGTCCCGCCTGGTTGTCGTTCGACACAGTCGTCCCTTCATGACCCGCCATCGCATCCGGCCCGCCCGAATGTCGGTGGTGCCTGGTTGAGTGAACTCCAGACAATCGAAACTGTATCCACGATGCAGCGGCAAAACAAACATGTGTTCGAGTGTGTCTCGATATTCGTGTAAATATCTGCCGTGAAGACGCGCTTGAGGTTTCGAACATTCGAAGATATATTCGGAACACAGCTTCGCATCCGGCCTGCCGGCCAAGCACCGGGTGCGGAATCTTAGGAGGTCACGACAATGAGCACAGCAGCGATCACGATGTCGTCGTCGAAGTTCGACATGCCAGCAGGCGTCCACACGCGCCTGCGTCTCACCCGTCGGGGGCGCGTCGTCCTCACCTCGCTCGCCTCCGTCCCGATCGTGGTGGGCGCCCTGGTCTTCGCGCTCAACGGCGGCGGCGCGGCCGCGAGCGGAGATCACGCCGCGGTGCACTTCCAGCACGTCACGGTCCAGTCGGGCCAGTCGCTCTGGAGCATCGCCGAGAAGGTCGCGCCCAGCGCGGACCCGCGTGATGTGATCGCCGACATCGTCTCGCTCAACCAGCTCGACTCGGCCGTGGTGTCTCCCGGGCAGCGCATCGCCATCCCGTCGCAGTACGCCCACTGAGCCGAATCCTATGCGGGCGACCCGCCCTGATGCTCATCGACCGGATGTTCGGCCACCGGATGCTCGGCGACCGCATGTTCGGCCATCGGATGCTCGCCGCAAGCTGAGTACGACGACGTAATACGCCCAGAGCAGGCAACTAGCATTGAACGGTGACTTCCCTTTCCGATCTCCCGATTCGCGATGACCTGCGGGGCAAGAGCCCCTACGGCGCACCACAGAAAGTCGTTCCTGTGGCGCTCAACGTGAACGAGAACACGCATCCGATCCCGGATGACGTTGCGGAAGACATCGTCGTGCGGGTCGCGAAAGCCATCGGCGGCGTCAACCGGTACCCCGACCGAGAGTTCACCGAACTGCGTGAGAGCCTCGCGGGCTACCTGGGGCACGGGCTCACCGCCGAGAACATCTGGGCCGCGAACGGATCCAACGAGGTCATCCAGCAGATCCTGCAGGCCTTCGGCGGGCCGGGCCGCAGCCTTCTCGGCTTCGCGCCCACCTACTCCATGTACCCGCTGCTCGCCTCCGGCACCGGCACCGCCTGGCTGGCCGGCGTCCGCGACGACGATTTCGAGCTGTCACCGGAGACCGCGGGCGCGGAGATCCGCCGGCTCGACCCCGACATCGTGATCCTCTGCGCGCCGAACAACCCGACGGGAACTCCGCTGTCGCTCGAGACGATCGAGGCGGCCTACGACGCTGCCCGTGGCATCGTCGTCGTCGACGAGGCGTACGCGGAATTCATGCCGGACGACCAGCCGTCCGCTCTGGCGCTGCTCCCGGGCCGGCCGCGGCTATTGGTCTCGCGCACGATGAGCAAGGCGTTCGCGTTCGCCGGCGCGCGCGTCGGCTACCTCGCGGCCGACCCTGCCGTGACCGATGCCCTTCGCCTCGTCCGTTTGCCGTACCACCTCTCCGCCCTCACCCAGGCGGCGGCCGTCGCGGCGCTCGCGCACTCCGACGAGATGCTCGCGATGGTCGGCGAGATCCGCGTGCAGCGCGACCGCCTGGTGACCGAACTGGCCGCCCTCGGCTACCGGCCGCACCGCAGCGGCAGCAACTTCGTGCTCTTCGGTGGCGTCGGCGACCCGAACGCAACATTCGAGGGGCTGCTCGAGCAGGGCGTGCTGATCCGCGACGTCGGCATCCCGGGACACCTGCGGGTGACCGCCGGAACGGAGGCGGAGACGACCGCGTTCCTCACGGCGCTCCGCTCGCTCGGCCGCCCCGACGGGGCCGAGACGGAATCGGCTGCCCCGGTAAGCTCGCAGTCATGACCAATCGCACGGCCACACTGCAGCGGGAGACCAGCGAGTCGAGCATCGAGCTGAGTCTCGACCTCGACGGCAGCGGGCAGACCGACATCGAGACCTCGGTGCCGTTCTTCGATCACCTGCTGACGGCGTTCGCCAAGCACTCGCTCACCGATCTGCGGGTTCGCGCATCCGGAGACACCGAGATCGACGTGCACCACACGGTCGAAGACGTCGGAATCGTGCTCGGCCAGGCGATCAAGCAGGCACTCGGCGACAAGCGCGGCATCTCACGGTACGGAGACGCCCTCGTGCCGCTCGACGAAGCGCTCGTGCAGGCGGTCGTCGACATCTCCGGGCGACCGTACCTCGTGCACACCGGCGAGCCGGCCGGGTTCGAGTTCCACCTGATCGGCGGGCACTTCACCGGATCGATGCTGCGCCACGTGTTCGAGGCGATCTCGTTCAACGCCGCCATCACGACGCACATCACCGTGGTCGCAGGACGCGATCCGCACCACATCGCCGAGGCCGAGTTCAAGGCGTTCGCGCGAGCGTTCCGGCAGGCGAAGGCCCTCGACCCGCTGATCACCGGCATCCCGTCGACCAAGGGCGCCCTGTGAGCAGGCCCGACGTCGTGGTGTTCGACTACGGATCGGGGAACGTGCACTCGGCCGCCAAGGCGCTCGAAGCCGCCGGAGCCGATGTCGAGCTCACCGGCGACCGTGCTCGCGCCCGAGAAGCCGACGGTCTCGTCGTGCCGGGGGTGGGGGCGTTCCGGGCCGTGATCGACGCGCTCCGGGCATCCCGAGGCGACGAAGTCATCGACCGCCGGCTCGCCGGCGGACGCCCGGTGCTCGGAATCTGCGTCGGGATGCAGGTGCTGTTCGACCGCGGGCTCGAACGCGGAACCGACACCGAAGGACTCGGCGAATGGCCGGGTGCGATCGACCGGCTCGACGCCGAGGTGCTCCCGCACATGGGCTGGAACACGGTCGAGGCTCCCGACGGGTCGGTACTGTTCGACGGCATCCGCGACGAGCGCTTCTACTTCGTGCACTCGTACGGAGCACAGGAGTGGACGCTGGATGTGGTGCCGCCGTTCCCGAAGCCGCACGTGACGTGGGCGCAGCACGGCTCGCGCTTCATCGCCGCCGTCGAGAACGGACCGCTCAGCGCCACCCAGTTCCACCCCGAGAAGTCGGGGCAGGCGGGCATCCAGCTGCTCCGCAACTGGATCGGTACGCTCTGATCGCGAGCCGCCGCCACGACTCCCCGTTCGCGCCCCCGACGACGCGCGAACCGTTACCCAAGGAAGAACATGAGTGAATTCACCCAGACCCCGCGGCTCGTGCTGCTGCCGGCTGTGGACGTGGCCGACGGAAAAGCCGTTCGCCTGACCCAGGGCGAGGCGGGCTCGGAGACGAGCTACGGCGACCCGATCGATGCGGCGGCCGACTGGGCCGACCAGGGCGCCGAGTGGATCCACCTCGTCGACCTCGACGCCGCCTTCGGTCGCGGCAACAACCACGCCCTGCTCAAGAAGGTCATCAAGCAGGTGCGCGGGGTGAACGTCGAGCTCTCCGGCGGCATCCGCGACGACGCGTCGCTCGAATCCGCCCTCGAGATCGGCGCCAAACGCATCAACCTCGGCACCGCGGCGCTCGAGAACCCCGAATGGGCGGCGAACGTCATCGGGCAGTACGGCGAAGCCATCGCCGTCGGCCTCGATGTGCGCGGCACCACGCTGGCTGCACGCGGCTGGACCCAGGAAGGCGGCGATCTCTGGCAGGTGCTCGACCGACTCGAAGAGGCCGGATGCGCGCGCTACGTGGTCACGGACGTCACGAAAGACGGCACCCTCCGCGGGCCCAACCTCGACCTGCTGCGTGAGGTCATGGACCGCACCAGGCGACCCGTGGTCGCGTCGGGCGGGATCTCCAGCCTCGACGACCTCGTCGCATTGCGCGAACTCGTTCCGCTGGGCCTCGAAGGGGCGATCGTGGGCAAGGCGCTGTACGCGGGTGCGTTCACGCTTCCCGAGGCGCTGGATGTCGCCGGAGACTGACGCTACGGACGAGAACGGGCGCGACGCCGAGCACGAGCGCGACGCCGAGCAGGAGCGCGACGCCGAGCACGAGCGCGACGCCGAGCAGGCGCGCGACGCCGGGCGCAGGCGCGCCGCACCGACGCCGAGCGCCGAGGGCGCGGCGCGGCTGAGCGGCTTCGCCGCCGAGCTCGCCGCGGCCGCGAACGCCGCTGCCGCCGGCCCCGCGGCCGGCAACACAGCCGACTCCGCCGGTCACCCGTGGGCCGGGCGCGCGTTCGACGACAACACGTTCGGCGACGACGACGGCAGCGCGCCGCCCGAACTGCTGGGGGCGCTCGCTGCGTTCCGGGCCGGCGAGGTCGGTCCGGAGGCCGTCGTGGACGAGGTTCGCACGTCGCGGCTCCTGATCCCGCTCGTGGCCCAGCTCGGCGACAGCGGCACGAATGATCACGGGCACCTGGTGGACAAGACCCAGGAGCTGGCGATCGTGACGGTCGCCGGACCCGACGGCCGCACGGTGCTGCCGGTCTTCTCGTCGGTCACGGCGATGCAGACGTGGAACCCGCTCGCCCGGCCGGTCCCGGCGGACGGAGTGCGGGTCGCGCTGGCCGCCGCGAGTGAGGAGACCGAGCTGGTCGTGCTGGACCCGACCTCGGAGACCGAGTTCGTCATCCGGCGCCCCGCCCTGTGGGCGATCGCCCAAGGGCGGCCGTGGCTGCCGAGCTACCGCGACCCCGACGTGTTCACGGCGTTCGTGGCCTCGATCGGTTCGGAGCTCGGCGTGCTCGACGTCTCGTTGCTGCCTGGGGATCCGGGTGCGCGACTCCGCGGCGAGGAGCTCGTGGTGCGGCTGGAGCTGGGGTCGGGTCTCACCCAGGAGGAGCTCGACGCCGTGCTGAGGCGGCTGGCGCAGCGGTGGGCGTCCGACGACGTCATCGCGGTGCGCGTCGACTCGTTGCGGGTGCAGCTGGTCGCCGCCGACTGACCGGCCGGCGACTCGGGAACGCGCGTCGTCGACCGGGCGAGCGGCGACTCAGGAACGAGCGGTGTCGACGCGGCCGGCGGGGGCGGTGCGGCCGAGCATCCGGAGCCCGGCCAGCAGGCTGAGCACGCCCACCACGATCACGAAGACGACCAGCACGGGAACCAGCGGCCACACGATCAGCGCCAGGCCGACGAGCAGCACCGGCACGGCCAGACCGATGTAGGCCACGAGGAAGATCGCCGCCAGCACCTCTCCGCGGCGACCGGGAGCGGCCAGCGAGGCGGCGACGCCGATGGACGAGCGGAACAGGAGCCCGACGCCTGCTCCCGCGAGGATCCCGCTGATGACGAACACCCAGAGAAGGGCCGCCACGACGCCGACCGCGAGGCCGCCGAGGCCGGCGACGACGAGCACGAGCGCCAGCACGAGCTGCGCGCGGGCCGACACCCGGGCGAACACGATCTGGGAGACAGCCGAGGCGGCGAACACCGAGAAGGGGACGACGCCGGCCATCAGACGGGACGTCTCGTGCAGCGTTCCGGCCAGCACACTCGGCGCGAGGGATGTGAACAGCCCGAACACTGCGAAGCCGGCGAACGCGGCGATCGCGGCAGCCGAGAACGTGCTGCGCGCCTCCGCCGGGAGCGAGATGCGCTGCGGGCGATACGCCGGCCGCTCCTCGGCCCGTTCGACGGTCTCGGGCACGAGCGCGACGGCCACGGCCGCCACGGCCAGGACGACCAGGAAGACGACGTATGGCAGCAGAAGCGGCTGGGGCAGGAACTGCGCGAGGGCGCCGGCGATCAACGGGCCGAGGGCGAGCCCGCCGCTGTTGACGACGGTCGAGACGGTGCCGGCGAGGCGGGGTCCCTCCTGCGGCCGGGCGACCGCGCGGAGCTCGCTGAGGTGGGCTGTCGCGCTCGCCGTGAGCGCTCCGACGCCGACACCGGAGATCACGCGGGCGACGAGCAGTCCGCTCACGTCGTTCCAGAACAGGAAGATCACGGCGGCGACCAGCTCGAGCGCGATCGCGACGAGCACCATGCGGCGTCGTCCCGCCCAGTCGCTGACGTGGCCGATGAGGAAGAGGCTCGCGATGACCCCGACCGCATACGCGGCGAAGATGACGGTGATCACCCAGGTCGGGAAGCCGTCGCGCTGCTGGTACAGCGCGTACAAGGGGGTCGGCAACGTGGAGAACGCCATCACGGCGAGGAACGCGCCGGCGATGACCCAGAAGCCGGCGCCGTGACGCAGGCGCCAGCCGCCTCGGGTTTCTGCGGATCGGGTGTCGGACATCGTGCTGCTCATGCTCACTATGGTGCGCTCCGACAGTCATCGAGTCCAACGGATATCAGCGATGACAGTGATCGAGGATTACGATTGTCATGTGGAGACCCGTCAGCTCGAATATCTCGTGGCCGTCGCCGACGAACGGAACTTCACCCGGGCCGCCGCCCGGGTGTTCGCGGCGCAGTCGACCGTCTCGGCGGGCATCCGGTCGTTGGAACGCGAACTCGGGGGCGCGCTGTTCGAGCGCGACCCGCACCGGGTGCGTCTCACGCCGCTCGGCGAGCAGGTGATCGAGACGGCGAGGGACACGCTGAGGGCGGTCGAGCGGATGCGCGAACTGGCCGATCCGCGCGGAGGGCTGCGCGGGCAGGTGCGGGTGGGCATCTTCACGAACCTGCAGACGATCGACCTTCCCGGGATCATGGGGGAGTTCCACGCGCGCCACCCGCTGGTCGATCTGCGGCTCGGCCCGTCCCCGAGCGGGTCGACGGGCCTGGCGGACGACGTGCGGCACGGCCGGGTCGACGTGGCCTTCATGGGACTGCCCGGCCGGGTCCCCGGGCTCCTGTATCAGCAGCTCACGGTGTCGCCGTTCGTCGCCGTGCTGCCGGAGGACCACCCGCTCGCCGCAGAACCGGAGGTGGCGCTGGCCGCGCTGATGGGCGAGGCGTTCGTGGATGCCCGCGAAGGGTTCGGCAACCGGGTGACCCTCGACCGCGTGCTCGACGAGCGCGGGCTGAGCCGCCGGGTGTCCACCGAGGTCTCGGACCTGGGCGAGATTCCTCGGTTCGTGGCGGCGCGGCTGGGGGTTGCCGTGATGCCCGAGCTCACGGTGATCCCGGCAGGCGGCGCGGTGGTCCGACCGCTCGCCGAGCGGATCGACTGGGCGCTCAGCGCCGTCAGCCGCCCTCGCCCGGGCGCAGCGGCGTCCGCCCTGCTCGGTCTGCTCGCCGAGCGGTTCGGCCAGGCGGACGGGAGCCCTCGACGAATGCCCGGCGGCCTCTCGTAGGCTGGTGGGACCATGACCGTCTTCGCCGCCATCGTCCTGTTCCTCAACGCCGTGTTCAACGTCTTCGCGTGGCCGCGGTTCTACGCGCGGGTGTCCACGGATGCCCGGGCGCGCGACGCCGGCGGCAAGGCCACGCCCTTCCTGATCGTGCACGGAGTGCTGCTCTCTGTCGCCCTGCTGCTCGCGCTGGTGTCCCTCGTGGCGGGCATCCTGTTGCTCGTGGTGTGACCCCGGTGGCAGCATGAACCCATGGCTCTGAACATCACCGGC
The DNA here is from genome assembly GCF_042881905.1 of Leifsonia sp. NPDC058248. Lineage (NCBI taxonomy): Bacteria > Bacillati > Actinomycetota > Actinomycetes > Micrococcales > Microbacteriaceae > Leifsonia > Leifsonia sp. NPDC058248. The sequence continues at coordinate 123,275 of NZ_JBHVXB010000007.1, forward strand.
GATCCCGAAGCGGACGCTGTGCTCGACCAGTCCCCGTTCGCGCTGCTCGTCGGGATGCTCCTCGACCAGCAGATCCCGATGGAGACGGCGTTCTCCGGCCCCGCCAAGCTGCGCGACCGCCTCGGGTCGCTCGACGCCGCGACCGTCGCGTCGTACGATCCGGATGCCCTGATCGCCGTGATGAAGCAGCCGCCGTCGGTCCACCGGTTCCCGGGCTCGATGGGCGGACGGGTGCAGGCGCTGGCCGCCGCCATCGTCTCGGACTGGGGCGGGGACACGGCTGCGATCTGGACGCAGGGCGATCCGGATGGCTCGGAGATCCTGTCGCGTCTCCGAGCGCTGCCCGGGTTCGGCGAGCAGAAGGCCAAGATCTTCCTCGCGCTGCTGGGCAAGCAGCGCGGACTCGACGCCGCCGGGTGGCGCGAGGCCGCCGGCGACTACGGTGTGGAGGGGTCGTACCGGTCGGTGGCCGACATCGTCGACGCCGAGTCGCTGGCGAAGGTGCGGGAGACCAAGCGGGCGATCAAGGCGGCCGCGAAAGGCTGACAGCCCCGCCGTCAGCCGCGGGGATTCGGCAGGTCGAGGTTCCAGTGCCGGGAGACCATCAGCAGCCATTCGCTGTCGGCGCCGTCGGCTGCGTCGCTCTCGGCGCCGCCGCCTGCGTCGCCGGTGCGGCCGGCGGGACCTCGGGTGATGAAGAAGCGTGAGACCACGCGCTGCGAGCCCTCGGCGTCGCCGTAGAGCACATCCACCGCGAATCCCGCGCCGCGGGCGCCTTCGACGGCGCGCTGGAAGTCGGTCGACTCGGGGTCTCGGATGGCCACCTGGCAGAAGCCCGCGTCGTTGGTGGGCACGTAGATGTCGCGCGTGAGGCGATGGAACTCGTCGGTCGAGGCGAGCTGTGCCTGGGGGTTCTCGGGAAGGTGCCAACCGTGCAGGACGGCGACGCCCGCGCCGGAGTTGCGCACGGACAAGACCAGATAGACGGCCTCGTCGGCGATCTCGAGTGCGGCACGGCCGCCGTGCACGATCAGCCACTTCCCTTCCATGAAACGCACCTTCTGGGTCGCGTCCGACCAGTTGGAGGGCAGCAGGATGGGGCGCATACCCTCCAGCAAGGCGCGTTCGGCGAGCCGAGCCGAGCGGTTGGCGGAGCGGGTGGAGGCGAAGGTCGCGATGGCGAGCACGGTGGTTCCGAGAGCGGTGCCGAGGTCGGCGAGGAGGACCCAATCGATCATGGGGGACATTCAACGCCATCGGGGGCCGGGCGCGGTAGGGGCGACGGATCGCAAGACGCTGGCGGCGAGGGTGCGAGGCGACCAGACTGGGACCATGAGCGATGAGACCCACGGCGATCTCCCGCGCGCGGTCGCCGACGCGATCGACGCGGCCAACGCCCACGACACCGAGCGCTTCCTCGACGCCTTCGCGCCGGACGGCTCGGTCGACGACTGGGGGCGCGTGTTCACCGGCCGCGAGGCCGTGCGCGGCTGGAGCGACAGCGAGTTCATCGGCGTCGACGTCAGCCTCAGCGATCTCCGGGTGACGGCGGCCGACGGGGGAGCGGCCGTGACGGCGCTCGTCGGCGGCCGGGGCTTCAACGGCCCGTCGACGTTCACCTTCGCGGTCGGCGACGCGGGCGTGGAGCGGATGACGATCACGGGCTGACCGTCACCCGGCGCTGTCACCCGCTCCCGATACGCTCGACGCAGAGCCGCTACGAGGCGGCACACGGCAGACAGCGGCGAGGAGCCGGCGGAAGGACGCGAATGTTCCTGCTCGACGGGGTCGTCGTCACGAGCGCGAGCGACCTGACCTCCGCCTCGAAGTGCGAGTTCGCCTTCCTCCGCACCATCGACGTGAAGCTCGGCCGCATCGAGGCCGCCGAGGAGGTCGAGGACCCGATGTACGTGCGCACGTCGCGTCTCGGCGACGAGCACGAACGGCGCATCCTGGAGGGCTATCGCCGACGGTTCGGTTCGGGTGTGGCCGAGATCGAGCGGCCCGAGCGGCTCGACGCCGACGGTCTCGCGGCCGCAGTCGACCAGACGCGGCAGGCGTTCGCGTCCGGGGCCGCGATGGTGTTCCAGGCCACGTTCTTCGACGGCGCGTTCGTCGGTTTCGCCGACTTCATCGTGCGGATGCCCGACGGGCGCTACCGCGTGCAGGATTCGAAGCTCGCCCGCAGCGCCCGGGTGACCGCGCTGCTGCAGCTCGCCGCGTACGCCGAGCAGCTCGAGCGTCTGGGGGTGCCGACCGACGACGTCGTGGAGCTCCTCCTCGGCGACGGCTCGGTGAGCGAGCATCGCCTGCGTGACATCGCGCCGGTCTACCGCAAGCGACGGGCCCGCCTGCTGTCGATCGTCGAGCAGCATCTGGCCGATCCCGGTCCGGTGCGGTGGGGGGATCCGCGGTTCACGGTCTGCGGGCACTGCGACGCGTGCGAGGCCGAGATCCAGGAGTCGCGCGACGTGCTGCTGGTGGCCGGGATGCGCGTGACGCAACGGGCGCATCTGATCGAGGCGGGCATCCGCACCATCGAGGCGCTGGCCGAATCGACCGGACCGGTGGAGGGTGTCGCCGAGAGCACCCTGGCAGGTCTCCGCCAGCAGGCCCGTCTGCAACTGGACGCCGTGGCCGGCTCGCCGCCGCCGGTCACGCTCTACAACGCACCCGCCCTCGCCGTCCTCCCCGAGCCCGACGACGGCGACATCTTCTTCGACTTCGAGGGCGACCCGCTCTACACCGAAGGAGGGGGAACGCGCTGGGGGCTCGACTACCTGTTCGGCCTGGTCGACACGGATGCCCGGTTCACCGCATTCTGGGGGCACGACTTCGCCGCCGAGAGGGTGGCGCTCGAAGAGTTCCTCGCGTTCGTGCGGGAACGCCGCCGCGAGCATCCGGCGCTGCACATCTACCACTACGCGGCCTACGAGCGCACCCACCTGCTGGCGCTGGCCGCCCGGCACGGCGTCGGCGAAGACGACGTCGACCAGCTGCTGCGCGACAACGTGCTGGTCGACCTCTACCCGCTGGTGCGCAAGGCCCTGCGGGTGGGGTCGCGGTCGTACTCGATCAAGAAGCTCGAGCCGCTCTACATGGGCGACGAACTGCGGGAGAGCGACGTGACGAACGCGGCCGACTCGATCACCGAGTACGCCAACGCACGCGACCTCCTGCAGCTCGGCCGGCTCGACGAGGCGCAGCGGATGCTCGACGCGATCGGCGACTACAACCGATACGACTGCGTCTCCACGCTGCGACTGCGCGACTGGCTGCTCGCGCGCGCGGCCGAGAGCGGCATCCGCATCGGGGAGTCGGCGCCGGAGAACACCGCCGTCGAGCTCGAGCCGTCGACCCTGCGCGACGACCTGCTGGCCCTCGCCGGTGACCCGCTCGACCCGGAGCGCACGGCGGATCAGACCGCCGCCGCCTTCGCCGCGGCCGCGATCGACTACCACCGGCGGGAGCAGAAGAGCTTCTGGCAGGGCCACTTCAGCCGGCTCGTGCAGCCGATCGAGGAGTGGGAGGAGACGCGGGATGTGCTCGTCGTCGAAAGCGCGCGCATCGTCCAGGACTGGTACCGCGAGCCGCAGCAGCGGTCGGATCGCCGCCTCCTGCTGCTGCACGGTCGGCTCGCCCCCGGCAGCTCGATCCGCCCGGGCGACCAGGCGGGGCCGTTCCTGCTCTACGAGTATCCGGGCCCGTTCGCGTCGAGCTCCGCCGAACCCGGCGCCCGTTCGGCTCGACCGGTGCGCGTGCTCGAGGTGCTGGACGACGGAGGGATCCTCGTCGAAGAGACCCTGTTCGCCGAGGCCGCGCACTACGGCGTGCTGCCGAGCGCTCTGGCTCCTCCGAAGCCGCTTCCCGTCGGCCGGCAGAAGGCGGCCATCGACTCGTGGGCAGAGGAGCTTCTCGCCGCCCAGCCCGGCTGGCCGGCCGAGCCGATGACCGATGTGCTGCGCCGGGTGCCGCCGCGCACACGCTCCGGGCGGCTGGCGCCCGACGGCGGCGACCCGATCCCGGCGGTCGTGGCGAGCCTGCTCGACCTCGACGGATCGTACCTCGCCGTGCAGGGTCCGCCCGGTACCGGCAAGACCTACCTGGGCGCCCGGGTGATCGCCGCGCTGGTGCGCGACCACGGCTGGAAGATCGGAGTCGTCGCGCAGTCGCACTCCGTCGTCGAGCACCTGCTCGACGCCGTGGTCGGCGCCGGGCTCGACGCCGGCCTGGTCGGGAAGGTTCCCAAGGCCGGGGGAGACGACGGCGGTCATCGGTTCACCGAGCTCGAGAAGAACGGGCAGCTGCTCTTCGCGCTGGATCGCGCCGGCTCGGGGTACGTGGTGGGCGGGACCGCGTGGGACTTCTCCAACTCGGCCCGGATCCCGCGGCGCAGCCTCGACCTGCTCGTGATCGACGAGGCGGGCCAGTTCTCCCTCGCCGCGACCATCGCGGCGGGCGTTGCCGCCCGCAATCTCCTGCTGCTCGGCGACCCGCAGCAGCTTCCGCAGGTGAGCCAGGGCACGCATCCGGAGCCGATCGACGGATCCGCCCTCGGCTGGGTGAGCGAAGGGCACGACGTGCTGCCCCCCGAGCTCGGCTACTTCCTCGCAGAGAGCAGGCGGATGCACCCTGCGCTGGCCGAGCCCGTGTCGCAGTTGTCGTACGAGGGCAAGCTGCATGCGCATCCGGAAGCGTCGCTGCGGCGCCTGGCGGGGATCGAGCCGGGACTGCATCCGGTGCCGGTCGAGCACACCGGCAACGCGACCGAGTCGCCGGAGGAGGCCGCGGTCGTGGTGGCCCTGGTGCGGGACGCGCTCGGGACCCGCTGGACCGACCCCGGGGCGGGCCGGTTCGACCAGCCGCTGACCGAAGCGGACCTGATCGTGGTGACGCCGTACAACGCGCAGCTCGCGCTCGTGCGCGCGGCGCTCGACGAGGCGGGGCTGCCGGGCGTTCGCGTGGGGACGGTCGACAAGTTCCAGGGCCAGGAGGCGGCGATCGCGATCGTGAGCCTCTCGGCGTCGTCAGCGGCCGACGTGCCACGGGGGATGTCCTTCCTCATCATGAAGAACCGGCTCAACGTCGCGATCTCCCGCGCCAAGTGGGCCGCGTTCCTCGTCCACTCGCCCGAACTCACCGAATACCTCCCCGTCAGGCCGGAGGGTGTGGCCGAGCTGAGCGCCTTCATCCGGTTGATCGACGGCGAATGACGGCTCTCGCGACGCGCCGGGAGCCGGTGTTACGCTCGATGCGTGTCACCGGAAGAACTCGCGACGCTCGCCCGGTTGCGGCGTGCGCGCGACCTGATCGATCGGGACTACGCGAGACCGCTCGACGTGCCGACGATCGCCCAGCACGCCCTCATGTCGCCCGCGCATTTCTCCCGCCAGTTCCGGGCCGCCTACGGCGAGACGCCCTACAGCTACCTGATGACGAGACGCGTCGAACGCGCCATGGCGCTGCTGCGGACCGGGATGAGCGTGACCGACGCCTGCATGGCCGTCGGCTGTACCTCGCTCGGGTCGTTCAGCTCGCGGTTCACGGAGCTCACCGGGGAGACGCCGAGCGCCTACCGTGCGCGGGAGCACGAAGCCGTGATCGCCATGCCGTCGTGCGAGGCCAAGCAGCAGACCCGGCCGCGGAAGCAGAAGAAGACCGCTCCGGAGGAATCGAGCAGTTTCGAAGAAGCGACCGCCGGCGTCCCTTCCTAAAGTGAAGTCATGTCCATTTCACTTCAGTACTACCAGGTCACCGTCAACGACCCCGAAGAGTCGCTCGCCTTCTACCGCGACGCGCTCGGCCTCGATGTCCTCAACGATGTCTCCTCCGGCGGTCACCGCTGGGTGACGCTCGGCTCGGCCGATCAGCCGGGCACCCAGATCGTCCTCTCCGACCCGCACGCCGGCCGCTCCCAGGCCGACGGCGACACCATGCAGGAACTGCTCGTCAAGGGCGTCCTTCCGATCGTCGTCTTCAACACCGACGACCTCGACGGCACCTTCGAGCAGGTGCGCGCCTCCGGTGCGGAGGTGCTCCAGGAGCCGATCGACCAGCCGTGGGGTCCCCGCGACGCCGCGTTCCGCGACCCCTCCGGGAACATGGTGCGCTTCCTCCAGTCGCAGCCGCAGAGCCAGGACGCCTGACGCGGGCGAGCTCATTCCTCGTCGCCGGTCGGCGCTCACCCGGCGCCGGGCCGGCGACGGTCGTGTTCTCGGTGCCGCGCTAGTGCTCTGGCTGGAGGTCGGGTCGGGGCGGTGACGGCTTCTGAACGGGCAGTCCGATCGTGAACGCCCGCTCGACGAGCTGATGGACCCGATCCGAAAGCGAATCGCCCGGATAGAAGGCCTCGAAAATCGCCTCTGCCTCTTCGACCGATCGAACGTCATTCAGCCTCAGAAGCTGAAGGATGTCGTCTGTGTCACGACCAGGCCGACCAGCTGCGGCCAAGAGCTTCATCGCTAGGAGGGCATCCACTGGCGCTACCTGGACGGTGACCGACGCATCAGCGAACAGGGTCACCCATTCGATCGAACGACCCCAGGCTGGAACGAATTGCGCAGCGTTGTGGTTGAGCCAGCCTGACGACCAACCACGCTCGGAAGCGAGCACATCGGCGATCGACTCGATCTCGTCGGCTGGGACGATTCTGGCATCGACGTCGACAGTCGCGGAGCGCTCGAAGTGAATAAGACGGAGTGCGGCCCCGCCGACGATCTGAATAGTCGCGCCGCGCAGCTCGGTGTGCTGGATCCGCGCGATCACCGTGCGCAGGCCATCGACGAGGTCGTCGTAGGTGAACTCATCCATTGCTACACACTCGCCAGCACCCCGCGCTCGATGAGTACATTTCGGCTCGCGAATTCCGTGGGGACGGAATCAATGCGCGGGTCGAGATCGTATTCCGACAGGTGGGGCGTTTGCGGGGACGGTGCCCTGGTGCTTTCGATACTCACCCATTCCGGATGCGGAAGTCCCACCTCGTTCAGACGCAACTCGACGAGTCCGGCGAGCGCTGCATCCCACCCGAGCGAACCGGTCTTCAGTGGCGCCGCAATCGTCAACGCGATTCGCACGTTCCCGGGTTCACGGGCTAGACCGTCGGCAAAGTCCAGAAACCCGCGTAGGGCACCATCGCGGTCGCCGGTCTTCACGTGTCGACGAATGCGATCTGACACATCGATCGTGCTCGGGCTCGTCGACGGCAAGGAGATGAGCTTGTGCCCTGTGGAGGCGAGGAGCCGCTCGAGAGTGTCGACGCGAGGGATCCGCCTGCCACGCTCGATCGACGAAATATCGGACTGATGATCGCCCGCCCGCGACGACAGAGCTGTCTGATCGAGACGGGCAGCGTTGCGCGAGCCGCGCAGAAGCGTCGATGCGGGCATGATGCACTCCTCTCGTCAGATACAACTATAGCGTAATCGCTATATTTTGGATCCCCGAGCGGCGAGATGAACTGCGTGTGAAATACGTGGCGACACGGATGCACGCGGGACGACGCGGGGGCACACTGGGAGCACCGACAGACAGCCGGCACAGGCACACGTCAGGAGGTGCGTCATGGTCACCGTCGCAACCTGGAACGTCGAGAACTTCTTCGCCCCGGGCACGCAGTTCGGCCCGGACACCGAGGCCGTCTTCGAGCGCAAGGTCGCTCTGCTCGCCTCGACCGTCACGACCGCGGGCGTCGACGTCCTCGCGCTGCAGGAGGTCGGCGACCTGGAGGCGTTCGACGCCCTCCTGACCGCGCTCGGCCCCGGCTGGAGCGGTCAGCTCTCGACCCACTTCGAACCGTCGCACGCCATCCGGGTCGGGTTCGCTGCGCGCGTCCCCGTCACGTCGGTGAGCGAATTCGTCGCCATCCCCGACCAGCTGCAGGGCGTTCCGACGAACGACACGGCCGCACCGCTCACGGAGATGGGGCGCGGAGCTCTGCGCATCCGGATCTCGACGGGAGCCGGCGACGTCGACCTGGTGAGTGTGCACCTCAAGTCGAAGCTGCTCAGTTTTCCGGGTGGACGGTTCCAGCCGCACGACGAGGCCGAGCGCGCACGGTACGCGGCGTACGCCCTACTGCGGCGCGCAGCCGAGGCGGCGGCGGTGCGTTACTTCGCCAACGACCTCCTCGACGGCGCCGCGGCACGCGCAAGCTGCTCGTGATGGGCGACTTCAACGACGGCGTCGAGGCGGCCACCACCCAGATCATCGACGGCCCTCCCGGCAGCGAGATCGGCAGCGGAGGCGAGAATCAGCCTGACGCGGGCGACGGCTGGCGGCTGCTCAACCTGGCCCCGCTCATCCCGCCGGACAAGCGGTTCAGCCGCATCTACCGGGGCACCCGTGAGCTGATCGACCACATCTTCGTGTCGCGGGCGGTCCGCGCGAGCATCCGGAGTGCGACCACGGTGCCGGGAGCCGAGACGCTGCCCTCGATCGACGATCGTGTCGCCGCGCGGAAGGATGCACCGGTGTCCGACCACGCGATGGTGGTGGCCCAGCTCGACCTGTGAGGATCTGGGTGGCGCACGTCACGCGAGCGAGCGAAGCTCGAACTCCCGCACGCGCTGCAGAACCGTCGCCGCGCAGGTGCTGAGCAGCGGGTCCGAGAGGCGCTCGCCCACCTCGACGACCACGCGCTCGCCGTCATGGTCGAGCTCGACCGTCCAGCCGTGCGGATGCGCGTGCTCGGACACCACGCGATAGGCGTCGATCCGGTCGTCGCCGGACTGCTCGCGGGCGAACTCCTCGGCCGCCTGGGCGACAGGGCTGAGCGAGGTCCGTCCGCGCAGGTAGCGCCGCTCGACGAGGCCGTCTGAATAGCGCTGGACGACGGCGCCGGCCTCGGCGGCGGGCACCCGCCCGTAGAGCAGCCCGTGCGGGAACAGGATCATGGTGGCGGCGAACCGGTCGCCGCCGAGATGCGAGCACTCCCAGGTCTGCTCCGGATGGCTGCGGGCGAGCGCCTCGACCACCGGGCGGCCGCGCACCGCGCAGCATTGGTCGTGCCGCGCATGGGTGCACACCGCGAACACCGGGTCGTCACTCGGCTCCCCGGCCGACCCGTCGAGGGGGACGCCGAGGAGATCGTCGACCCGGTCGACGCGGCCCCAGCGGATCGAGGCGCTCTGCGGCCCGCAGTCGACGAGCGCCCAGCGCCACGAGGTCTGTGAACGGCGCTCCTCGGCCCGCAGTCGCGTCCGGCGGATCGCCAGGGGCCGGATGCCGGCGGACTCTGCACGTGCGACGAGTGGCCGGGCGATCCGGGCATCCAGTGCCGACGAGAAGAAGGCGTGGGCACCCCAGGCGCTCTCGATCTCGACGAGCAGCCAGCGCTCGCCGAGACCGGCGGTGCCGGGCAGCGGGTCGTCGCGCTCCAGCGAGCGATCGCTGCAGGGGGCCCAGCCCGGCTCAGGCATCACCGTGGGCGATCACCAGCACGCCCTCGCGCAGGAGGCGCCTGGCGACGACGACCGCGGAGCCGACGTCGAGGTCGGGGAGGTCGGAGACGGTCACCGGTTCGCCGGTCGCGATGCGCTCGATCGCGGCACGGGCTGCGATCGGCAGGGACACGGACTTGTCGGCGAGCCGGACGGTCACGGAGCTGTCGTCAGCGGTGATGCGAGGCCGCAGCCCCGCACGCAGTGCGACGCGGACTCCGGATGCGCCCTCCGGGTCGAGTGCATCGGCGGCGTCGACGGTGGCCAGCGGGCGCACAGGCTCGGGCGGGGTGTCTGCGCGGCGGCGGGCCTCCAGCCGGTGCGCGACGGCGGCGGTCGTGTCCTGCTCCTGGCCGCCGAGCACGGCGAGGAGGTCGGCGATGGTCGCTTCGACGATCGGCCGCAACGCCTCGGTGTCCGCCGGGTCGAAGCCGAGCGGCAGGGATGCGCGCAGTGAGGCGGCGTCGGCGGCGCGGGCGACGGCCTCCTGCACGATGTCGTGCCGGGTGTAGGCGGCGACGCCGATCGTGAGGTGGATCGAGATGCCGCCGAGCGCGGTCGCCGAGTGGATCCACCCGCGCGGGAGGTAGAGCGCATCGCCGGGCCCGAAGGTGGCGTCGATGGCGGGCGTCCCGGCGGCCCGTTCGGCGACGGCCGCGCGATGATCGCTCCACGGCTGGTCGCGCAGCGGGTCCGGATGCACGGGCTCGTGGATCGTCCAGTGCTTCTCACCGTGCACCTGGAGCACGAAGACGTCATGCACGTCGTAGTGGGGGTCGAAGCCGCGCGACGATGCGGGGGTGATGTAGGCGTTGACCTGGCACGGATGTCCGAGCTCGGCTGCCAGACGCCGCGTGAACTCCGCGATCGGCGGCCACGTGCGGTGCAGGCCCTGCAGCACGAGCGTGGCGCCGTCGGCGAACTCGGCGAGCACCTTCTCCGAGCTCACCTGATCGCCCACCTCGGCCCCGAAGCCACCCGGCGCGGTGAAACGCGACGGCGGGAGGACGGCGCCCTCTTCGGCCATCCGCACGAACGGCGTGCGCAGTGCTCGGGCGGAGACCAGTTCGTCGACATCGTCCCGGCTGAACAGGTCGGAGAAGTCCTGCCCGAGCTCGGCGGCCGGGGTCAGCAGCGGGCGGGTAGCCCAGTATTCCGACGCGAACGACGCGGTGTCGATCGCGACGCAACGAGAAAGCGCGGACCGGTCACCCGGCCCGCGCCCCCGGGCGCTCATCAAGCGGATCCGTCTGCGCCGCCGTCGTGGGCTCCGGTGCCGGCTCCGCCGTCGGCCGGTCCTTCTCCTCCGGCCGAGCCGTCTGCGCCGCCGTCGTGGGCTCCGGTGCCGGCTCCGCCGTCGGCCGGTCCTTCAGAACCTGCCGAGCCGTCCGCCCCGCCGTCGCGGCCACCCGCGTCCGCCCCGCCGTCGGCCGGGCCCTCGCCGGCGTCCGCCGGGTTCGTCGTGATGTCGTCGTCGTTGATCGAGCTCATTCCAGCCTCCACTTCACGCGCTTCGGCGGCGGTCGCCGTCTGGGTTCAGACTACGCGCGGAGAGGTCGGAATCAATGGCCGGATCCGGACGCTCGAGAGAGCCGCCTGGCGCGCCGGCTCAGCGCGGACCGACCGCGAGAGCGCGCTCTACGAGCATCCTGAGCAGTCCGGCGTAGTCGAGGCCGTCGGCCGCGCAGAGGCGGGGGAAGTGCGAGCCGGCGGTGAGTCCGGGCATGGTGTTGATCTCATTCAGCAGCACCTCGCCGCGGGCGGTGACGAAGAAGTCGACCCGTGCGAGACCCTCGGCCCCGATCGCGTCGAACGCGACGAGGGCGAGCTCCCGCAACCGATCCAGGATGCCCCCCTCCACCGGTCCCGGAATCTCGATCGTCGTCTCGCCGCCGCCGTACTTGCCGTCGAAGTCGAAGAAGGCGCTGCCGCCGGCCAGCCGTACGAGCGACGGCCCGGTGGCCATGGCCCGGCCGCCGGGCAGCCGGTAGACGCCGATGCTCACTTCGTCGCCGCGCACAGCCGGCTGGACGAGTGCCGTCGAGTCGTGGGCGAGGGCCACACGAACCGCGGGCGCCAGTGCCCCGAGGTCGTCGACCAGCCCTGCTCCGACACTCGAGCCGGCCCGGTTCGGTTTGACGAACAGGGGAAGCGGCATCCCGCGGACGGCCTCCGGGAGCCCGCGGAGGTCGCTGACAGCCCGGGTGTCCACCATCGGCACCCCTGCAGCCGTCGCAACCCGCCAGGTCATCCGCTTGTCCATCGCCAGCGCGCTCGCGAGCACCCCGGAGCCGACATAGGGGAGTCCGGCCAGTTCCACTGCGCCCTGCACCGTGCCGTCCTCCCCGTAGCGCCCATGCAGCAGCGGGAACACGACATCGACGCCGCGCCACAGTTCCGGGCGGGGGCCGCGGAGCCGATGTGTCGCTGCATTCGCGCCGGACACGCCCGCGAGGGTCGGGAGGGCGTCGACCTCGGTCGCGTGCCATATCCCGTCGCGGTCGATCCCGACCGGGCGCACGACGAAACCCTGGCCGCGGAGCGTGTCCACCGCATCCCGGGCCGACCGCACCGACACGTCGTGCTCGGAGTTCGCGCCGCCGAACAGCACGGCGACGGTCGGGTGGTGGCTAGGCAACGCGGGCCGCCCCGAGGTGACGGCGCTGAACGCGCGGCCCGAACCCGGTCATGATCTCCTGCGGGATCGTCTCCGCCCACTGCGCCCATTCGCCGAGACCCGGCTCGCCTGCGGCCGGATCGCCCACGAGCACTACCTCGTCCCCTTCGCGCACGGTGCCGACCGTGCCGACGTCGACGATCAGCTGGTCCATCGAGATGCGCCCGACCACCCGGCATCGCCGACCGCCGACCACGACCTCCGCACGGCCGCCGGCGATTCTCGGTATGCCGTCGGCGTAGCCGATCGGCACCAGAGCGAGCGTCGTGTGCGACGCGGTGCGATAGGTTCCGCCGTAGGAGACCGGGGTCTCCGGGGGCACCCTCCGCAACTGCACGATCCGGGAGGTGAGGCGCACCACCGGCCGCAGGTCGAAGCGCTCGCCGTCCACCGGCTGGATACCGAACAGGCCCTGCCCGCAGCGCACCAGCGAGAACCGGGTGGCCGGATGCGCCAGAGCGGCGCCGGAGCTCGCCAGGTGGAGCAGGTCGGGCGTCAGGCTTGCATCCGCCGCCGTCACGGCCGCCTCGGTGAGGGCGTCGACCGCGCTCGCCGTGGCAGACGGGTGCGCTTCGTTGGCGCGCGCGAGATGCGACCAGACACCGACCACGCGCACCGCGCCGAACCGTTCGTGCTCGGCCGCGGCCCTGCACAGCCGCTCCCACTCCGCCGGGTGGGCGCCGCTGCGTGAGAGGCCGGTGCCGACCTCGAGGTGCAGGCGTGCGGTGATGCCGAGCGCACCGGCCTGGGCCGCTATCGCCTCGAGCAGCGTCACGGTCGAGCATCCGAGTTCGACGCCCAACCGGATGGCGGTGGCCAGGTCGCTCAGCGGATCGGCCAGCCAGGCGAGCACGCGCGCCACGATGCCCGCCGACCGCAACGCCAGTGCTTCGTCGACGGTCGCGACGCCGAGGGCGGAGGCTCCGGCGAGCAGGGCGGTGCGGGCGACCTGCGGCATACCGAGACCGAAGCCGTCGGCTTTCACCACGGCGAGCACCGGGACTCCGGCGACGTCGCGGAGCACCCCGACGTTGTGGGCGATAGCGCGGTGATCGACGGTCAGGACGGCCAGGGGGCGCGCGGCGTCGGTGCCGCACGACGAAGGAGCGGAGGAGGTCAGCGTCATGGTTCGACGCTACGAAGGCGGCGAGGTGTGCCGCGTCATCCGCGAGCCGTCCGAGTATCCGCCGAGGGATGTATCTCCGTGCGGGCCGCCGTGCAGCCGCGTCACATTTCGGAACACGTTTTGGGGAGCGGTGCGCGATCCGGGAGGCTCGAAGGGCCGCCAACCGTCCGCCGGCATCCCACCCCTTCACGAGAGAGGCACAGCCATGTCCGACGCCACGCCCCCCATCCCTTCCCTTCCGGAGAAGCCGAAATCCAAGACCGGCCTGATCGTCGGCATCGGCATCGCCGTCGTCGCGGTCATCGTCGCCGCGGTGCTCGTGGTGGTGAACCTCGCCTCGCCCGGCTCGTCGCAGGCCGCCAAGACGACCACCGTCAAGATCGGCACGACGGAGCAGGCCGCCCCGTACTGGGCCGTGCTCAAGAAGGCGGCGGCGAAAGACGGCATCGACATCCAGGTGGTGGGCTTCAGCGACTACACGCAGGCGAACCCCGCGCTCAAAGACGGGCAGATCGACCTGAATCTGTTCCAGCACCTGCAGTTCCTGGCGCAGTACGACGTGGCCGACAACGCGACCCTCGTCCCGATCGCGTCGACCCTGGTCGTGCCGCTCCCGCTGTACTCCGACAAGTACAAGGCAGTCTCCGACATCCCGAAGGGCGCCAAGATCGCGATCCCCAACGACCCGACCAACCAGGCCCGTGCCCTGCTGGTGCTGCAGGAGGCCAAGCTCATCACGCTGAAGGACGGCGGCAGCACCCTCGCCACCCCGGCCGACATCGACGCGTCCGCCTCGAAGGTCTCGGTCATCCCGGTCGACGCAGCGCAGACCGCCCCGGCACTCGCCTCGGCTGCGGGAGCGATCATCAACAACAACTTCGCGCTCACCGCCGGCATCGACCCCACCTCGGCCCTCTTCCAGGACGACCCGAAGAGCGCGGCCGCCGAGCCGTACATCAACGCGTTCGTCGCCCGCGACGCCGACAAGGACAACAAGACCTACCTCAAGGTCGCCGAGCTGTACCACACCAAGGCGGTGCAGGATGCGGTGCTGGCCGAGTCGAAGAACACAGCGGTGCTCGTCGAGCGTCCGCAGGCCGACCTGGAGAAGATCCTCGACGGCCTCAAGAAGACGGTGAAGGCGGCGAACTAGCACCGATGGGGTCCATTATCGAGTTCCGGGACGTCACGAAGACCTTCCGATCCGCCGACCGGACCGTCACAGCGGTCGACGGCATCAGCCTCGCGATCGAGCGCGGCGAGATCTTCGGGATCATCGGATACTCGGGTGCCGGCAAGAGCACGCTCGTGCGGCTGATCAACGCGCTCGAGCACGCGACCGCCGGCGCCATCCTGATCGACGGAACCGACATCACGCAGCTCCCCGAGTCGAAGCTGCGTGCTGTCCGGGCCGGGATCGGGATGATCTTCCAGCAGTTCAACCTGTTCCGGTCGCGCACGGTGTTCGGCAACGTCGCGTATCCGCTCAAGGTGGCGGGCTGGCCGAAGGACGCACGCAAGCAGCGCGTGGCCGAGCTGCTCGCGTTCGTCGGGCTCACCGAGAAGGCGTGGTCGTATCCCGACCAGCTCTCGGGCGGTCAGAAGCAGCGCGTCGGGATCGCGCGGGCCCTCGCCACCAACCCGGCCATCCTGCTCGCCGACGAGTCGACCAGCTCGCTCGACCCGGAGACCACCGCCGACGTGCTGCGGTTGCTCAAGCGCGTGAACCAGGAGCTCGGCGTGACGATCGTCGTCATCACCCACGAGATGGAGGTCGTGCGCTCGATCGCGGACCGCGTGGCGGTGCTCGACTCCGGCCGGGTCATCGAGTCGGGAAGCGTGTTCGACGTCTTCTCCGACCCGCAGTCGACCACCGCGCAGCGCTTCGTCGGGACGGTGCTCAGAAACCACCCGGACGCCGACGACGTCGAGCGCCTCCGCGGCAAGCACGCGGGCCGCATCGTCTCGGCGCGCATCCACGACGACGGCCGCCTCGGTGCTGTGCTGTCGGATGCCGTCGGCCGTCACAACGTCCGGTTCGAGATCGTCTACGGCGGCATCAGCGCCCTGCAGGGCCGCTCGTTCGGCAGCCTGACGCTGGAATTGATCGGCGACGACGCCGGGGTGGATGCTCTGATCGCCGACCTCCGCGCGGTTACCGAGGTCGAAGAGGTGGCGGCGTGAACGACTGGTCGACGCTCTGGCCCGTGTACGTGCAGTCGATCGGCGAGACGCTGTGGATGGTCGTCGCGACCCTGGTGCTGGGCGGCATCCTCGGCCTCGCACTCGGCGTGCTGCTCTACACGACCCGCCGTGGCGGCATCCTGGAGAACCGCGCGGTCTCGACGGTGCTCAACGTGCTCGTCAACTTCATCCGGCCGATCCCGTTCATCATCTTCATGACGGCGGTCGCCCCGCTCACCCAGTTCGTGCTCGGCACGTTCCTCGGTACGGGCGCGGCGATCTTCCCGATGACCATCGCGGCGACGTTCGGCATCTCGCGCATCGTCGAGCAGAACCTGGTGACCATCGACCCCGGTGTCATCGAGGCGGCGCGGGCGATGGGCGCGAGCCCCTGGCGGATCATCACGACGCTCCTCGTGCCGGAGGCGCTCGGGCCGCTGATCCTGGGCTACACCTTCATCTTCGTCGCGATCGTGGACCTGTCGGCTGTGGCGGGCAGCATCGGCGGCGGTGGTCTCGGAAACTTCTCGATCGCCTACGGCTACCAGCGCTACAACTGGGTCGTCACGTGGGTCGCCGTGATCACCATCGTGGTGCTGGTGCAGGCGGCGCAGTTCCTCGGCAACTGGCTGGCGCGCAAGGCGCTGCGGCGCTGACCGGGCGACGCCGCCTCAGCTGCGCTGGAAGGCCTCCTGGCGCATCAGGTCGAGCACGCGCGGCTGCTGTTCGACGGTGCCGACAGCCATCGTGCGCCGGCTCCACCCGCCGTCGACCGCCGCGCGCAGCAACGCGTCGGCGAGGTCGGCCCGGGAGGTGAACCGCTGGGCGAGGAAACCCTCGGCCGTCACGTAGGCGGTGACCCCGTCGGTCTCGAACAGCCCGGAGGGCCGCGCGATCGTCCAGTCGAGGTCGCTCGCGCGCACGAGTTCCTCCATCCGCTGCATGTCGGCGTAGGTCTCCCGGCCGATCGTCTTCGTGATGATCGGCTTCAGCACCTTCTCGAAGAAGAATCCGCCGCCGGTGTCGTGGTAGCGCGTCGCCGGGTCGGTGGCGCTCGAGCTCACGCAGATCAGGCGCCGGATGCCCTCCTGCTGCATCGCGGCGACGATGTTCCCGGTTCCCTGCGTGTAGATGCTGATGGGTTTGCGGCTGTACGGCACGCCGAGGGTGGAGACCACCGCATCCGCTCCCGCCACCGCTCGCCGGACATCCGCGAGCTCGTAGACGTCGCCGGCCAGCACCCGGATGTCGCCGGCCGCCGCGGGGAACGTCTCGGGGTGCCGCGTCACGGCCGTGACGGCGTGTCCCTGTCCGGCGGCTTCGCGCGCGAGCAGCCTGCCGGTGCCGCCGTTCGCTCCGAATAGCACTATGTTCATCGGTGACTCCTTCACTCGATCGCGTACAATACGGAAAAGGTATCATATGGATTTCGTATTAAGTCAAGAACCGGACGCGCAACGCCGTCGACGGCGGACCGGCGCCGACATCAAGCGCGCCCTGCGCGAGCTCAACAACCAGGTGGCGCTGCTCAACCACCAGGTGGGCTCCCGGGTGGACCTGCGCCCGGTCGACCTCGACTGCCTCGACGTCATCACCCTGCACGGCCCGCTGAGCCCGAGTGAGCTCGCCCGCCGCGCCGGGCTGCACCCCGCAACGATGACGGGCATCCTGGACCGCCTGGAGAAGAACCGCTGGGTGGTTCGCGAGCGCGACGACGGCGACCGCCGCGCCGTGCGGGTGCGGACGCTTCCCGACCGGGCGCGCGAGCTGTTCGTGCTCTACGGCGGCATGAACGAATCGATGGACGACATCTTCGAGGACTACACCGAGGAGCAGCTGGCGACTCTCGCCGACTTCCTGCAGCGTGCATCCACCGCCGGCTTCGACGCGACCACGGCGCTCGCCGAGCTCTAATCGCCGCGCCGCCGTCGCAGCCCCGCTATCGAGCCTTGTGTTCCGGGGTCTAATTCGGGCTATACGACCCTGTAACTCAGGACTCGGCGATGGGGTGTCAGCCGACGAAGCGGCCGACGGGACGCAGGCGCAGCGGCTGCTGCCGGTACTCGTCGAGCGCGTGCACGATCCAGCCGACCGTGCGGGCCGTGGCGAAGACGACCTCGCCGGCGTCATCCGGCATCCCGGAGGCGAGAGCGAGCGCCGCCAGCGCCAGGTCCACATTCGGCCGGGCGCCGGTGCGCGACCGGATGAGCCCGGCGACCCGGTCCACCGCCTCCACGACCCCGGCCGCCCCGGGGTCGTCGCGCAGCATCCCGAGCAAGAGGCGGGCTCGCGGGTCCACACCCCGGTAGAGCACCTGGCCGAATCCGGGGACCGGGCCGCCGGCGCTCACCATGGTGTCGGCGATGACCCGCTCCGGATGCTCTCCCGCGGTCACTCGCGCGAGCATCCGGTGGGCCGCCCGGCTGGCGTTGCCGTGGAGGGGGGAGTCGAGGGCGCCCAGCCCGGCGGTCACGACCGCGTAGGCGTTGGCGCGGGCGGACGCCGCCGCCCGCGCGGCGAGGGTCGAGATCGCGATGTCGTGGTCGATGAGCAGCACGAGGGCGGCGTTCAGTGCGTGCAGCCCGGCCGGCGTCGCTGGCCGGGTCGTCAGCCGGCTCCACAGGCGCTCGGCGATCGGTCGGCTGGTGTCGTCGCCGGTTGCGGCGTCCACGCGCAGTTCGGGCAATACGTCCACCATCCCCGCCACCAGCGCTTCGGCGGCGGTCACCACCGTGTCGGGGTCGAGCGCGTAGCGCAGCGGGTCGGCGGCCGCGAGGGCGGTGACGGCCACCTGCTGCCGGTCGCGGTTCGTCGCCGCGGAGGGAAGCGCGTCCGCGACCGTGCGCGCCTGCGCGACGGCCGCGGCATCGGCGGCGAACTCCGCGGTCTCGCCCCACCGCCCGGTCAGAGACCAGTGCGCGACCGCCTCGAACCGCGTCGTCGCGGCGAGCTCGGCGGCATCGCGGCCGCGGTAGAAGAGCTCGCCGTCCTCGATGTGGGCGAAACGCGTCTCGATGACCATGAGGGGCCGGCCGTCCGAGTGTCCGCGGTCCGGGGCCGGGGCTGCTGCCGAGCGCTGGCGGCGGGTCGCGGCGAACCGCTCGACCTCCAGCGGGTCGAACGACGAGCCGCCCGGCGTGCGCGTGCGCTCCAGCCGGCCGCGCGCCACGTAGGCGTACAGCGTCTCGAGCTTGACCCCGAGTCGTTCCGCGGTCTGCTCGGCGGTGAGCCGCGGCAGATCGCTCGAGGCGCTTTCGTCGGCCATGTCACTCCAGGTTGATCGAATCAACGTTGACGCACGGTTGATGCATGCTCACACTAGTCCCATGCGAACAGACCGGATGGACGACACCCTCATCGACGTGCCCCGCGGACTCACCAACGTCGTCGCCGCCGAGACGGCCCTCGGCGACGTGCGCGGCCACGAGGGCTTCTACCACTACCGCCAGTACTCGGCGGTCGACCTGGCGAGCAGCCGCAGCTTCGAGGAGGCCTGGCACCTGCTCCTCGTCGGGGAGCTCCCCACGGCGGTCGAGCTCGAGGACTTCCGGCGGCGCATCGCCCGCGCACGCCGCATCCCCGAGGAGGTGACGACTCTGCTCCCGGCGATCGCACGGCTCACCCACGGGGCGGATGCGCTGGCCGGGTTGCGCATGGCGCTCACCGCGCTGGCGGCGCATGACCGCATCCGGCCGCTCTACGACGAGTCCGTGGACGAGCGCGTCGCGGACGCGATCCGGGTCAGCGCGGTCACACCCGTGCTGCTGGCCTCGCTGCACGCCCTCGCGGACGGCCGCGAGCCGGCGGCGTCCCGCGATGACCTCGGGCACGTCGCCAACTACCTGTACCTGGTGACGGGCACGGTTCCGGATGCTCAGCACGAGTACGCCCTCAGCGCCTACATGACGGCTGCGCTCGACCACGGGTTCAACGCGTCGACCTTCGCGGCACGCGTCATCGCATCGACCGGTGCGGATCTCTCCGCGGCCGTCGGAGGCGCCCTCGGCGCCCTCTCCGGCCCGCTTCACGGCGGCGCCCCGAGCCGGGCCCTCGACACGCTCGACGCGATCGCGACGCCGGACCGCATCGGCGGCTGGGTCACCGACACCGTCCGGTCGGGAGGCCGCATCATGGGCTTCGGCCACGCGGTGTACCGCACAGAGGACCCACGGTCCCGGATGCTCCGCGGAATCGCGCAGAGCATCGGCGGCGGCCGGGTGGACTTCGCCGTCGCCGTGGAGCAGCGCGTGCAGGAGCTCCTCGCGGAGCTGAAGCCCGGGCGGGAGCTCCACACCAACGTCGAGTTCTACGCCGCCGTGGTGATGGAGCTGTGCGGTATCCCGCGCGAGATGTTCACGCCGACGTTCGCCGCCGCGCGCGTGGTCGGGTGGACGGCGCACATCCTGGAGCAGGCGGCCGAGGGGAAGATCGTGCGCCCGTCGTCGCGCTACGTCGGGCCGCCCGCCCCCGTGCCGCTGCCGGTCGCTGTGCCGGCCTAGCGATCGGTGCCTGCTGAGCGGTCGACGCGGGCGAGGTCTGCCAGGGGTGGAGCGTACCCTGCAGAGGGACGGCAATCCGAGACCTGGAGGACCAGCGTGACCGCATCGACCGATCTGCTCATCGACGCCTTCGACCGCATCGCCCAGACCGTGAGGCGCACGGTCGACGGGCTCGGATCCGATGAGCTCGGCGCGCGGGTGGACCCCGGCGCGAACTCGATCGCCTGGCTCGTGTGGCATCTCACGCGCATCCAGGACGACCACGTCTCCGATGTCGCCGGCCAGACGCAGGCCTGGATCGACAACGGGTGGGCCGCGCGTTTCGGCCTGCCCTTCGACCGGTACGACACCGGGTACGGCCACACCGCCGACGAGGTTGCCGCTGTCGCCGTCGTGAGCGCCGACGACCTGCTCGGCTACCACGACGACGTCCACCATCGCACGGTGGCGTTCCTGCGGACGGTGACCGATGCCGATCTCCCGCGGGTGGTCGACGAGGCCTGGGATCCGCCGGTCACGCTCGGCGTCCGGCTGGTGAGCGTCAT
The DNA here is from genome assembly GCF_042881905.1 of Leifsonia sp. NPDC058248. Classification (NCBI taxonomy): domain Bacteria; kingdom Bacillati; phylum Actinomycetota; class Actinomycetes; order Micrococcales; family Microbacteriaceae; genus Leifsonia; species Leifsonia sp. NPDC058248. Next base: position 143,746 of record NZ_JBHVXB010000007.1, read on the forward strand.
CTCCGACGACCTGCAGCACGCCGGACAGGCGGCCTATGTGCGCGGGGTTCTGGAAAGGGTGTGAGCGGGATGCGCGGTGCAGTGAGGCATGTCGAGTGGGTGGGCGACGACGACCCGGAGCGGCTCGAGGCGGCGACGGTCACGCTGGCCGCGGACCGACTGGACGCTTTGGGCACGTCGCGAACGACGGACTACGTGACGCAGTGGTCGCTCGAGACGGGGCCGGGGTGGGTGACGACACGCCTCGACATCGGGGTGTCCGGCCGGGGCTGGTCGAGGCGTCTGGCGCTGACCCGGGATGCGCATGGGCGCTGGTCGAGCGAGTCCCACTACTCCGGGCATCCGGTGTACGAGGGGGCGCTGATGGCTGCTCCGGGCATCCGGGATCCGGCGTCGCTCGACGGCGCCCTCGACTGCGACCTCGCTCTCTGCCCGGTGACGAACTCGATGCCGATGCTGCGGCTCGGCGTGCTGGACGCCGCCACCCCGGAGACGCGCTTCGTGATGGCCTGGGTCGCGCTTCCGTCGCTCGAGGTCGTGCGCAGCGACCAGGTGTACAGCTCCATGGCGGCGCTCGATCCCGCCGCCGGCCACGGAGTGGTGCAGTACCAGAGCGCGAGCCGCGACTTCACCGCCGACCTCACCGTCGATCCGGACGGCATCGTGATCGACTATCCGCGACTCGCCAAGCGCATCCGCACCCGGCCCTGAGGATGCACGGCCGGCGTGTTACGGCGTCGGCGCGAGCGCGTCGTAGCGCCGGAACGAGCCCTGCACGCGCACGATCGTCGCGACCGCGACGACGATCACGAGACCGCCGAGCAGCGGAGGGAACCAGAGCGCGGCCCAGAGTGTGAGCAGTCCGACGTAGAGGTCGCCGAGGCGTGGGCCGCCGGTGACGACGACGGTGAAGATGCCCTGGAGGCGGCCGCGCATCGCATCCGGAGCCGACGCCTGGAGGATGGTCATGCGGAAGATCGAGCTGATGTTGTCGGCCGCGCCGGAGCCGGCCAGCAGCACGGCGGCGGCGATCAGCGCCGGAAGGTTGGCGTCCGCGACGTTCTGGCCGGTTCCGGCGACACCGCCGAGTGCCACGACGGCCAGCACGATGCCGAAGCCCAGGATGCACGCTCCGTAGACCATGATCGACCGTGCGACGGCGCGACCCTGCCAGCGCACGTGACCGAGGCGGCCGGAGAAGACGCTGGAGAGCAGGGTGCCGACCGCGCCGGCCGCGGTGAGGATGCCGACCGTCACCGGGCCTCCGCCGATGAGCAGCGCGCCGACCGCAGGGAAGAGCGCCCGCGGCTGCCCGAATGTCATGGCGATGAGATCGAGCACGAAGGTCATCCGCAGGTTCGGCGCCGTCTTCAGGAATCGCAGGCCGAACAGCACCGACTCGAGGCCCGGTCGCTGGCGCTCGCCCTCCGGGACGATGCGCGGCAGCGTGAAGATGCCGAGGAATGCCGCGGAGAACAGGACGACGTCGATCGTGTAGGTCCAGCTGATGCCGACGGTGGCCACCAGCAGACCGGCCAGCGCCGGTCCGACCGTGACCATCACGCCCATGCCGATGCCGCCGAGCGCGCTCGCCGCCGGCAGCAGGCGGTCGGGCAGCAGGCGGGGCGTGATCGCCTGACGTGTGCCTCCGATGACCACGCTCGCCACGGCGTTGATGGTCGTGAGCACGTAGAGCGGCCAGACCACCTGCACGTCGAGCCAGGCGAAGACCGCGATCCCCGCGGTGGAGGTCCACGCGACGATCGCGGTGACCAGGGCGACCAGCCGCCGGTCGAACGCGTCGGCCAGCACGCCCCCGTAGAGCCCGAAGACGATCATCGGGAGCAGGGCGAACAGGGCGACGAACGAGACCGCCAGCGTCGAGCCGGTCAGATCGTAGATGTGCAGGCCGACGGCCACGATGGTCATCTGGCCGCCGATGCCGGAGATCGCGCCTCCGAGCCAGAGACGTGCGAAGGCCGGACTCTCCCTCAGCGGCGAGAGGTCGACGAAGTGGCGCCGGCGCGCCAGGGTCGTATCGTCGGGCTCCTTCGTGCCCGGCGTGGCCGTGTCGCGGGTCAGAAGCGGGGCTTCTTGCTCAGCTCGACGGCGGCGAGGGAGTAGACGGCACCGGCCATCATGATGGTCACGGTGAGCGCCTGGAGGACCACCTGCCAGAACGGCAGGAACGGAGTGACCGAGACCCAGAGCCAGAGGACGGCGCCGATCAGCGTGATCACGTAGCTGAAGGTCTTGCGGGCGTAGAGCGCGTTGAGCGAGACCACGGTGGCGGCGACCGACACCTGGAACAGGGGCAGGAAGTCATCGGCGTTGCCGGTCCACGTCGTGACCAGGCTGATGACCCCGAGCACGAGGAACACGAGCACGATGATGGTCGCGATGATCGAGCCGAGCGGACCGGGGAGCGTCGCGCTCAGACTGCGCACGAGGGCTCCGTGCTCGTCGTCGATCTCCGTAGCCGGGCGGTGTGCGTTGTCAGTTGTGGTCACGAGGAAATCCTAGCGCCGAGCGTCCCCGAGCGCCGAAAACGTGGCTGAGTATGGTGGGGGAGTGTCCTCCTCCCGTGGTCAGCGTCCGAGCGGAAACCGCCACCCGCGTCGCCTGCGCATCGACCTGCCCCATCGGATCAAGCGCACGGACGAGCGCGTCGCCCGGCGGATCAACGCGCGCAGGACCGGACCGTGGTCCGACACCTTCTGGCGGAGCCTTTCCACGGCGGCCGACCACGGAATGCTCTGGTTCGCGGCCGTGGGAGTGCTCGTCGCCCTCGGCAGGCCGCGAGCGGCGGTCCGCGGACTCGCCTCGCTGGGGCTCGCGAGCGCGCTCGCCAACCTCGTCGGAAAGCAGTTGGTCGGCGGCGATCGCCCGGCGCTGACCTCCATCCCGATCAGCAGGCGCCTCGACCGCTCGCCGACCTCGCCGTCGTTCCCGTCCGGCCACACCGCGAGCGCCGCCGCCTTCGCGACCGGGGTCGCCCTCGAGTCGCCGCCGGCGGGAGCCGCGATCGCCCCGCTCGCCGCCGCCGTCGGGTACTCCCGGCTGCACACCGGCGCGCACTGGACCTCCGATGTCGTCGGCGGGGCGCTCATCGGTGTGGGGGCCGCTGTGCTGGTCAAAGGGCTCGCCCCGTCCACGGTCGCGCCGCTCCTGCTGCGGGGGGCCCGACCGCCGCCACCATCGAGCTTCCCGCCCTTCCGGACGGCGACGGCGCGTTCATCCTGGTCAATCCGCTCGCCGGCCGGAGCGCGCATCGGCCGAGCCCGCTGCCGCGACTGCGCGAACGCCTGCCCCGGGCGGTCGTGCACGAGCTCGCCGAAGGCGACGACGTCAGCGCGCTCGTGGATGCCGCCCTCGCCTCGTCCACGCCGCCGCGCGTCCTCGGCATCTACGGCGGGGACGGCTCGGTCGGCACGCTCGCCCACGTCGCGCGCCGCGTCGGCCTCCCGCTGCTCGTCTTCCCGGGCGGAACCTTCAACCACTTCGCGAAGGCGGCCGACATTACCTCTCTCGACATAGCCATCGATGCGCTCGTCGCGGGAACGGGCCGTGCCGTCGACGTCGGCGAGCTGACCTTCACGACAGGGGAGCCGATCACCCTGCTGAACACCGCGTCCATCGGCATCTACCCGGCCTTCGTGGCCGAACGCGAGAAGCACGAGAAGCGTCTGGGCAAGGGACTGGCGGCAGTGGTCGCCGCGGTCCGCATCGTGCGCCGGTCCGACCCGATCGAGATCGAGATCGACGGCCGCACCGCACGCGTGTGGTCGATCTTCATCGGGATCGGCCGCTACTACCCGGTGACGGTCGCCCCGATCGAGCGGCGCCGGCTCGACGACGGCCTGCTCGACGTGCGCATCCTGTACGCGAACGGCCAGCCGCGCACCCGCGGCGCCGTGGCCCTGGCGCTCGGCGGCAAGGCGGACGCGTTCGCCGCGCGCCTGCCGTTCCTCCAGGGTCCGCCGGCGGTGGAGGCGTTCACGGCCGGCGACCTGCGCGTCGCGTCATCGGATGCGGGCGGCCGCGACCCCGGCTACGCCCACGACGGCGAGGCCTCGCTCCGCACCCCCGGAGACCAGCACGACGACGGGCGCCGGCTGAGCATCCGGATCATCCGCGCGGGCCTGCAGGTGTACTCCCCGGCGGACCGTCCTCGGGGTTGATGTCGGCAACGGTCTTGTCGGGGCGGAGCCCGCGCCAGCTCGGCTGACGCAGACGATTCGTGGGCGTCCACTCGGCGAACTCCACCTCGGCGACCAGCTCGGGCCGCACCCAGTGCGCGTCCCGGGCATCGAGGGTCGGCACGTCGGTCAGCGGGCTCGTCGTGCGGGGATGCGCGGCGAGCCTCTTCGCGAGATCGGTGAGCATCGCATCCGTGAACCCGGTGCCGACGCGCCCGACGTAGCGCAGACCGCCGCCGTCGGGGATGCCGAGCAGCAGGGAGCCGATCGCGTTCGCGCGGCGCCCGTTGCCGGGTCGCCAGCCGCCGATGACGACCTCCTGCATGTGATGATGCTTGATCTTGATCCAGCTGCGGGAGCGGCGCCCGGGCGAGTAGGTCCCGTCGCGCCGTTTGGCCATCACACCTTCGAGGTTCAGTTCACGGCTGCTCTCGATCGCGTGCTGCAGGTCGCCGCCGAACGCCGGGGGCACCTGCACAGCGTGGTTCCGCGGCGGCCGCAGCACGTCCTCGAGTGCGGCACGGCGCTCGTCGTACGTCTTCGCGACCAGCGACTCGCCGTCGAGCTCCAGCAGGTCGAACACCATGTAGTGCGCCGGAGCGCGTTCGGCGGCGGCCTCCACCTCGCGGGCCCTGGTCAACCCCATCCGGGTCTGCAGGAGTCCGAAATCGGGCCGCCCGGTCGCGTCCAGCGTGACGACCTCCCCGTCGAGGACCAGATCGTGGTCGCCCGCCAGTTCGACGAGCCCGGCGAGGTCGGGGTAGGTGGCGGTGACGTCGTTGCCGTTGCGGGTGCTGAGCCGAAGCGCGCCTGCCCGCACCTCGGCGAGGGCCCGGATGCCGTCCCACTTCATCTCGAAGGCCCAGTCCTCCTCGTCGAGGATGTCCGTGGCGGAGCCGAGTGTGGCGAGCATCGGCGAGATCGGCGTGCCGGTGACGGGCTCCGGATGCGCGGGATGGGTCGACTGCTTGGCGGAGCTCGCCGAAGTCTTCGCGGCTGCGGGCCGCTTCGCGGCTGCGGACTGCTTCGCGCCCGCGGACTGCTTCGCGCCGCCGGCATCCGGTTTCATCAGGTGTATCAGCCAGTTCTGGTCGGCTTTGCCCTCGCCCCCGGTGTGGATGAGTGCGAATCTGCGATCGCCGCCGAGGCCGCCTCCCGGAGTCCCGTGCAGGGTGACGATGACCTCCTTGCCGTCACGCCACTTCTCGACGTCGTAGTCGCCGGCGTCCCAGATCGTCACGTGCCCGGCGCCGTATTCCCCGTGCGGAATATCGCCCTCGAACGCGCCGTACTCGAGGGGATGGTCTTCGACGTGGACCGCGAGGTGGTTCTGCCCGGGGTCGGTCGGCGGGCCCTTCGGAAGCGCCCAGCTCACCAGCACCCCGTCGTGCTCCAGCCGGAAGTCCCAGTGCAGCCGGCGCGCGTGGTGCTCCTGGATGACGAAGGTTCGGCCTGTCGTCGAGTGCGGCGTCTCGTCGGGGACGGGCTCCGGCGTCTTCTTCGCGTCCCGCTTGGAGCGGTAGGTGGTCAGGCGGTCCTCCGCGGCGCCGTGCACCTCCTCGTCGAGATGGCCGGCCGACAGCTCGGCCAGCGGGTCGCCGCGCCGCTTCACCCGCGCGATCACCTCCGGGTACTCGAGTTGCGCGAGCGTCTTCGAGTCCAGCTCGCGCCAGGTGCGCGGAGCCGCGACCGTCGGGGCGAGCCGTCCCCGCAGCGAATAGGGGGCGACCGTCGTCTTGGCCGCGTTGTTCTGGCTCCAGTCCACGAACACCTTGCCCGCGCGGATCGCCCGCTTCATGTCGCTCACCACGAGATCGGGATGGTCGGCTTCGAGCGCGCGGGCGAGCTCGTGCGCCACCGCCGAGACCTGGTCGCTCGTCTGCGACCCGTCGAGGGCGGCGTAGAGGTGGATGCCTTTCGACCCGCTGGTCACCGGCATCGGGTCGAGCCCCATGTCGGTCAGGATGCGGCGCGCGAAGCGGGCGACCTCGGCGCAGTCGGCGAGTGTGACGCCCTCGCCGGGGTCGAGGTCGAGCACCAGCCGGTCGGGGTTCTTGGGCGTGCCGTTGCGCGAGGCCCGCCACTGCGGAACGTGGATCTCGAGGGAGGCGATCTGGGCGAGCCAGATGAGCGTCGCCGTGTCGTTGACCAGCGGGTAGTCGTTGGTGTGGCTCTTGTGCTTCACCGTGCGGCGCTTCACCCAGCTCGGGGTCGAGCCGTCGAGGTTCTTCTGGAAGAACACCTCACCCGGATGCTCGGCTGTGCCCACTCCGTGCACCCAGCGTTTCCGCGTGGCCGGCCGGTCGCGCACGTGCGGGATCATCACCTCGGCGATGGCGTTGTAGTAGCCGATCACGTCGGCCTTCGTCGTCCCGGACTCGGGGTAGAGGACCTTGTCGAGGTTGGTCAGCTTCAGACGGTGACCATCGATCTCGACGACCTCGCTGTCGGATGTCGGCATGACAGAACGCTACGCCTGGGCACCCGAAGTTCAATCACTGGTTGAAAAAGAGCCGATCAACGGTGACGATGGTCGCATGAGGGCCATTTGGACGGGTGCGATCACTTTCGGGTTGGTCAACGTGCCGGTGAAGGTGTACAGCGCCACCGAAGACCACGACGTCGCGCTGCATCAGGTGCACGACGCCGACGGCGGTCGCATCCGGTATCAGCGTCGCTGCGAGATCGACGGGAAGATCATCCCGTACGAGCACATCAGCAAGGCGTACGACGACGGCGAGCGGACCGTGGTGCTCACACCCGAGGACCTCGCGTCGCTGCCGGCCGAGCGCAGCCGCGAGATCGACGTGGTCGAGTTCGTGCCCAACGACCAGTTGGATCCGATCATGTTCGACCGCAGCTACTATCTGGAGCCCGACTCGAAGTCCCTCAAGGCCTATGCCCTCCTCCGTAAGACTCTCGAGGACTCCGAGCGCACGGCCATCGTGAACTTCGCGCTGCGTCAGAAGACCCGTCTCGGCGCACTGCGGGTGCGCGGCGACGTGCTCATGCTGCAGACCCTGCTGTGGAACGACGAGGTGCGCGAGGCGAGCTTCCCCGCCCTCGACGAGGCGCCGCGGATCACGCAACGCGAACTCGACCTGTCGAGCGCGCTGATGGAGAGCTTCGCCGGCGATTTCGAGCCGGAGAAGTTCAGCGACGAGTACCAGGACGAGCTGCGCAAGCTGATCGAGGCGAAACTGGAGCAGGGAGACGCGATCGACACCGCCGAGACGTTCGGCGAGGAGGAGGAGAAGCGCTCCGGCGGCGGTGAGGTGATCGACCTCATGGAGGCGCTGCAGCGCAGCGTCGAGCGCAGCCGCTCCGGTTCGTCGACATCGAAGGCGTCCGCCAAGAAGTCGGGCGGCGCGAAGTCGGACGGCGCCGCGAAGTCGTCCGCCTCGAAGCCGGCGGCGAAGAAGGCGAGCGCGTCGTCTGCGGCGAAGCCGGCCGAGAAGAAGACGGCCGCGAAGAAGAAGCCTGCGTGACGCGTCTGCGGCGCAGCGACCCGTCGGGTCCCGGCTACCGCCGTGTCACCTCGAAGAAGGGCGTCTCGTATGAAGACGAGGCCGGCAATCCGATCGTCGACGAGCGTGAGCTGGAGCGCATCCGGTCTCTGGTGATCCCGCCGGGGTGGCTCGATGTGTGGATCACCCCGGATGCCCGCGGGCACATCCAGGCGGTGGGCACCGATCAGGCGGGCCGCCGCCAGTACCTGTACCACGAGTCGTGGCGTGTGCGTCAGGACCGGCTCAAGTTCGACCGCGCCCTGCAGCTCGCCGAGACGCTGCCCGCTGCCCGGCGCCGGGTCACCCTCGATCTGCGGGAGCCCGGCTTCGGGCGCGACCGCATCCTGGCCGCCGCTCTGCGCATCATCGACCTGGGGTCTCTGCGGATCGGGAGCGAGGAGTACCTGCACGCCAACGGCAGCCGCGGGCTCACCACGCTGCTCTGCCGGCACGTGGCGATCGACGGGGACGAGGTCACGCTGACGTTCCCGGCGAAGAGCGCCCAGAAGTGGACGAGCACGATCTCCGACGAGGATGTGGCGCGGCTGCTCGGCGAGGTCGTCGACACCCGCGGTCCGCGCTCCCGGCTGCTGTCGTGGAAGGACGGCACCTGGCACACGATCCAGCCGGCGTCGCTCAATGAGTACATCCGGCGGCAGACGCGGGGCGAGTTCACCGCCAAGGATTTCCGCACGCTGCAGGGCACCATCACGGCGGCCTCCGCGCTCGCCCATCTGGGCGCCGGCGGCTCGGACCGGGAGCGGGCGAAGCGGATGTCCGCAGCGGTGAACGAGGCCGCCGACGCTCTCGGCAACACCCCGGCGATCGCCAGGAACAGCTACATCGACCCCCGCATCTTCGACCGCTTCCGCTCGGGGGAGGTCATCGACCTGTCGAACGGCCGCGCCCCGGAGCCGGCCCTGCTGGAACTGCTGAGCTGAGCGCACTCCCGCTGGGGTGCGCTACGCCCCTCGCCAGCTCCGCTCAGGAGCCGCTGTCCGTGTCCGTCGAGAGCGGGGCGGCGATCTGCTCCAGCGACTTGCCCTCGGCATCCACCCCCAGGAACAGCTCGACCAGTCCCGCCGCGATCATCAGCCCGGCCCCGATGTAGTACCCCACCGCCACCGCCTGGATGCCCGAGCCGATGAGCTGACCGAACAGGATCGGCCCCGTGATTCCGCCGATCGCGGTGCCGATCGCGTAGAAGAACGCGATCGCCATCGCCCGGGTCTCCATCGGGAAGATCTCGCTGACCGTGAGGTAGGCGCTGCTGGCTCCGGCCGAGGCGAAGAAGAAGACGATCATCCAGCAGACGGTGAGCCAGAACGCGTCGAGCAGTTCCGCACTGAACAGCATCGCGGTCCCCACCAGCAGCACGCCGCTGCCGATGTACGACAGGGTGATCATGAATCGGCGCCCGACGGAGTCGAACAGGTGACCGAGCACCAGCGGGCCGAGGAAGTTGCCGATCGCGATCGGGACGAGGGCCCACGGAGCCAGATCGTCCGGCACGCCGAGCAGCTTGGTCAGCACCAGCGAGTATGTGAAGAACACCGCGTTGTAGAGGAAGGCCTGGCCGATGAAGAGCGACAGGCCGAGGATGGTCCGCTTGGGGTAGGTCGAGACCGCGACCCGCGCGATCTCGCCGAAGCCCGTCGAGCGGCGCTGGCGGATCCGGATGGCCTGGTCCGCCGGCACCGTGTCGAGCGCGGAGCCGGTCTCCTTCTCGATGTCCTGCTCGATCCCGCCGACCAGCTTCTCGGCCTCCTCGTCGCGGCCGTGGATGAACATCCAGCGCGGCGACTCCGGCACGTTGCGTCGCACGAGCAGGATGACGAGCCCCAGTACAGCGCCGAGCCCGAAGGCGATGCGCCAGCCGATGTCGGCGGGGAAGTTGTTCGTGTCGAGCAGGAACACCGTCAGCACCGCGCCGAACGCCGTTCCGAGCCAGTACGACCCGTTGATCGCGAGGTCGACCACGCCCCGCCGCCGGGCCGGGATCAGCTCGTCGATGGCCGAGTTGATCGCCGCATACTCGCCGCCGATGCCGGCTCCGGTGAGGAAGCGGAACACGAAGAACATCACGGGCGTGACCGAGAAGGCCGTGAGCACCGTGGCCACGAGGTAGAGGCCGAGAGTGATGATGAACAGCTTCTTGCGCCCGAACCGGTCCGTCAGATAGCCGAACACCAGGGCGCCCGTACAGGCGCCCGCGACGTAGATGGCGGCAGCGAGTCCGACCTGGCCGACGGTGAGCCCGAGTCCGCTGTCCGGCTCGGTCAGCCGGCTGCCGATCGCACCGACGATGGTCACTTCGAGGCCGTCGAGGATCCACACCGTGCCGAGTCCGACGACCACCAGCCAGTGGAAGCGGGACCAGGGGAGGCGATCCAGCCGGGCCGGGATCTTCGTCTCGATCGACTTCAACGTCGTTGTCTGGGAATCCGATGAATGCGTGCTCACGGACGGGATGCTACGAGCAACCCCTCGATGCCAGCAGGGGCTTGACAGAACCGGATGCGGGCGTATGCGCCCCGACACGCCTAGCGAATGCCCTCCACGGTGTCAACCCCTTGTTGGGGGTCATGGCCGGATGTTTACCCTAGCTAGGGACTTCCGCTCCGGCGGAGGCGCCCGACGCACCAGAAGCAAGCACAACGAATACGAGCCGATGGGATGGACACAATGACTGTGCTCGAAGTGACGAACGATCCGGTGCGCGACTACCTCAACTCGATCGGCCGCACGCGGCTGCTGACGGCGGAAGAAGAGGTGGACCTCGCGAAGAGGATCGAGGTCGGCGTACTGGCGGGGGAGCGGCTCGCCAAGCGATCGGGCCTCACGCCCGTCGAGCGCCGCGAACTGCAGTGGCTCGCCGACGACGGCAAGCGCGCGTTCGAACGGTTCATCGAAGCGAACCTGCGCCTCGTGGTGAGCATCGCGAAGCGATACGCCGGCCGTGGTCTTCCCGTGATGGACCTCATCCAGGAGGGGAACCTCGGACTGGTCCGCGCCGTCGAGAAGTTCGACTACCGCACAGGGAACAAGTTCTCGACGTACGCCACCTGGTGGATCCGTCAGTCGATCCTCCGCGGAATCGCGGACACGGCCCGGCTGATCCGCATCCCCGTGCACACGGTCGAGAAGATCGACAAGCTCGACCGCATCCGTCGTGACCTGGGCGGCGAGCTCGGCCGCACGCCGACGCTCGAAGAGATGTCGGAGGCGTCGAACCTCGACCCCGCCGAGGTCCGCAAGCTGCAGATGAGCGACTCGGAGACCGTTTCGCTCGCCGTGCCGGTGGGCGAGAACGAGGGGGCCGAGCTCGGCGACCTCATCGAAGACGACGACTTCCCGACTCCGGCGGAGGCGGTGGAGGTCGGGTTCCGTCATCGCGATCTCGAGGACCGCCTGCGTGAGCTCCCGCCTCGCGACGCCAAAGTGGTGCGGATGCGCTTCGGACTCGACGGTCAGAAGCCGATGACGCTCGACGAAGTGGGCGAGATCTACGGCATCACCCGCGAGCGGGTGCGTCAACTGGAGACGCGCAGCCTCAAACGACTCCGCTGCCCCGAACTGCTGGAGTACCTGCGGTAGCGGACCGCGAAAGGGATCGGGACCCCGCGCTCACTCGAGCGCGGGGTTCTCGTGTTCTGCGGCGGCCTGTTCGAACGGGATGTCTCCCGGGCGCTCGCCCGCGTCGGCGGTCGCGTCGGACTCGGATGCAGCTGCGGCGCCGCCTGCCTGCTCGCCGGCCGTCTGCTCGTCGGCCCCCGGCTGCGTCGTGCCCTGCTGGGCGGCGTCGGTCGTCGTGCCGTCTGACTCTGCCATCTCTGTCATGGCGTCCCTCGCTTCCTGCCATGAGGTCCGCTTGCCAACCTAGGCGTGAGCGCGACGACTGGCAAGGCCCCCCGGCGTCAGCGCCCGGGAGGGGTGTCCGCGTTCACCTCGTCGGCGCCGAGTGCGCCGATCTCCTCGGTGAGCTGGAGCCCTTGCGCACTGTTGGACGACAGGGTGAGCGCCTCGAGCCAGGTCTTGTTGATCTTCGGCTGGCGACCCCCGCTGTAGCGGAACAGGAGCGGGATGGACGGGTCGATCCAGACGGCGCTCCGTCCGTCGCCGACGCTCTGCTCGTCGCGCCAGGAGAAGAAGAACCCTTCCTTGCGGCGCAGCTTCAGGCCGACCACGATCTGCAGGTGCGCGAGAACGCGATCTTCGAAACCGATCTCAGTCGTTCCGGCGTAAATGAGCTTGCCCATGGCTTGAACCGTACAGGACGATCCGGCGTTTGGAAGCGCGCCGTGGCCAGGCAGGAACCGATCGTGTTGTCAATCCCTGGTACGGGTGTCAATGCCTAATTATCCTGAGGTACGGAACGACAGGAGCACCCCATGGAACGCGGAGAAGCGTGGATCGTGAGCCACGGCGGGCGGGAGTACGTGACGTCCGACGAGATGGCCAGGATCTTCCTGTCTCAGGCGGAGCGGGCACTGCGCACCGGCGAGCCGACCCTCGTCGTGCTTCGCCACACCAAGGGCGTCGAACTGGTCCTCGTCACCGACGAGGCCTCGTTCACCATCACTCGTCGCCAGCTCGCGCATCACTGAGAGTCGTGCTCGAGGCGGAGGTGGAGGCCGAGTGCAGCATCGGCACAGCAGGCCCGGAAACGAGCTAGTCGTCAGTCGTCGCCGACCGGCGCGGCGATGCTCTCGCTGAGTTCGGTCAGAAACCGGATGACCACGTCGCGTTCTGCGGGCTTCAGCCGCTTCGCGACCTCGTAGCGCCGCGCGTGCTGCACACCCATCGTGCGGCGCACGTCGCGGTGGGTCTCCTCGGTGATGGAGACGGTCACGGCCCGGCGGTCGGTCGGGTGCGGGTGGCGCTCGATGTGCCCGCCCCGCTCGAGCCGGTCGAGCAGTTTCGTGGTCGACGCCGTCGAGATGTGCAGGTGTTCGGAGAGTGCTCCGGCGGTGACGGCGACATCGGCGTTCATCGAGGCGATGATGTACCGCAGTGCCTTCATGTCGGTGTCGTTGAGCTTCAGGTGGCTGCGGGACTCGAAGCTCAGCTTCTGCTCGGCTTCGCGCCAGTCGCGGATGGCGGTGAGGACGTGCACGACCTGGAGCAGTTCCTCTTCGCTGAGGTCGTCGTGCCGCACGAGTTCCTGACGCGGATCGATGACACGCGGATCGAGCAATGATCCCGAAATGCGCCGCGCCTCGTCTTTGTCGGAAGTCATGCGATCATCCTATTCCCAGGGGCAAGAAGCGTGCTAAGTTATTTACTTACTTGGCTAGGCAAAGGAGCTCCGGATGACGTCCATCCACCTCGGAGAGCGCCACCTCGGCCTGTCGGTCGAGATCGACGCCCGACTCGATGCGTTCTTCGCGGAACGCCTCACCCTCGCGGCCCGTTACGGCAGCGAATACCAGCGCCTGTGGGCAGAGGCGCGAGCGGCCAGCGAAGGCGGGAAGCGCATCCGGCCCCGTTTCGTGCTGAGCGCATTCGAGGGGCTCGGAGGAATCGACCGCGCGGCCGCCGTCGACACGGCCGTCGCGTTCGAGCTGCTGCATACGGCGTTCCTGCTCCACGACGACGTCATCGACCGCGACACCGTGCGACGCGGCCGGCTGAACCTGTCCGGGGCGTTCGCGGCGGACGCGCTGGCCAGGGGAGTGGGGGTGCAGCGGGCCGGGCTCTGGGGTCAGGCGGCCGGCATCCTCGCCGGCGATCTGCTGATCCACGCCTCGCAGTCGCTCGTCGCCCGCGTGGACGCGCCGTCCGGCACCCGCGACACCCTCCTCGACCTGCTCGATCACAGCGTCTTCGTCACCGCCGCCGGCGAGCTTGCCGATGTCTCGTTCAGCGTGCGGCTCGGTGAGGCCCGGCTTCCCGATGTGCTGGCCATGACCGAGCGCAAGACCGCGACCTACTCGTTCGCCGGCCCCCTGACGGCCGGTGCCATCCTCGCGGGGGCCGGAGGAGACATCCTCGAAGCGCTCGCCGAGTACGGCCGCCTTCTCGGCGTCGCCTTCCAGCTCGGCGACGACCTTCTCGGTGTGTTCGGCGACCAGGACGTGACGGGCAAGAGCGTGGTCAGCGACCTGCGCGAGGGCAAAGAGACCTCGCTCATCGCGTACGCGCGGGCCACCACCGCCTGGGAGCGGGTCGAACCGCTCTTCGGCCGGCACGACCTGAGTGCCGCCGAGGGCCGGATGCTCGCCCGGTTCCTCGACGAGTGCGGCGCTCGCGCTTTCGTCGAGAACCTGATCGACGAGCACGTGGCACGCGCGGCGGCGGTGATCGACGCCTCCGATCTTCCCCCCGTGCTCGCGGACGAGCTGCGGTCCGTCGCGCGGTCGTGCATCGGGAGGATCGTATGACGCGCGAAGCGCAGGCCGGAGTGCCGGCCGGGGTCGAGCATCCCACCGATCTCGCCCTGTACACGCGAGCAGCTCACACCAGCTCGGCCACGATCATCCACGAGTACTCGACCTCCTTCGGAATGGCGACACGCCTGCTCGCTCCCGCCGTCAGACCGCGCGTCGAAGACGTCTATGCCCTGGTGCGCGTCGCTGACGAGATCGTCGACGGCGCTGCTCACGAAGCCGGCCTCAGCGTGAGCGACCAGCGCGAGCTGCTCGACGCGCTCGAGGCCGACACGGAACGCGCGATGCGCGCCGGGTACAGCGCCAACGTCGTCGTGCACGCCTTCGCGACGACGGCACGCTCGGTGGGCATCGGTCCTGAGCTGACGGCACCGTTCTTCGCCTCGATGCGCCGCGACCTGAGTCCGGTCGACTTCTCCGCCGACGAACTCGGCGCCTACATCTACGGCTCGGCCGAGGTGGTCGGGCTGATGTGCCTCCGAGTGTTCCTTTCGAACGAACACGTCGGCGCCGACCGGCAGCGGCGGCTCGAGAGCGGGGCCCGCCGGCTCGGGGCCGCGTTCCAGAAGATCAACTTCCTCCGCGACCTCGCGGAGGACTGGTCGGAGCTCGGCCGCAACTACTTTCCGGGCATCGAACCCTCCCGGCTCACCGAACGGCAGAAGCTCGAACTGGTGGTCGACATCGAGCGCGACCTCGAGGCTGCGGCCGATGCCATCCCCGAGCTGCCGGACAACTGCCGGCGTGCCGTCCTCGCCGCGCACGGGCTTTTCACCGAACTCTGCGACCGCCTGCGCTCGACACCGGCGCGGCAGCTCCTGACCACCCGAATGAGCGTTCCGACCCGCATCAAGCTGGCGATCCTGCTGCGCGCGACCGCTACGGCCGGCCGGGGCGCGGGGGTCGCACGGTGAGGGCGCCGGCCGGGTCTGTCGTCGTCATCGGCGGCGGCATCGCCGGCCTCGCGACCGCGGCGCTGCTGGCCAGGGACGGACTCAGCGTCACGGTGCTGGAGCAGCACGCGAGCGTCGGCGGTCGTGCCGGATCGTGGGAGTCCGAGGGCTTCCGGTTCGACACCGGCCCATCCTGGTACCTCATGCCGGAGGTTTTCGACCACTTCTTCCGGCTGCTCGGCACGAGCACCGCCGAGCAGCTGCAGCTCGTCACCCTCGATCCTGGCTACCGGGTCTTCTTCGAAGGCCGGACGCAGACCCTCGACATCGTTGCGGACCCGATGGCCAACCGCGAACTCTTCGAGCGCGTCGAACCCGGCGCCGGCTTCGCGCTCGATCGGTATCTGGCGAGCGCGGCCGAGACGTACCGGATGGCCGTCGACCACTTCCTGTACAGCACCTTCGCCTCGTTCCGGCCGTTCGCGACCCGCAACCTCCTCCGCCGACTGGGCCGCCTCGGCCGGTTGCTCCTGCAGCCCCTGGACCGCTTCGCCGCCGGCTACGTGCGCGACGACCGGCTGCGCCAGATTCTCGGCTACCCGGCGGTGTTCCTGGGCACCTCGCCCTCGCAGGCGCCGAGCATGTACCACCTGATGAGCCACCTCGACCTCGATGACAGCGTGCGCTACCCGCTCGGCGGCTTCTCCACGCTGATCGACCGGATCGCCGGGCTCGCGACGCGCGAGGGCGTCGTGGTGGAGACCGGCGCGCGGGTCACTGCCATCCGCACCGGGCCGGGCGACCGGATGCCGCGCGTCAGCGGCGTCGACTACGTGGATGCCGCCGGCATCGCCCGGCGACTCGACGCTGGGCTGGTCGTGTCGGCCGCCGATCTGCATCACACCGAAGTCGACCTGCTGCCGGAGCGGTTTCGCACGTACCCGCAGAGCTGGTGGGAGCGCCGCGAGCCGGGGCCGGGGGCCGTTCTGGTCTACCTCGGCATCAGCGGGCGGCTGCCACAGCTCGCCCACCACAGCCTGTTCTTCACCGCCAACTGGGCGGACGGCTTCGAGCGCATCTACGGCGAGCATCCGTCGATCCCCGATCCCGCGTCGATCTACGTGTGCCGTCCGAGCGCCACGGACCCGGGGGTCGCCCCCGCCGGTAGCGAGAACCTGTTCGTGCTCATCCCCGTGCCGGCCGACGAGTCGATCGGCGCCGGGGGAGTCGGAGGGACCGGGGATGCCCGCGTCGAGCGCGCTGCGGACGCAGCCATCGCTCAGATCGCCGGGTGGGCACGCATCCCCGACCTGGCCGATCGCATCGTGGTGCGCCGCACCGTCGGCCCGGCGGATTTCGCGGCCGACCTCAATGCGTGGCGCGGCGGTGCGCTCGGTCCGGCACACACACTGCGACAGAGCGCGTTCTTCCGCGGCAGGAACGCCTCCGCGAAAGTCGACGGCCTGCTCTACGCCGGCGGCTCGACGATTCCCGGTATCGGCCTGCCGATGTGCCTGATCAGCGCGGAGCTGGTGGTCAAACGTCTGCGCGGCGACACTTCCACGGGGCCGCTGCCGGAACCGCTGGGAGTGACGCTCCAGGAGGAGCGGCCGGCGTGAGCATCCTGTATCTGCTGTTCCTACTGCTCGCGCTCGGCTGCATGGTGCTGCTCGATCGGCGGTTCACGCTGTTCTTCTGGCGGGATGCCCGGCGGGCAGCCCTCGTTCTCGGGATCGGCGTCGCGTTCTTCCTGGCCTGGGATCTGCTCGGCATCGGCCTCCACGTCTTCGCCCGTGGTACGAGCCCTTTCCTGACTGGCATCATGCTCGCACCGGAGCTCCCGCTCGAAGAGGTCTTCTTCCTGGCCTTCCTCGGCTATCTGACCATGGTCCTCCTCTCCGGGGCGGGCCGGATGATCGATCGCGGTCGCGAGCGCGCATGACCTACCTCCTGCTCAGCCTGGCCTTCCTCATCGTTGCCGCCGTCGTGCTGTTCTTCGCCCTCGCCACCGCACCCGACCGGAGGCGGATCGCCCGCCGCTGGTGGCTGCCCGTCCTGATCGCAGCGGTGATCTCGCTGGTCCTGACCGCCGTTTTCGACAACCTGATGATCCGCTCCGGCCTCATGACCTACGAAGCGGGCCGGATCGCCGGAGCGCACCTCGGCCTGGTCCCGCTCGAGGACTTCGCCTATCCGGTCGTGGCACTGCTGCTGCTTCCGGCGCTCTGGATGCTGTTCCGGAGGCGGGCACGATGACGATCACCGCGCCGTCTCCGCTGCTCCAGCTGCTCCTCGCCTCGCGCCCTCTCAGCTGGATCAACACCGCCTTCCCATTCGCGGCGGCGTATCTGCTGACCACGCGCGAGCTCGATCCGGCCCTCGTGGTGGGCACGCTCTACTTCCTGGTCCCGTACAACCTGGCGATGTACGGAGTCAACGACGTTTTCGACTACGAGTCCGACCTGCGCAATCCGCGCAAGGGCGGCGCGGAAGGGGCGGTGCTCGGTCGTACGATGCACCGGCGCACTCTGATCGCCGCTGCCGTGACGAACGTCCCGTTCCTTCTCGCTCTGATCGTCTTCGGCTCGCCGCTGTCGTGGCTGGTGCTGGCCGTCAGCGTTTTCGCAGTGCTGGCGTACTCGGTGCCGGGGCTCCGCTTCAAGGAGGTCCCCTTCCTCGACTCGGTCACGTCGAGCACCCATTTCGTCAGCCCGGCCCTCTACGGCCTGGTGCTGGCCGGCGCGGTGTTCACGCCTGCGCTCTGGATGACGCTGCTCGCGTTCTTCCTCTGGGGGATCGGCAGCCACGCGTTCGGCGCAGTGCAGGATGTGGTCCCCGACCGCGAGGGCGGGATCTCGTCGATCGCCACGGTGCTGGGCGCGCGGTGGACCACGCGGATCGCGATCGTCTCCTGGGTATCGGCGGGGCTCGGGATGCTCGCGACCGCGTGGCCCGGGCCGCTCGCCTCGGTGCTCGCCGTGCCCTACATCCTGGTCGCAGCGCCGTTCTGGTCGGTGCCCGATGCGGAGTCCGCGCGCGCCAATCGGGGCTGGCGGCGCTTTCTCGGGATCAACTACGCCTGCGGCTTCGTCGTCACGCTGCTGCTGATCTGGTTCGCGTGGCTCACGCGCTGACGAAGGCGGCGATCTCGGGACCGACGGCCTTCTCCGACACCTGGTGCGTCTGGCCGTCGAGCACACCGAAGCGCGCGCCCGGAACCGCAGCCGCCACCGCTTCCTGGGCGGTCCTCATCGCATCCGCCGCCTTGCCTCCCACCAGCACGAGGGTCGGCGCCGCGATGCGCGCGAGGCGGTCGGCGGGGACACGGAAGCCGTGCATCATCCGGATGTCGTTGGGCAGCGAAGGTGCGGTGGCCTGCAACTGCCTCCAGACCTTCGGCATCATCCGCATCATCACGGGCACGAAAGCCGGCACGCCGACCATCTTCACGAGGAAGTAGCTGACGGCGGAGCCCCGCTTGCCCTGGGCGAGCAGCGACTCGACCGCGGTGAGGTGGTCGACGTCGCCGTTCTTCCAGCCGGCCGCGACATAGGGAGCCTCGTAGGTGACGAGTCGGCGGATCGGTGCACCGGCCGCCGCGGCCTCGAGCGCGATGGCCGCTCCCGACGAGCTGCCGTAGACCGCGACCTCGTCTGCGCCGCTGTGCGCACCCGCCTGGTCGATCACAGCGCGGAGGTCCTCCAGCTCGCGCTCGGGAGCGGACGGCGGAGTGTCCCCGCTGTCGCCGCGACCGCGCCGGTCGTAGCTGAAGACGGTGAACCGGTCGGCCAATTCGGCTGCCAGCGGGCGAGCCGGACCGAAGCCGCGCGTGCAGAGCGCACCGTCCACCAGCACGAGGGCGGGGCCGCTTCCGACTCTCTCGTAGACGATCCTGGTGCCGTCGGCCGAAATGACCGTGCCCGTGGTCGCCGGTGCGGTGATGATCTTCTCGGCCACGACAGCCTTCCTCTCTTCTGCGGCCTGCGCGGCCGGAGTCTCGCTAGGCCGACAGTTGCCGGTCGAGCTTTTCGAACGATTCGAGCCAGCCCGATTCGGTGGCGTGCCGGCGGTCGGGCGTGAACGGGCCCTGGTGGAGGGTGATGCGGGTCCTGTCACCGTGGTCGTGGAACTGGATGCGCAGCATCAGCTCGTTGATCGGGATGCGGCCGGTCTCGGCATCGAGGCGCATCACGAGGAGCTCCGGCTCGACCAGCTCGACGATGGTGCCGCGCATCGGGAAGCCTTCGCCCGTGACGTCGTCGACCATCAGCAGCTCCCAGCGGCCTCCCACGCGCGGGTCGATCGAGATCGTCTCCGCCGGAGTGGAGAAGCCGGCCGGAGCGAACCAGCGGGCGAGGTGCTCCGGCTGCAGGAAGAACCGCCACACGAGCGGCCGGGGAGCGTCGAACGCCCGCGTGATGTAGACGTCGGTGTCGGCGACCTCGCCCGGTCGGGTCTCGCTCATCGCGATTCCTCTTTTCCCTGATAGGCGGCCAAGGCCGCATCGAGCTTGTCGAAACTGCTCGACCAGAAGTGCTTGTAGCGTTCCATCCACATCGTCGCCTCCCGCAGCGGCTCGGCCTCGAGGTGGCTCAGCCGGCTGGTCGCGACACGGGAGCGCGACACGAGCCCGGCCGTCTCGAGCACTTTGAGGTGCTTGGAGATGGCCGGCTGGCTCACGGTGAACGGCTCGGCGAGCTGTGAGACATTCGCGTCGCCCTGCATCAGGCGCAGCAGGATCTCACGCCGGGTGGGGTCCGCGAGCGCCGAGAACACCGCGCTCAGTCGATCGTCCGCCATATCCATAACCAATCGGTTCCATAACTGATACGGCAAATATAGTGGATGCGCGGCGCCTGTCAAGGGGCGTCGCGCATCCGGTCGTTCGCGGTCAGGCCGTCAGTCGCGGGGTACGAGCTCCTGCAAGGTCCAGCCGTTGCCGTCGGGGTCGCGGAAGGTGACGAACCGGCCCCACGGCTGCTCGTCGACCGGTGTCGCCTCGACGCCGTTCTCACGGAGGTGTGCGTAGGCTTCGTCGGCGTTCGGGATGACCACCTGGATGCCCTGCTGCACTCCGGGCTCCATGTCGGTCAGGCCCTTGCCGAACGCGATCGAGCACGCGGATCCGGGAGGGGTGAGCTGCACGAAGCGCAGCTCCTCCGTGACCACTTGGTCGAAGTCGGCCGCGAAGCCGATCTGGTCGACGTAGAACGCTTTGGCGCGGTCGACATCCGTGACGGGGATGAAGATGAGTTCGATTCTCCAGTCGGTGATCGCCATGATCGGTTCCTTTCTGTCGGTGTACCTCCACGCTAGGCGCCATTGCGGTCAGTTACTGGCCGCAATCCGAATCGGCGGAAAACATCTCGCTCACGGCAAGTGGGGAGCAACCTCCCAGCCGACCGACGGTATCGTCAAAGAGGCGGTTCCTGACGGACCCCGCAGCCAGACCCAGAGAGACGACAGACGCCGATGAGCGACAGCCCCCTTTCGCCCAGCCCGTACGAGGTGCTCGGCGTCAGAGCATCCGTGTCGCACGAGGAGCTGCGGCGCGCGTATCGGCGGCTGCTACGGGAGACCCACCCCGACACCGGCGGAACGGCCGCCCGGTTCCTGGAGGTGCAGCGCGCCTGGGAGCTCGTCGGCGACCCGGAGGACCGCGCCCGGTACGACCGGGGCGAAGACGGCTTCGGCGCCGGGGTGACCGACGGCGGCAGCGGTTCCACCGGCTTCAGCGCGACCGTCCACCCCACGCGGTCCCAGTCGCGCGGCACCACCGTGCGGGCGCGCAGCTACGGGCATCCGGGTGGCCAGGCGCGTGAGCGCTACCTATCGCTGATGCGCGAATGGGTGGGACGCGGCACCGAGCTCGACGACCCGTACGAGCCGTCGCTCGTGCGGTCGGCTCCGCGTGAGATCCGGCACCTGCTCGCGGTCGCGCTCGCCGAAGAGGCGACAGCGCGCGCGGTCACCGGCCTCGGGATGGGCTTCACGATCTGGAACGACGTGTCCGTGCATCCCCGCTCGGACGCCAAGCTCGATCACGTCGTGCTCGGCCCGGCCGGACTGTTCGCGATCCGGTCCGCCGACTGGGGAGGCGAGGTCAAACTCTCCAAGGGTGACGTGGTCGGCGCGTCGATCGACCACGACGACGAGCCGTTCCACGACCTGCTGCGCGACTCGAAGACGTTCTCGCGACAGGTGGGCGTGCGGTTCACCGGGCTGATCATCGTGGTTCCGGATGACGCGCTCGCCGTCCCGTACGAGCGCATCGAGCGCGGCCGGCTGGCCGGCGCGCTGCTGGTGCGCCGTTCGCTGCTGCCGCTGGTGCTGCGGAACGGCGCGGACGCGGCAGGGCGCGAGAGCGTGGACCGCGCGTTCGAGCTGCGCAGCCGGCTGCAGGAGAGCATCCGGTTCGTCTAGACGCCACGGCGTTCGGGGGAGCACAGTGGAGTCATGTTCACACCACTCGATGTTTTCAGCGGTTTCAGCGTCAACGACATCCCCGACGCCAAGGCGTTCTACGGTGACACTCTCGGACTGCAGGTCAGCGACGGCGCGATGGGCAACCTCGACCTGGTCCTCCCGACCGGTAGTCACGTGTTCATCTACCCCAAGCCGGATCACGAGCCGGCGACCTTCACGATCCTGAATCTGGTCGTCGACGACATCGACGCCGCGGTCGACGATCTGAACGCCCGAGGAGTCGACACGCGCATCTACGACAGCCCCGACTTCCCTTCCGACGCGAAGGGCATCGCGCGCGGCAAGGCGGCCGGCCAGGGGCCTGACATCGCCTGGTTCCGCGACCCGGCCGGCAACGTGCTGTCGGTGCTGCAGAACTAGCCGGCGAGCGGGTCGCCGCTCGGGCTCCCGGATGCCGTGAGCAGCTCGCGCAGGGCCATCGCGTCGTACGGCGACCGCACCTTCACGTCGTTGTCGAAGTAGGCGTAGACGTCGAGCCCGTCGGCGAGCCGTCCGCGCAGCTCCGTCGCCCAGCGTTCGAGCGCCTCGGCGGTGTATCCGCTGGTGTAGAGCTCCTCGTCGCCGTGCAGCCGCACGTACACGAAGTCCGCGGTCCGCTCCCGGATGACCGGATAGCGTCCCGCCGTGTCGGCCACCACGATCGCCACGCCCTCCGATCGGGCGAGGTCGGCGAACGACGGGACGTCGAAGCTCGCGTGGCGGACCTCGACGGCGTGCCGTAGCGGGCGATCCTGCCCGCCGGCCGTGTCGGTCCGGTCGGAGTCCAGGGTCGTGTCCCTCGCCAGTGCCGCCGCGTCCGCCGTACTGCGCGGCAGCAGCCGCAGGAAGGCGCGGACGGACTCCTCGTCGTACTGCAGCGTCGGCGGCAGTTGCCACAGCAGGGGGCCGAGCTTCGGGCCGAGTGTGAGGACCCCGGACGCGAAGAAGTTGGCCAGGGCCTCACGACAGTCGCGCAGCCGGAGGATGTGCGTGATGTAGCGGCCCCCTTTCACGGCGAAGACGAAGTCGTCGGGGGTCTCCTCCGCCCAGCGCCGGTAGCTCGTCGGACGCTGCAGCGCGTAGAACGAGCCGTTGATCTCGATCGAGTCGAGCCGGTCGGCTGCGTAGGGAAGCTCCTTGCGGTGCGGGAGCCCCTTCGGGTAGAACGTCCCGCGCCACGGCGCATACGTCCATCCGGAGATGCCGATGCGCGCACGCGTCATCCGCGTCCCCGCAGCTGGTCCATGATGCGCCGATCGCGCTTGGTCGGGCGCCCCGCGCCCCGCTCGCGGACGATCGCAGACGGAGCCTCGGCCTTGGGCGGCGGGGGAGGGGTGAGGTCGTCGAAGCACTCGGCGGCGACCGTCGCGCCGACCCGCTTCACGATCAGCCGCTTGGCGATCAGAATGCGCTCGGTCTCGCCGACGCGCGCCCGCACTTCGTCACCGATCCGCACCGCCTGCGCGGGCTTCGCCTTCTCGCCGTTCACGCGGATGTGCCCGGCTTTGCACGCAACGGCGGCGGCCGATCGCGTCTTGTAGAGGCGGACGGCCCACGACCAGGAGTCGACCCGCACGGTCGCCGGCTCGGCCACGATCAGACCGCTTCGACCAGCTGCGACTTCCACTTCACCAGGCTGCGGACGGTCCTGCTCGCGTCACCGACGAGCTTCTCCATCACGTCGGCCGGCACGAAGTAGTTGACCGCCACCCAGCCGCGCACCGTCTCGGAGCGGTCGTCGGCGAGCATCCGGAGGATGTCGCACGGCGTCGCCTCGTTCTTGGCCACGCAGCCGCGCACGCCGGCATCGGGGTCGTTCGCCAGCTTCATGAAGAGGTCGTCGGGGGTGTTGTAGCTGCTGGCCACACTCTCGCGGATCTTGGGGTTCTCGTGTTCGGCGAGCAGACGCAGTCGCTGGAGCTTGCTCTCGGTCACCGGCGGCGACGGGTGCAGTGCGGCCGCCTCCTCCGCGGTGAGCATCGCCGGGCGGTGCTCCCTCATCGCCTGACGCTGGGCGGGGGTGTTGAACCGGATGCACGACATCCTCCAACGGTACGCGCTCCCGTCGTCCGAAAGGTGGAAGAAGACGCGCGTCGGCCGGGTTACCGTAAGGGGATGGAGTCATCTCTCGTCGCGTCCGGGCTCCGGATGCTCGATCGGGTCGCCGGCGGACGGCACGCCGACTACACGATCCCGCCGGAGGCCCGCGACGATCCCCGCACCCGGCGCGCGTTCGTCGTGATCACCTGGCTGCTGGTCGCCGAGTTCGTGCTGGGGGTCGCCGCCCTCGTGGTCGCCGTCGTCCTGCAGGCCGGCGGCGCCGACGTGCACTGGGCCGTGTGGATGCGCTGCGCCGTCGTCCTGGCCATGACCGCGACCCTCTTCTATTTCGCCTGGCGCGCCCAGAAGGGGTACTACTGGGCGTATTCGCGCCTGCGCCTGTTCTCGAAGGTGTTCCCGGTCGTCACGCTCGTGATCGCCGCGATCCCGGGCCTCTACCCGCTCTGGATGGTCACCGAGCAGATCCTGTTCAGCCTCATCCTGATCGGCGTGGCCGACTACCTCGACTCCGACCACATGCGTGCTGCGTTCCCGCGGCCGGCGAGGCGCGCGGCCGCCGCATCCTGACCTCTTACTGGGACGCCGGGAGCGCGTCGTGCCCGCCGCGACGGGGGAACCACGGCACGATCGGCGACGTGCGGCGCTGATAGCCCGCGTACTCCGGGTAGCGCGAGAGCGTGATGCTCTCGGTGAACACCGTCGACCCGATGAACAGGCCGGTGAGCAGCACCGGGCCGATCACGGTCCACTGCAGCACGGAGCCGGCGGCCACGGCGCCGAAGAAGAACACCATCCACCACTGCGCCTGCTCGAAGAAGAAGTTGGGGTGCCGCGAGAACCGGAACAGACCGCTCTGCAAAAACCGGGGCTGCGGCTGCCGACCGGCGGCCCTCTCCGCCTTCTTCCACTGCTGGAACGTCCACTGCTGCTGGTCGGCGACGGTCTCGCCGACCAGGAACGCCAGGAAGACGACGGCGCAGAGGAGGTCGAGCCCGTTCAGGGGCGTCCGGCGCTGGAACGCGGTCCAGGCCGGAAGGGTGATGAGGAGCAGCAGCACGTTCTGGTAGATCACGATGAAGAACAGGTTGAACAACGCGAACCGCCAGGCGGGCATCCGGGTGCGCAGCACCGACCACCGGTAGTCCTCTCCGCCCGGCGCGTAGCCGCCCTTGCGCGCGAAGTTGAAGGTCAGCCGGATGCCCCACAGCGTCACCAGCGCCGCCATCAGATCCAGCCGCGCGTCCTGCAGCCCCGCGGACCCGGCGAAGACCCACACGTAGACGACCGGGATGACCGACCAGATGCGGTCGACCCAGGAGTGCTCCCCGGTGATCATGGACAGCACCCAGGTGACGACGCAGACCCCCGCGAGGATCCAGAGACAGACGATGAAAGGCTCCACGTGCTCATCCTAGGCATCGGGCCGGGTCACTAGACTCGTTTCCCGTGGATGGAATCGGCGGGCGCGAGGTCAGTTCGCGGGTCCTGACGATCCCGAACATCCTCAGCTTCTTCCGGCTCGCACTCGTGCCGGTGTTCCTGGTGTTCGTCATCATCGGGGAGGACGCGCTCGCCCTGCTGGTGCTCGTCGTCTCCAGCATCACCGACTTCCTCGACGGGTATCTCGCCCGCAGGCTCGACCAGATCTCCCGGCTCGGCCAGCTGCTCGACCCGGCCGCCGACAGGCTCTACATCTTCGCGGCGCTCATCGGTCTGGCCTGGCGCGAGGTCATCCCGTGGTGGCTCGTGGCGGTGATCGTGGCGCGGGATGTGATGCTCGCCATCCTCGGCGTCATCCTCGCCAACCACGGCTTCGGCCCCCTTCCCGTGCACCATCTCGGCAAGGTCGCCACCTTCTGCCTGTTCTGCGCGCTCCCGCTCCTGATGCTCGGCGAGGCCTTCGACGCGCTGGCGCCGATCTCGCTCCCGCTCGGATGGGCGTTCGCATTGTGGGGCGCTTTCCTCTACTGGTGGGCAGGTTTCGTGTATATAGGTGAGACGGCCCGCGTAATCCGTCTTGAGGGCGACGACGGACCCGGCCGATCAGATACGCTGGATGAAGAGGAGGTTGACGGTGCCTGACATGACATTTCCCAATGGGCCGGCCGATGACGACGCCGAGAACAACCCCCTGCGTAATTCAGCCGCGGGGAACGAAGACACGACCGCTCGCTTCGGCGAGGAGTTCGTCTCGAAGATGTACCCGGTCGACGGAGAGATCTCGGCCGAAGAGCAGGAGGCCATCGCGGCTCTGCCCTCCGGTTCGGCACTCCTCATCGTCCGGCGTGGCCCCAATACAGGGGCACGTTTCCTGCTCGACGCCGATGTGACCAGCGCCGGCCGGCACCCGAACGCCGACATCTTCCTCGACGACGTCACGGTGTCGCGGCGGCATGCCGAGTTCACCCGGCGCGGAACGGCGTTCGAAGTGCGCGACCTCGGGTCGCTCAACGGCACCTACTACGACGGAGTCCGCATCGAGAGCGCGCTGCTCTCCGATTCCGCCGAGGTGCAGATCGGCAAGTTCCGCCTCACCTTCTACGCGTCCCGTTACGACCTCGCCGCTCCGGCGCAGAGCTAGTGGCCCGGCAAGCGGCGAGAGTCCGGTCGGCCTCGCCTGCCCTGCTGAGCATCGGACAAGTGCTCGCCCGGCTGACGCCGGAGTTCCCCGACCTCTCGTCGTCGAAGCTGCGCTTTCTCGAAGAGCGCGGCCTCATCTCGCCGTCGCGCACCGCATCCGGTTATCGCAAGTTCTCGTCCGGCGACCTCGAGCGTCTGCGCGTCGTCCTCGGCATGCAGCGCGACCACTATCTGCCGCTCAAAGTCATCAAGGCCTACCTCGCCGATCTCGACGCCGGGCTCAACCCTCAGGTCCCCGGCGCGACCGCCGCAGGGCCATCGATGCTGCCGAGCGGGCGCCGCTTCAAGCGCGCTGAGCTCCTGCGCGAGGCGGGGGCCAGCGCCGAGCTGCTGCACGACGCCGTTGCGGCGTCGGTGCTCACGCCGGCCGAGGTGTACGGCGAAGAGTCACTCACCGTGCTCAAAGCACTCGTCGAACTGGGCAACCACGGAATCGAGCCGCGCCACCTGCGCGGCTTCCGGGCCGCCGCCGAACGCGAGATCGGCCTGATCGAGACCGCCCTCGTGCCGATCGCACGTCGCAACGAGGTCTCGAGCCGGGCCCAGACCGTCGAACTCGCCCGCGAGATCGCCGGACAACTCGACGTCGTGCGCGGCAGCATCATCCGGTCGGCGCTGTCTCGACTCCAGCCGTGAACGGCCGTAACGCTTTCGACACGCCGGCGGCGAAACTGCGAATGTCGTTGCTCGCGACCTCCGGCATGGGTACCGTTGTTGAAGCGCCGTTGTACGAGCGCTATTCACTATCGGGGCGAGAGGCAAACGCATGAGTGAACTGAGTCGTGACAACGACACGCCCCGATACGATCTGGGCCTGCTGTTCACAGACGGCCTGCCCGAGATGGACGATGCGAGCGGTTACCGCGGGGCCATCGCGGCTCGCGCGGCCGGCATCAGCTACCGCCAGCTCGACTACTGGGCCCGCACGGGGCTCGTCGAGCCCACGGTCCGCGGCGCAGCCGGTTCCGGTTCGCAGCGACTGTACGGTTTCCGCGACATCCTGGTCCTCAAGCTCGTCAAGCGCCTGCTCGACACCGGCATCTCGCTGCAGCAGATCCGCACCGCGGTCAACCAGCTGCGTGAGGCGGGCGTCAACGACCTGGCCCAGACCACGCTGATGAGCGACGGCGCCAGCGTCTACCTCTGCACCTCCAACGACGAGGTCATCGACCTGGTCAGCCGCGGTCAGGGCGTGTTCGGCATCGCGGTCGGCAAAGTGCTCCGCGAGGTCGAGACCAGCCTCGTCGAGCTCGACACCCAGACGGTCGACCCGATGGACGAGCTCGCCGCTCGTCGCGCCGTCCGCGCTTCCTGAGCGCTCTCCGCGCTTCCTGAGCGCAATCTCACGGTCGATTCGTCGCAGTTGCTCCGTGCCCGCCGTTGGGCCTTCCCATCCGCGGTAGACGCTCCTGTTCTCAGGAGTATGGGCCCGCCGCCGGCCGCCACGTCCGTTACTCAGGACTGAGCGGCCACCCGCCGCCGAGAACTCCTGAATTCAGGATGCCGGTCGCTCGCGGATGGACCGGCGCGCTGATGCGCAGGCACGCGCAGGCGCGAGTGCTCGGGGCGGAGGGCCGAGCGGCTACTGCGCGGTGGCGTACTCGCCGATGCGGGCCGTGCGCAGGACGCGCTCCAGCAGCATGTCGAAGTTGTGCGCCATCTCCTGAGCGCTCTCACCCGGCCACATGTGGAGCGGCTTGGCGGCGCCCTGCGCCTGCTGCAGCGAGGTGCGCTCGGGCAACTGCGGGCTCAGCACGAGGGGCCCGAACATGTCGCGCAGCTCCTTGATGCGGAACTGGTGCTCCAGCGACTGCACACGCGCGCGGTTGACGATGATGCCGAGGGGCTGCAACCGGGGCGACAGACCACGGCGGATCTCCTCGATCGCTCGCAGCGCACGGTCGGCGGCGGCCACGGAGAAGAGCCCGGGCTCCGTGACGACGGCGACGCGGTCGCTCGCGGCCCAGGCCGTGCGGGTCAGCGCGTTGAGCGACGGAGCACAGTCGATGAGCACCAGCTCGTAGTCGTGCTCGACGTTGGCCAGCGCCTCCTCGAGCTTCCAGATGTCGCGGATGCTCGGGTGCGGGCCGTCGAAGTTGATCGCCGACGGGCTGCCGATCATCACGTCGATCTTGCCCGTGCGGCCCTTCGTCCAGCCGCTGGGGGCGATCGCCGCCCGGACGATCTTCTCCTTGGGCGAGGCGAGGACGTCGGCCACGTTCAGGTGACCGGCGACCTGGATGTCCATGCCCGTCGAGACGTCGGACTGAGGGTCGAGATCGACCACGAGAGTGCGGAGGCCCTTGGCGAAAGCCGCGGAAGCCAGCCCCAGCGTCACCGTGGTCTTACCGACACCACCTTTGAGGGAACTAACGCTGAGTACGTGCACAAGCAACTACGTTACCTTCACTAGTCTTAGAGAACCTAACCGTTTGCTGTGTGGCCTGGCCCCCTGCTCGAAAGGTCCCAATGTTCCGTAAGATCCTCGTTGCCAATCGCGGTGAAATCGCCATTCGTGCCTTCCGGGCCGCCTATGAGCTGGGCGCCCAGACAGTAGCCGTGTTCCCGTACGAGGATCGCAACTCGATGCACCGGCTGAAGGCGGACGAGGCGTACCAGATCGGCGAGCCCGGGCATCCGGTGCGCGCGTACCTCGACGTCAAGGAGATCATCCGGGTCGCCCGGGAGGCCGGCGCCGACGCGATCTACCCCGGCTACGGCTTCCTCTCCGAGAATCCGGAGCTCGCCGAGGCCGCCCGCGAGGCCGGCATCACCTTCATCGGGCCCCCGCCTCGTGTGCTCGAGATGGCCGGCAACAAGGTCACGGCCAAGGAGCACGCGATCGCCGCCGGCGTCCCCGTGCTCAAGTCGACGCCACCGTCGAAAGACATCGACTTCCTCATCGAGCAGGCCGACGAGGTCGGCTTCCCGATCTTCGCCAAGGCCGTCGCCGGCGGCGGCGGTCGCGGAATGCGCCGGGTGAACACCAAGGCCGAGCTGCGCGGAGCCCTCGAGGAGGCCATGCGCGAAGCCGACAGCGCGTTCGGCGACCCCACGATGTTCCTCGAGCAGGCCGTGCTGCGACCGCGGCACATCGAGGTGCAGATCCTCGCCGACGCCACCGGTGAGACGATGCACCTCTTCGAGCGCGACTGCTCGGTGCAGCGTCGGCACCAGAAGGTCATCGAGATCGCGCCGGCGCCCAACCTCGACGAAGACACCCGTCAGGCCCTCTACCGCGACGCGGTCGCGTTCGCGAAGTCGATCGGCTACGAGAACGCCGGAACGGTCGAGTTCCTGCTCGACACCGCGGGGGAGCGCGCCGGTCAGCACGTGTTCATCGAGATGAACCCGCGCATCCAGGTGGAGCACACGGTCACCGAGGAGATCACCGACGTCGACCTGGTGCAGTCGCAGATGCGCATCGCGGCGGGCGAGACGCTCGCCGAGCTCGGCCTCAGCCAGGACACCGTGCATGTCCGCGGAGCGGCGCTCCAGTGCCGCATCACCACGGAGGACCCGACGGCCGGATTCCGTCCCGACACGGGCAAGATCACCACCTACCGCTCGCCCGGCGGAGGTGGCATCCGCCTCGACGGCGGAACCATCAATCCCGGCGCGCAGATCAGCCCGCACTTCGACTCGATGCTCGCCAAGCTGACCTGTCGGGGCCGCGACTTCCCGGCGGCCGTCAGCCGCGCGCGCCGTGCCCTCGCCGAGTTCCGCATCCGCGGCGTCGCCACGAACATCCCGTTCCTGCAGGCCGTGCTCGACGACCCGGACTTCATCGCCGGCAACGTCAGCACCTCGTTCATCGAGGAGCGCCCGGGTCTCTTCAAGGGCCGCGCCTCCAAGGACCGCGGCACCAAGGTTCTCAACTGGCTCGCCGACGTCACCGTCAACCTGCC
The DNA here is from genome assembly GCF_042881905.1 of Leifsonia sp. NPDC058248. Lineage (NCBI taxonomy): Bacteria > Bacillati > Actinomycetota > Actinomycetes > Micrococcales > Microbacteriaceae > Leifsonia > Leifsonia sp. NPDC058248. The sequence goes on from NZ_JBHVXB010000007.1 coordinate 173,810, forward strand.
GAACGGCGAGCGTCCTCAGACGCACGCCCCGGCCGACAAGCTTCCGAAAATCGACCTGTCCGCGCCGGCGCCGTCCGGTTCGCGCCAGAGGCTCCTCGAGCTCGGCCCGGCCGGCTTCGCCGAGGCGCTGCGCAAGCAGACGGCCCTGGCGGTGACCGAGACGACATTCCGGGATGCCCACCAGTCGCTGCTCGCCACCCGCGTCCGCACCCGCGACCTGCTGGCCGTCGCCCCGTACGTCGCCCGCATGACCCCGGAGCTCCTGTCCGTCGAGGCGTGGGGCGGTGCGACCTACGACGTCGCCCTCCGATTCCTCGGCGAAGACCCGTGGGACCGCCTCGCAGCGCTGCGCGAGGCCCTGCCCAACATCAACATCCAGATGCTGCTGCGCGGCCGCAACACGGTCGGGTACACGCCGTACCCGACGAGGGTGACCGACGCGTTCGTGCGCGAGGCCGCCGCCACGGGCGTGGACATCTTCCGCATCTTCGACGCCCTCAACGACGTCTCGCAGATGCGCCCCGCCATCGAGTCGGTGCTCGCCACCGGCACCGCCGTCGCCGAAGTGGCCGTCTGCTACACGGGCGACCTGCTCGACCCGGCCGAAGACCTGTACACGCTCGACTACTACCTGAGGCTGGCCGAGCAGATCGTGGAGTCCGGCGCGCACATCCTCGCCATCAAGGACATGGCGGGCCTCCTGCGCCCGACCGCCGCCGAGAAGCTCGTCGCCGCGTTCCGCGAGCGATTCGACCTCCCGGTCCACGTGCACACCCACGACACCCCCGGTGGCCAGCTGGCCACGCTGCTCGCGGCGAGCCGGGCCGGCGCCGACGCGGTCGACGTGGCGAGCGCGCCCATGGCCGGAACGACCAGCCAGCCGTCCGCCTCCGCCCTCGTCGCCGCTCTCGCGCACACGGAGCGCGACACCGGGATCTCCCTCTCGGCTGTCAACGCGCTCGAGCCGTACTGGGAAGCGGTCCGCCAGGTCTACCGGCCCTTCGAGTCCGGGCTGCCCGGCCCCACCGGTCGCGTCTACAAGCACGAGATCCCCGGCGGCCAGCTCTCGAACCTGCGCCAGCAGGCGAAGGCCCTCGGCCTGGCGGAGGACTTCGAGCTCGTCGAGGACATGTACGCCGCCGCCAACCAGATCCTCGGCCGCATTCCCAAAGTGACCCCGTCGTCCAAGGTCGTCGGAGACCTCGCCCTGCATCTCGCGGCGGTGCACGCCGACCCGGCCGACTTCGCCGAGAACCCGCAGAACTACGACATCCCCGACTCGGTCGTCGGCTTCATGGCGGGCGAGCTCGGTGAGCTTCCGGGAGGATGGCCGGAGCCGTTCCGCAGCAAGGTGCTCGCTGGCAAGACGGTCAAGATCGGCGTCGAAGACCTCTCGCCCGACGACGCGGCGGCCCTCGACGGCTCCAGCGCCGAGCGACGCTCGACGCTGAACCGCCTGCTGTTCCCGGCGCCGACCCGCATCTTCGAGCAGATCCGCGAGCTGTTCGGCGACCTCTCCGTCGTCGATTCCATGGACTACCTCTACGGCCTCAAGCAGGGCACCGAGCATGTCATCGAGATCGGCAAGGGCGTTCGCCTCTACATCGGCCTCGAGGCGATCGGCGAGGCCGACGACAAAGGCATGCGCACGGTCATGACGACGCTCAACGGCCAGCTCCGGCCGGTGTTCGTGCGCGACCGCGGCATCGTGGTGGAGACCAAGGCGGCCGAGAAGGCCGACTCGGGCAAGCCCGGCCACGTGGCTGCGCCGTTCTCCGGAGTCGTCACGCTGCAGGTCGGGATCGGCGACCAGGTCGCCGCCGGGCAGACCGTCGCGTCGATCGAGGCGATGAAGATGGAGGCGGCCATCACCGCCCCCGTCCCGGGCACGATCGAGCGTCTGGCGATCCCGAAGACCCAGCAGGTGGACGCCGGCGACCTCCTCGTGGTGGTCGCACCCGCCGGCTGAGCCGATGGGTGGGGGTCGCAGACCGCTAAACTGTCCCAGTCGCTCTCACCAGTGACAGAAGGAGACGGTATCCGTGGCAGACAAGCCGGATAAGGGCCGAACGGGCGAACTCGCCTCTGACGAACTCGCATCGAGCGAATCCTCGTCGGGCGACGTCGCCTCGCGCGAGCCCGCGACGACGGACGACCTGGCGATCTCGCTTCCCGAGAGCCTCAGCATCGTCGTCGACCTGCCGCCGGCGCCTGCGCCAGAAGCGCCGGAAGACGAAGTGGCTGTCGCGATCGACGACGTGCCGGTGAACCCCGGTTTCGTCGCCTCGCCGACGGAGCCGACCACCATGTCCGTTGCCATCGTCGCCTCGCGACTCGCCACGGGACCGACGCCGACCCACGACGACCAGCCGCGCGAGATCCCGCCGCTGCCCGGCTCGGACCCCTTCAGCCAGTCCCGGCGGGACCGCCTGCGCGGCGAGCACTCGCAGCAGCCGGAGCCGGCGGCCATGCTCACCGCCGACCGTCTGCTCGAGGTCAACCGCAAGACGCGGCCCGGCCCCGAGGGCGGCTGGCACCGGTTCGTCTATGCGATCACCTTCCATACGGTCAACCTGGGCGATTCGGCCACGGTGCGCGCGCGCAAGGAGCTCGACCACCGCATCCAGAAGCAGTTCGAAGGCGGAACGCGCTTCGTGCCGGTGCTCACCCGCAAGGGCGGCGTCGGCAAGACCACCGTGACCACGCTGCTCGGCATGGCGCTGGCCGACGCGCGGGAAGACCGCATCGTGGCGATCGACGCCAATCCTGATCGCGGCACCCTCGCCGAGCGCGTCACCAAGCAGACCAGGGCGACGGTTCGGGATGTGGTGCAGAAGGCCCCGAGCATCAACGGCTTCACCGACTTCTCGGCTCTTGTGTCGCGCGACGAGACGAGGCTCGACATCCTAGCCTCCGACACCGACCCGCTGCTGTCCGAGGCATTCGACGAGAACGACTACAACGTCGTCGCCGACCTCACGGCCCGTTTCTACTCGATCGTGCTCACCGACTGCGGCACAGGCATCGTGCACTCGGTGATGCGGGCGACGCTGCAGCGCGCCGACTCCGTCGTGATCGTCTCCGGTGGCAGCGTCGACGAGGCGCGCCTGGCGTCGGAGACCCTCACCTGGCTCGAGGCGAACGGCTACGGCGAGCTGGTGCGCAACGCCATCGTGGCGCTCAACACGGCAACCCAGGGCACCAACCTGGTGAAGCTCGACGAGATCGAGTCGCATTTCCGGTCGCGGGTGCGCGAGGTCGTGCGCATTCCGTACGACCCGCAGCTCGCCGCCGGGTCGGTCGTCTCGTACAAAGACCTCAAGCCGCTCACCAAGCAGTCCGCGCGCACGCTCGCCGCACTGGTGGTCGAGGGCCTGCCGACCAACCGCGGCTGAGCCGCGCCTCCCGCTCGCACCTCTCAAGGAGATCCCTGTGACCGAACGCCAGATCCGCCTGTTCGGCGACCCCGTGCTCAAGACGGTCTCTGCACCGATCACCGAGGTCGACGCCGGCGTGCGCGGCCTGGTCGACGATCTGATCGACAGCGTGCTCCCGCCCGGTCGTGCCGGCGTCGCGGCCCCGCAGATCGGCGTCAACCTGCGGGCCTTCAGCTACAACGTCGACGGTGAGGTCGGCTACATCCTGAACCCGGTGCTCGTCGAGGTCTCCGGCGAGCCCGAACTCATCGACGAGGGGTGCCTGTCGGTGCCCGGCCTGTGGTTCAAGACGGCCCGTTACCCGTTCGCGCGCGTGACAGGCACCGACCTCGACGGCAATGAGATCGAGATCTCCGGAACCGGAGTGCTCGCCCAGGCGCTGCAGCACGAGACCGACCATCTCGACGGGACCCTCTACCTCGACCGTCTCGACAAGGAGAGCCGCCGCGAGGCCATGCGGCAGGTCCGCGAGAGCGACTGGTTCTGACGCCTCACTAGACTGGCAGCATGCGAATCGCTGTCACTGGAGGATCAGGAAAGCTCGGGCGCACTGTGGTGCGCGAACTCGCCGCGGCGGGCAACGAGGTCATCAATCTGGACTCGGCGGGGGAGCGTGGACCCGACTTCGTCAAGGTCGACCTCACCGATTACGGGCAGACCCTCGACGCGATCCTGGGGGTGAACGACAAGTACGACGGCTTCGATGCGATCGTGCACCTGGCGGCCATTCCGGCCCCGGGCATCCTCAGCGATGTGGCGACGTTCCACAACAACATCCGCGTGACGTACAACGTGTTCCAGGCGGCGCGCCGGGCGGGCATCCGGAACGTCGTGTACGCGTCCAGCGAGACGGTGCTAGGCCTGCCGTTCGACGTTCCGCCGCCCTACATCCCGGTCGACGAGGACTATCCGGCGCGACCCGAGAGCACCTATTCGCTCGTCAAGCACCTCGAGGAGCAGATGGCGATCGAGCTCGTGCGCTGGGACCCGCAGCTCAAGATCGTCGCGCTGCGGTTCTCGAACGTGATGGAGCCGGCGGACTACGCCGCGTTCCCGTCGTACGACGACGACGCCCGCAAGCGCAAGTGGAACCTGTGGGGCTACATCGACGCCCGCGACGGCGCCCAGGCCATCCTGCGCGCCCTCGAGTGGGAGACGACCGGCTTCGACCGTTTCATCATCGCGGCGGCCGACACCGTGATGACCCGGCCGAACGCCGAGCTGGTCGCCGAGGTGTTCCCCGGCGTGCCGCTGAAGGGCGAGCTCGGCGTGAACCACACCCTGTTGTCGATCGACAAGGCCCGCCGGGTGCTCGGGTACGCGCCCGAGCACTCCTGGCGCGACGAGGTCTAGACGCCTGACAGAGAGCGCGCCCGGAGCCGACTCGGCTCCGGGCGCGTTCTCCGTCTCGGCGCGTTCAGTGCGACAGCGAGATGCCCTGCGTCGCAGGGGAGCCGCTGTAGATGCCGTCGATCACGTCGGCGAAGTCCGCGAGGATGATGTTGCGCTTGATGCTCAGCTTGGGCGTCAGGTGGCCGCTCGCCTCGGTGAGGTCGGTGGCGAGCACCACGAACTTGCGGACCGACTCGGCACGCGAGACATGGTCGTTCGCGACGTCGATCGCACGCTGGATCTCGGCGTTGACCGTCGGGTTGACCGACGCCTCGGCGAGCGTCAGGTCTTTGTCTTCTCCGTGGTGTGCGAGCCAGGCGGGCAGCATCTCGGTGTCGAGGGTGATGAGAGCGGCGATGAAGGGCCGCTGGTCGCCGACCACGATCACCTGGCTCACCAGCGGGTTGGCCCGGATCGGGTCCTCCAGAGCGGCAGGGGCGACGTTCTTGCCACCGGCCGTGACGATGATCTCCTTCTTTCGCCCGGTGATGGTGAGGAAGCCGTCGTCGTCGAACGTGCCCAGGTCGCCGGTGCGGAACCAGCCGTCGTCGAACGCTGCGGCCGTCGCCTCCGGGTTCTTCCAGTACTCCTTGAAGACGTCGATTCCCTTGACCTGGATCTCGCCGTCGTCGGCCAGCCGGACGGACACGCCCGGGAGTGTCGGACCGACCGTGCCGATCTTGAATTTGGTCGCCAGGTTGACGGTTGCCGGCGCGGTGGTCTCGGTGAGGCCGTAACCCTCGAGGATCTTGATTCCGAGGCTGTGGAAGAAGTGACCGAGATGTGCGCCCAGCGGCGCGGAGCCCGAGACGGCGTAGCGGATGTTGCCGCCCATCGCGGCACGCAGCTTCGAGTAGACCAGGCGGTCGAAGAGCGCGAAGCGCACCCGGAGCCCGAACGGAACGTGGCCCGTCTCGAGAGCCTTGGAGTGCTCGACCGCGGTCTCCGCCGCCTTGCGGAAGATCTTGCCCTTGCCTCCGGCCTCGGCCTTCTGCTCGGCGGAGTTGTAGACCTTCTCGAACACGCGGGGCACGGCGAGGAGGAAGGTGGGCTTGAAGCTCGCCAGCGACGACAGCAGCTGCTTGGTGTCGGCCTGGTGGCCGACCTTCACGCCGGCGTGGACGCTGAGCACCGCGATGAAGCGCGCGAAGATGTGGGCGGTGGTGATGAAGAGCAGAGTGGATGCTCCGCCCGGCTGCATCACGACCTCCTTGAGCGCCTCGGCCGAGTTGCGCGAGAGCTCGACGAAGTTCGAGTGGGTGAGGACGCATCCCTTGGGCCGTCCGGTGGAGCCGGAGGTGTAGATCAGGGTGCCGATGTCGTCGCCCGTGGCGAGGTTGCGACGGCGCTCGATCTCTTCGTCGGGGACCTCGGCTCCCGCCGCGACCAGCTTGTCGAGATCGCCCAGGTGGAGCTGCCAGACCAGGCCGACGTCGGGCAGGTCGGCGTGCACCTCGTCGAAGCGCGCGAACATCTCGGGCGTCTCCAGGATGATCGCGATGGCGCCGGAATCGCTCATGTTCCACTGCACCTGGTGCGGGGAGGAGGTCTCGTAGACCGGAACGAGCACGGCTCCGGCGAACCACGTGGCGAAGTCGATGAGGGTCCACTCGTAGCGGGTCTTGCACATCAGGCCGATCTTGTCGCCGGGCTGGATGCCGCTGGCGACGAGGCCCTTTGAGAGGGCGACGACCTGGCGGAGGAACTCGGCGCAGCTCACGTCGATCCAGCGGTCCCCGTCGGGAAGCGAGAACAGCGGAGCATCCGGTGTCGCGGCCACGCGGGCGACCAGGAGGTCGGTGGCGTTGGCATTCGGATCTGCCGGGACGAGTGCTGGGGTGTCGAACTGTTTCACGGTAACTCCCTTGGTACCGAAGACGGGCGGGTAATGGCCGGAATGGCCTCGGCCAGACTGGTTAACTACACTCTAGATGGTGCGGATGGGAGTCCTCTGGCTGCAGCGCTCCGCCGTCTCCACCCCCACTACTTCGAGAAAGGCTGTTGCCTGTGCACGCGATCGGGATCGACATCGGCGGAACCAAGATCGCGGGGGCGGTGGTCGACGAGCTCGGCGTCATCGTCCGTGAAGATCGTGTCCCCACCGACGCCGCCTCGTCGAAGGAGATCGAGAACGCCGTCGTCGAGATGATCGAACGGCTCTCCGACGGGCCGGAGGAGATCGCAGGCGCTGGCGTCGCCGCCGCGGGCTTCATCGACGCCGCGCAGTCGACGGTCTACTACGCGCCGAACATCAGTTGGAGGAACGAGCCCTTCCGCGAGAAGCTCGAGCAGCGCGTCGACCTGCCGATCCTCATCGAGAACGACGCGAACGCCGCCGGCTGGGCCGAGTTCCGCTACGGCGCGGGCCGGCTCGTCAGCGACATGGTCGTCCTCACGATCGGCACGGGCGTCGGCGGCGCGATCGTCAGCAACGACCGGCTCTTCCGCGGCGGCTTCGGCGCCGGGGCCGAGATCGGTCACATGCGGGTCGTCCCCGGTGGGCTGCCGTGCGGATGCGGTGCTCACGGCTGCATCGAGCAGTACGGTTCCGGCCGGGCCCTGCAGCGGATGTCCAACGAACTGGCCGACGCCGGCGGCATCGGCCAGGCGCTCGCCGACGTGCGCGCCCGCAAGGGAACACTGAGCGGTCACGACATCAGCGACCTCATCATGACCGGCGATCCCGGAGCGCTCGCGGCCCTGCGCCAGCTGGGCGACTGGCTCGGTCAGGCGTGTGCCAGCCTCGGCGCCGTGCTCGACCCGCAGGTGTTCGTGTTCGGCGGCGGCGTCGCCCAGGCCGGCGAGCTGCTGCTGGAGCCGATCCGGCAGGCGTACCTCGAGAACCTGCCGGCGCGAGGCTTCCACCCCGAGCCCGAGTTCAAGATCGCCGAGCTCGTCAACGACGCCGGTGTGGTCGGAGCCGCCGATCTCGCCCGCCTGCACGCGACGGAGCGTTAGGCTGAGCCGGTGTTCTACTGGCTGATGAAGCACCTGATCGCAGGTCCCCTGCTCAAGGGCATCTTCCGTCCCTGGGTCATCGGGCTCGAGAACGTGCCTGCGACAGGTGCGGTCATCCTCGCGAGCAACCATCTCTCGTTCATCGACTCGATCTTCCTGCCGCTCGTCGTCGACCGGCACGTCTCGTTCCTCGCGAAGAGCGACTACTTCACCCGCCGGGGCTTCAAAGGCTGGATGACAAAGACCTTCATGCGGGCGACGGGGCAGATCCCCATCGACCGCTCGGGCGGCAAGGCCTCGGAGGACTCGCTCAACACCGGGCTCGCAGTGCTCGCCCGCGGAGAGATCCTCGGCATCTACCCCGAGGGCACGCGGAGCCCCGACGGCAAGCTGTACCGCGGGCGGACCGGCGTCGCGCGCATGATCCTCGAGGGGGAGGTGCCGGTCGTCCCCGTCGCGATGGTCGACACCGAGAAGATCATGCCGATCGGCACCCGGATCCCCAAGGTGGGCCGCATCGGTATCGTGATCGGGGCGCCCATCGACTTCTCCCGGTTCGAGGGGATGGAGGGCGATCGGTTCATCCTGCGCTCGGTGACCGACCAGATCATGTACGAGCTCCACGCTCTCGGCGAGCAGGAGTACGTGGACGTCTACGCCAGCAGCGTCAAAGAAAAGCGCGCAGCTCTTTCACGGTAGGCTCAGATATCCGGCGCGCGAACGTCCGCGCGCCACGATACCCACCGGCGCGTGCGAGCTGGCTCGGCGCGCCCAGAGTTGAGCGGAAGTCCTGTGCAAGACACCACTGATCCCGTCGTGCTGGCTGACGAGTCTGTGATTGCGGGCCTGGACTATTGGCGCACTCTCGAGATCAAGCAGCAGCCCGCCTGGCCCGACCCGGACGCGGTCGCGGCGGCGTCGGCGGAGATCGCCACGCTTCCGCCGCTGGTGTTCGCCGGTGAGGTGGACCAGCTGCGCAACCGTCTCGCGAGGGCGGCCGACGGCAAGGCGTTCCTCCTGCAGGGCGGCGACTGCGCCGAGACCTTCGCCGGAGCCACGGCCGACCAGATCCGCAACCGGGTCAAGACCGTGCTGCAGATGGCCGTGGTGCTGACCTACGGCGCGTCGATGCCCGTGATCAAGATGGGGCGCATGGCCGGGCAGTTCGCCAAGCCGCGCTCCAGCGACACCGAGACGCGCGGCGGCGTCACCCTGCCGGCCTACCGTGGCGACATCGTCAACGGTTACGACTTCACGCCGGAGTCGCGCGCGGCCGACCCGCGCCGGCTGGTGAAGGGGTACCACACGGCCGCCTCGACCCTCAACCTCATCCGCGCCTTCACGCAGGGTGGTTTCGCCGACCTGCGGCAGGTGCACAGCTGGAACCGGGGCTTCGCCGAGAACCCCGCCAACCAGCGCTACGAGGGCCTGGCCAAAGAGATCGACCGTGCCATCAAGTTCATGGAGGCGGCGGGAGCCGACTTCGACGAGCTGACCCGGGTGGAGTTCTACTCCAGCCACGAGGGCCTGCTGATGGACTACGAGCGCCCGATGACTCGGATCGACTCCCGCACCGGCACGCCGTACAACACCTCCGCACATTTTGTCTGGATCGGGGAGCGCACGCGCGACCTCGATGGTGCGCACGTCGACTTCCTGTCGAGGGTCCGCAACCCGATCGGCGTGAAGCTCGGCCCGAGCACCACGCCCGAGACCATGCTGCAGCTCATCGACAAGCTCGATCCGAACCGCGAGCCCGGGCGGCTCACGTTCATCACGCGCATGGGCGCCGGCAAGATCCGGGATGCCCTGCCGCCGCTGCTCGAGGCGATCAAGTCGGCCGACGCCAAGCCGCTCTGGGTGACCGACCCGATGCACGGCAACGGCCTCACGACGCCGACCGGCTACAAGACGCGTCGTTTCGACGACGTCGTCGACGAGGTCAAGGGCTTCTTCGAGGCGCACCGCGCAGCAGGCACGCACCCCGGCGGCATCCACGTCGAGCTCACGGGCGACGACGTGACCGAATGCCTGGGCGGTTCCGAGCAGATCGACGAGGAGACCCTGGCGACCCGCTACGAGTCGCTCTGCGATCCCCGCCTGAACCATATGCAGTCGCTGGAGCTCGCGTTCCTGGTGGCGGAGGAGCTGGGCGGCCGCCAGTCGTGAGCGCCGGCTAGAATCCGGCGAAGTTCACGGTGACGGGGGAGCCCTTCGCCACCTCTGTGCCCGCCGCCGGGCTGATCTTCGAGACGACGAACGCTGAAGGCGCGACGTCGGCGAGGGCGTTGTATTTGAGGTCGAAGCCCGCGTCCTTCAGGGTCTTCTTGGCGACATCCCACGACTTGCCCACCACGTCGGGCACGGGCACGGGCTCTGGACCCTTGGAGGTCTCGAGCAGCAGGGTGTCGTTCGGCTTCACCGGGCCGTCGGACTGCGGCTGCGCGGAGATGACGTCTCCCTTGGCGACGGTGTCGCTGTACGACTCCGGACCGTCGGCGACGAGCAGGCCGACCTTCGACAGGGTGGCCTTGGCGTCGTCGACCGACATCCCGGAGACGTTCGGGATGGGTCCGACCGACTGGATGAGATTGACCTTCATCCCCTCGAAATAGTTGCCGCCCCCCGAGAGGTCTTTTCCGTCGGCCGTGGACGCCGAGATGACGGTGTTCGCCGGGATCTTGGCGTCGAACTGTTTGCCGATGGTCCCGACGACGGCGCCGGCGCTCTTGATCGCGGACGTCGCCTGATCGACGGTCGTGCCGGCGAGGGGCGGGAGCTTGATGGGCTTCGGCCCCTGCGAGACTCTGATCGTCACCGTGCTTCCGCGATTGGCGGAGTCTCCTGCCTTCGGATCGGTGCTCGACACGAGGCCGGCGGCGATCGTCGTGCTGTACTCCTTGGCCTGAGTGGACTCGAAGCCCAGCTGCTGGAGCGTCGAGGCCGCCGCGGCCGGGGTCTTGCCGGTGAGCTCGGGGATCGGAACGGTCGATCCCGGGCCCGCGCCGAAGTACCAGCCGGTTCCGGCGGCGGCGCCGGCGAGCAGGATGACCAGGGCGAACAGCCACCAGCCCTTCGCCCGCCGCCGCTTGGCCGTGCTCGTGAGCACCGCGACGCTGTCGGGCGTGCTCGCGGCGACCTGCTGGCGGATGGCCGGGTTGATGATCTGGGTGTCTCCGGCGTCGATGCCGAACGCGGGCGGCAGCACCATCGTCGGCTGCATACTGGCGGACTCGCCCCGGATGGCTTTCTCGGCCTCGATCAGCCTGTCGAGCATCTCCCGGGCGTCGCGCGGACGCTGGTCGGGATCTTTCGCGGTGGCCCAGAGCACGAGATCGTCGAGCTCCGGAGGAACGGACGGGTTCTTGCTGCTCGGGCTCGGCACGGCGTCGTTCGCGTGCTGGTAGGCGATCTGCATCGGCTGCTCGCCCTTGAAGGGCTGCTCCCCGGTGAGCATCTCGTACATCATGATGCCGAGCGCGTAGATGTCGCTGCGGGCATCCGCCACCCCGCGGGTGACCAGCTCGGGGGAGAGGTACGCGATGGTGCCGAGCAGGGCCTGCCCGGTCGCGGTGTTGGCGCTGGCGGCCCGGGCCAATCCGAAGTCGCCGATCTTGATGCGGCCGTCGTCGGCCAGCAGCACGTTCTCCGGTTTGAGGTCGCGATGGACGATGCCGGCCTTGTGCGCGGCGGCGAGCCCGCTGAGCACGGCCTCCATGATGTCGATCGTCTGCTCGGCGGTGAGCTTGCCGTAGTCCTTGAGGAGGTCGCGCAGGGTGATGCCGGGCAGGTACTCCATGACCAGGTAGGCCATGTCGGAGTCCTGGCCCTGGTCGAAGACGTTCACCACGTTCGGATGCGCCAGGCGCGCGGCCGAGCGGGCCTCCTGCACGAAGCGGCTCTTGAACGTGCTGTCGTCGGCCAGGTGACCGTGCATCACCTTGATGGCGACGCGCCTTTCGAGGCGCAGGTCGGTGGCGAGGTAGACGGTGGCCATGCCCCCTCGGGCGATCCGCGAGCGCACCTGATAACGGCCGTCGATGAGACGGCCGATCATGGGATCGGTTTGGCTCGTGGTCACGTGTCGAGTTTAGAGAAGGCGACCAGCTGGAACCCGGCAAAACACCGTGGAGGGTTGGGCTGTGACCGCCTTGTGATCATCGCGGACCGCCGCTCAGCCGAGTTGGCCGAGCCAGCGGCGTGCCGACGTCTCCCACTTGGCGTACGCGGTGGGGTAGGCAGAGATCTGGACAGCCTGTGCCGCTGCCGTGACGCTCAGCGAATGCCAGCCCGGGATGTCGAGCAATCCCCGCGTGCGGCCGGCGTTCGGGTTGCCGGGGCCGCCGAAGAAGGCGCGGGCGGCGTAGTGCGGGTCGAGGACCTGTGCGGGGGTGCCCCAGCCGGTGCTCGGACGCTGCTGGAACAGGCCGAGGGAGTCGCGGTCGCCGTGGCGGACGTTGCGCAGCCCCGACTCCTGCGCGGCGGCGGCCAGAGCGATCACGAGCCCGTGGTCGTCGACGCCCTTCTGGCGGCCGACCTGGATGATGATCAGCGCGTTGGCGCGCATCTCGGCGGTGAGCGCGACGATGGCGCCGGGACGCGGCGCGGGGATAGGAGCGGGCGCTGCCGGCGCGGCGACAGCAGCGACCGGCGCGACCGGGTGCGCCTTGTCGAGGGCGGCTGTGGCGAGCCCGGGGATGGTGACGAGCTGCCCGGGGAAGATCAGGCTGGCGCGACCGAGGCCGTTGGCGCTCAGGACCGCAGAGGTGGGGACGCCGAATCGTGCAGCTATTCCGCTGATCGTGTCGCCGGAGGCCACACGGTACTTGGCGGACGACGGCGCGGGGGCACTGGGTGCGGGGGCGGCGACGTGCGCCTTACCGGCTCCGCCGTGCAGGGCGAGGACCTGGCCCGGGAAGATCAGGCTCTTCCAGCTGAGGCCGTTCACGGCGAGGACGCTCGCGGTGGAGAGCCCGAAGCGGCCGGCGATGCCCGACACCGTGTCGCCGTTCTGCACGCGGTAGGTCGCGGGTGCGCCGGAGACGGCCGTGCGGGCATCCGACGTGCCGGCGTCGGCGTCGAGCGCGGACGTCGTGGCGCCGGTCGCCTCGGGCGACTTCTCTTTTGCCCGCTGCGACTCACCACTGGGCTCGGTGGCGGCCTGCGCGGGGGTTATCAGATTGAGGGTGATCGCGACCGAGCTGGCGAGGGCGATGGGCATGGTGGCGAGGACGGATCTGGCCGACCTGCGGTGCCGATCCGGGACGTGCCCGGGCAGCGTGACATCGGTTTCGCGCAGCGACATTCGGCCCCACCTTCGTTCTCGTTGCGAACCTCCACGCTGACACAGAATGAATAAGGAGTCAATCAGTGTGACGTATGTGATTTGAGTTAACACAATCGTAACAAAGCGGATGGCTCCCGAGCCTCCCCCCGGCATGCGAGGCTTGTGGGGTGACTGAGCAAGCCCCGGCCCGCGAGTGGCTGACCATCCCCGACCTCGTCGACACCCTCGGAATCGGCGTCAGCCGTGTCCGGCGGCTGATCGAAGACAAGCACCTGGCCGCCAGGCGGATCGACGGCGTCCTCAAAGTGCCGGCCGATTTCATCAAAGACGGCGAACCGCTCACCGAGCTCCGCGGCACCCTGATCGTCCTGGGCGACAACGGTTTCAACGACGACGAAGCGATCGACTGGCTGATCCAGCCGGACGAGATCCTCGGAACCGCGCCGATCGACGCGCTCCGTGCCGGGCGCAAAGCCGAAGTGCGGAGGGTGGCGCAGGCGCTCGCCTAAGCTCCGCTCGCACTAATAAGTGCGCTTGGTGACGGTGACGGCGAGTTCGCGGAGCTGCGCCTTCGCCTGATCGCCGAGCGGTGCCGCGTCGATGGCCTCGATCGCCCGCTCGACGTTGGTGGTGATGAGGTCCTCGACCTTGTCGACGGCTCCGGATGCTCGGAGCGTCATCTGCAGCGTCTCGATCTGCTGCGCTGTGAGCTCCCGGTCGCCCAGGAGCTCGTCGAGGGTGGCGCGTGCGCCCGCCGGCAGCGCCTCGCGTGCGAGCGCGATGAGCACGGTCCGTTTGCCCTCGCGCAGGTCGTCGCCGCTCGGCTTCCCGGTGACGCTCGCGTCGCCGAACACACCGAGGAGGTCGTCGCGCAACTGGTACGCGATGCCGAGCGGCAGCCCGAACGACCGGAGCGACTCGAGCTGGCCGATCGTCGCTCCGGCCAGGGAGGCGCCGATCACGAGCGGGGCCTCGATGCTGTACTTGGCCGACTTGTAGACGATCACGCGTTCGGCGCGGGAGAGCTGGTCCGCGTCGGTCTGCGTGTTCCAGCCGATCTCCTCGAAAATGTCGAGGTACTGGCCGGCGGTGACTTCGACGCGCATCCGGTTGAACTCCGCTCGGGCGGCGCGACGGGCAGGAGCGCTCACGACTTCGGTGAGCCCCTCGTCGAAGAGCTCGTCGCTGAGGATGAGCATCAGGTCGCCGAGCAGGGTCGCGGCCCCGGTGCCGAAGCCCGCGGCCGATCCCTCCCAGCCGTTCTCCGCGTGGAGGCCCTCGAAACGCCGGTGCGCGGACGGCGCTCCCCGGCGGGTGTCGGAGTTGTCGATGATGTCGTCGTGCACAAGCGCCGCCGCGTGGAACACCTCGAGAGCGCTCGCGACGGAGACCACGGCGTCGAGTGCGCCGCCGGCCTGGGGACCCCGTTCGTCGGCGTCCGGGCCCGAGGAGCGCACCGCCTGCCAGCCCCAGAAGCAGAAGAGCGCCCGGAACCGCTTGCCGCCGCTGAGAAAATCCCGGGAGAACGCTTCGACAGGGGCGAGTTCATCGGCTATGGAGACGAGAATGGAGGCGCGCGCATCGAGGAATCCATCGATTCTGGTCTGGATCAGGTCGACGAACCGAATGCTTTCTGACACACGCCTAGCCTAGCCATCACGGCGGGGCTAGAATCAGCTTCACAACGCCTCGAACCCGGGAAAGAGGGGGAAACGGATGCCGCTTTCGGAACACGAGCAGCGCCTCCTCGAAGAGATGGAGCGCAGCCTCTATCAGAACGACGCAGATTTCGTTGCGACGGTCGGAGCCAGGCGCGGCAAGCCCGCCTACCGGTCCATCGTCCTCGGCATCCTGATCGCGGTCGTCGGTGTCGGCGTCCTGATCACCGGCGTCTTCGTGCAACTGCCCATCGTCGGCATCGTCGGCTTCGTCCTGATGTTCGTCGGGGTGCTTCTGGCCATTGCGCCGGGCAAGCGACCCGCCGGAGCGCCAGACGGCGTCGATGCGGGCTCCACGTCGCCGAACGGCAAGCAAGGCAAGACGACGCAGGCCGGCTTCATGAACAAGCTCAACGACCGGTGGGACAAGCGGCAGGACGGGCAGGGCTGAGCCCCTCCCCTCCCGCTCCACCCGGGCGGGACCTCAGGGTCGATCTTCGGATCGGCCCTTTTTTCATGCCCGTTTTTTGGACCAACTCGCTCCATTTTCCTCCACCTGCTCGATCGTTGAGTTTTGGCGGGTGTTTGCCCCCATTTCGGGCGGTTTTGGTGGAAGGAGCTTAAATAGTGGATGGATGTGGAGTAAAGTGGAGCTACACCGCAACCTTGGCCGGAAGAGTGGGGGGAGTCACCGATGTTCCTCGGTACCTATGCCCCCAAGCTCGACGAGAAGGGGCGCATCATCCTGCCGGCCAAATTCCGGGATGAGCTCGCGTCCGGAATCGTTCTCACCCGCGGCCAGGAGCACTGCGTCTACGTCTTCAGTCAGCGCGAGTTCGAATCGCTGCACGAGAAGATCCGCCAGGCGCCGGTGACCAGCAAGCAGGCCAGGGACTACCTGCGCGTCTTCCTCTCGGGGGCGAGCGCGGAGGTTCCGGACAAGCAGAACCGCGTGACGGTGCCGACCACCCTGCGCGCATACGCAGGACTCGATCGCGACCTCGTCGTGATCGGTGCGGGCAGCCGCGCAGAGATCTGGGACGCACAGGCCTGGGAGACCTACCTGGCGGAGCAGGAGACGACATTCGCGAACACGACGGAGGAGGTGATCCCGGGACTCTTCTAGCGCCTGGCGCCCGACTCCCAGCCATTCCACCGCCCTGACACACTTCCCCGGTGCCAGGTCGGAATGGATGGGGATCAGGATCCAGGAGCTCGACCCCGTCATCATGACCGACGACCAGATCCACACCCCAGTACTGCTCGAGCGCTGCATCGAGCTGCTCGCGCCGGCCCTCCAGCAGCCCGGCGCCGTCTTCGTCGATGCCACGCTCGGCATGGGCGGCCACTCCATCGGCGTGCTCGAGCGCTTCCCCGAGGTGACGCTGGTCGGGCTCGACCGCGATCCGGATGCGCTGGCCATCGCCGGCGAGCGTCTCGCGCGATTCAGCGATCGCGTGCATCTCGTGCACACGGTCTACGACGGCATCCGGGAGGCGCTCGACGATCTCGGGATCGGCGAGATCCAGGGGGCGCTGTTCGACCTCGGCGTGTCCTCCCTGCAGCTCGACCGGGTCGAACGCGGGTTCTCGTACTCGAAGGATGCCCCGCTCGACATGCGCATGGACGGCACCAGCGAGCTGACCGCCGCCGTGATCCTGGCCGAGTACAGCGAGGCCGACCTCCGCCGGATCTTCCGCGACTACGGGGAGGAGAAGTTGGCGGCGCGTTACGCCCAGAAGATCGTCCAGGCACGCGAGACGCGACCGTTCGTGCGGTCCGCCGAGCTGGTCGACGTGATCACGAAGGCGACACCGGTGGCTGTGCAGCGGCAGGGGCATCCGGCGAAGCGTGTCTTCCAGGCGCTGCGCATCGAGGTGAACCAGGAGCTCGCGGTGCTCGAGCGGGCGATCCCCGCCGCCATCGACGCGCTGTCGGTCGGCGGCCGCATCGTGGTGGAGGCCTACCAGTCGCTGGAGGATCGCATCGTCAAGCGCGAGCTGCAGACGCGTTCGACGTCGAGCGCTCCGGCGGGGCTCCCCGTCGAATTGCCGGAGCACAGACCCGAGCTGAAGCTCCTGATCCGCGGCGCCGAGCTCGCGGACGAGGACGAGAAGGCAGCCAACCCCCGGGCCACGTCAGTGCGCCTGCGGGCGGCCGAACGCGTGAGGAGGGGCTCGTGAGCACGAATCTGGCCGAGAGGCGGCCGTCGGTCGGCTGGATCGGCCGCACCGCGCCGCGTCCGGCCGAGGAGGAGCGCCCCAGTCATCTCGAAGTCGTCTCGACGCGCAGTCAGCGTCGTGCGCGGCCGCGAGCGGTGTACGCCATCGTCGCCATCGGCGCCCTTTTCGCGATCGTCGTCGCGCAGCTGCTGCTGAGCATCGGCATCTCGCAGGGCGCCTACCAGCTCAGCTCGCTGCAGGACAAGCAGACCGAGCTGCAGCGGTCGTACCAGGCCGCGTCCGAAGACCTCAACCGGGTGGCGTCCCCTCAGAACCTGGCGGCGAACGCCAACGCGCTCGGCATGGTGAGCAACAGCAACCCGGTCTACCTCCGGCTGTCCGACGGGGCGGTCCTCGGCGCCCCGGTGCCGGCGAACGGCGCGGCAGGCACGGTCACAGGCGGCCAGGGCAACCTCGTCCCGAACTCCCTGCTCAAAGGCGTTCCGCTGGCGACCCAGCTCCACGCGGCGCATCCGGCCACCGGTGCTGCGACTGGCGGCGCGAAAGCCGCTGCTGGAGCGGCGGGCGCCGCCGGAGCGGCCTCCGGCAAAGCTGGGAGTTCGACAGCCCCGAGCGTGCCGAAGAAGGCGGCGACGGCGCCGACCGTACCGTTGGACGGAGCGTTGCCGACACCGGTGACGCATTGACGACGGGACGAGCTCGATCGTGATCACGAGAAAGACGATGCGCAGGCGCACCACCGTCACCATGCTCGCGGTCGCCGCCACCGTCGGGATCCTCGGAGCCAAGCTCGTCGACATCCAGGTGGTGCGCGCCGACGACCTGCAGAAGCAGTCGGTGACCGCCAAAGAGGTCAAGGAGACGCTGAGCGGCGCGCGGGGGAGCATCCTGGACGCGAACGGGACGGTCCTCGCGACCACCGTCTACCGCTACACCGCCCAGCTGTCGCCCTCCGACGCGATCGGCGACGGCAGTCCGAGCGCCCGCACGAAGATGGTCGAGGCCGCCAACGCGATCGGCGCCATCACCGGCCAGGGCGGCGCTGCGATCGTCACGCTCATCGACAAGGCGCTCAAGGCCGACCCCGGCTCGAAGTACGCCTTGGTTAAGACCGGCATGGACGTCGCGACGTTCAACAAGCTCGACAAGCTCCCGTACCCGTGGCTCACCTTCACGAAGGTCCCGGCGCGCACGTACCCGAACGGCGCCGTCGCGGGGAACCTCCTCGGCTACGTGTCGAGCGGAGGCAAGGGCGGCCTGGAGGACAGCGAGAACGGCTGCCTCGCCGGCGAGAACGGCAGTGAGACCTACCAGCGCGGCGCCGACGGTGTGGCGATCCCGGGCAGCACCGTGGTGCAGAAGCCGGCGAAGGACGGCGGCACGCTCAAGCTGACTGTCGACAGCGACCTGCAGTGGTTCGCCGAGCAGACGCTTGCACAGCAGGTCGGGGCGGTCGGCGCCAAATTCGGCTTCGTGACCGTCGCCGAGGCCAAGACCGGCAAGATCAAGGCGATCGCCCAATGGCCCGCGCTCGACCCCAACAACATCGATGCCACCTCGCCGGGCTACTGGGGCCTCCTTCCGTTCAGCACCCCGTACGAGCCCGGCTCGACCTTCAAGGCGCTCACGGCCAGCATGCTGATCGACCAGGGCAAGGCGACTCCGACCTCGCAGGTGCTGGCGCCGTACCGGTTCCAGTCCGGCCACGGCGCCGACCTCCACGACTCCGGATACCACGACGACGAACGCCTCACCCTCACCGGCGTGCTCATGAACTCGTCCAACACCGGCATGTCGATCCTCGGCAGCGCGCTCAGCGACCAGACACGGTACGACTACCTCAAGAAGTTCGGCATCGGCGTCGACACGGGCATTCCGTACAACGGTCAGTCCTCGGGCATCCTGAACCCGGTCAAGGACTGGGACGACCAGACCAAGTACGCCACCATGTTCGGCCAGGGCGTCTCGGCCACCCAGGTGCAGATGGTGTCGGCGTACCAGGCGCTCGCCAACAACGGCGTCCGCGTCCCGCTCACGCTGGTCGAGGGGTGCACGCACCCCGACGGCACCGTCACCGACGTTCCCGCGCCCAAGCCGATCAAGGTCGTGTCTCCCGGCGCCGCCAAGACGACGCTCGGGATGATGGAGAGCGTCGTCACCTCCGGCGAGCTCGCGAGGCAGCTGCAGATCCCGGGCTACCGCGTCGCGGCGAAGACCGGAACGGCACAGCAGCCGGACGGCCACGGAGGGTACCTGCCGTCGTACTACGTCTCCGTAATGGGCGTCGCCCCGGTTGACAACCCCCAGTACGTCGTTTCGGTCAACCTCGGATACCCGACTACCATTACTTCGTCGGCAGCCGCCGCTCCGCTGTTCCACACGATCATGAGTCAGGTGCTGAAGACCTTCCGGGTGAAGCCTTCGACGACCAGCCCGGCAGACTACCCGCCGTACTACTGAAAGTGAGCCTCGTGACAGGACCGGCGCCCTCTTCTCTGCGCCCCGAGCATCCCGTCGCCCGACCTCTCGCACAGTTGGTGGCGGAGTTCGGGCTGGATTTCCGGGGCGATCTCGATGCCGTGGAGGTGACCGGGGTCGCACTGGCGACCACAGCCGTCGAGCCCGGCGATCTCTATGTGGGGGTTCCCGGGCGCAACGCGCACGGCGCGAGCTACGCGGCGAAGGCCGCCGACGCCGGCGCCGTCGCGATCCTGACCGACGAGGAGGGCGCGGAGCTCGCGGCCGGCTCCGGCCTGCCGGTCATCGTGACTCCGGATGCCCGCGCGGCCCTCGGCGCAGTCGCGGCCTGGATCTACCGCACCGACGAGAACTCCGCGACGCTCTTCGGCGTCACCGGCACGAACGGCAAGACCAGCGTCGTGTATCTGCTGAACGCCATCCTCGGTCAGCTGGGGGTCGTCTCCGGTCTCAGCTCCACCGCTGAGCGCCGCATCGGCGACACCGCCATCACGAGCAAGCTCACGACCCCGGAGGCGAGCGAGCTGCACGCACTGCTGGCCCGGATGCGCGAGGAGGCGGTCCGCGCCGTCGCCATCGAGGTCTCGGCGCAGGCGCTCAGCCGCCATCGCGTCGACGGGATCGAGTTCGACGTGGTCGGCTTCACGAACCTGAGCCACGACCACCTCGACGACTACGACGCGATGGACGACTACTTCGCCGCGAAGCTGGAGCTGTTCCAGCCCGACCGGGCGCGCCGTGGCGTCATCACGGTCGACTCCGACTGGGGCCGCGCCCTGGTGGAGCAGTCGCGCATCCCCGTCACCACCCTGTCGACGTCGGCCGGCGGCGACGCCGAGTGGACGATGCAGGTGCTCGACGAGAGCGTCGACCGCACGTCGTTCGTGCTGGAAGGCCCCGACGGCCGGCGCCTGGAGACCCAGGTCCCGCTGCTCGGCGCCTACAACGCGGCGAACGCCGCCCTCGCCATCGTGATGCTGGTCGAGTCCGGCTACGACCTCGACGCCATCGGCGCAGCGCTCGAGCGAGACGGCGGCATCAACGCGTTCATCCCGGGCCGCGCCGAGCGCATCTCCGGCGACGCCGGTCCCGTCGTCTTCATCGACTACGGCCACAGCCCGGATGCGTTCCTCAGCACCCTGGGAGCGCTCCGCAAGGTCACCGACGGCAAGATCGTCATGGTGTTCGGCGCCGACGGCGACCGCGACATCACCAAGCGCACCGACATGGGCGCCATCGCGGCGCGAGGGTCGGATGCCGTGGTCATCACCGACTTCCACCCGCGCTGGGAGGACCCGGCCGCAATCCGCGCCACCCTCCTCGCGGGCGCCCGTTCCGCGGTTCCCGACCTCGAACTGTACGAAGTCCCCGACCCGCGTGCGGCCTTCCGCAAGGCCCTGTCGCTCGCGAAGGAGGGCGACATCGTCCTCTACGCCGGACCCGGTCACGAGGATTACCAGGAGGTCGCGGGGGAGCGCATCCCGTACTCCGCCCGCGACGACGCCCGGCTCGCCCTGCGAGAGGCCGGGTGGCTCTGATGATCGCGATGACCCTGGCCGAGATCGCCGCGGCCACCCGGGGCAGGCTCGTGCTCGACGGCACCGACGCCACGCCCGAGACCGTCGTCGACGGACTCTCCACGACCGACTCCCGCGAGGTCGTGCCCGGCACGATCTTCTTCGCCAAGCCCGGCGACGTGACCGACGGCCACCTCTTCGTGCCGCAGGCGGTCGCGTCGGGTGCCGCTCTCCTCGTCGTCGACCACGAGCTCGCGACGGAGGAGTGGAGCCGTCCGGCGCCCCAACTCGTCGTCGACGACACCGTGGTGGCACTGGGCGACCTCGCCACCGAGGTGATCGCCCGGGTCCGAGCATCCGGAACCCTGAGGATCGTGGGGGTCACCGGCTCGAACGGCAAGACCACCACCAAGAACCTGCTGCGTGCCATCCTCGAGCGCGTCGGACCGACGATCGCGCCGCGCGCCTCATTCAACAATGAGGTCGGCGCTCCCGTCACGATGCTCGAGGTCACCCACGAGACACAGTTCCTGGTGGCCGAGATGGGAGCCAGCGGGATCGGCGAGATCGCCCGGCTGGTGCGCATGGCGCGTCCCGACATCGGTGTCGTGCTCAAGGTGGGGCTCGCGCACGCCGGCGAGTTCGGGGGGATCGAGGCCACGCTCGCCGCCAAGACCGAGATGGTGAGCGACCTCCTCGACACCGACGTGGCCGTCCTCAACCTCGACGACCCGCGGGTCGCGTCGATGGCGGACAAGACCATCGCCCGCATTCTGTGGTTCGGGCTCGACGATCGGGCGGACGTGCGAGCGACGGGGGTGGTCTCGAGTGCGAAGGGGACCGGCTTCGAGCTGCACCTCCCCGACGGCGAGTCGCGGTCCGTCCAATTCCGGGTGCTCGGCGAGCACCACGTCATGAACGCCCTCGCGGCCGCGGCCGCGGCGTACACGCTCGACGTCGGCATCGACACCATCGTCGACGGTCTGCAGTCCGTGCAGCGGGCGGAGCGCTGGCGCATGGAGGTGATGGGAGGCGCTCGCGGCGTCACCGTCATCAACGACGCGTACAACGCCAGTCCCGACTCGATGTCGGCCGCGCTCAAGACGCTCGCGCAGATCTCGGAGCCGGGCGGGCGCACCGTCGCGGTCCTCGGCGAGATGAGCGAGCTGGGCGAGTTCTCCGGCGAAGAGCACGACCGGATCGGCCTGCTGGCCGTGCGTCTCGGCATCGACCAGCTCATCGTGGTGGGTCCGGCTGCGCGCCGGATGCACATCTCCACCATCAACGAGGGGTCGTGGGACGGCGAGTCGCTCTACTTCGACACGCCGGACGCCGCGTTCGAACACCTCGAAACCGCACTGGAATCGGGGGACACTGTGCTCGTCAAATCTTCGAACTCGGCCGGCCTCCGGTTTCTGGGCGATCGACTGGGAGAATTGTTCTCGTGAGAGCTCTGCTGACGTCCGGTGCACTGTCGATGGCGTTCACGCTGTTCCTCACCCCCGTGTTCATCCGTCTGTTCAAGAAGCTGCAGTGGGGGCAGTTCATCCGCGACGACGGCCCGCAGAGCCATCACGCCAAACGCGGAACCGCCACCATGGGCGGCATCATCATCATCCTCGGCACGCTGTTCGGCTACTTCGTCGCCCTCCTGCTGACCGGTGACGAGACCTCCGTCTCCGCCTTGCTGGTGCTCTTCCTGATGGTGGGCCTCGGCCTGGTCGGCTTCGTCGACGACTTCCTGAAGACCCGTAACCAGCGCAGCCTCGGCCTCACGGGCTGGGCCAAGGTGGCCGGCCAGGTGATCGTGGCGACGGTGTGGGCGCTGCTGGCCATCATGTTCCCGAACGGCAACGGCTACACACCGGCCACGATGAGCGTCTCGCTGATCCGCGACCTGCCGATCGACTTCATGTCCATCACGAAGTACGGCGCGATCGGCGTCATCGTCGGGTACGGCCTGTACCTGATCTGGATCAACTTCATCGTCGCCGCCACCTCCAACGGCGTGAACGTCACCGACGGACTCGACGGTCTGGCGTCCGGCGCCTCGATCCTGGCGATCGGCGCCTACATCATCATCGGGTTCTGGCAGTCGATCCAGTCGTGCTCCAACCTCAAGCTGGATCCCGCGAACGTGGCCAAGTGCTACGACGTGCGCGACCCGTTCGACCTCGCGATCGTCGCGACCGCGATCGTGGGCGCCGTCGTCGGCTTCCTGTGGTGGAACACGTCGCCCGCGCAGATCTTCCTCGGCGACACCGGATCGCTCGCCCTCGGCGGCGCGATCGCCGCCCTGGCCATCCTGAGCCGCACCGAGCTGCTGCTCGTGCTCATCGGCGGCCTGTTCGTCATCGAGGCCGGCTCGGTGATCGTCCAGCGGGCGTACTTCAAGCTGACGCACGGCAAACGCATCTTCCTGATGAGTCCCATCCACCACCACTTCGAGCTCAAAGGCTGGGCCGAGGTGACGGTCGTGGTGCGCTTCTGGATCATCGGCGGGCTGCTGGTCGCGGCAGGAGTCGGAAGCTTCTACCTCGAATGGCTCGCGACATGACCGAGCTGGGCGAACGTCTCGCCGGCCTCACCAGCTGGCACTCCGGCGACTGGCGCGGGCTGCGCGTCGCGGTCTACGGTCTCGGCGTCACCGGATTCTCGGTCGCCGACACCCTCGTCGAGCTGGGCGCCGAGGTGCTGGTCGTCACGGCGAAGGCCGACCAGGAGCGGGCGATGCTGCTCGCCGTGATCGGCGCTGAGCTGCTCGAAGACCCCGATCTGAGCGCGCCGCCGGCCCGCCTGGCCGAGTTCGACCCCCAGCTCGTCGTCGTCTCGCCCGGCTTCCACCACGACCATCCGCTGCTCGACTGGGCGGACCAGCGCGGAATCCAGGTCTGGGGTGACATCGAGCTCGCCTGGCGCCTGCGCGACAAGGTCGGCAGCCCGGCGGACTGGATCGCCGTCACCGGAACGAACGGCAAGACGACGACCGTGCAGCTCACGGCGACCATGCTGCTCGCCGGCGGCTACCGTGCGGCGCCTTGCGGGAACATCGGCATCCCCGTGCTCGACGCCATCCGCGACCCGCAGGGATTCGACGTGCTGGTCGTCGAGCTCTCCAGCTACCAGCTGCACTGGATCAACCGCAATCCGGGCGGCGAGCTGTCACCGTACTCGGCCGCGTGCCTCAACATCGCCGA
Organism: Leifsonia sp. NPDC058248; assembly: GCF_042881905.1. Classification (NCBI taxonomy): domain Bacteria; kingdom Bacillati; phylum Actinomycetota; class Actinomycetes; order Micrococcales; family Microbacteriaceae; genus Leifsonia; species Leifsonia sp. NPDC058248. Next base: position 197,917 of record NZ_JBHVXB010000007.1, read on the forward strand.
CGACCACCTCGACTGGCACGGATCGTTCGACGCCTATCGGGCGGCCAAGGCCAAGGTGTACGACAACACGCAGGTCGCCTGCGTCTACAACCGGGCCGACGATGCCACCGAGCAGATGGTGCGCGACGCCGAGGTGATCGAAGGCGCACGGGCCATCAGCTTCGGCCTCGACATCCCGGGGCCGAGCGAGTTCGGGATCGTCGACGGCATCCTCTGCGACCGTGCCTTCCTCGAGGACCGGTTCACGACCGCGATCGAACTGACGACGATCGACGAACTGCGCGACGCGGGCCTCGCCGCCCCGCACGTCGTGGCGAACATCCTGGCCGCCGCCGCGCTCGCCCGGTCGTACGGCATCGAGCCCGGGGTCATCCGGGATGTGCTGACCGCGTTCCGTCTCGACGCCCACCGCATCGAGCTGGTGCGCATCGAGTCGGGGGTGAGCTGGGTCGACGACTCGAAGGCGACGAATCCGCACGCCGCCGACGCCTCGCTCCGCGCCTACGAGTCGGTCGTCTGGGTGGCCGGTGGTCTGCTCAAGGGCGTCGAGATCGACGAGCTGGTAAAACGGCACACGTCGCGGCTGCGCGCCGCAGTGCTGATCGGGGTCGACCGGGAGGAGCTCCGCTCCGCATTCGCACGACACGCGCCCGACCTGCCCGTGTACGAGGTCGACGCCGACGAAACTGATGAGGTCATGCCGACGGCGGTGAGACTGGCCGGCGAGGCCGCGCAGGCGGGGGACACTGTTCTCCTCGCACCGGCGGCGGCGTCGATGGACCAGTTCGCCGACTACGCAGAACGAGGGCGCCGCTTCCAGGCGGCGGTCAACGAGTTTTTTGGAGGTGAGGCGGATGAGCGCTCCGCCTCGCACCCCGGAGGAGACTAAGGCTCCGACCCGGATCGGTTCCTTGACTGCGCGCATCTCACTCGGCAAGGCCATGCAGGCCGAATCGGCCAACTATTTCCTCCTGCTCGGCATCACCCTGTTCATGGTGGTGTTCGGCCTCGTGATGGTGCTCTCGTCGTCGTCGGTCGAGTCGCACAACGACACCGACAACTTCTTCTCGCGGTTCTGGTCGCAGGGGGCGTACGCCCTGATCGGACTGCCGCTGATGTTCCTGGTCTCGCGCCTGCCCACCCGGTTCTGGAAGAAGAGCATCTGGGTGCTGCTCGCCGGCGCCTGCTTTCTTCAGCTGCTGGTGCTCGTCACGCCGCTCGGCGTGGAGATCGGCGGCAACCGCAACTGGCTGCGTGTCGGCTCGCAGTCGATCCAGCCCTCCGAGGCGATCAAGGTCGCGCTGGTGGTGTGGCTCGGGGTGGTCCTCGCCCGCAAGAAGGACCTGCTCGGGCAGTGGAAGCACGTGGTCGTGCCGGTCGTGCCGATCGCCGGCGGCGCCATCCTCCTCGTCATCCTCGGCGGCGACCTCGGAACGACGGTGATCATGGCGTCGATCGTGCTCGGCGCGCTGTTCTTCGCCGGCGTCAAGCTGCGCCACCTGGCCTTCGGGACGGTTGCCGTCGCCATCCTGGCCGTGATCGTCGCCGTGTCGAGCAAGAGCAGGCTCGGCCGCATCGCCGCGCTGTTCGGCGGGGCGAGCGCAGCCAATCCCGACGTGAACTGGCAGATCGACAACGGCTTCTACGCGCTCGCCTCCGGTGGCATCTGGGGGGTCGGCCTCGGCAACTCGCACTCCAAGTGGTCGTGGCTGCCCGCCGCGGACACCGACTTCATCTTCGCGATCATCGGCGAGGAGCTGGGACTCATCGGCGCGGTCGTCGTGCTCGTCCTCTTCGTGCTCCTCACGATCGTGTTCCTGCGCATCATGCACGCGTCGTCCGACCCGTTCGCCCGGGTGACCACGGCCGCCATCATGGTCTGGCTGATCGGCCAGGCGTTCGTGAACATCGCGGTGGTGCTGGGCGTCATACCCGTGCTCGGAGTGCCGCTCCCACTGATCTCTGCAGGTGGAACTGCGATGATCAGTTCCATGATCGCAATCGGCATCGTCCTGTCCTTCGCCCGGGAGACCGGCAAAGAGGCCAAGCGCCAGAACGTCCCCCAGGGCACCGCCCGCCGCTCGTCCTCGCGCTCCACGATCGGCGCCGGCGCGTGACGCGCTACCTGCTGGCCGGCGGGGGCACCGCCGGCCATGTGAATCCCCTGCTCGCGGTCGCCGACCGGTTGCGGCGAGACGACCCATCCGCCGAGGTCGTGGTGCTCGGCACGCAGGAAGGGCTGGAGGCGCGACTCGTGCCGGAGCGGGGCTACGAGCTCGCGACGATCCCGAAGCTGCCGTTCCCGCGGCGGCCGAACGCGGCGGCGCTGCGCTTTCCGGGCGAGTACCGCCGGGCGATCGGCACGGTCCGCCGGCTCATCGAGGAGCGCGGCATCGACGCCGTCGTCGGGTTCGGCGGCTACGCGGCCGCACCGGCCTACTCCGCCGCGCGCAAGACCGGGGTGCCGCTGATCCTCCACGAGGCGAACGCCAAGCCCGGCCTCGCGAACCGTCTGGGTGCGCGCTACACGCCGTTCGTCGGCGTCGCGTTCCAGGGCACGAAGCTGCCGCATTCCACCTTCGTCGGGATGCCGCTGCGGGTCGAGATCGAGCAGCTCGACCGCGCGGCGTCGCGGCCGGAGGCGCTCGCCTTCTTCGGGCTCACGGATGACCGCGCCACGCTGCTCGTCACCGGCGGGTCCCTGGGTGCGCGCCGGATCAACCGCACGATCGCCGACCGGGCGGCGGAGCTCACGGACGCCGGTTTCCAGGTCCTGCACATCCAGGGCGGACGCGGCGAGCTCACCGACCCCGGCATCGAGCACTACCGTCTCCTCGACTACTGCGATCGGATGGATCTGGCGTTCGCGCTCACCGATGTCGCGATCGCGCGCTCCGGGGCCGCCACGGTGTGCGAGTTCGCCGCCCTCGGCATCCCGGCCGTCTACGTGCCGTATCCCGTGGGCAACGGAGAGCAGCGGTTCAACGCGGCCGGAGTCGTCGAAGCGGGCGGGGGAATCCTGGTCGACGACGCAGCGTTCCTCCCCACGTGGGTCGACACCGACCTGCTCCCACTGCTGGGCGACCGCGATCGTCTGGCCCGCATGGGGGTTCGCGCCGCGAGCGCCGGAGTGCGCGACGGTTCGGACCGCATGGTGTCGCTCATCCGCAGCTCGCTCTAGTGCGCGTACCGTCATACTTGAAGGTGCCCTTCACTCGCAAAGGAAATCAGTACACGTGATCAAACCCGACCTCTCCATGACCCTGCCCGACGATCTGGGAGCCCTGCACTTCGTGGGCATCGGCGGCTCGGGCATGAGCGGCATCGCCCGCCTCTTCCTCGAGGCCGGCTACACCGTGACCGGGTCGGATGTGCGCGAGTCGTCGAACGTGCTCGCATTGCGCGACCTCGGCGCGACCATCGCGATCGGGCACGACGCGGCCAACGTGGGCGACGCCGACACCCTGGTCGTCACCGGTGCGCTCTGGCAGGACAACCCCGAGTACCAGCTGGCCCTGCAGAACGGGCTGCCTGTGCTCCACCGCTCGCAGGCCCTCGCCTGGCTGATCAGCAAGAAGCGGCTCGTCTCGGTCGCGGGCGCCCACGGCAAGACCACCTCCACCGGCATGATCATCACCGGGCTGCTCGGCCTCGGCGAAGACCCGAGCTTCGTCAACGGCGGCGTGATCGAGTCGCTCGGCAAGAGCTCGCAGACCGGCACCGGCGAGCTGTTCGTGGTGGAGGCCGACGAGTCCGACGGCTCGTTCCTCCTCTACGACACGGCCGTCGCCCTCGTCACCAACGTCGACCCGGACCACCTCGACCACTACGGCTCCCTGCAGGCCTTCGAGGACGCCTTCGTGACCTTCGCCCGCGAGGCGAGCGAGTTCGTGGTCGTCTCCTCGGACGACGCCGGGGCCGTGCACGTCACGAACACGCTCCGCTCCCAAGACCCGGCGAAGCGCGTCGTCACGTTCGGCGAGGCCGACGACGCCGAGGTGCGGGTGCACTCGATCGTCACCGACGGCCCGGTCTCCTTCTCGGTGCGCTACGAGGGGAACGACTACTCGGCCCGGCTGCGCATCCCGGGCCGCCACAACGCCATCAACGCGGCCGGCGCCTTCGCCGTGCTCACCGGACTCGGCTTCGAGCCCTCCGCAGCGCTCAGCGCCGTCGCCGAGTTCGGCGGCACCGAGCGCCGGTTCGAGCTGCACGGCACCGTCGGGGGCGTGAGCGTCTACGACGACTACGCGCACCACCCGACCGAGGTCGCCGCGGCGCTCGCGGCCGCGCGCACGGTCGTCGGCGAGGGCCGGATCATCGCCGTGCACCAGCCCCACCTCTACAGCCGCACCCGGCTCTTCGCTCAGGAGTTCGCCGACACGCTCGAGAACTACGCCGACGAGACGGTCGTGCTCGATGTCTACGGCGCGCGGGAGGACCCGGAGCCCGGGGTGACCGGCGCCCTCGTGGCCGACCGCTTCGAGCATCCGGAGCACGTGGCGTTCATCGCCGACTGGCAGGCCGCCGCCGACCACACCGCCGAGATCGCGCGCGACGGCGACTTCGTGATCACCCTCGGTTGCGGGGACGTCTACCGCATCGTGCCGCAGCTGCTCGAATCGCTGCGCCGCGTCCGCGGTTAGCCGGAGAACGTCGGGATGAAGCGTCCTCAGGGGTTCGACCAGCCGCCGCCGGCGGCGCCCGCGACGCAGGCCGCTCCTGCTCCCGCAGCCCGTGGGCGGGCGTCTCGCGACACCGCAGCGGCCGGCGGGAACAGGGTCGAGGCCACCACCGCCCCCATCCCGGTGCAGATCATCGAAGGCGGCACGGCCTCGGCCATGGCCTCCACCGCGGCGACCGCTCCGGGGTCGACCGCGCCGACGAAGCGGACGGACGCCCAGCCGCGCGCTGAGCACCACGGGGTGTACGACCGCCTGCCGTCCAACCGCGAGATCAGCCGCTCGCTGCGCGAAGCACGCAAGGAGCGTTTCCGCGTCGAGCGCGGCGAGGTGCGGCGGTTCACCAAGCGATCGCGCCGGCGCCGGATGATGTGGCTGGCCGGTCTCGGCACGCTCGCCGCCCTCGTTCTCGGCGTCACCCTCACGGCGTTCTCCCCGCTGATGGCGTTGCGCACCATCGACGTCACGGGGACCTCGCGCATCGACGTCGCGGCGGTGAAGAAGTCGCTCGGCGATCAGCTCGGGCGTCCCCTGCCGCTCGTCGACCAGGGAGCGATCCGCAGCGACCTGGCCGCGTTCCCGCTCATCCGGAGCTACAGCGTCGAGAGTCACCCGCCCAACGCGATCGTCGTGCGCATCGTCGAGCGGCAGCCGATCGGCGTGCTCCGTTCCGGAACCGCCTTCACCCTCGTCGACGCCGCCAAGGTGACCATCGCCTCGAGCCCGGCGCGGCCGGCCGGCTACCCGCTCATCGCGGCGTCGGGCGCCCCGGCCGAGGAGGACGCCGGCTCCGGGTTCGCGGCGGCGGCGAGCGTGCTGGCGTCGCTCCCCGACTCGCTCTTCGCCCGGGTGGACACCGTCTCGGCGACGACCACCGACGATGTGAGCTTCACTCTGCGCGGAACTGGTGCGAAGGTTGTCTGGGGGAGCGGGGACGACTCCGATCTCAAGGCGGCCGCCCTCGCGGCCCTCCTCAAGAGCGCTGGCGGAGCACGTGTCTTCAACGTCTCCTCCCCTCACAGCGTGACCACGGGATGAGCGGGATTCCCGACACGCCTTGGACGTTACAGGGGTGCGGGGGATGCGCCCCTAACGTCGAATCAGGAATTGCATACTGAGCATAACTTTAAGCCTCGACCTGAGGTTGAAGGTTCCCAGCGGAGGCCGGACGTGACATCAAACCAGAACTACCTCGCCGTGATCAAAGTCGTCGGCATCGGCGGTGGCGGCGTCAACGCCGTCAACCGGATGATCGAGCTCGGGCTTCGCGGCGTCGAGTTCATCGCGATCAACACGGATGCGCAAGCACTGCTGATGAGCGACGCCGACGTCAAGCTCGACGTCGGCCGTGAGATCACCAGAGGACTCGGCGCCGGCGCCGACCCCGAGGTCGGCCGCCGGGCGGCCGAAGACCACGCGGAAGAGATCGAAGAGGCGCTCGCCGGCGCCGACATGGTCTTCGTGACGGCCGGCGAAGGGGGTGGCACCGGCACCGGCGGCGCACCCGTCGTCGCCCGCATCGCCAAGTCGATCGGCGCACTCACCATCGGTGTCGTCACCCGGCCGTTCGGCTTCGAGGGCAAGCGCCGCTCCGAGCAGGCGGACGCCGGTGTGCAGCGCCTGAAAGAAGAGGTCGACACCCTCATCGTGGTGCCGAACGACCGTCTCCTCGAGATCAGCGACCGCGGCATCAGCATGCTCGAGGCGTTCTCGACCGCCGACCAGGTCCTCCTCGCGGGTGTCCAGGGCATCACCGACCTCATCACCACCCCGGGTCTCATCAACCTCGACTTCGCCGACGTCAAGTCGGTCATGCAGGGCGCCGGCAGCGCGCTGATGGGCATCGGCTCGTCCCGCGGCGCCGACCGCGCGATCAAGGCGGCCGAGCTCGCCGTGGCGTCGCCGCTCCTCGAGGCGAGCATCGACGGGGCGCACGGCGTCCTCCTGTCCATCCAGGGCGGCTCCAACCTCGGAATCTTCGAGATCAACGACGCGGCCCGCCTCGTGCAGGAGGCCGTGCATCCCGAGGCCAACATCATCTTCGGCGCGGTCATCGACGACACCCTCGGCGACGAGGTGCGCGTGACGGTCATCGCCGCCGGATTCGACGGCGGGGAGCCGAACGGCAAGCAGGTCACGGCGGACACCCGCCGGGCCAACTTCGTCGAGGCGGGCGATGAGGGCGCGGCGCTCGCCAGCACCGCCGCGCTCGACGCCGAGGACATCCCGTCGCCGTCGGCCGACGCCTGGTCGGCCGCCGAGAGCCCTGTCACCGAGACCGCACCCAAAGACCCGGCGTTCGACGACGAGAATGACGATCTCGACATCCCCGACTTCCTCAAGTAGTCCGCTCGCCGAGCGTCTCCAGGCCGTCCGGGCCGGCATCGCGGATGCCGCCCGGGCTGCCGGACGCTCGCCGGACGAGATGACCACCATCGTGGTGACCAAGTTCCACCCGGCGTCGCTCGTGCGCGAGCTGGCGCTGCTCGGGGTCACGGACGTGGGGGAGAACCGTCACCAGGAGGCGCAGGCCAAGGCGGCGGAGCTCGCCGACCTCGACCTGCGCTGGCACTTCGTCGGGCAGCTGCAGAGCAAGAAGGCGCGGCAGGTCCGCGCCTACGCCGACGTCATCCACTCGGTCGACCGCAGCTCGCTCGTCGAGGCTCTGCGCTCCCACGACGGCGACATCGACTGCTTCGTGCAGCTCAACCTCACCGACGATCCGGCGCGCGGCGGCGTCTCCGACCGCGACCTGGAGCCGCTCGTCGAGCGGATCCTCGACACGCCGGGGCTCCGGATGCTCGGCGTCATGGCCGTCGCCCCGATCGGCGAGGAGCCGAGGCGGGCGTTCCAGCGCGTGCGGGAGGCGAGCGAGCGCGTGCGCACGCTGGCTCCCTCCGCCGACAAGATCTCGGCCGGGATGTCGCAGGACTACGCGGAAGCCATCGCCGAAGGAGCGACACACCTTCGCATTGGCACCGCCATTACCGGGAATCGGCCACCGCACGGTTAACCTCGAAGAGAAAGTTCGTAGTGCGTGCGAAAGCGTCGGCGCACCGGTCTACACGGAGGATCCGAATGTCCAACCCGCTGAAGAAGACGATGGTCTATCTCGGCCTCGCCGACGAAGAACTCGAGTACGACGAGCAGCCGCAGGAGCAGCCCCAGGCCCGCCCGCAGCCGCAGCCGCACCAAGCCCCCGTCGCCCCGGTTCCCCACCCCACCCCGGTCGCACCCGTGACCGGACGCGCCCCGGTGACCCCGCTGCGCAAGTCGTCCACCGCACGGAATGCTTCGGTCCAGGAAATGAACGAGATTCTCACGGTCCACCCCCGCCAGTACCGCGACGCCCAGGCGATCGCCGAGTCCTTCCGCGAGGGGATCCCCGTCATCATCAACCTCTCGCAGATGAGCGAAGGGGATGCCCGGCGGCTGATCGACTTCGCCAGCGGCCTCTCGCAGGGGCTCTACGGCAAGATCGAGCGTGTGACGCCCAAGGTCTTCCTGCTGTCCCCGTCGCACGTGGTCGTCTCCGGCGAGCACGGCGGCCAGGACGCCGAGGTCGACGCGTCGTTCTTCGCGCAGGCCTGACGCCCTCGAGCACCGGATCGCGCACCGCCCCTGTCAGGGGACGGTGCGCTTTCACGCATACTTAACCTCGTGTTCGTCGTCTCCGTCATCGCCAGCATCCTCTACTACGTGCTGCTGCTCTACTTCTTCGTGCTCTGGGGCCGGTTCGTCCTCGACCTGGTGCGCACCTTCAGCCGTCACTGGCGCCCGCGCGGATTCGGCCTCGTGCTGGCTGAATCGGCGTACGTGATCACCGACCCGCCGATCAAGTTCTTCCGCCGGCTGATCCCGCCGCTGTCGATGGGACCGATCGCGATCGACTTCGGATGGAGTCTCACCATGCTGGTGGTCATCATCGGCTTGTACGTCACTGCTGCGTTTTAGCTGAGAGTCGTGCGCATCCGGATGATCACTCGCGTTGTAAGGTTGACGAGCCGACGCACGTGAGTGCAGCAGCGTGCGCATCGACGGTGCGTTTTGCTAGCGTTGGCTGAACGCACTTTTTGTTCGAATTCTCAAGATCTAAGGTGGCTTGCCATGGCGCTGACTCCGGAAGATGTAGTCAACAAGCGGTTCCAACCGACGAAGTTCCGTGAGGGCTACGACCAGGACGAGGTCGACGACTTCCTCGACGAGGTCGTCGTCGAACTGCGTCGCCTCAACCAGGAGAACGAGGAGCTCAAGCAGCGCCTCGTCGCGAGCGAGTCCCGTATCGCCGAGCTGCAGCGCAGCGGTGGGCAGGGCGCGGGCAATGCGGCCCCCGCCGGTCCCGACAACTCGGCCGAGCTCGAGCGCCTGCGCCAGGAGAACGAAGAACTCACGCAGCGGCTGGCCGCGGCCCCCGCTGCCGCTGCTGCTGCTGCCGCAGCGGCTCCGGCCGCCGCCGCGTACGCCGCGCCGGTCGACACCAGCGCCGTCGACCCGAACAGCACCAACAACCTCCTGCAGCTGGCCCGCCGCCTGCACGAGGAGCACGTGCGCGAAGGCGTCGAGAAGCGCGACGCGCTGATCGCGGAAGGCCACGCCACCGCCGCCCGCATCGTCGCAGAGGCCGAGTCGAAGCAGCGCGCCCAGATCAACTCGCTCGAGCAGGAGCGCGCCCTCCTGGAACACCGCATCGACGAGCTCCGCACGTTCGAGCGGGAGTACCGTCTGAAGCTCAAGAGCTACATCGAGGGTCAGCTCCGCGACCTCGACAGCTCCTCCGTCGCCGGAACCGGCAGCTACGCGGCCCCGGCCGCGAAGCCGGCCGACACCGGCAACGCTCCCGTGAGCGCCGGACAGGGCAGCGGCTCCATGCCGACCCCCGTCTCCGCCTCGGGCGGCGACTCCGCGTCGGGCAGCCAGGAGCAGCCTCCGACGTTCCAGGGCTTTGGAGGCTAGCCCCTCCCGGGCCAAGGTCAGCGTCCGGGCCCTGGTCATCCTGGCCATCGTCGCGCTCTGCGTGTACCTGGTCGACCAGATCGCGAAAGTCCTGGTGGTGCAGAACCTCTTCGAGGGTCAGCAGGTCCAGGTGCTCGGACAACTCCTGCAGTTCCATTTCGTCAAGAACCCCGGCGCCGCCTTCTCGATCGGCAGCGGATCCACCTGGATCTTCTCGATCGTGGGGGTCGGCGTACTCGGCTTCGTGATCTGGTACGCCCCGCGCATCCGGTCGGTGGCGTGGGCGATCCTGTTCGGGCTGCTCCTCGGCGGCCTGCTCGGCAACCTCACCGATCGGCTGTTCCGCGAACCGGGCTTCGGTGTCGGCCACGTGGTCGACTTCCTGCAGATCCCGCTTCTCCCGGCGATCTTCAACCTGGCCGACGTGGCGATCGTGTCGAGCATGGTGCTGTTCCTGATCCTGACCATCCGAGGGATCGGGCTCGACGGCAAGCGGGCTGTCGAGGCCGCTGACGCGACCGAGGCCGCGGCACAGGACGAGCCCGAGACGACGGCAGAGGCGACAGCGGAGGCGACAGCGGAGGCGAAGATCGCGCCCGAGCCTCACGAGACCCCGACGGACGAGAAGCCCACCGCCTAGGCATGGAATCCCGCAGCCTCCCCATCCCCGACGGTCTCGACGGCTCGCGCGTCGACGCCGGACTGGCCAAGCTCCTCGGGTTCTCCCGCAGCTTCGCCGCCGAGATCGCCGAAGCCGGGGGCGTCACGGTCGACGGTCGCTCCGTCGACAAGTCGGACCGCCTGCACGCGGGCGGCTGGCTCGAGGTGAGCTGGCAGCCGCGATCCGAGGTCACGATCGTGCCCATCGCGGTGCCCGACCTCACGATCGTGCACGACGACGACGATATCGTCGTCATCGACAAACCGGTCGGCGTGGCCGCGCATCCGTCGGTCGGCTGGGAAGGACCCACCGTCCTCGGCGCGCTGTCCGCCGCCGGATTCCGGATCTCCACCTCGGGGGCAGCCGAGCGCGCCGGCATCGTGCACCGCCTCGACGCCGGCACGAGCGGCCTCATGGTCGTCGCCAAATCGGAACGGGCGTACACGGCCCTCAAGCGCGCCTTCCACGACCGCACGGTCGAGAAGATCTACCACGCGGTCGTGCAGGGGCATCCCGACCCCCTGGTCGGGACGATCGACGCCCCCATCGCGCGGCATCCCCGGTCCGACTGGAAGTTCGCAGTGGTCGCGGGCGGCAAGCCGTCGGTCACGCATTACGAGACCATCGAGGCGTTCCCGTCGGCGAGCCTGCTGGAGATCCACCTCGAGACCGGCCGCACCCATCAGATCCGCGTGCACATGGCCGCCCAGCGCCACCCCTGCGTGGGCGATTCGATGTACGGCGCCGACCCGACGCTGTCGGCGAGGCTCGGCCTCGGCCGGCAGTGGCTGCACGCGGTCCAGCTCGCGTTCGAGCATCCGGCCACCGGTGATTGGGTGACCTTCACGACCGGATATCCCGACGACCTCCAACACGCTCTGGATGTGCTTCGAGCGTCGTAGGGTCGACGTAGTCTTTAACCCTCACCACGGCTTCAGACGGAGATCCATTTGTCCTCTAGCGGCGACTCGTTCGTTCACCTCCACGTCCACAGCGAGTACTCGATGCTGGACGGCGCTGCGCGTATCAAGCCGCTCGTCGAGGCGGCCGTCGAACAGGGGATGCCCGCCGTCGCGGTCACCGACCACGGCAACATGTTCGGCGCGTTCGACTTCTGGCGGACCGCCACCGACGCCGGCATCAAGCCCATCATCGGCACCGAGGCCTACCTGACCCCGCGAACCCATCGCACCGACCGCACCCGCGTGCGCTGGGGCGACGGGGGAGGCGACGACGTGTCCGGCTCCGGCGCCTACACGCACATGACGATGTTCGCGGCCACCACCGAAGGCATGCACAACCTGTTCCGCATGTCGTCGAAGGCCTCGACCGAGGGCTACTACTTCAAGCCCCGCATGGACCGCGAGCTGCTCAACACGTATTCGTCCGGCATCATCGCGACCACGGGATGCCCGTCGGGCGAAGTGCAGACCCGACTGCGGCTCGGCCAGTACGAGGAGGCCAAGAAGGCCGCCGCCGAGTTCCGCGACATCTTCGGCAAAGAGAACTTCTACGCCGAGATCATGGACCACGGTCTCGGGATCGAGCGCCGCATCATGGGCGACCTGCTCCGGCTGGCCAAGGAACTCGACCTGCCCCTGGTGGCGACCAACGACCTCCACTACACGCATGCCGCCGACGCGAAGAGCCACGCCGCTCTGCTGTGCGTGCAGTCGGGCTCCACGCTCGACGACCCGAATCGCTTTAAGTTCGACGCCGACGAGTTCTACCTCAAGTCCGCCGACGAGATGCGCCAGCTCTTCCGCGACCACCCGGAGGCGTGCGACAACACCCTGGCCATCGCAGAACGCTGCGACGTGCAGTTCAACACGCAGGCCAACTACATGCCGCGCTTCCCCGTCCCCGAGGGCGAGAACGAGCAGTCCTGGTTCGTCAAAGAGGTCGAGACGGGCCTCCACGATCGGTATCCCGCCGGCATCCCCGACGAGGTCCGCGCGCAGGCCGACTACGAGATCGGCGTCATCTCCCAGATGGGCTTCCCCGGCTACTTCCTGGTGGTCGCCGACTTCATCAACTGGTCGAAGCGCAACGGCATCCGGGTCGGACCGGGCCGTGGCTCCGGCGCCGGGTCGATGGCCGCGTACGCGATGCGCATCACCGATCTCGACCCGCTCCGGCACGGCCTGATCTTCGAGCGGTTCCTCAACCCCGACCGCGTCTCGATGCCCGACTTCGACGTCGACTTCGACGACCGCCGCCGGGGAGAGGTCATCAAGTACGTGACGGAGAAGTACGGCGAGGAACGCGTCGCGCAGATCGTCACCTACGGCACGATCAAGGCCAAGCAGGCCCTCAAAGACTCGTCGCGCGTCCTCGGATTCCCGTTCGGGATGGGCGACAAACTCACCAAGGCGATGCCGCCGCCCGTGATGGGCAAGGACATCCCGCTCACCGGAATCTTCGACAAGGACCACCCGCGCTACAAGGAGGCCGTCGACATCCGGGCGGTCGTCGAGACCGACCCCGAGGCCAGGACCGTCTTCGACACGGCGCTCGGGCTCGAGAACCTCAAACGCCAGTGGGGTGTGCACGCGGCCGGCGTCATCATGTCGTCGGATCCGCTGATCGACATCATCCCGATCATGAAGCGTGAGCAAGACGGCCAGATCGTCACGCAGTTCGACTACCCGGCGTGCGAGTCGCTCGGACTGATCAAGATGGACTTCCTGGGGTTGCGCAACCTCACGATCATCAACGACGCGCTCGACAACATCGAGGCCAACCGCGGCGAGAAGCTGGTCCTCGAAGACCTCGAGCTCGACGATCGCGGCGCCTACGACCTGCTCTCGCGCGGAGACACCCTGGGCGTGTTCCAGCTCGACGGCGGGCCGATGCGCTCGCTGCTGCGCCTGATGAAGCCCGACAACTTCGAAGACATCTCGGCGCTCATCGCCCTCTACCGTCCGGGCCCGATGGGCGCGAACTCGCACACGAACTACGCGCTGCGCAAGAACGGCCTGCAAGACATCACTCCGATCCACCCGGAGCTCGCTGAGCCTCTGGCCGAGATCCTCTCCACCAGCTACGGCCTGATCATCTACCAGGAGCAGGTGATGGCGATCGCGCAGAAGGTCGCCGGGTTCTCGCTCGGCCAAGCCGACATCCTGCGCCGCGCGATGGGCAAGAAGAAGAAGTCGGAGCTGGACAAGCAGTTCGAGGGCTTCGCCGGCGGCATGCAGGCCAACGGTTTCTCGATGGCGGCCGTCCAGAAGCTGTGGGAGATCCTCCTCCCGTTCTCCGACTACGCGTTCAACAAGGCGCACTCCGCGGCCTACGGCGTGATCTCCTACTGGACGGCCTACCTCAAGGCGCACTATCCCGCCGAGTACATGGCGGCGCTCCTCACGAGCGTCGGCGACTCGAAGGACAAGATGGCGCTGTACCTCAACGAGTGCCGCCGCATGGGGATCAAGGTGCTCCCGCCCGACGTGAACGAGTCGATCGGCTTCTTCGCCGCCGTCGGCACCGACATCCGCTTCGGCCTCGGCGCTGTCCGCAACGTCGGCAGCAATGTGGTCGACGGTATCCGGGAGGCGCGCGAGAGCAAGGGTCGCTTCGAGTCGTTCCACGACTTCCTGTCGAAAGTGCCGATCCACGCCGCCAACAAGCGCACCGTGGAGTCGATGATCAAGGCGGGAGCGTTCGACTCGCTCGGGTCCACCCGCCGGTCGCTCGTCGAGGTGCACGAAGACGCGGTCGAGTCCGCGGTGAAGATCAAGCGCAACGAGGCCAACGGCGACGTCGGTTTCGACTTCGACAGTCTGTGGGGCGCCGACGAGCAGAACGCGACACAGCACCACATCCCGGAGCGTCCCGAGTGGGGCAAACGCGACAAGCTGGCCTTCGAGCGCGAGATGCTCGGCCTCTACGTCTCCGACCACCCGCTGGCCGGCCTCGAACTGCAGCTCGCCAAGCTCGCGAGCACGTCGATCGCCGACCTGGTCGCCTCGGAGAACATCCAAGACGGCGAGACGGTGACCGTCGCCGGGCTCGTGACCAACGTGCAGCACCGCGTGGCCAAGGCGTCGGGCAACCAATACGGAATGATCACGGTCGAGGACTTCGGCGGTGAGATCACCGTGATGTTCATGGGCAAGGCCTACCAGGAGTTCTCGCATGCATTGACGGGCGACGCCATCGTCGTCGTGCGCGGCCGGGTCAGCATGCGCGACGACGGGATGAACCTCCATGCGTTCAGCCTGATGACGCCCGATCTCGGTCAGAGCGTCGGCACCGGACCGCTCCTGATCACGATGCCCGACCAGCGGGCCACGACCGACACGGTGAAGGCGCTCGGCGAGGTGCTGGCACGGCACACCGGCGACAACGAGGTGCGGCTGCGGCTGGTCAAGGGTCAGGTGGCACGCGTCTTCGAGGTGCCGAAGCCGGTCACGATCAGCGCCGACCTGTTCGGCGAGCTGAAAGGGCTGCTCGGGCCGAACTGCCTGGCGTAGGCACGCGCCGGTTCGGTCGAGTCAGGTCGAGCCGGCCGTCAGGCGGGCTCGCCTGGGGCGAAGTAGCGGCGCTCGTGGTAGAGCAGGGGCAGGTCGTCTTCGCCGAGGCCGCCCTGCTCGATCTGCACGACGACGACAGCATTGTTGTGCACGGGGAAGCGCTCGATGATGCGTCCGATCATCCAGCTCGTCACGTCTTTGATGATCGGCAGATCGTGGGGTCCGCTGTACCAGTGGTCCCCGTCGAACCGGCTCGCATTGTCGCCGGAGAGCTTCTCGGCCACCACCCGGTTGCGCACGCCGAGCGTGTGGATGACCACCCGCTCGGTCTCGGCGATCGCCGGCCAACTCGACGCCGACCGGGCGATGTTGAACGTCGCAAGGGGTGGCACCGCTGCGAGGGAGGCCAGCGAGGTGGCTGTGAACCCGACCGGCGTGCCGGCCTCGGTCAGCGCCGTGATGATCGCCACTCCCGCGGCATGACGGCGGAACGATTGACGGAATGCGGCCAGATCGGGCGTCACATCCGGTTCGATGCGATCCGACGGCCGCGGAGCCTGGGGGAGAGGTGAGCTGTTCATACGTAGGCATCAAGCACGGGCAGGCTCCTGGGTATTCCGGGTTGCGGATAGGCTGGTCGGGCCATGATGCAGACCATTGATCTCCGCGGAATCCAGCCTACCCGTGCCGCCTTCGCCCGTCTGGTGCCGCGGCCTGTCGTCGATGTGCAGGCGGCGATGGCCGTCGCCGCACGCCTGATCGACGACGTCCGTGAGCGCGGAGCGGCGGCCCTGGCGGAGCAGGCCGAGCAGTTCGACGGAGGGGCTCCGGCAACGGTGCGTGTTCCGCAAGCCGAGATCGATGCCGCCGTGGAGAACCTGCCGGCCGACGTTCGTGCCGCGCTCGACGAGGCCATCGCCCGGGTGCGGCAGGCGACCGCCGCCCAGGTGCCGCCGCCGGCCGAGACCAGGATCGGGCCGGGAGCCACGATCGTGCAGCGGTGGCAGCCGGTCGAACGCGCCGGGCTCTACGTTCCGGGCGGCAAGGCCGTCTATCCGTCCAGCGTGGTGATGAACGCCGTGCCGGCGCAGGTGGCCGGGGTCGCATCCGTCGCCCTGGCGAGTCCGCCGCAGCGCGAGTTCGGCGGAGCAGTGCACCCGACCATCCTCGGCGCAGCCGGGCTGCTCGGCATCGACGAGGTGTACGCCATGGGCGGCGCCGGCGCGATCGGCGCCCTCGCCTGGGGTGTCGACGAGCTGGGGCTCGAGCCCGTGCAGGTCATCACCGGGCCGGGCAACATCTATGTCGCCGCCGCCAAGCGGGTCGTCCGTGGGCAGGCGGGCATCGACTCCGAGGCCGGCACGACGGAGATCCTCGTGATCGCCGATGCTGCCGCCGACGCCCGCTACGTCGCAGCCGACCTCGTGAGCCAGGCCGAGCACGACGAGGCCGCCGCCTCCGTCCTCGTGACCGACAGCCCGGAGTTCGCGGAGCGGGTCGCAGCCGAGCTCGACCGGCTCGCCTCCGCCACCAAGCACTCCGAGCGGGTGCGCACCGCTCTCGCCGCGCCGCAGTCGGCCATCGTCCTCGTCGACGATCTCGCCGCGGCCGCCGCGTTCAGCAACGCCTACGGACCCGAGCACCTCGAGATCCAGACCGAGCATCCGGATGCCGTGCTCGACGACATCGAGAACGCCGGCGCCGTCTTCCTGGGCGCGCACTCCCCGGTGAGCCTCGGCGACTACCTCGCCGGGTCGAACCACGTGCTGCCCACCGGAGGCCAGGCCCGGTTCTCGTCCGGCCTCGGCGCGTACTCGTTCCTGCGGCCGCAGCAGATCATCCGCTACGACCGCGACGCCCTCGGCGAGGTCGCCGGACGCATCGTCGCGCTGTCGACGGCCGAAGACCTGCCCGCGCACGGCGATGCCGTCACGGTGCGCTTCTCCGGCTGACCGCGCTTCACCGGCTGACCGCGCTTCACCGGCTGACCGCGCTTCCCAGGCCGGTCCAGCCTCCCCCGGATGGGGCGCGCGCTCGCATACAATTGAGGCACCATGTTCTGCCCCTTCTGCCGTCACCCGGACTCCCGTGTCATCGACTCCCGCACGAGCGATGACGGACTCTCCATCCGCCGCCGCCGCCAGTGCCCGGAGTGCGGCCGCCGCTTCAGCACGACGGAGACCGCCAGCCTCAGCGTGATCAAGCGCAGCGGGGTGGCGGAGCCGTTCAGCCGCGAGAAGATCGTGCTCGGCGTGCGCAAAGCATGCCAGGGACGCCCGGTCACCGACTCCGACCTCGCTGTGCTCGCTCAGAAGGTCGAAGAGACCATCCGCTCCACGGGCGCCTCGCAGATCGAGGCCAATGACATCGGCCTGGCCATCCTGCCCCCGCTGCGCGAGCTCGACGAGGTGGCGTTCCTGCGGTTCGCCAGCGTCTACCAGGGGTTCGACTCGCTCGACGATTTCGAAGACGCCATCCAGCAGTTGCGCGTCGAGCACCACGGCGAGCCCGTCGAAGCCGAGGCTTGACGACGTCGCGCCTGTGCCGCTGCCGGTAATGTTGCAGCGGCATGTATCGCACACTCTTCACCCTCGTCCTGTCGAAGCTCGACCCTGAGCGCGCGCATCATCTCGCGTTCCTCGTGATCAAGGCGCTTCCGGCCCTCGGCATCGGCCGCCTGGTGCGCCGCTTCACCCGCCCCGACCCCGGATTGTCCGTCGAGGCGCTCGGACTCCGGTTCGACTCGCCGTTCGGCGTCGCGGCCGGGTTCGACAAAGACGGCGAAGGGGTGATCGGTCTCGGGCAGCTCGGCTTCGGGCACGTCGAGGTCGGCACCCTCACCGCAGTGGCGCAGCCGGGCAACGAGAAGCCGCGCCTGTTCCGCCTGATCCCGGATCGCGCGGTCATCAACCGCATGGGCTTCAACAACCACGGCGCTCAGGCCGCGTCCGCTCGGCTCGGCCGCACCGCAGCCCGGACGAATCGGCCCGTCCTCGGCGTGAACATCGGCAAGAGCCGCGTCGTGGCCGTCGAAGACGCCACGGCCGACTACCTCGCCAGCGCCCGGGCGCTCGCACCCGTCGCCGACTATCTCGTCGTCAATGTGAGCTCGCCGAACACGCCCGGCCTGCGCGGTCTCCAGGAACTGGACCTGCTCGCACCCCTGCTGAGTGCCGTGAAAGGGGTCGCCGGACGCGTTCCGCTGCTGGTCAAGATCGCGCCCGACCTCACCGACGATCAGGTTCAGAAGATCGCCGAGCTCGTCGTGCGCCTGGAACTCGACGGCATCATCGCGACCAACACGACCATTTCGCGCGACGGCCTGCGGACCGACCCGGCGGTCGTCGCTGCGGCCGGTGCCGGCGGTCTGTCGGGAGCACCCCTCGCTGAGCGCTCGCTCGCCGCGCTCCGGCTGATCCGCTCACACGTGCCGGCCGACCTGTGCGTGATCTCGGTCGGAGGTGTCGAGACGGCGGCCGATGTGCAGGAGCGCCTGGACGCCGGCGCCACGCTCGTGCAGGGCTACACCGCGTTCCTCTACCTCGGCCCGCTCTGGGCGCGCCAGATCAACCGGGGACTCGCGCGCTTGCGCTAGCCACCGGCCGGCCCGTGGTCGCGGAACGGTCGAACGCCGCTAATCGGCTTCGGGCGTCCCCTGGTGGAAGCGAAGGCGCCAGCGTCCGTTCGCGCGCACCCAGAGGGAGCTGCGCAGGGCGCTGCCCCGGGCATCCGTCGTGCGCGTGGTGAGCAGGATGGTCTCGGGGGTGAGCGCCTCGGTGCCGAGCACCTGCAGATCGATGCTCTGCGGCTCCTCCGCGGCGAGGGCCTGCACGATGGCGTCCCGTCCCCAGAGGCGGCCCGTACGGCCGATCTCTTCGAAGTCGGGATGCAGGATGGCGGCGACCCGCGATGCGTCGGCGCGGACGCCGGGCTCGAGGAGTTCGCGCTCGAGACGGGTGACGACCTCGGCGTCAGATTCGTCGGGGACAACGTCTTCGCCGAACAGGTCGAGCTCGACGCTCGTCGCCGACGGGGGGCTCGTCACCGACGGGGCGTTCGTCGCCGCCTGGCCGCCGACGGCCTCGAGGACCTCGCCCGTCCGCTCGTCGGCGCGCGCGGCCCCGGGCCAGCCCGGTCCGATCGGGATGGGCTCGCCCTTCTGGTAGGCCGTCGCGACGGCGCGGGCGCGCACATCTGCGGCCTCATTGAGCTCGTGCCCGGCGTGGCCCTTCACCCATTCGAAGGAGTAGCGGCGGCCCTGAGTTGCCCGGTCGAGGCGTTCCAGGAGCTCCCGGTTGAGCACCGGGGCGCCGTCGGCCTTGCGCCAGCCCTTGCGCTTCCAGCCCGGCATCCACTTCGTGACCGCGTTGATCACGTACTGGCTGTCGCAGAGGATGCGGAGGTCTTCGTCGATGTGCGCCGTGGAGTCGAGCAGATCGATCACGGCCATCAGCTCGCCCTGGTTGTTGGTGCCGTGCGGCCAGCCGCCGGCCGCCCACCGGTCGTCATCGACGTACCAGGCCCAGCCGGCGGGACCGGGATTGCCCAGAGCGGAGCCGTCTGCGGCTGCGACGATCGTCACGGTCAGCTGGGGAACTGGCCGCGTTTGACCTGCGGCTTGGGCAGGCGGATGACGCGCAGCTGCAGGGCGCGCATGGCCGCGTACCAGCGCACGCCCTTCTCCACCTTCGTCTCGCCGAACTTGGCCGCGAGGCGACGGCGCACGAGGAAACCGAGCGCGAAGCAGTCGATGACGGCGATCGCGAAGAAGGCCCACAAGGCCAGCAGGCCGTAGACCTGGAAGTAGCCCGGCAGGAACGACAGCACGATCACGAGCAGCATGACCGGGATGAGGAACTCGCCGATGTTGAAACGGGCGTCCACGTAGTCGCGAACATATTTGCGCTGCGGGCCCTTGTCGCGGGCCGTGAGGTAACGGTCGTCGCCGGCGGCCATGCCGACGCGGGCCTTCTCGCGTGCCTCGACCGTCTTGGCGCGCGCCGCTCGAGCGGCCTCTTTGCGGTCGGTGGGGACGAGCGGGCGCTTGCGGGCCGCCTCCTGCTCGCGGCGCGTCGGTGTGGGGGCGCCCTTTCCCTGCCTCAGACGCTCTGCGGTCTCTTCTGCGGTCTCCGCGACGGGCTGGGCAGCCGCCGTCGCTTCCGGGTCATCTCGTTTTGCCAACGCTCAGCCTTCGATTGTGGGGTCGCTTAAGATTACCGTCATGACGAACGCCGAGCAGACGCGATCCACCGAATCCACAGCAGCAGAGGAGCGCGTGCGCTCCGCGGTCGACGGGGGGATGCCGTCGGCGATAGCCGACCTGGGCACGCTGGTGCGCATCCCGTCGGTGTCGTGGTCGGCCTTCGACCCGGCGAACGTGGCCGCCAGCGCCGCCGCGGTGGCCGGACTGCTGGAGGCCACCGGCGCTTTCGAAAGCGTGACGGTGAAGCAGGCGCCGATCGGCGACGGCGCCGAACTGGGGCAGCCGGCGGTCCTGGCGACGCGCGCGGCCAGGAACGGCCGCCCGACGGTCCTCCTGTATGCGCACCACGACGTGCAGCCGCAGGGCGACGACGCCCAGTGGGAGACGTCGCCGTTCGAGCCGACCGTGCGCGGCGACCGCCTGTACGGGCGCGGTGCGGCCGACGACAAGGCCGGCGTGATGGCGCATGTCGCCAGCGTCCGTGCGCTCGTCGAGGCGCTCGGACCCGACTTCGACCTCGGCCTCGCCGTCTTCATCGAGGGGGAGGAGGAGTTCGGCTCCCGCTCCTTCGCGAACTTCCTCGAGCAGAACAAGGAGTCCCTCGCCGCAGACGTGATCGTGGTCGCCGACTCCGACAACGTCGACATCGACACCCCTGCGCTCACCGTGTCGCTGCGCGGCAACGTGACCTTCCGCCTCACCGTCTCCACGCTCGCGCACGCCTCGCACTCCGGCATGTTCGGCGGGGCGGCCCCGGATGCGATGCTCGCGCTGGTCAAACTGCTCGCCACCCTGCATGACGAGAACGGCTCGGTGGCCGTCGACGGGCTCACCGAGCGCGCGGACGCGGCCGAGCCGCCCGCGCTCTCCGAGGGGCAGTTCCGCGAGGAGGCCGCGCTGCTCGACGGCGTCACCCCCATCGGCACCGGCGCCATCCTGTCCCGGATGTGGTCGAAGCCGACCGTGACGGTCACCGGCATCGACGCACCGAGTGTGGCGAACGCGTCGAACACGCTGCTGCCGAGCGTCTCCGTGCGGATCAGCGCGCGCGTCGCCCCCGGACAGTCGGCGGCGGACGCGTACACGGCCCTCGAGCGTCACCTCCGGGCGAACGCCCCGTTCGGAGCGCACATCGCAATCGACGACGTCGACACCGGAGACCCCTTCCTCGTCGACACCAGCGGGTGGGCCGCGACGGAGGCCAAGCAGGCCATGACCGACGCCTGGGGCGCGGAGGCCGTCGAGACCGGGGTGGGCGGCTCGATCCCGTTCATCGCCGACCTCGTGCGGGAGTTCCCCGAGGCGCAGATCCTCGTGACCGGCGTCGAAGATCCCGACACGCGGGCGCACAGCCCGAACGAGTCCCTGCACCTCGGCGTGTTCAGGCGAGCCGTCCTCGCGGAGGCGCTGCTGCTGGCCCGTCTCGACCGGCGCTCGGAGTGATCACACGACGTTCCCGGTTTTCCGACGTAGAATCGACCCAGATTTCCACTGAAGTCCCAACCGCATCCGTGTGAGGAGTGCCATGACCGACACAACGCTGACCGCGACCAAGGCCCACGGGGTCGGACTGACCGACACCGCAGCAGGCAAAGTCAAGAGCCTGCTCGAGCAGGAGGGCCGTGACGACCTGCGTCTGCGCGTCGCCGTCCAGCCCGGCGGATGCTCGGGGCTGATCTATCAGCTGTACTTCGACGAGCGCATGCTCGACGGAGACGCCACGGTCGACTACGACGGCGTCGAGGTCATCGTCGACAAGATGAGCGTCCCCTATCTCGACGGCGCCACCATCGACTTCGAAGACACCATCCAGAAGCAGGGTTTCACGATCGACAACCCCAACGCGAGCGGCAGCTGCGCCTGCGGCGACTCGTTCCACTGAGTCCCCACAGCCGAGCGCTATAACACAAAAAACCGCAAAGGGCCGCCCATCGGGCGGCCCTTTCTGGTTCATTCCGGCGTGTGTCACGGAGTAGGGTGGTAACGGTCAAATACAGTTGAATGTGAACTGTCCATGAGTCACTCGAAAGGTCACCGGTGCGTCACAATCGCCGTCTCCGATGGGCTGCTATTCCGATCGCAGCGACACTCGCAATCGTCCTTGCGGGCTGCACGCAGGCGCAGCTGAACGGATTCCTGCCCGGTTTCCAGGAGGGCCAGCAGCCCGTCACGAACCACACCGAGCGCATCTCGGGCCTGTGGGTCACGAGCTGGATCGTGCTGCTCATCGTGGGACTCATCGTGTGGGGCCTCATCATCTGGGCGGTCATCGTCTACCGCCGCCGCAAGGGCCAGACCGGCCTCCCGGTGCAGATGCGCTACAACATGCCGATCGAGATCTTCTACACGGTCGTGCCGCTCATCCTGGTGCTCGGCTTCTTCGCCTTCACGGCGCGTGACCAGAACGCCATCGAGCAGCCGTACGCCAATCCCGACCTCAAGATCCACGTCTACGCGAAGCAGTGGGCATGGGACTTCAACTACGTGACCGACAACGTCTACGACCCGGGCATCCAGGCCCAGCCCGACGACGCGAACGCGACGCCCGGCTCGGTGCAGGAGGGCGAGATCCCCACCCTGTACCTGCCGGAGAACAAGAAGATCACGATCCAGCTCGACTCGCGCGATGTGATCCACTCCTTCTGGGTGCCGGCGATGCTCTATAAGAAAGACGTCATCCCGGGCAAGACCAACTACATGTACTTCGCGACGACCGGCCGCACCGGCACGTTCGTCGGCAAGTGCGCCGAGCTCTGCGGCGAGTACCACTCGGCGATGCTCTTCAACGTGAAGATCGTGCCGCAAGACGAGTACGACGCGCACATCCAGAGCCTGCGCGACCAGGGCTTCGAGGGCCAGCTCGGCTCCGACTTCGACCGCAACCAGAACCTGCCCGGCACGGGCGCTCCCAAGGGTAACGAGTAGGGCAGCGAGAATGACGACTACAGCACCGGCCCGAGCGGCGACCACGGTCCCCGCCCCGAAGACCCTCCCGCCGTTCGGTCCCAATGTGGAGCGCAAGGGCAACATCCTCGTGAGCTACATCACGTCGACCGACCACAAGACGATCGGGTATCTCTACCTCGTCACGTCGTTCATCTACTTCCTCATCGGCGGCGTGATGGCGCTGATCATCCGCGCCCAGCTGTTCGAGCCGGGCCTGCAGGTGGTGCAGACCAAGGAGCAGTACAACCAGCTGTTCACGATGCACGGCACGATCATGCTGCTCATGTTCGCGACGCCGCTGTTCGCCGGCTTCGTCAACGTGATCATGCCGCTGCAGATCGGCGCCCCCGATGTGGCGTTCCCGCGGCTCAACGCGCTGGCCTACTGGTTCTACTCGTTCGGCAGCCTGATCGCCGTCGCCGGATTCCTCACCCCGCAGGGCGCTGCCTCGTTCGGGTGGTTCGCGTACGCGCCCCTGTCGAGCACGACCTTCTCGCCCGGCGTTGGAGGCAACCTCTGGGTCGTGGGTCTCGGCCTGTCCGGATTCGGAACGATCCTCGGCGCCGTGAACTTCATCACGACGATCATCACGATGCGCGCACCGGGCATGACGATGTTCCGCATGCCGATCTTCACCTGGAACGCGATGGTCACGTCGATCCTCGTGCTGATGGCCTTCCCGGTGCTCGCGGCTGCACTCTTCGCCCTCGCGGCCGACCGTGTGTTCGAAGCCCACATCTACGATCCGGCCAACGGCGGTGCGTTGCTCTGGCAGCACCTGTTCTGGTTCTTCGGGCATCCCGAGGTCTACATCATCGCTCTGCCGTTCTTCGGCATCGTCTCCGAGATCTTCCCGGTGTTCAGCCGCAAGCCGATCTTCGGGTACAAGACGCTGATCTATGCGACGATCTCGATCGCCGCGCTGTCCGTGACGGTGTGGGCTCACCACATGTACGTCACCGGCTCCGTGCTGCTCCCGTGGTTCTCGCTGATGACGATGCTCATCGCGGTTCCCACCGGCGTGAAGATCTTCAACTGGATCGGCACGATGTGGCGCGGCTCGCTCACGTTCGAGTCGCCGATGCTGTGGTCGATCGGCTTCCTCATCACGTTCACCTTCGGTGGACTCACCGGCGTGATCCTGGCCTCGCCGCCGCTCGACTTCCACGTGTCCGACACGTACTTCGTCGTCGCGCACTTCCACTACGTCGTCTTCGGCACCGTCGTGTTCGCGATGTTCGCCGGCTTCTACTTCTGGTGGCCCAAGTGGACCGGCAAGATGCTGAACGACCGCCTGGGCAAGTGGCACTTCTGGCTGCTGTTCATCGGCTTCCACACGACGTTCCTCGTGCAGCACTGGCTCGGTGTGGTCGGGATGCCGCGACGGTACGCCACGTACTTGCCCAGCGACGGGTTCACGTGGATGAACCAGTTGTCGTCCATCGGCGCCGGAATCCTCGCGATCTCGATGCTGCCGTTCCTGGTCAACGTGTACCTCACGGCGCGCAACGCCCCCAAGGTCATGGTCAACGACCCCTGGGGCTACGGCCGCTCGCTCGAGTGGGCCACGAGCTGCCCGCCGCCGCGCCACAACTTCACGTCGATCCCGCGCATCCGCAGCGAGTCGCCGGCGTTCGACCTCAACCACCCCGAGGCAGGCATCCCGATCGGAGTCGGTCCGGTCAAGGACGCGCCTGACGCCCCCGTCGTCGACCTCGCAGATAACAAGGTGAAGTAGCCATGAGAGCAAATGCTGTCCTCTTCTGGATCCTGTCGATCTTCTTCCTGCTGTCGGCGATCGTCTACACGGTGTGGAGCCTTCTCGACCCCATGCACCAGAAGGTCGAGTGGGTCGGCTCCGTCGCACTGGTGCTCAGCGCGGTCCTCGCCGCGTTCATCGCCTTCTACGTGGGCCGATCGCACGCCTCGCAGGGCGGTGAGCTCCCGGAGGACCGTCTCGACGCCAACATCGACGACGGCGACCCCGAGCTCGGCCACTTCAGCCCGTGGAGCTGGTGGCCCGTGTCGCTCGC
Organism: Leifsonia sp. NPDC058248; assembly: GCF_042881905.1. Taxonomy (NCBI): domain Bacteria; kingdom Bacillati; phylum Actinomycetota; class Actinomycetes; order Micrococcales; family Microbacteriaceae; genus Leifsonia; species Leifsonia sp. NPDC058248. The sequence goes on from NZ_JBHVXB010000007.1 coordinate 222,870, forward strand.
GACCGGCGCCGCTCTGGTGATGCTCGGGCTCGCTGTCGGATTCTGGATCTGCTACATCGGCGTGGCCTTCACGCTGGTCTGCCTGGTCGGCTGGACCTACGAGTACTACCGCGGATATTTCGCCCGCTAGACCTCAGAGCACACGAGAACGCCGCTTCCCCCGGGAGGCGGCGTTTCTCGTTCTGCGGCGAGCCCCCACTGCACGGTTTGTGTCGCGTCGTCCGAGGGCCGCGGCTAGCGCTTCGTGAGCCGGAGCACCTCTACTGAGATGGTCGCGGTGGCGGGGAGGGCGCCGTGGCGGGTAGCCTCGCCGACCGACTCGCGCCGGTGGTGGGCCGAGGGACCCATGCCCGCAAGGGCCCTGCTCAGGGCGTCGTCGAGGAGGATGCTCTCACGCACCGCCTGACGGTCCTGGAGGTCGAAGAGGGTCGAGGCTGCCTCGGCGATCGCTTCCGCCTTGTCGGCGGGGACGTCGAGCATCCCGCCGTCGGCACGCAGCTCGGCGAGGTGGTCGGCTGTCGGAACGACCACCACGAGGCTCCCGGCGGGAGCGAGAATCCGATGGAACTCGGGCAGGTTGCGCGGAGCGAACACGTCGAGGACGATGTCGCAGACTCCGTCGCGCACGGGCAGGGGGCGCCAGGTGTCCGCCACGAGTCCGTCGACGTCGGGCGACGCACGGACGGCGCGGGCGACCGCGACAGGGGAGAGGTCGAGCGCAAGCCCGCGGGAGCGGGGAACGGCCGCCAGCGCGGCGCGCAGGTAGTAGCCGGTGCCCGCGCCCGCGTCGAGGATGCGCGCCCCTGAGCGGCCCGCCTGAGCCGCCGAGGAGGCGACGGCTTCGGCGATGGGGGAGTACAGGCCGCTGTCGAGCACGGCCGCTCGAGCATCCAGCATCTCTGCGTTGTCGCCGACGACCTTGGTCGAGCCCGCCAGCAGGCTCACATAGCCGCGCTTGTTGGCGTCGAAGCGGTGTCCGGATGCGCAGCCGAGCGTCAGCCGTTCGACGGGTTCGAGCGGCCTGCCGCACGTGGGGCAGCGGAGCCATGTCGCCACCGAGCGCAGGAACGGGGCGACCTCGTCGGCGGCCGCGGGGGAGGGGGAGGTGGTCATGGATGCTCCGTCAACGCGAAAGCGCCGGCGCGAGAATTCGCGCCGGCGCTTTCACGGTGGAGGGCTCGGTCAGTGGTGGCCGTGGCCGGACTCGAGCTCGCCCTTGGTCGGTGGGAGGATGCGGTCTTCGAAGAACCAGCGGGTCATCCCGGCGCGGAGACGGTTGCCCATGGTGATCTTGCCCTTGCTGTTCGGGCGGATCATCAGGGGCTGGTAGGTGTCGAAGCTGACCAGGCGCCAGCGCTCGTACTCGTCGAGCTGCTCGTGCACCTCGATGAACTCGCCACCGGGCAGCTTCACGATGCGACCGGACTCGTAGCCGTGCAGAGCGATGCTGCGATCCTTCTTCTGGAGCGCGAGGCAGACCCGCTTCGTGACGAAGTAGGCCACGATCGGTCCGAGGATCAGGATCGCCTGGATGGCGTGGATCACGCCTTCCATCGTCAGCTTGAAGTGCGTGGCGATGATGTCCGAGCTCGCCGCCGCCCAGAGGGCCGCGTAGAACGTGACGCCGGCGGCGCCGATCGCGGTGCGGGTGGAGGCGTTGCGCGGGCGGTCCAGGATGTGGTGCTCGCGCTGGTCGCCGGTGATCCAGGCTTCGAAGAACGGATAGAACATCACGAGCACGATGAACACACCGAGGACCACGACGGGGACGATGATGTTGAACGACCAGGTGCGGTCGAGCCAGACGAACTCCCAGCCCGGTGGCACGAGACGCAGAGCGCCGTCGGCGAAGCCGATGTACCAGTCGGGCTGTGTGCCCGCGGAGACCGGCGAGGGGTCGTACGGTCCGTAGTTCCAGATCGGGTTGATGGTGAAGAACGTCGCCATGAGGGCGATGACACCGAACACGATGAAGAAGAAGCCGCCGGCCTTGGCCGCGTACACCGGCAGAACCGGGTAGCCGACCACGTTGCCCTGCGTGCGGCCCGCTGCGGCGTACTGCGTGTGCTTGTGGACGACCACGAACAACAGGTGCAACGCGATGAACGCGACCACGAGCGCGGGTAGCAACAGAATATGCAGCGTATAGAGTCGTCCGACGATCGCTGTGCCCGGGAACTCTCCGCCGAACAGCAGGAACGAGATCCAGGTGCCGACGAGGGGGAGACCCTTGACCAGGCCGTCGATGATGCGGAGGCCGTTGCCCGACAGCAGGTCGTCGGGGAGCGAGTATCCGGTGAAGCCCTCGGCCATCGCGAGGATGAAGAGCGTGAAGCCGATGATCCAGTTGAGCTCACGCGGCTTGCGGAACGCCCCCGTGAAGAAGATGCGCAGCATGTGCAGACCGATGGCTGCGACGAACAGCAGGGCCGCCCAGTGGTGGATCTGCCGCATGAGCAGACCGCCGCGGATCTCGAAGGAGATGTTGAGCGTGCTCGACATCGCGGCCGACATCTCGACGCCCTTCAGCGGGACGTACGAGCCGTTGTAGACGGTCTCGACCATGGAGGCCTGGAAGAAGAACGTCAGGAACGTTCCCGACAGCAGGATGACGATGAAGCTGTAGAGAGCGACCTCACCGAGCAGGAACGACCAGTGGTCGGGGAAGATCTTGCGACCGAACTCCTTGACCGCGCCCGAGATGCTCGTGCGGTCTTCGATGTAGTTCGAGGCCGCGGCCGTGAAGCCGCCCTTTTTTACCTGGGTTGATGCCGCAGCAGGTGCAGCGGTTGTGGTGCTCAATGACGCTCCCAGAAGCTCGGGCCGACAGGCTCGGTGAAGTCGCTGCGCGCGACCAGATAGCCGTCGGCGTCCACGGTGATCGGCAGCTGCGGCAGCGGACGCTTGGCCGGGCCGAAGATGACCTCGGCCTCGTGCGTGATGTCGAACTGCGACTGGTGGCACGGGCACAGCAGATGGTGGGTCTGCTGCTCGTAGAGTGCCACCGGGCAGCCGACGTGAGTGCAGATCTTGGAGTAGGCGACGATGCCGTCGTAGTTCCAGTTCTCGCGGCCCTTGGAGACGTGCAGGTCTTCGGGCTTGAGACGCATGAGGAGCACGGCGGCCTTCGCCTTCTCCTCGAGGCGGTCCTCCTTCTCGTTGAGCCCCTCGGGGATCACGTGGAAGGCCGAGCCGAGCGTGACGTCGGACGCCTTGATGGGCGTGCCGGACGGGTCGCGGGTCAGGCGGATGCCCTTGGCCCACATGGTGTTCGAGAGGAGCGCCACCGGGTCTTCGTTCATCGGAGCGAGACCACGGAAGAGCACGACGGCGGGAAGCGGGAAGGCGATCAGAGCGCCGATCAGGCTGTTGCGCACGAGCGTGCGACGGCTGAAGCCGGACTCCTCGTCGGCCTGCCGGAAGATCTCGGCTGCGCGCTGAGTGGTCTCTTCGCCGCCGCGGACCGGGTGACGGAGGTCGACCCCCTCTTTCTCGTGCATGAGGGACTTGCCCCAGTGCACGGCGCCGATGCCGATGGCGAGCAGCGCGAGGGAGATGCCGATTCCGATGAACAGGTTGTTCAGGCGGACCGATCCGGGGTCTGTGTCGTTGATCGGGAAGGCGAGGTAGGCGGCGACCGCCCAGACGCTACCGACGATCGAGAGGTAGAACAGCGTGTAGACCGTGCGCTCGGCCCGGCGTGCCTTCTTCGGGTCCAGATCGGTGACGCGGGGACGGTGCGGCGGGAACCCGGGGTTCTCGAGCTCGTCGTGGATGATCACCGCCGTTCCGGGATCGCCCGTCCGGTGGACGTCGACGGCTGACGAGCTGGCAGTGGTCAGCTCGCGACCGCTGTTATCGTCCTGTGCCATTGTTCTCCTTTATACGCTTTTCCATGTCCGCAAGCACCTAGTTCGACTTCGCCGTGATCCACACGGTCAGCGCGACGATGGCACCGAGACCGAAGATCCAGAGGAAGAGGCCCTCGGCCACCGGGCCGAGCGAGCCGAGCTCGAAACCGCCCGGGGACGGGTTGTTCTGGATGTACTTGAGGTACGTGATGATGTCGGCCTTGCCCTGAGGCGTGATGTTCAGGTCGTTGAAGACCGGCATGTTCTGCGGGCCGGTGACCATGGCCTCGTAGATGTGCGCGGCGCTGACACCGGTGAGCGGAGGAGCGTACTTGCCTTCGGTCAGGGCGCCACCGGCGCCGGCGACGTTGTGGCACATCGCGCAGTTGACGCGGAACAGCTCGGCGCCGTTGGCGGCGTCGCCCTTGCCGTCGAGGAACTTCTGCTCGGGGATCGAGGGCCCGGGGGCCAGCGACGCGACGTAGGCGGCCAGAGCCTTGACCTGGTCGTCGGTGAACTGGACCGGCTTCTCCTGCGCCTGCGGGCCCTGCATCTGCATGGGCATGCGGCCGGTTCCGACCTGGAAGTCGACCGCAGCGGCGCCGACGCCGATGAGGCTCGGTGCGTTCACGGTGCCCTGGGCGTCGAGCCCGTGGCAGGTGGCGCAGTTGGACTGGAAGAGCTTCTTGCCCTCTTCGATCGACTGCTGCGAGGCGGCGACCGCCTGCGGTTCGGCCGAGGCCGTGGTCGTGTTGAACGCCGCGTAGGCGCCGCCGGTCAGGCCGAGGCCGATCGCGATCAACGCGACTGTGGCGAGGGGGTGACGGCGCCCGCCCTTCCGGGCGGTCTTCGTCGTGGTGCGGGTATTCGCGCGCATGGTTTAGAGGTCTGCTCCTGATTCCTATTTGAGAACGTAGATGACCAGGAAGAGCCCGATCCAGACGACGTCGACGAAGTGCCAGTAGTAGGAGACGACGATCGCGCTCGTCGCTTCTTTGTGGCCGAAGGTCTTGACCGCGAACGCGCGGCCGATCACGAGGATGAAGGCGATGAGGCCGCCCGTGACGTGGAGGCCGTGGAATCCGGTGGTGAGGTAGAACGCCGAACCGTAGGCGTTCGAGCTCAGCGAGATGCCCTCGGAGACGAGCGTCGCGTACTCGAGGATCTGACCGGCGACGAAGATCGCACCCAGGGCGTAGGTGAGCGTGAACCACTCCACCATTCCCCACTTGGCCGGGCTCAAGCCCGTGGCCCGGGGCTGCAGGCGCTCGGCGGCGAAGACGCCGAACTGGCAGGTGAACGAACTCGACACCAGGATGATCGTGTTCGTCAGCGAGTAGGGGACGTTCAAGTGCGCCGTCTCGGCAGCCCAGAGGTCGGGCGACGTGGAGCGGAGGGTGAAGTAGATCGCGAAGAGACCCGCGAAGAACATGACCTCACTGCCCAGCCAGACAATGGTGCCGACGGCCACCACGTTGGGCCGGTTGATTGAGGGCGCACTCGCCGTAGGAGATATTGAGGTGCTCGTCACGGTAACCATTATGGCTGAAAAGAAGCCGTGGTTTTCTCATCCGACAGGCCGGAATCTGCCACTTTTCTGGTTAGGCTTGCCTTAGTTGACCCCGTACCGGGACTGGCCATAGCAAGCCGCCCTGTCAGTAGGATCGCCTTATGACGGAAATGCAGTCCTGGTCGTCCGTGCTCACCGCTCTACTCGCCGGTGACGATCTCAGCGTCGCCGACGCGGCGTGGGCGATGGACCAGGTCATGACGGGAGAGGCCACCGAGGCCCAGCTCGCCGCATTCCTCATCGCGCTGCGCGCGAAAGGCGAGACGGTCGACGAGATCGTCGGGTTCCGCGACGCCATCCTCGACCACGCGGTTCCGCTCCATGTCGACCCGATGGCGCTCGACATCGTGGGGACGGGAGGCGACCGCTTCGGCACCGTGAACATCTCGACCACGGCATCCATCGTCGCGGCGGCCACGGGAGTCCCCGTCATCAAGCACGGCAACCGGGCGGCGAGCTCGTCGTCGGGCTCGTCGGACGTGCTGGCCGCGCTCGGCATCGACCTCACCCTGCCGCCGGAGAAGGTGGCCGAAGTGCTGCAGACCGCCGGCATCACCTTCGCGTTCGCCTCGGCGTTCCACCCTGGTTTCGCGCATGCGGGCCCCGTGCGCGCGCAACTCGGCGTCCCGACGGTGTTCAACTATCTCGGGCCGCTCTGCAATCCGGCCCGCCCGGAGGCGTCGGCCGTCGGCGTCGCGACGCTCGACCGCGTACCGCTCTTCGTCGGAGTGTTCCAGACGCGCGGCGCCACCGCGCTGGTCTTCCGTGGCGATGACGGGCTCGACGAGCTCTCCACCACCGGCCACAGTCACGTCTGGGAGGTCTCGCGGGGCCTCGTCACGGAGCATGACATCGATCCCCGGGATCTCGGCATCCCGCGCGCGAAGATGGCGGATCTCCTCGGAAAGGACGCCGCATACAATGCGAGCGTCGTACGTGCCGTGCTCTCGGGCGAAGAAGGCCCTGTGCGCGACATCGTGTTGCTCAACGCGGCGGCCGGACTCGTGTCATACGAGCTCGCGTCCGACCCGTCGAGGGTTCAGGAAAGCATCCTGGACCGGTTCCGTTCGACAATGGCGGTCGCCGCCCAGGCAATCGACTCCGGGGCTGCGGCCGCGAAGCTCGACCAATGGGTGGCGGCAACGCACTGACAGCAGTGGAAGGAAGGGTTTCGATGAAGAAGCTCATCAACGACGTTCCCGACGTCGTGGACGAGTCCCTCGATGGATTCGCCCGGGCTCACTCCGACATCATCAGGGTGTCGCACGATCCTCGTTTCGTGTCGCGGGCGGATGGTCCCGTGCAGGGCAAGGTCGGTCTGGTCAGTGGCGGCGGAAGCGGCCACGAACCTCTGCATGCCGGATTCGTGGGCAGAGGGATGCTCGATGCTGCGGTTCCCGGTGAGGTCTTCACCTCGCCGACGCCGATGCCCATCGTGGAGGCCACCAAAGCCGCCGACGGCGGCGCCGGAGTCCTCCACATCGTGAAGAACTACACCGGCGACGTGCTCAACTTCGAGACCGCCGCCGATCTGGTGGCGGCCGAGGGCATCACGGTGACGTCCGTCGTGACGAACGACGACGTCGCCGTGCAGGACTCGCTCTACACGGCGGGCCGTCGGGGCGTCGCCGGAACCGTCCTCGTCGAGAAGATCGCGGGCGCGGCCGCCGACCGGGGTGACGACCTCGACGCGGTCACTGCGGTCGCGGCGAAGGTCAACGCGAACGTGCGGTCCATCGGGATCGCCCTCGCGGCCGGCACCGTCCCTCACGCCGGAGAGCCGGGATTCGTCCTGGCCGACGACGAGGTGGAGTTCGGGGTCGGCATCCACGGCGAGCCCGGACGTGAGCGCATCACGCTGGAGCCGGCCGATCGGCTGGTCGACCGGATGATGGCCGCCGTCCTCGAAGACCTCCCGTTCTCGTCCGGCGACTCCGTGCTGCTGTTCGTCAACGGCATGGGCGGAACCCCGCTGTCGGAGCTCTACATCGTGTTCCGGCGGGCCGCCGAGATCCTGGACGAGCGCGGCATCACGCTGAGCCGTTCGCTCGTCGGCAGCCTGGTCACCTCGCTGGAGATGCAGGGGGCATCCATCTCGGTGCTCAAGCTCGACGACGAATTGACCGCCCTCTGGGACGCGCCGGTGCACACCGCCGCACTCCGCTGGGGCGTCTGAGAATCGGATAGATCGGCAGATCGGAAGGAAGGACGGCGGATGACGCTGGACACGACGTGGGTCACGGCCTGGATGACGGCGGCAGCCGCCGTCATCGAGGAGCACAAGCACGAGCTCAACACCCTCGACCGGGAGATCGGCGACGGCGACCACGGAGAGAACATGGATCGCGGTCTGCGTGCCGTGGTGACCGCTCTCGCCGCGTTGCCGGAGGGGGCGACGCCCAATGAGGCGCTCCGTTCGATCGCGATGACGCTGATCTCGACGGTCGGGGGAGCATCCGGCCCGCTCTACGGCACCGCCTTCCTCAAAGCGGCGGAGCCGCTGGGCGACGCCGCGTCGATCGACTCGACCGCGCTCGTCGCCATGCTCGCCGCCGCTCGGGACGGGATCGTCTCACGCGGCAAGGCCGAGCCCGGGGACAAGACGATGATCGACGCCTGGACGCCGGCGGTCGCCGCCGCCGCCTCGGCGCAGGAGGACGGCGCTTCTGAGCCCGACATCCTGCGTGAGGCGGCCGACGCCGCAGAAGCGGGTGCGGTGGCCACCGAACCGCTCATCGCCCGCAAGGGGCGCGCGAGCTACCTGGGCGAGCGCTCGATCGGTCACCGTGACCCGGGCGCCCAGTCGACGGCGTTGCTGTTGCGCGCCGCGGCCGAGACCGCGGCGGCCGCCGATGAGTGACCGCGTCGGGATCGTCTTCGTCTCGCACAGCAGCCAGCTGGCCGCCGGCCTCGTCTCCCTCGCAGGGCAGATGGGGCCGTCGGTCCGGCTGGTGGCGGCGGGCGGAACCGACGACGACGGGATCGGCACGAGCTTCGCCCAGGTGAGCAACGGCATCGAGGAGGCGGATCAGGGTGCCGGGGTCGTCGTCATCAGCGACCTCGGCTCCGCCCTGCTGACGGCGGAGACCGCATTCGACATGCTGCCGGAGGATCGGCAGTCCCGAGTGGCGGTCGTCGACGTGCCGTTCGTCGAGGGCGGGGTCGCCGCGGCGGTCGCGGCGGAGAGCGGTGGCGATCTCGCCACAGTGGCCGCGGCGGCGGAGAGCGCTCGCTCGGCGTGGGACGACTCGGCGAGTGCGGTTCCCGCCGCGCCGGGGGCGGAGTCCCCGCCGGGGCCGGCAGGCGGACAGGCCGCCGCGCCGGGAGGGTCCGGCGGCCCCGCCGGGGCATCCGGTCGGTATGTGCGCGAAGTGGTGCTGCGCAACCGGGACGGCCTGCACGCGCGACCGGCCGCCGAGTTCGTGAAGCTCGCCAACACGTTCCCGGCCAAGGCCACGGTGAACGGCAAAGACGCGAAGAGCCTGCTCGGCATCATGTCGCTCGGGCTCACGGCGGGCCGGACGGCGGAGATCGCCACGGACGATCCCGACGGACACGAGGCCGTCGACGCGCTGGCAGCGTTGATCGAGGGCGGCTTCGGGGAGGCGTGAGGGTGAAGATACGCGCGATCCTGGAACAGCACGGAAAGACGGCCACCGGCGTCGAGGTCCCGGATGACGTGGTCGAGGCGCTCGGAGGCGGAAAGCGTCCTCCGGTGCGCGTCACCGTCAACGGCTACGAGTACCGCAGCAGCGTGGCGTCGATGGGCGGACGCTACCTGCTCGGGCTGAGCGCCGAGGTGCGCGCGGGCGCCGGAGTGTCCGCCGGCGACGAGCTCGAGCTCGAGCTGCAGCTGGACGACGCGCCCCGGGAGGTCGAGGTTCCGGACGATCTCGCTCAGGCGCTCGCTGCTTCGCCGGCCGCCCAGCGGGCGTTCGAAGCCCTCTCGTACAGCAACAGGCGCCGTCTCGTGCTCGCCGTGGACGCGGCGAAGACGGCGGAGACCCGTCAGCGGCGGATCGCGAAGACGGTCGCCGACCTGGACGACGCCGGGCGTTAGAGCCGCGGTGCGCCCGGCGTGAGCGGCAGCGCCATCTCGACCTCGAGCCCGCCCGGCTGGAGCGGGTAGGGAACGGTGACCCCGGTCGGCTCGAAGCCGTGACGGCGGTAGTACCGGATGGCCGGCTCGTTCTGCTCGTGCACGTGCAGGAGGAGACGGTCGGCCCGCTCACCCGCCCATTCGGCCGCCGAGGTGAGCAGAGCATCCGTGAGCCTGTGATCGCGCCCGCGGAACGCCGGCGTCACGTAGACGCCGACCAGCAGCGGGTTGCGGGCGCCCGGCGGGTGGAAGACGCCCATCGTGCCGAGCCAGCTCCCATCGCCGTCGACCGCGCCGAACAGGCGGCTCGTCTCGCTGCGATTCCCGTCGCGGGTGCGCCAGTAGTCGTCCGGATGCGCGCGCGCCTGCTCGACCGTCTCGAGGAACGCGATCGGGGTGTCGACGAGCATCTCGAGCCGAAGGGAACGGTAGGCCCGCCAGTCGTCCTCGGTGCTCGCCCGGACCTGCCAGCCGGTCATCCTTCGGAGTGGTCCCTGCCGGCGAGCAGCGTCTCTGCCTCGGCGAGCAGGATGGCCGTGCAGAGGCCGTCGAGCGCGGTGCGCAGTTCGTCGAGCGGCGGGAAGGTGGGCGCGATGCGGATGTTCGCATCGCGCGGGTCGTCACCGTGCGGGAAGGTCGCTCCCGCCGGCGTCACCGCGATGCCGGCCTCGGCGGCCAGCTGGACGGCGCGTCGGGCGCAGCCGTCGAGCACGTCGAGGCTGACGAAGTACCCGCCCTTCGGTGCTGTCCAGTGCCCGCCTCCGTGCGGCGCCAGCCGCGTCTCGAACGCTTCGGACACGGCCACGAACTTCGGGGCCAGGATCGCACGATGCTTCTCCATGTGCGCGGCCAGGCCCTGCCCGTCGCGCAGCAGCTGTACGTGGCGGAGCTGGTTGAGCTTGTCGGGACCGATGCTCTGCACCGACATGTTGCGCACCAGCCAGTCGACGTTGGCCTGCGAACCGCCGACGAAGGCCACGCCGGCGCCGGGGAAGGTCACCTTGGAGGTGGACGCGAAGACGAGCGGTCGGTCTGGATTGCCGGCCTCCGCTGCGAGGCCGAGCACGTCGATCGGCTGGGGCCGTTCGTCGGTGAGGTGGTGCACGGCGTACGCGTTGTCCCAGAACAGCCGGAAGTCGTCGGCGGCGGGCAGCGAGACGAGCGCGCGCACGACCTCCTCGCTGTAGACGGCGCCGCTCGGATTCGAGTAGACCGGGACGCACCACATGCCCTTGATGCTGTCGTCCGCCGCAAGCAGCGCCGCGACCGCCTCGACGTCGGGCCCGTCGTCGTTCAGGGGCACGGGGATGAGCCGGATGCCGTAGCGTTCGCAGATCGAGAAGTGCCGGTCGTAGCCGGGAACCGGAGCCAGGAAGCTGATCGGCCGGCCGGCCCATGGACCCTCGCCGCCGGGGACGCCGTGCAGCAGCGCCTGCACGATGGTGTCGTGCATCACGGTGAGGCTCGCATTGCCGAGCGCCAGCAGCTGGGCCGGCGGCACCACGAGCGCCTCCGCGAAGATCGCGCGCAGCTCGGGAAGGCCGACGGCGCCGCCGTAATTGCGCAGGTCGGTGCCCGCGGCGTCGCGGTACTCGCCGTCGGGCAGGTGGAGCAGGTCGTTCGAGAGGTCGAGCTGATCGGCCGACGGCTTGCCGCGCGTGAGATCGAGCCGCAGGCCGGCCGCTTTCAACTCGTCGTAGGAGGCGCTGAAGCGTGCGTGGGCGGCGCGCAGGGCATCCGTGTCGAGGTCGGCGAGCGGGACGGCAGGCGTTGCGGGAGCGGTGGTCACGCAACGATCGTAGCCGCGACCGCTGTGGCGCGGCCACGGTCGGACCGGGCTGTGCGAACATCGGGATGTGAGTTCAGAATCCACTATCGTCCGGGGACGTTCACGGCTCCGGATGCTCGTCGCCTTCGCCGTCGGTTTCGCGGTTACCCTCGTCGTCGGGTTCGTCGGCGGATGGACGTACGCCGTCGCAATCGGGTGGGCGGCGGCATGCGTGGTCTACATCCTGTGGGTGTGGATCGTGGTGTGGGGCTACGACGCGGCCGAGACGAAGTCGCACGCCACGCGGGAGGACCCTGGACGCCACACCTCGGACCTGCTGCTGATCATCGCGAGCGTCGCCAGCGTGGTCGCGATCGTCGTCATCCTGGTCGGGGCGCGGCACGCCAGCGGCATCGAGAAGCTGGGGCTGGCCGTGCTCGCCGTCGCGAGCGTCGCGCTCTCGTGGGTGCTCGTGCACACGTTGTACACATTGCGCTACGCCCAGCTCTACTACCGGGGAAAAGAGGGTGGCGTCGACTTCAACCAGAGCGAGCCGCCGAAGTACAGCGACTTCGCCTATCTGTCGTTCACTCTCGGGATGACCTACCAGGTGTCCGACACGAACATCGGCGACACCGTGATCCGCCAGACCGTGCTGCGGCACACATTGCTGTCGTACCTGTTCGGCTCGGTCATCCTCGCAGTCACCGTGAACCTGATCGCCGGGCTCACCTGAGGCCTGCGCTCACCTGAGGTAGGTCAGGATGCGGTACCGCAGCCCGGTCTTCGAGACTCTCCACTCGGGGTCGGCGACGGAGGCCGTCCAGTCGTCGCCGATGGCCGGTGCGAACGCGTCGCCGTCGACCTCGAGGTCGATCTCGGTGACCTCCAGCCGGTCCGCGTCGTGGAGCGCCAGCCGATAGAGCTCCGCGCCGCCGATGATCCAGGTCGTCTCGCTCGGGGATGCGGTCAGCGCGTGCTCGAGGGAGTGCGCTGTGATCGCGCCCGGCCGATGCCAGTCGGTCTGCCGGGTGACGACGACGTTGGTGCGCTGGGGCAGCGGGCGGAACCGCTCCGGGAGGGAGTCCCAGGTCTTCCGGCCCATGACGACCGTGTCCTGGCCGGTGAGCGTGCGGAAATGCGCAAGGTCTTCGGGGAGATGCCACGGCATGGTGCCGTCGCGTCCGATGACACCGCCTTTCGACTGCGCCCAGATGAGTGCGACGCTGCCGACGGCCGTGCTCACACGGCCACCGCGGCGCGGATCGCGGGATGGTGCTGGTAGTCCTCGACGATGAAGTCCTCGAAGGTGTAGTCGAAGATGCTCGCGGGCGTGCGGGCGAACCGCAGTGTCGGCGCCGGGAAGGGGTCGCGGCTCAGCTGCTCGGCGACCTGCTCGAGGTGGTTGTCGTAGATGTGGGTGTCGCCACTGGTCCAGACGAACTCGCCCGGCTCCAAGCCGACCTGCTGGGCGACCATCATGGTCAGCAGGGCGTAGCTCGCGATGTTGAACGGCACCCCGAGGAACATGTCGGCGCTGCGCTGATAGAGCTGGCAGGAGAGCTTGCCGTCGGCGACGTAGAACTGGAAGAAGGCATGGCACGGGGCCAGCGCCATCTGCGGGATCTCGGCGACGTTCCAGGCGGAGACGATCATGCGCCGCGAATCCGGGTCGGTGCGCAACGTCTCGATCACCTGGGCGATCTGGTCGATGTGCGTGCCGTCGGGGGCCGGCCACGACCGCCACTGCACCCCGTAGACGGGCCCGAGCTCTCCGTCGGCGTCGGCCCACTCGTCCCAGATGGTGACGCCGTTCTCGCGCAGCCAGGCGACGTTGCTGTCCCCGCGCAGGAACCAGAGGAGCTCGTAGGCGATCGACTTGAAGTGCACGCGTTTGGTGGTGATGAGGGGGAAGCCCTCGGCCAGATCGAACCGCAGCTGGCGGCCGAAGACGCTGCGCGTCCCCGTGCCGGTGCGGTCGGATTTGTGGCTGCCGTTCGCGAGCACAGCGCGCAGCAGGTCTTCGTACGGTGTGGCAATCGTCGTGGTCATCGAGACGATGCTACGTCGCCGGGCAGGCGCGGCGCGAACGACCCTCGGACTGGCGTCGAAATCGCTGGCCAGGCGCAGGTTAAGGCGACGGCTGCGTCGGTAGGCTTTCGTTCATGGACAGCGATGAGGTCGCGAACGACCCGTCCGTCGTCTCTGTCCCGGGGAAGAGGCGGGCGACGTACACGCCACCTGTGCGCCGGACGCCTCCGGCGAAGCCGGCGTCCGTCGAGCCGGAGCCGGAGCCCGAGCCCGAGCCCGCCACGGACGGAACGACGCACGACGACGATGAGCTGGCCAGCGCGCTGGAGGCTCAGGTCTCGCGCATGACCTCGGCCGTGCCGATCATCGCCGGACCGACCGTCGTGGGGGCGGACGGTCTCGCCGAGGCGGCCTCGCTGACGGATGACCAGGTGGCGGCTCTCGTGGACGTCGACCTGAGCTCGCACGACACGCTCGCCGCGATCGAGCACCTGGAGCGAGTGCTCGTTGCCCGCGCGACCATGGCGATCCCGATCCAGAGGCCGGCCGTCGTCGAGGAACCGGTTGCCGAGGAGCCGGTCGCCGAGGACCCGGCCGAGGAGCCGGTCGCCGAGGAGGAGGAGCCGCTTGTCGCGGAACAGCCCGCGGCCGAGGAGCGCGTGGACGCGAACGTGGACGCCGACGCCGCGAGGCGACGCGCCGAGGAGACCTGGACGGGCGCGATCAGTTTCGACGACCTCGACCTCCGCCGCCCCGACGACGGGCCCGAGCCCACGTTCAGCGCGTGGATCGCCCCGGCGGCCCAGCCCGGAGCGCCGACCGAGCCGGCGACCCCACTGCCCGCACCCGATGCCGCACGCATCGATCCGTCGTCCGCCCCCGACACCCCGCAGCGTATCGAGCCGCTCGGCTTCGTTCCGCCCGAGGTCGCGCCCACCGACTCCCAGCCGGTGCCGTTCGTGCCGCTCGAGCCGCTGCCGGTCGAGCATCCGGATGCCCCCAGCGTCGACTCCGTCCCCCTGCCGTTGGTGCAGGCCGACCAGCTCGCGGGGCATGCGCTCGTCGCCGGGGCTTTCGGCCCGGACGCGGTGGACGACGACCTCGTCGACGACGCCGACGACGTGCGGCCGCCCACCGGTGCGGCGCCGATGGCGAGTCCGCGGGTGTCGACCGAGGAACGCGTGCTGTTCGACGCCGAGCCCGAGCCGGCGCCGCTGTTCGAGGTGGAGGACGCCGACCTGGAGCCGACACCCGTCGACCGGCGGGTGGGGCACGCCTCCCGGCTGTTCTGGCTGTGGTTCGCGGGGACGTCGTCGCTGATCAGCGTCGGCGTGGGCGCCACGCTGCTGACGCTCGGCCTCAGCCTTCGCCAGATCCTGGTGGCGACGTTGGTGGGGGTGGCCCTGTCGTTCCTGCCGCTGGGCATCGGCACGCTCGCCGGCAAGTGGAGCGGGCAGCCGACGATGGTCGTCTCGCGCTCGACGTTCGGTGTGCGCGGCAATGTCGTGCCCGCGGCCCTGGCGCTGCTCACCCGCCTGTTCTGGGGCGTGGTGCTGCTCTGGCTCGCCGGAGCGGCCACCGGGTCGCTGTTCGTGTCGCAAGGCTGGGCGTCGGATCCGACCATCCCCACTACGTCGGCCCTGATCGTGGCGTTCGCCGCGGCCCTCGCCGTCGCCTACTACGGCTATTCGCTGGTGGCGCGGGTACAGCTGGTGCTCACGATCGCCTCGGCGGTGCTCATCGCGGTGATGATCGGCGCGACGTGGAACGCGATCGACATGTCCAAGGCGCTCGCCGTGCCCGACGGGGTGTGGTTGCGGGTCGTGACCGGCGCCGTGCTCGTCTTCAGCTATCTCGGTCTGGCCTGGGCGAACAGCAGCGCCGAGGTCGCCCGCTATCAGCGGCCGGGATCGTCCGGCGGCGGCGCCATGCTCTGGGCGACCTTCGGCGCGGCACTCCCGCCGTTCGTGCTCATCTCGTACGGCGGGATGCTCGCAGCATCGAACACCTCCCTCGCGCACGACCTCGCGATCGATCCGGTGAGCGCTTTCGCGATCCTCGGTCTGCCGTCGTGGTACCCGATCCCGCTGCTGCTCTCGGTGACACTGAGCCTGATCTCCGCCCTCGTGCTCAACATCTACTCCGGTGGCTTCACCCTCGAGGCGCTCGGTGTGCGGCTGCGCCGTCGCTGGAGCACGGTGGCCGTGGGCCTCGCGATCGCCGTGGCGGCCTTCCTGCTGACGACGACGGACATCGACCTGGAGGGCGTTGTCACCAGCGTCCCCATCACCCTGGCCGTGCCCGTCGGCGCCTGGGCCGGCCTCTTCTCGGCCGAGATGATGCTGCGCACCCGCAGGCTGCACCAGCCCTCGCTCGTGAAGCCAGGCGGCATCTACCCCGACTGGCGCTGGACCAACGTCGGGATGCTCGTCGTCGCCAGCGTCGTCGGCTTGGGGCTCATCCGCTCCGACCTGCCGTGGCTGGCCTGGGAGGGCTTCCTCTTCCGGCTGCTCGGCGTGGACGTGAACGGGGACCTCGGATCGACGAACATCGGCGTCCTCGTAGCACTCGGGATCGGCATCCTGACCCCGATCGTCGCGGGCGTCCCGGCGATACGGCGGCAGGAACGGGCGATCGGATGACCTGCTGAACCCGGTGGCGAATCCCGTAGGCTCTTTCCCGTGCCCCACACTCTCGCTTCCGTCCGCGCAGCAGTCGACGAACTCTGGCCGCTCGACGGCGCTGAGAGCTGGGACGCGCCCGGCCTGCTGTCGGGAGATCCCGCCGCCCCGGTCGAGCGCATCGTGCTCGCGGTCGACGCCGTCGCCGCCACCGTCGACGAGGCGATCGAGCGCGGGGCCGACCTGCTGCTCGTGCACCACCCGCTGCTGATGCGCGGGGTGACGAGCGTGGCGGAGGACCGCTACAAGGGCGCCCTGCTCGCCCGCCTCATCCGCTCTGGCTGCGCGCTCATCGCCGCCCACACGAACGCCGACGTCGTCGCGGACGGCACCTCCGACGTCCTCGCCGCGAAGCTGGGGCTCACCGGCGCCGGCCCGATCGCTCCGGCAGCAGACGGGGTGACGGGCATCGGCCGCGTCGGAACCCTTCCGGAACCCACCACGCTCGGCGCCCTCGCGCGGCGCGTCGCCGACCTGCTGCCTCCCACCGCCGGTGGGGTCCGTGCGGCCGGCGACTACCACCAGCCGGTCTCGCGCGTCGCGCTCTGCGGCGGAGCGGGCGACTCGCTGCTGGCGACGGATGCGGTGCGCGGCGCCGACGTGTACATCACGGCCGACCTCCGTCACCACCCCGCCTCCGAGGCCCGCGAGCAGGCCCTGGTCAGCGGAGGGCCGGCGCTCATCGACGTGTCGCACTGGGCCAGTGAGTGGCTGTGGCTCGACACCGCCGCCGAGCAGCTCAGAGCGGCGCTGCCCGGCGTGTCGGTCGAGGTCAGCGAACTGCGCACAGACCCCTGGGACTTCGCGATCCTGCAGTGACACGACTCCCGCTACGAACATCCCGAACCGAAAAGAGCCGAGAACCGTGAAAGCCAGCCCCACCGATCAGAACGAGCTGCTGCGACTGCAGACGGCCGACACGCGTCTCACCCAGCTCGACCACGCCGGCAGGAATCTTCCGCAGACCGCCGAGCGGGCCGCGCTGCAGCCCGAGGTGGACGCCCTGAGCGCCCGCTGGATCGCCCGCACCGGTGACCTGGAGGACGCCCGCGCCGAGCTGAAGCGCGTCGAGTCCGACGTCGAGATCGTCGAGGCGCGCATGGCACGCGACACGGCCCGCGCTCAGCAGACGTCGTCGATCAAAGACGTGCAGGCGCTCGAATCCGAGCTGGCGGCGCTCCGCAAACGCCGGGACGACCTCGAGGAGATCGAGCTCACCGTGATGGAGCGGGTCGAGGAGTACGAGGGCACGCTCGCGGCGGTCGAGGCCGAACGCGCCGACCTCGGCGGCCGGGTTCACGCCCTCGAGGCGGCGCGCGGCGAGGAGCTCGCGAAGCTCGACGCCCAGCGGTCGGCGCTCGCGAAGGACCGCGCGGCCATCGTCTCCACGATTCCAGCCGACCTGATCGAGCTCTACGAGAAGCAGCGCGCCCGCTACGGCCTCGGCGCCGCCCTCCTTGTGCGCGGGGTCTCGATGGGCAGCAACGTGAAGCTCACCGAGTCCGACCTCGCGGTGATCCGGCGGGCCGCGCCGGACGAGGTCGTGCTCTGCCCCGACAGTGGCGCCATCCTCATCCGCAACGAGGAGTCGGGGCTCTGAGCCGGCCATCCGGTGCCTCCGGAACCCACAGGCTCGGCCTGTAGGCTGATGGGCGAATGGGCCGGCAAGACGGTCGCGTCGGTCCGCTTCGGCGGGCCGCCGAGGAACGTCCGGGCTCCACAGAGCAGGGCGGTGGGTAACACCCACCCGGGGCAACCCGCGAGACAGTGCCACAGAGAACAGACCGCCACGCGGTACGGGTCTTCGGACCCGCGCCACGCGGTAAGGGTGAAACGGTGGTGTAAGAGACCACCAGCGGCCGGGGTGACCCGGTCGGCTCGGTAAACCTCGCCCGGAGCAAGGTCAGACAGGGAACGTTGAGGCTGCTCGCCGAGTTCCCGGGTAGACCGCTAGAGGGCGGCGGCAACGTCGTCCCGAGATAGATGGCCGTCCACGGTGCGCGAGCACCCGGACAGAACCCGGCGTAACAGCCGGCCCATTCCCCGTCAGTCGCCGTCGGGGGAGAAGCGGTAGCCCATCCCGGCTTCGGTCAGCAGGTAGCGGGGATGCGACGGCTCCGGTTCGAGCTTCTTGCGCAGCTGCGCCAGGTAGAGCCGCAAATATCCGGTGTCATTCGTGTACTGCGGACCCCACACTTCCGTGAGGAGCGACTGCCGGGTCACCAGGCGGCGCGGGTTGCGCACGAGCACGTCGAGGATCGCCCACTCGGTGGGCGTGAGGCGCACCGTCTCCGTGCCGGCCGGCGTGCTGCGGGTGACCTGATGAGCGGCGAGGTCCACTGCGATGTCGCCGAACCGCACGACCGGCTCGTCGGACGCGGCCGGCTGGCGCCGCGTGAGGGCCCGGATGCGCGCCAGCAGCTCGTCCGCCGCGAACGGCTTGGTCACGTAGTCGTCCGCTCCCGCATCGAGCGCTCCCACTTTGTCGATGGAGTCGGTGCGGCCCGAGACGACGAGGATCGGCACCTGACTCCAGCCGCGCAGACCCTCGATGACGTCGATGCCGTTCAGTTCGGGCATCCCGAGGTCGAGCATGACGAGGTCGGGATGGTGTTCCACCGCCTCGCTGAGCGCTTCGGCGCCTGTTCGGGCGATCGAGACCTCGTATCCGCGAGCGGTGAGAAGGATCCGCAGCGCGCGCAGGATCTGCAGGTCGTCGTCGGCGATGAGGATTCTCACGCTGGGCTCCCATCGGTCTCGGCAGCCGTCAGCGAGACGACCATCGTCAGGCCGCCACCGGGGGTGTCCTCGGCCTCCAGGATGCCGCCCATCCCTTCGACGAAGCCTTTGGAGAGCGCGAGACCCAGGCCGATGCCGGTGGTGTTGTCGGTGTCGCCGAGCCGCTGGAACGGGAGGAAGACCGTTTCCCGGCGCTCGCCGGGGATGCCCGGGCCGTGATCGATCACGCGCAGCTGCACCATCCCGGCGAATTCGCTGGCCGCGAGGATCGGACGCGACCCGGCCGACTCGAACCGCATCGCGTTGCTCAGCAGATTGACCAGCACCCGCTGCAGCAGCCCACCGTCGGCGGTGATCGCGGGGAGCGCGACCGGGACGTCGAGTTCGATGTCGGCCGGCCCGAGCGACAGCTCGTCGAGTGCGCCGGGCACGATGTCGTCGAGGCCGACGACGGAGAGGGAGACGGCGAGCACGCCGGCCTGGACCCGGCTCACATCGAGCAGGTTGGTGACCAGTCGAGACAGTGCGGCGAGGCCGTCCTCGGCCGTCTCGAGCAGGGCTTCGCGATCGTCCGCGCTCAGGTGGATGTCCTCCTGACGCAGGGTGGTGATGGCGGCGGTGGCGGCCGCGAGGGGACGGCGCAGATCGTGGCCGACCGCGGCGAGCAGTGCGCTGCGCACGCGGTCGGTCTCGGTGAGCGGACCGAGCTCGCTGGCCGTGGCGGCCAGTTCCTGGCGCTCGAGCGCCGCATCGAGCTGGGTGACGATGACGGCGAGCAGGCGGCGGTCAGCGGCGTCCAGGTCGCCGCCGGAGAGCTCCAGCCTCCCGCGGTCGCCGACCGGGACACGGTGCGTCTGCTCGGTCTCGGTGGGCTCGCCGTCCGTCGAGACCACCTCGTCCTCGTGGAACAGCTGCACGCCTGCGAGCCCGAAGGCCTCCCGGGTGCGGACGACGAGCGCCTGCACGGTGTCCTCACCGCGGATGACGCCGCCGGCCACGGTCGCCAGCAGCTCCGCCTCCGCCGCGGCTCGCTTGGCCGTGCGGCTGCGCCGGGCGGCCCGATCGACCACCAGGCTCACCAGCGTCGCGATGAGGAGGAACAAGACGAGGGCCAGCAGGTGCAGTGGCTCGCCGATCGAGATCTCGTGGAGAGGCTCGACGAAGAAGTAGTCGAGCGCGAGCCCGGACACCAGCGCGGTGAACAGTGCCGGCCAGATGCCCCCGACCAGGGCGACGACGACCACCAGCAGCTGGTAGCTGAGCACCTCGCTGGTGAGGGAGTCCTCGCTGTGCAGACCGACCAGCAGCCAGGTGAGCAGCGGACCGACGATGAGTGCCACTGCGAAACCGTAGACGCGGCGACGTACGGTGAGGCCGCCGCTCAGGCGGGGCATTGAGAAGCCTTCACCGGCATGCGTCTGGGAGACGACATGCACGTCGATGTCGCCGGACTCGCGGATCGCGGTGGCCGCGATTCCGGCTCCGGACAGCAGGGCGGCTTGACGGCCCCGCCTGCTGACACCGATGACGAGCTGTGTGGCGTTCGCGCGGCGCGCGAAATCGACGAGTGCCAGCGCGATGTCGTCACCGACCACCTGGTGATAGGTGCCGCCGAGCTGCTCGACGAGGGTGCGCTGAGCCGCGAGCGCGCCCGGATTCGGCTCGCGAAGGCCGTCCTGGCTGGACACGTGCACGGCCAGCAGTTCGCCGCCTACCGAGCGCTCGACGATTCGCGCTCCTCGCCGTACCAATGTCTCGCCGTGCGGTCCACCGACGAGCCCCACGACCACGCGTTCGCGAGCCTCCCAGGTTTCGTCGATGCCGTGCTCGGCCCGATACCGCTCGAGCGAGCTGTCCACCTCGTCGGCCAGCCAGAGCAGGGCCAGCTCGCGGAGAGCGGTGAGGTTCCCGAGGCGGAAGTAGTTGGAGAGGGCGGCGTCGATGCGGGTGGCCGGGTACACGACGCCGTCGGTGAGGCGATCGCGCAGAGCCTCGGGTGCGAGGTCGACCACCTCGATCTGGTCCGCGCGGCGCAGTACCGAGTCGGGGATGGTCTCGCGCTGATGCGTGCCGGTGACCTGCTCGACCACGCCGTTCAGCGACTCGATGTGCTGGATGTTCACGGTCGAGATCACGTCGATGCCGGCGTCCAGCATCGCCTCGACGTCCTCCCAGCGCTTGGCGTGCTCGGATCCGGGGACGTTCGTGTGGGCGAGCTCGTCGACGAGCGCGAGCTGCGGGGCCCGAGCGAGCACGGCATCCAGGTCGAGCTCGGTCAGCTCGACGCCGCGATGCTCGACCGTGCGGCGCGGGACGACCTCGAGCCCGTCGAGCAGAGCCTCCGTGGCGGCGCGGCCGTGAGCGACCACGACGGCGGCGACGACGTCCGTGCCGAGAGCGCGCAGCCGCGTGCCCTCCTCGAGCATCGTGTACGTCTTTCCGACGCCGGGAGCCGCGCCGAGCATGACCCGCAAGCGGCCTCGTGGCATCGTCTACCCGTCCATGTCGAGGCTCCCGACCCTAGCGGGCCGTTCGCACCGCCAGTGCTGCCGCGCCCAGGATGCCCGCGTTGTTGCGGTGCGCTGCCGGAACGATCTCGGTCTTCAGGTCGAGGAGGGGGAGGAAGTCCTTGTAGTTCTTGGACACGCCGCCGCCCACGATGAACAGGTCGGGGGTGAACAGGAACTCGAGGGTGGAGTAGTACCGTTGCAGGCGCTTCGCCCACTTGTCCCACGAGAGGTCTTCGCGCTCCTTCGCCGAGTACGAGGCCTTCGACTCGGCGTCGGCGCCGTCGATCTCGAGGTGGCCGAGTTCGGCGTTCGGGATGAGCACACCGTTGTAGATGAGGGCGGAGCCGATGCCGGTGCCGAGCGTCGTCATCAGCACCAGACCGTCGCGGTCCTTCGCCGCACCGAAACGCGACTCGGCGTAGCCGGCGGCGTCGGCGTCGTTGACGAAGTGGATGTCGCGGCCGAGCGCCTTCTCGAACAGGTCTTCCGCGCGGAGACCGATCCACTTCTTGGACACGTTCGCGGCGGACAGGGTGACCCCGTGGCTGACGATCGCGGGGAAGCAGATTCCGACGGGCGCATCCGGGTCTTCTGCCGCCAGCTGCTCGACGATCTTCAGGGTGGTGTCGACGATGTCGTCGGGCTTGCCGTCCGCAGGGGTCGGGAGCTTGACGCGATCGCTGACGAGTTCGCCGGAGTCGAGATCGACGATGCCCCCTTTGATCCCGGTTCCACCGATGTCGATTCCGATTGCGATGTTCTTCGAACTCATGTCCACGAATCTACCCCGCCTCGGCGGTGCGTCAGGGCCTGCGTCAGGGAAGAGTGAGCACCTCGGCGCCGCGCTCGGTGACGACGAGGGTGTGTTCGAACTGCGCCGTGATGCTCTTGTCGCGGGTGACGACGGTCCAGTCGTCGGCCCACATGTCCCATTCGTGCGTTCCGAGCGTGAGCATCGGCTCGATGGTGAAGACCATGCCGACCTCCATCACGTCGTCGTAGAGCGGGGCCGAGTCGTAGTGGGGGATGATCAGGCCGGAGTGGAACGCGGCGCCGACGCCGTGACCGGTGAAGTCGCGTACGACGCCGTAGCCGAACCGCTTGGCGTACGACTCGATGGCGCGGCCGATCACGTTCACCTGGCGTCCCGGAGCGACGGCTTTGATGCCGCGGCTCAGGGCCTCGCGGGTGCGTTCGACCAGCAGGGACACCTCCTCGGTCGCGGTGCCGGCGATGAAGGTCTGGTTGCTGTCGCCGTGGAAGCCGTTCGTGTACGCGGTGATGTCGATGTTCACGATGTCGCCGTCTTCGATGACGGTGTCGTCGGGGATCCCATGGCAGATCACCTCGTTGACCGAGCTGCAGATCGATTTGGGGTATCCCCGGTAGCCGAGCGTCGACGGGTACGCGTCGTTGGCGAGCAGGAACTCGTGCCCGATGATGTCGAGCTCCTCGGTGGTGACGCCCGGCTGCACGGCCTGGCCGACCCGTTCGATCGCCTGCGCGGCGATGCGACCGGATGCTCGGATCAGCTCGATCTCGGCCGGCGTGTAGACGTCGCCGCCGGTGTAGGGGGCGGGACCCGCCTTCCCCACATATTCCGGTCGGGGGATGCGCGAGGGAACGGCACGCATCGGCGAGACGAGTCCGGGAACCAGGTGACCGGCGGAATCCTTGGGCATAGGATCAAGCTTATGACCGCAGAGAACGACCACGGGATCACTCAGGACGCGGAGCACCGCTACTGGTACAACATGAAGACGGGCGAGGTCGAGCAGGGTTTCCTCTCGCCGGCGCCCGATCGTGTCGGGCCGTTCGACACCCGCGTCGAGGCTGAGCATGCGCTCGAGAAGCTGCGTGAGAACAGTGCGAAGTGGGCTGAGGAAGACGCCGCCGACGACCGCTGAGCGGGTCCGCTGAAGGGCTGTGCTCCGCTAGAAGCTGTGCTCCTCGGTGGGGAACGCGCCACCCTGCACGTCGGCTTTGAACGCCGTCGCCGCATCCGTCAGCACGCCGCGCAGGTCGGCGTACTGCTTCACGAAGCGCGGGATGCGCCCTGTGTTCAGCCCTGCCCAGTCCGTCCAGACGAGCAGCTGGCCGTCGACATCCGGGCCCGCGCCCACACCGATGGTCGGGATGCGCAGCTCGGCCGTCACCCGGCTCGCGACCTCCGCGGGCACCATCTCCATGACGACGGCGAACGCTCCGGCGTCCTCGACCGCGTGAGCGTCGGCGAGCAGTTGCTCGGCGCCGTGTCCGCGGCCCTGGATGATGTGGCCGCCCAGGCCGTGCTCGCTTTGCGGCGTGAAGCCGATGTGGGCCATGACCGGGATGCCCGCGTCGACGATCCGCCGGATCTGCTCGGCGCTGCGCACGCCGCCCTCGAGCTTGACGGCGTGCGCGCCGGTCTCCTTCATGAACCGCACGGCCGTGTGCAAGGCCTCGAGCGCGCCGGTCTCGTAGGAGCCGAACGGCATGTCGGCGACCACGAACGCGCGCTTGACGGCGCCGGCGACCGCGCGGGTGAGCGGGATGAGCTCGTCCACCGTGACCGGGAGCGTCGTGTCGTAGCCGAGCACGTTGTTGCCTGCCGAGTCGCCGACCAGCAGGAAGTCGATGCCGGCCGCGTCGAAGATCTGGGCGGTCAGCTGGTCGTAGCTGGTGAGCCCGGTGAACTTCGTGCCCTCTTCCTTGGCTGCCTGGAAGTGCCTCGTCCGAACCCGTTTGAGCGACTGCATCGTGGTCGAAGGGGAGACGGACGGCATCGGCGACTGCTCTGACATGCGCTCAGTCTAGTGAGCAGCGGGCCCCTCCAGATGGCCGCGTCGGGGCCTGTGAACCAGTAGCCTAAGAAGGCTGACGAAAGGGGCACGATGGACAAGCAGCGCGACTTCGTTCTTCGCACGATCGAGGAACGCGGTATCAAGTTCGTGAGGCTGTGGTTCACCGATGTCGTCGGCACCCTCAAGTCCGTCGCGATCGCGCCCGCCGAGGTCGAAGGAGCCTTCAGCGAGGGCCTCGGCTTCGACGGTTCGGCCATCGAGGGGCTGACCCGCGCCTACGAATCCGACCTGCTCGCGCATCCGGACCCCACCACGTTCCAGATCCTCCCGTGGCGCGGCGAGATCGACCCGACAGCGCGCATGTTCTGCGACATCACCACACCCGACGGGCAGCCGTCGGTGTCCGATCCCCGCAACGTGCTCAAGCGCACGCTCGAGAAGGCGGCCGACCGCGGGTTCACGTTCTACACGCACCCCGAGATCGAGTTCTACCTGCTCAAGTCGTCGCAGTACGGCCCGGAGGGTCCCGAGCCCGTGGACTCGGCCGGCTACTTCGACAACGTGCCCGGCGGCACGGCGCACGACTTCCGTCGCCGCTCGGTCCGGATGCTCGAAGACCTCGGCATCTCGGTCGAGTTCAGCCACCACGAGGCGGGCCCAGGCCAGAACGAGATCGACCTCCGCTACGCCGACGCGCTCACCACCGCCGACAACATCATGACGTTCCGCACCGTGATCAAAGAGGTGGCGATCGAGCAGGGCGTCTACGCCACGTTCATGCCCAAGCCCCTGTCCGGGCATCCGGGCTCCGGGATGCACACCCACATGTCGCTCTTCGAGGGGGACACGAACGCGTTCTTCGAAGCGGGCGCCGAATACCAGCTGTCGAAGATCGGCCGGCACTTCATCGCGGGCCTGCTGCGGCATGCGCCCGAGATCACGGCGGTCACGAACCAGTTCGTCAACTCGTACAAGCGCCTCTGGGGCGGCGACGAGGCCCCCAGCTTCGTCTGCTGGGGGCACAACAACCGCTCGGCCCTCGTACGCGTCCCGCTCTACAAGCCCAACAAGGGCCAGAGCTCGCGTGTCGAGTACCGTGCCATCGACTCCGCGGCCAACCCGTACCTCGCGTTCTCGCTCATGCTGGCCGCCGGCCTCAAGGGCATCGAAGAGCAGTACGAGCTCCCGCCCGAGGCCGAGAACAATGTGTGGGCGCTCAGCGACGCCGAGCGCCGCGCCCTCGGCTACAGCCAGCTGCCGGCAAGCCTCGACCACGCCATCTCGCTGATGGAGGACTCGGAGCTGGTGGCGGAGACGCTCGGCGAGCAGGTGTTCAACTACGTGCTGCTGAACAAGCGGCAGGAGTGGCACGCCTACCGCGCGCAGGTCACCCCGTACGAGCTGCGCACAAACCTCGAGATCCTCTAGGCGCCGTGGCGCGCGACCAGCTCTCCCTGACCACTCTGGCGCGAGCCGGATTCGTGGGGCTGAGCTCCGTGCGCGCACAACTCGACGCGCTCTCGGAGCTGACCGGTCTCACGGTCGAGGAGTCGCTTCCCGTGTTCCGGGTGGCTGCCGACCCCGACACTGCGCTGGCGTCGGCCATCACATTGTTGAGGCGTGCACCGGATGCGGGCGCCGCGTTCGTCGGACGCCGCGACGTGGCCGAGCGTGCGGTGCGGGTGATCGGCGCCTCGGAGGGCCTCGCCGAGTTCTTCCTCCGGCAGCCCGCGCAGATGGATGCTCTGGCCGACCCGGTCACACGGCTCCCGTCGCCCGCTGAGCTGCGCGACGACCTGCTCGAATCGGTCGGAGCGCATGACGGCTTCGCGACGCTCACCGAGGAGGAGGCGTGGACGGCTCTGCGCATCCGGTACCGTCGGCGGCTGGTGCAGATCGTGAGCTTCGATCTGGAGCAGTCCGACCCGGTCGAGGGACTCGACGACGTCGCGGCGGCCCTCGCCGATCTCGCGGCGGCGGCGCTCGAGGCGTCCCTCGCCGTCGCCCGGCAGCAGTCGAGCGGATCGGGCCCCGGGCGCTTCCCCGAAGACGAGGTGCGCGCCACCCGCTTCGCCGTGATCGGCATGGGCAAGGCGGGCGCCCGCGAGCTCAATTATGTGAGCGATGTCGACGTGATCTTCGTCGCGGAGGGCGACGAGGAGGCGGGCGTCTCCTCCGGTCGCGCCGTCGACATCGCCACCCGCCTCGCCGTGCTGATGATGCGCGGCATCGACGCTCCCGCCATCGAGCCGGGCCTCTGGGAGGTCGACCCCAACCTGCGGCCGGAAGGCAAAGACGGCGCCCTGGTGCGCACACTCGAGTCGCACCTCGCGTATTACGACCGCTGGGCGAAGGGCTGGGAGTTCCAGGCGCTGCTCAAGGCGCGACCGCTCGCCGGCGACCTCGACCTCGGTCGGCGGTATGTCGACGCCCTCTCGCCCAAGGTGTGGAACAGTGCGTCCCGCGAGAACTTCGTCGAGTCGGTGCAGCGGATGCGCGAACGCGTCACCGACCACATCCCCGACGACGAGGTCGAGTATCAGCTCAAGCTCGGCCCGGGCGGCCTGCGAGACGTGGAGTTCACGGTGCAGCTGCTGCAGCTCGTGCACGGTCAGACCGATGATCAGGTGCACCAGCGGGCCACCCTGCCCGCCCTCGCCGCCCTGGCCGCGCAAGGCTACATCGGCCGCGAGGAGTCCGCCGAGTTCTCCGACGACTACCGCACGCTCCGGCTGCTCGAGCACCGCCTGCAGCTGCGGCACCTGCGCCGCACCCACCTCATGCCGCGCGACGAAGGCGACGTGCGCGTGCTAGCACGGGCATCCGGACTCGCGCCCGGCGCCACGCAGCTCCTCGAGCGCTGGACCGCCATCAAGCACCGGGTCCGCGGACTGCACGAGCGGCTCTTCTACCGGCCGCTGCTGAGCGCCGTCGCCGCGACGCCGAGTGAGGACACGCGACTGGCGGGAGGGGCGGGCCTGACGAGCGCCCAGGCCGAGGCCCGGCTCGCCGCCATCGGCTTCCGCGACCCGAAGGGCGCCCTCGCCCACATCGGCGCGCTCACCGGGGGAGTGTCGCGCCGGGCGACCATCCAGCGCCATCTGCTGCCGGTGATGCTGCAATGGTTCGCCGACGGCGCCGACCCCGACTACGGTCTGCTCACCTTCCGCCGGCTCAGCGAAGATCTCGGCTCGACGCACTGGTACCTCCGGATGCTCCGCGACTCGACCGGCGCGGCCGAGCGACTCACCCGCGTGCTGTCCGGCTCGCGGTTCGCCGGCGAACTGCTGGGGCGCATCCCCGAGTCGGTGGCCTGGCTGGAGTCCGAGGACGAGCTGCGGCCGCGATCCGCCGCCCTGCTGCGGGAGGAGACGCGCGCGATCCTCGCCCGCCATGCCTCGCCCGAGACGGCGGCGGCGGCATTGCGGGCGGCTCGGCGCCGGGAGATCCTGCGGCTCGCGTTCTCCGCCATCCTCGGGTTCTGCAGCGTCGAGGAGCTGGCCCAGGGCCTCACGGCGATCACCGAGAACGTCATCTCCGGGGTGCTCGAGGCCGTGCGGGCATCCCGAGGCGACCGGGACCTGCTCGAGTTCGCGGTCATCGGGATGGGACGCTTCGGCGGGCGGGAGCTCGGCTTCGGCTCGGACGCCGACGTGATGTACGTCTTCCGGGCGCTCGGCGACGATCAGGGTGTCGCCCACACGGCCGCGCTCGCCATCGTCTCCGAGCTGAACAGGCTCACGGAGGACAACCGGTTGCCGCTCGACCTCGACATCGGGCTGCGGCCGGAGGGCAAGAACGGCACCCCGGTGCGGTCGCTCGATTCGTATCGCGCCTACTATGAGCGCTGGTCGCTCACCTGGGAGGCCCAGGCGCTGCTCCGCGCGCGCGGGGTGGCCGGAGATGCGGCGCTGCTCGACGACTTCGAGGCAGTCGCCGACGAGGTGCGCTTCCCGCGCGCCATCAGCGACCAGGCCGTGCGCGAGGTCAAGCGCATCAAGGCCCGGGTCGAGAACGAACGTCTCCCGCAGGGCGCGGACCCCACCCGGCACGTCAAGCTGGGCCGTGGCTCGCTGAGCGACGTCGAGTGGTTCGTGCAGCTGATCCAGCTGCAGCACGGGTCGGAGCTGACCGCGCTGCGCACGACCTCCACGCTGGAGGCTCTGGCGGTCGCCGCCGAGAACGGCCTGGTGAGCGCCGACGATGCCGCCAAGCTCCGGGATGCCTGGGTCTTCGCCTCGCGTGTCCGTTCGGCGATGACCCTCTGGACCAACAAGACGGCGGATGTGCTCCCCTCCGACCGCGTGCAGCTCGACGGAGTCGCACGGCTGCTCGAGTTTCCGCCGGGGTCGGCGAGTCAGCTGGAGCAGGACTACCTGGCGCTGACCCGGCGTGCACGGGCCGTTTTCGAGCGGTCCTTCTACGGCCAGCCGGAACGGCCGGCGCCCTCCACGGCCTGATCGGGCTCGTGACGCTCGCGACCTGGCGCGACCCCTTTCACCGCCAGGAATCGGGCGTACAATTCCGCTCAAGGGCCCGGTCGGGCGCCCACTCGGGTGACCGTCTCGGAGCGTTCAGGCCGATGCCGTGCTTTATACGGGAGCACGGCATCCTGACTTTGCGCCGCATGCCGATCGTGCCGCAATCGCGGATGAGAGAACGCGGCTGGACGCGCTCGACTCAGTCACGCGTGGCACTAGTAACGCTTGACGTCAATAACGCGCCGCGTTCCTATCTGAGGGTGCTCCAGTCATTCGCCGACGACGACACCGAGCACGTGTGGCATGATCGCCGTGCTCGGCGATTCAGTACCGATCTTATTGACTGCCGTGTCCCACCCGGCAACAGGCTTGAGAAGCTGAGTGGCAATAGACAAGGCCAATTCAGCATTCGAACCAACGATCAGTTCAGGATCTGTTTCGAATGGACCACCGGTGGCCCCGAGAACGTTCATATCGTCGACTATCGCTAAAGGAGTCGACCATCACTACAGAAGGGAGCGACAAATGACAGAACCGATTCCCCCGGGCGAGATTCTGCTCGAAGAATTCATGAAGCCGCTTGGGCTGACCAAGTATGCGCTTGCAAAGGCCATCAATGTTCCAGCGCAGCGCGTCGGGGACATTGTCAACAACAGGCGTGCGATCACAACAGACACTGCTCTGCGCTTGTCGCGGGCCTTCGGCACGTCGGCAGAGTTCTGGCTCAATCTCCAGTCGCACTATCTGCTGGAGATCGAGACCGCGGAGCACAAGGCTGAACTGGATCGCATTCACCCGCTCATCCCGGTTTGAGCAGGCGCTACGGCACGAGCAGCGGCACGCAGAGAAGGCCGAGACAGCGTTCAGGACGGCGCGAGAGACCGTGAAGGGTCAGCCTGAGGACTCGCGCATCCACGGCGTGCGGCATTACGACGCTTCGCTGCTGATCGCCGCGGGACTCGACATCAATACGGTGCAGGCGCGCCTTCGGCGCGCATTCGCCAAGACGACGCTGGACATGTGAGAGCACATGTGCCCGACAAAGACGAGTCCGCCCGGGCCGCGGCTTCGGCCGCTTTCGCGGACCGTCCTACGACTCGGGCGGACTCTTTGCGGACTGAGGCGTCCGCCGGGCCTGAGAAACCCCGGGATTCCGGGGCATTCCGACTAGACGCCGAAGTACAGCTCGTACTCGAACGGGTGCGGGCGCTGCGCGAGGGGCTTGATCTCCTTCTCGCGCTTGTAGTCGATCCAGGTCTCGATGAGCTCCGGGGTGAACACGCCGCCTGCGAGCAGGAAGTCGTGGTCGGCCTCGAGCGCGTCGAGCACCTCGGCGAGCGTGCCGGGAACCTGGGGGATGTTCTTGGCCTCCTCGGGCGGCAGCTCGTAGAGGTCCTTGTCGACCGGCTCGTGCGGCTCGATGCGGTTCTTGATGCCGTCGAGACCGGCCATCAGCTGGGCGGCGAACGCGAGGTACGGGTTGCCCGAGGCATCCGGAGCGCGGAACTCGATGCGCTTGGCCTTGGGGTTGGTGCCCGTGATCGGGATGCGGATGGACGCCGACCGGTTGCCGGCCGAGTAGACCAGGTTCACGGGCGCCTCGAAGCCGGGGACCAGACGGTGGAACGAGTTCACCGTCGGGTTGGTGAACGCCAGCACGGCCGGAGCGTGCTTGAGCAGGCCGCCGATGTACCAGCGGGCGATGTCGGACAGGCCGCCGTAGCCGGCCTCGTCGTAGAACAGCGGCTTGCCGTCGTTCCACAGCGACTGGTGCGTGTGCATGCCCGAGCCGTTGTCGCCGAACAGCGGCTTCGGCATGAAGGTCGCAACCTTGCCCCAGTCGTTCGCCGTGTTCTTGACGATGTACTTGAACTTCAGGATGTCGTCGGCGGCGTGCACCATGGTGTCGAAGCGGTAGTTGATCTCCGCCTGGCCGCCGGTGCCCACCTCGTGGTGCGCGCGCTCGAGGATGAGGCCGGCGTCGATGAGCTTGAGGGAGATGTCGTCGCGCAGGTCGGCCTGCTTGTCGACCGGGCTCACCGGGAAGTATCCGCCCTTGTACGGGGTCTTGTTGGCGAGGTTGCCGCCCTCTTCGGTGCGGCCGCTGTTCCAGGCGCCCTCCTCGGAGTCCACCGCGTAGAAGCTGGAGTGCTGGTTCACCTCGTAGCGCACGTCGTCGAAGATGTAGAACTCCGCCTCGGGGGCGAAGTACGCCGTGTCGGCGATGCCGGTGGAGGCGAGGTACTTCTCGGCCTTCTTAGCGACCTGACGCGGGTCCTTCGCGTAGATCTCGCCGTTGCGCGGGTTGTAGATGTCGAAGACCATGATGAGCGTGCGCTCGGCACGGAACGGGTCGACGTACGCCGTCGACACGTCGGGAATGAGCTGCATGTCGGACTCGTGGATCGACGCGAAGCCGCGAATGGACGAGCCGTCGAAGAGCTGGCCGACGGAGAAGAACTCTTCATCAACGGTCGACGCGGGAATGTTGAAGTGCTGCTGCACACCAGGCAGATCGGTGAAGCGGATATCAAGGAACTTGACGTCGGTGTCCTTGATGAACTTGAGCACCTCGGAAGAATCACGGAACATGCGGAGGACTCCCAATAGCTTGTGGAACGAGGTGGACCACGCGTGCGGCCCAAGTCAAAGGTATGGGGAGGGGGTTTCCCCGCGGTGACACTAATGTTTCCGGCATGTTACGTGTACCCCAGGCCGGTAAACTCGTCGAGTGCCCCAGAATCCCCAGCCCTCCCGTTCCGGCGACGTCGCACCGAGCAGATATCCGGGGGAACGTCTCGGTCTTCCGGAGGAGGGCCGCGGGTCGGTCGGTCGCGCGGGCCGGCGCATCGGCGCGCTGGTGGTCGACTGGGGGATCGCCTACCTGATCTCGTTCGCGTTCTTCCGGATCGACGGCCAGCCCAACGGCTGGGCGACCCTGGGCATCTTCGTGCTGATGCAGGTGGTGTTCATCCCGACCATCGGCGGCGGCATCGGCCACCGTGTGTTCGGGATGCGCGTGATCGCTCTGCAGGGCGGGTGGGTCGGCGTGTGGCGGCCCCTCGTGCGCTCGCTCCTGCTCGCCATCGTGGTCCCGGCGCTCGTGTGGGATTCCGATCAGCGTGGATTCCACGACAAGATCGCGGGAACGGTCCTCATCCGCGCCTGAGCGGGACGCGGAATGCCCGCGTCAGCGGGAGCGCTGCGCGCGCACCTTCATCGGGTCGACGCCCTTCGGGATCGGCATCGGGTTCTCAAGCGACTGCAGACGGTTGCTGATCGCCAGGACCTCGGCCTTGGTGAGCACCGGCTTGATCTTGGCGAGCCTGCGCGGAATCTTGTGCAAGGGAATCGAGTCGGCATCGGGCCCGACGCTGATCGTCGTGACCGGGACGTTCGGGAGCACGCGGTTCACGCTGCGACGCTGCTCTTCGAGCATCCGGACCGTTCGTGTCTTGGGCCCCTCGCTGATGAGCACGACACCGCCGCGACCCACGGCGCGGTAGACCGCGTCCTGCGTCTTGCCGTTGACCGCGATCGGCATCTCGGAGCCGCGCCAGCTGCGCTTGAGCGAGCTGCGCAGGACCGCTCCGACGGCGCCCGGCTGCCCCTCGATCTGCGAGTATGCGGCACGCTCGGCGCGACGGCCGAGGATGATGAGCGCGACCAGGACGCCGGCGAGCACGCCGGCGAGGATCCACAGCACCATCGTGAACACGTTGCCGTCGGACAGGAAGATCGAGAGCAGCACGCCCAGGATGATCGGCAGCGCGAGCCCGCCGACGATGTATGCGACAGCCCGATTGTCGTAGCGACGGGTCATCTGGAAGACCTGCCACATCTGCTTCAGACGGCCGGGCTCCTTGGTGGTCTTCTCCTTGCGTGCCATGTTCACTAGGATACCGGCTCGGACGCCCTCGACGTGACGCAGTTCGCCGTCAGGATACGGCTTGCGCGAACCCGAGCGACGCATCGGCGAGGTGCCTCAGCTCGTCCGGCACGGCGCGGCCCTTCGCCTGCATCGACTGGGCCCACAGGCGGCCGGCGCGGTACGACGATCGCACGAGCGGCCCGGCGAGCACGCCGAGGAATCCGATCCCCTCGGCCTCCTGCTTCAGTTCGACGAACTCGTCCGGATGCACCCAGCGCGCGACCGGGAGGTGGCGGGGGCTCGGCCGCAGGTACTGGGTGATGGTGATGATGTCGGTTCCGGCGTCGTGCAGGTCCTGGAGAGCCTGGCTGACCTCGCTGCGCTCCTCGCCCATCCCGAGGATGAGGTTGGACTTGGTGATGAGCCCCGCCGCGCGCCCCTGCGTGATCACGTCGAGCGAGCGGTCGTATCGGAAGGCCGGCCGGATGCGCTTGAAGATGCGCGGAACGGTCTCGACGTTGTGCGCGAACACCTCCGGACGCGCGGAGAAGACCTCGCCGAGGTACTCCGGGTTGCCCGAGAAGTCGGGGACCAGGATCTCGACACCAGTGCCCGGGCTCTGCCGGTGGATCTCGCGGATCGTCTCGGCGTAGAGCCACGACCCTTCGTCGTCCAGGTCGTCTCGGGCGACTCCCGTGACGGTGGCGTACCGGAGGTTCATCCGCGACACCGACTCGGCCACGCGTCGCGGCTCGTCGGTGTCGTAGTCGGCCGGCTTGCCCGTGTCGATCTGGCAGAAGTCGCAGCGCCTCGTGCATTGCGCGCCGCCGATGAGGAAGGTCGCCTCGCGATCCTCCCAGCACTCGTAGATGTTCGGGCAGCCGGCCTCCTGGCAGACCGTGTGGAGCTCTTCGCTCTTCACGAGGCTCTGCAGCTGGCGGTACTCCGGGCCCATCCTGGCCTTGGTCTTGATCCACTCCGGCTTGCGTTCGATCGGCGTCTCGGCGTTGCGGATCTCCAGGCGCAGCATCCGGCGCCCCTCGGGTGCGGCGCTCATGCGACGGACTCCAGTTCTCTCGCGAAGCGCGCCTGGACCAGGGGAGCCACGTCGTGCGGTGTCACCGTGCGCCCGAGCACGCGGCTGATCGAGGTGATCCCGGCATCCCGGATGCCGCAGGCGACGATCGCGTCGTAGGCCGCGAAGCCGTTGGAGCAGTTGAGGGCGAAGCCGTGCATCGTCACCCCTTCGGCGACCCGGATGCCGATCGCGGCGATCTTCTCGTCGCGCTGCACCCCGCGGATCCACACGCCGGAGCGGCCCTGCACCTGTTCGCCGTGCACGCCCAGTTCGGCGAGCACGTCGATGAGGATGCCTTCGAGCCTGCGCACGTAGCCGACGACGTCGATCGGCTCGGCGAGTCGGAGTATCGGGTATCCCACGAGCTGCCCCGGCCCGTGCCAGGTGATCTTCCCGCCGCGGTCGACATCGATGACGGGGGTGCCGTCGGTCGGCCTTTCGTCGGGCTCGGTGCGTTTGCCGGCGGTGTACACCGACGGGTGCTCGAGGAGGATGACGGTATCGGGCGCCCGGCCAGCTACGACGGCAGCGTGCAGAGCACGTTGCTGTTCGAGGGCCTCGGTATACGGCACGGAGTTGGCGCTTAGCCCCGTGACATCGAACTGAATCTGACCACGTAATGAGGTCAGTGGCGATGTAGTCATAGCGTCCAGCATATGTGGACTCAGTCCAAAAAGGCGATCAGCGCCGGCTGACGGCGGACGCCCAGACCCAGGCGCGGCGCTTCTTGCCGTCGCGCATGGTGAACTCGACGAGGACGGCGCGCTTTGTCCAGGCTGTCGCGACGGCGTCGACCTCGACGGGGACTCTGGGAAACGGACCCAGGCACGGACGCGGATCGGCTCGGCGGCCTCGGTCACTGGAGCGCCTGTCTCAGGCTCAGTGAGGGAGATCGGTTCGGGTCGGGTGAGGAACTCATTCAGCGTCGCGTCCGTTACGTCGGAGCCATGGCGGCGATTCTGTCCCATGATGATTCGAACATAGATTCGAATGTCTGCTTGCGCAACTTCCGACAAGCCGAGCTTTCAGCTTGCGGAGTCGTAGGGCTGACCTATGGTGTGAGCACTCAAAGATGAAGGAGGCTCAATATGGAAGCTGATGTCGAAGTCGGACCTGAGTTCGAGGACTCGGGCGATCCGGTATGGGTGCGGCCACCGTTGCGCGACGGCGGTGCGTTCCCCCTCGACAGGTATCTCGCGTGGGGTCGGTGGCGCGAGCGGATATATCCCGATGAGGCAGCACCTGAATTTCGCCAGCCTCTCAGAGTCGGAACGGCGGGCCTACTCCGAGCGGTTATTCGGCTGGGGCACGCATCGAACCCCGCAGGGCAGTCGCCTGAAGGGCCGGACTCCCTTCCGGACCCGCTAACTGCAATCACGGCCACATACGACGCTCTGGAGTGGGTCCACAGCCTCGACGAGCACCTGAGGATAAGTGGGCGTTATGGGGCGGCTACAGATATTGAGTCTGACCTAGGTCGGTACGTGGAGGGGGCCGTCGGCGCTCGGAACGCGTCGCACCACGGCATTCGGCCTGTGGTCGGAATTGCAGAAGTGGGCTCCCCGATCTACGAAGTAGAGGGCGACCGATGGATTCACACGGGGACTTACGGGGGAGGCCGTCCACAACTTCGCTGGGTCGAAAGACTTCCGGCTCGGGTTGAGGCGGGCGAATTGGGCAGGCCATTGCTCCGCTACCCGGATCAAATTGCTGCCTTCATGAGTCATCTCGCGGGGCGCGAGGTTACGAACACCTTCAATGGCATCTATGCGTTCTTCTCGCTTGTCGTGCCTGAACTCGACGTGCCGCCTGGGGTCTTCTTCACACCCGGAAGCAACCCCCCGCCGATAGACCCAAAGCAATTGACGGACTAGCGAGAGTCGCGACACCGCACCTTTCACGGTCGGACGGAGACGACCTCGGCGAGCGCCGCGAGTAGCTCACGCTTTACGGCCGCGAACTCGCTCAGGAGGCCCGCACGCACGGACGAAGGCACGCCGCGATTCTGGGCGTCCAGGAGCGCCGCGTAGGCCGCCTGGGCGATCGCCTCGCGGAGGTCGTCCTCGGGGCGTGCGGCAATAGCCGCGATGATCTCGTCGCGTGTCACTCGGCCACGGTATCGCGAGGGGTGCGGCCGAGCTGTCGCCCATTTTGGGGGTCGGCGGCTCGGATCGGCGGAACTCCGCGGGTAGCCGGGTGTCGCCGCGCGAGCCGTCTTACGTGGCGCGAGCGGGGGGGCCGCAAGGTGTGTTTAACTTCCTTCGGCGGTGCGACCCGGGCAGCGCCGAAGGGAGATTGCAATGATGTACGAAGACGCCGCACTCGCCGTTCAGACGCTTTTCGGTGACACGATCGGAGACGTCGAGTTCTCCGAGCCGGTCGACGTTGTCGTCGCGAGCCGGAAGTCGCTCGACGTATAGGACGACCCCGAGCTAGGACTAGTAGCTCGAGGCCGCGCCTCCGATGATACGGGGCGCTCTGCGCCCGTCAGAAACACGAAAAGGCCCTAGATCGAGCGGATGCTCGACCTAGGGCCTTTTGTGCGCGAGCGAGGCGCACGCGATTTGTCGAGGCGCCTCTAAGCTGTGCCCATGAACCCGCACTTGCTGAACCCAGCCGGTCGTCTCTGGGAGTTCCTGTCAGCGACCTGGTCGGCGCCGGACGCGCAGAACCTCGTGAGTGCCTGGGGCTCATATGTAGGCGGGACGCCTGACGAAGACGGGCCTCGCTACTTCTCTGCAATGAGCGTCGTCATGGCCTGGCCGAAAGAGATTCGGGAGCTCGTCGCAGAGCTACCGAAGGGAACGATTCCACGGTCTCAGCTCCTCCGAGGAGTGACGGAGGCCGAGGCGGTCCTGAAGCTGGCGCCGCAAGCGTACGGGATGCAGGTGGCGCAAGCGAAGGGGCAGTTCCACAAGGGGACGCTTTCCGACCTGGAAACGTGCAGCCGTGTGCTCAACGGTCACGCGGGGATCGTCACTGACGATGACGAGCTCGACGGCGAATGGCCAGCGGAGCCCGCTGCCGAGAGCGCAACAGCGGAATCCGAGAGCAAGAAGCCGCCGAAGCCGGAGGAGCCGCTGGACGCGATCCGCCGACTCGCTGAGGAGATCATCGCCGCCGTGAGCGGCGATGACGTACCCGCGGAGGCGAAGCGCATCCTCTGGGAGCACGCCTCGGCGATCTCGCGCGCTGTCGATCTCTACAAGATCGTCGGCCCAGAGGGCCTGCGGCGCGAGTACGAGGGCACAGTCGGGGCCGTCCTATTGCACCCCGAGACGCGCGCGCTGATGAAACACGACCCGGGAGTCTGGCATCGGATCACTGAGATAGGCAAGATGATCGTGCTGCTCGGCGCGACCGCCGACGTTCCCTTCGACGTGATCGAGAAGGGGCACACGATGGTCGCCGCGATAACGTCCATGATCGGCGGCTAGGGAGGCCTCCTCGCGGAAGTGCTCCATGTGACGACGAAAGGCCCCCGACTGAGCGAGGAGCTCGGCCGGGGGCCTTTCGCGTCGGTGGCCTACTTCGTCTTGTCGTTCAACTTGTAGGTCATGTTCGGCTTCGGAGTCGGCGGGAACGGTTCGCCCTTCGTCGACGTGACTTCTTGGCCGGACTTGCCGCCGCGGGGACCCACAAGGCCCCACTGGCCGCTCGTAGGTACAGTCTGACCAGGCTTGAAGCTGTCCTTGTTGCTGCCATCACTTCTTCTCTCCGGCGCACTCGGGCTTCCCCTAGCGGCACGCCGAGCGGGGACTGTCCACGTGCGGCGGTGCTGAAGGGATTAGTCTGTGCGGAGATCAACCTGCCAGAAGATCAGCCCAGACCCCGGAAGCCTTCGACTCTTTCCCTGAGCGTTGTGCCTTCGGGGTCTTGTGCTGCCGGTTTCATTCTCCCGGCGACCACCGTCTCATGAGTTCCGCGACACGCCGACGAAATTACGATCTTCCGATGATCCGGCCGCTACGGTCGTTGACACTCGTGAGTCCACGGTCGTAAGAAAACGCGTCAGACTTGGTGCCCGTACTCGCCGATGAGGGCGGGAACACTTGCTTCTCCGGCGGCAGGCCCGCTGATCTCAGCCTTAGCTGGAAAGCTACGTTTCGGCGCTCCTCTAGGCTGACGTCGAGGAGAGACATGTCGATACCGGATTCCGTCCCGCAGATCGTGCTGTTCGTGCTGTTCGTCCTGCCGGGCATCACCTTCACAACCGTTCGGGTTGCCCTCGTCGGCACGAAGGCCGCAGATTTTAGTGTGCCCGCACGAATCCTTGAAGCACTGTTCGTCAGCGTGATCTTCGACGCGGTTTATCTCTTCGTCTTCGGCGACTGGATCAGTCAACAGATTCGAGAGAAGCGGAATCCCGTCACGGACGCTCCGCAGCCCGTAGCGCTGCTGGCGATCCTCATGTTGGTCATCGTCCCGGCGCTAGTCGCCGTCCTGTTCTACCTTCGGATACGGCGTGTTCCTCTCGCGGACCCGGAAGGTCGCCCTCGTCTGAATCGCCGGGGTAAGCAGAAGCGTGGATTCCGGCGCACGTCGAACTACCGCTCGACCCCCACTGCCTGGGACTTTAGGGCGTACAGCTTGAAGGCCGGCAGCTTCGTGCGGGTGCGCATGGAGTCGGGCGTGTACATCGGAGGCTGGTTCTCGACACGGTCTTATCTGAGCACGTATCCCCACGGCCGGGACATGTATATCGAGTCACAATGGAAGATCGACAGAAATGGCGACTTCCAGGGGAAGATAGTTGGTACCAACGGGGTCTGGGTATCGCTCACTGACAAATCGGTTGTCGAGTGGGTCGACCAGGCGCCAGAAAAGGAGTCCGAAAATGTCCGATGAAGGCACTTCGAATGGCGAGACCCTGCTTGGTGGCGCGGGCGTTCCCCGGCATGTCGAGGAAGGGGCCACTATCTCTAAGGGCGCCTCGCCCCTCGCGTTTTCTCCTGAGCCGACCCGCGGACCCGCTGGAGGTTCGGGCGCATCTGACAGCGCGAACACAGGTCAGACCGAGGAATAAGCGCTCCGGATACTAGAACGGTGCCTCGCCGTCGTCCTCGGGGCTCTCCAGCTCTCGTGCTGTTCCGGCCTGCTCTCCGCGGAGGCGCGCTTCGATCTCGGCGCGCTTGACGCTCGGGAGCTCTGCCATCAGTGCGAGGTAGGCGGCGCGAGCGACGCGCCGACGGTCGCGGGGACGATCTGAGTTGAGCTCTGCGTATTCGAGGGCTGACTCGGCGACGGCCTCCGGGGACCATCCGCCGACGGGGCGACCGGGGTGCCACGCTGGAAGCGCGCCGGACCGATTGCGCGGCATGACGATGAGGACGCCTCGCTCGCTGGGAGCGCGAGCTGGGCGCCTCACTTCGCGTACCTAGCTTGCGCGGCGCGGCGCCCCCGCTGCGAGTTAGTCATGGGGCCGGCCGTTGCCGGGACGAGGCGAGCGAGGATGCTCGCGGACGCCGTCCGGGCGAGTCGAGCCTCTGCGACAGCGGGATGGACGATCGTCTGTCCCGTCGAGCCGCGGGCGACCATACCCGCGGCGATACTGACCTTGTCCAGGCGCTCCGCCGCGGAGTGGAGGGCCGCGGCCTGCTCCAGGGCGCCGAGCTCGGCTCCTGCGAGGTCCGGACGCTGCTCGATTACGCTGAGGAAGAGGTCACGCGCTCCCTCGGTCCAGTCGGCCGGGAGTTCCCAGTCTGGTTCTGCTTCGATGGTCATTTTGTCCTTCGGCGATGGCACCGGGAATGGCGCGTTAGGGTGTGCGGCGGGAGGTCGAATATGGCGACGTGGGACGACATGGAGAATCTGAGCTTTGATGAGCTGGAGCTCTTGTCTTTTGACGAGCTGGAGCGTCTATCGCTTCGGGAGATCAGACGTGTGGTGGACGTTGTTTGGCCGATAACACACAAGCTCAACGTGGACGAGCGCGCGCACTTGAAGAACGGGCTACTCGACGGCTCAATTCCGCTCGGCGTGGCGCTTTACGAGATCGATGATCCATCGGCCCCTGGAGTTGAGGCCCTCTTCGCGGCGAACAACATCTGGAACAAGCTGAAGCCGAAGAGCCGCGCGGAGGCGATCGCCTACGTCGGAATCCTTGCCGCGGTGCTCCAGGTCGGCGTGTCCCTGATTCCCGAAGAGAAGCCTGACGTGCAAGTTGTTATCCAGATCATGCCTGAGCAACTCCGGCCGACTCCTGCGCCCACCCCGGAGCCTCCTGCGCCACCGGCGCCGCCTGCGGCACGCGACATCTAGCGAAAATCAGAGCGCTGCCGGTAGCTAGGGGCCCGCGCTATGCCCGTCCGGGCTTGTCGGGAGGGGAGGGGGAGAGACACCCCCACCCGTCGGCGTCGTTGTCGTTTACGTCCTCAGGCCCGGGTGGGGCTCGGGGTCGCGAGATGAGTGCCAAACGCTCGTCATGAACGAACGGGCGTACGATGCGGCGTGTGATCGCGTGGATACGGAAGCACACGTTCGGCGCGTACATGACAATTGGTGCGGGCTGGCTGGTGTTGGGCGGCAGCTATCTCGTCACGTCGCTGATTGAAAGTGATGGGCACTGGCCGGCTGCCGTTGTATATCTTGGGTTTGGTGTCGTCTGGGTCGTGGTTGCGCTGCTTTCGCGTGTGCGAAGTCGCAGCCGCCAGAAACTTACTGACGCCTCCTCGCGGGACTAGCCTGCTCAGCACACCTCTCTGAGCTGCGCCTCATCGGTCCTACTTGGGGCGGGTCGCTCGGCGTTTGGCGGGCGCGTGTCCGCGCATGAACGCGAGAACAGGACGGGGGCCGCGCGCGGGGACCATCTCGCCGCACGCGTCCGCGCACGCGACGACATAGCGGGACGAGGGAGCGCGGCGGACAGGGGCAGGCTCGGGGGCGAGTTCGCGAGCTAGTGCCGCTTCGGCGCGCTTGCGGCCATGTGCCTTGATCCGGCGCGTCCGTTCGATCGAGGTCAGTTCGAGCCATTCCGTCTTGCCGTAGGGCCTACGCATGGCGGCGCTCGCCTCACTTGCGAACGCGACGGAGGCGAACTTCAGGAGCGGTGCGGTCAGCTCGGCTACAAGCTCCTGATATCGCTGAAACTGCTCGCGAGGCAGGTCGGCGGGACGGGTTGCTAGCTTCATCAGTTTCGTCATAGGGGGCTCCTGTGTGGTGTGGGTTTGAGGAAGCCAGGGGACGGGCGCGGGCCGCCCCCTGGCGATGCTGTGCGCGCGCTACGCGCCGAGGATCGAGCGCCAGACCGCGACGCCGACGAGGATCACGCCGGAGAGCGTGACAGCCCCGAGTGCGATCCCGATCACGACGCCGAGAGCCCGGCCGACGAGGTAGGCGCGTGCGCCGCGAACGACGCGTGACTCGTGTCGGGCGATCGCGCCGAAGCGGGCGTCGACGTCGTCCTGACTCAGCACAGGTCGTCCTCGTCGAGGAAGGGCAACGGCTCCGCCCCGCCCTCGAAGGGGCCGCCGTCAGCGCGGACGGCGTCGACGTAGAGTGTCCCGTCGAGGAGGTTCGCGGGAACGTCGCGTGGGGTCATTGCCGGATCGCCATCGCGAGCGCTTTCGCCTCTGCCCAGTCGGCGGCATTCGTCGAGCCGTTCGCGAGGAGCTGCGTGAGGGCGTCGGCGGGAGCGATCTTGTGGCGCGCCGCGTAGCGGTTGACTGTGCGCCGGGAGAACAGGTCGAGGTCCTCGACGCGGTCGGGGAGGCTGGTGCCTTCTACTGTGCTCTCTACGAGCTGCGAGATCGTCTTGTGGCTAGGCACGGTCAAGCCTCCTGGGTGAGAGCGCCGAGGTCGAATCCGTCGACACGGCCGCTGTAGTACGCCTCGGCATAGTGCTTGTCGTTGTAGGGCTTCCCGCGATACCGCGCGGTCCAGTGTCGGCCGGGCGAAGCGGCCGCTGTGTGGGCGAGGTCGCGGGCGTCGAGCGCCTCTCGGAGCGTCTTCCACGCCGCGACAGCGGTCGCGTGATGGGCTGCGGCGACAGCGGACGCGACGGCGATCCGCTCGGCTCGTGTCGCGGGATCGTGAGTGAGGTCATCGAATCGCTTTAGAGCTGCCAGGGCTCGGTTCGACTGAGCGATCGTCGCCCGCTCTGCGACTGCGTAGGCGCTCTGCGCGACCTCGTACTCGTCGATCGGGACGCCGGGCGCGCGTGTGCGCTGCGGGGGGACGCTGAGGGCGTCGAGGGCTTTCGCGGCGACCCTCTCGGCCGCGTCGAGCTCGTCGCCTTTCGCGTTCTCGTCCTGCCAGGCCTGCCGTGCTGTGGCGAGCTCGGGGAGGGCTTCGACTATTTCGTTCAGCGGCTCGTGTCGAGCTTCCTGGAACAGCGCTCGACCGCGAGCTCGCCGGTAGCGGGTGTGGTCGTCGCTCGGCTTCGGCAGCGGGTGTTCTGTCTCTGTCATGGTGTTTCCTTCCGGGGTGGCCGGATGCAGCGGGGTCGCATCCGGAGGAATGAGGGGCGTTACGCCGCGGGGAGTACCCGGTGCGCTTCGGCGATGATCGCGTCGAGCTCGGCCTCGGGTGCGCCGGTCTGGACGGCGGTCGTGAGGCGGGCGAGGAGCTCGGCTCCGATGCGGCGCAAGGTGTCGGCCTCGGCCTCGCGTGCCGATCGCCAGGACGTGCCTCGACAGGCGGACGTGCAGAAGCGGGCGTCGACCCGCGTCGCCTCGAAGAGATCGCCGCACTGGGCGCACTGCGTCAGGTGGGTCACGGTGCCTCCTTTAGAGGTTCGAACGGCTGAGGGGCCGCGAAAAGACGCCCGCCGAGTGGCGAGCATCAAAAGAGTGAGGGGGCGCGCAGTCCACCCCGGAGTGTGCGCGCCCGCTTCGCCACACAGAGGACGAAGTCACGGCGTGGACACACGCCGAAGCTGCGCGGCAGAACGGCGCACAGCGAGGGAGAGCCCTAGGGGGCTCACTAGTAGAGAGGGCCGGAGTTACCTCTTAAGTGACGCCTGATAGCGGGCGTTCTCTTCCTTCTTGCAGTCTCGGCAGTACCGATTGAGGCCGCTCGGGTCGCGGCTGTATCGAGCGAACTCGCTCAGGGGCTTCCGCTCCTTGCATCGCTCGCAGCGTCGCCCGCTCCCTTCCTGGTATCGATGGAGACGCCGCACGGCGGAGACGACGAGCTCGGGGGCGTACTCAGCCGCGACGGCGGAGACGAGCTCCTCGGCGGACGGGGCGGGGTGGGCGGCGGCGGGCATGGGGAAGGGGTCCTCTCGGTGGGTGACACCTATTGAGAGGGCCGGGGACGCTGGAGCTGCTCACGTTTCGCCGGTCGGAGGGCCGGTGACGGCCCCTGATTCGTCCCGGCGCGAATAAACCTGACGCAACTGACGGAAGTTGCGTCATTCTCTATTCCACCTACTAGAGAGAGTTCACTAGTACAGGTAATAGAGAATGACGCAACTTCCGTCAGTTGCGTCAGGAATGGGCCTCAGGAGGGCGTTTACACGCCTCGCCCGGCGAGCCCGCGGCGTCGTCGAATGTGGTACGAACTCAGACGATCGCTTCGCGGCGCTCGTCCGACGCTGGCGACTGAGCATCGGTCCAGTCGCGCCAGTGGATTGTCAAGCGCGACGGGTCGAAGCGCGGGCCGCGAGTCTCCCTCATGCCGACCTCGATGTGGTCGATCCGGGCAGCGATGAAGCGACGGCGCTCGCCGAGGTCTTCCTCTTCAGACCATGCCTCGCGAAACGTGCGACCCGTCGCGACCTGGCTTGTCCGGACCGTCGTCGGAAGGGCGCGGAGCTGCGATCGGCGGTTCTTCAGCTTTGAGAGTCGGACTGTCAGAGCGGCGATGTCCGAATCGTCCGCGAGCATCGCCGTCGTGACGTCTGACAGCGCCGTCTCGACTTCGGCGAGCTCGGCGGTGCTCCTGCTGTCGACCGCCTCCTCGATCTCGCGGAACTCGGGTGCGTCGCCGATCATCTTCAGGAAGGCGTCGGAGATATGGTCCTCCAGTCCCTGAGCGCTGATCGCCGGACCGCGGCAGTCGATCCCATTCACAGGCCCGGCGCAACGATAGCCGGGTCCGCCGTTGCGACCGGTGTTCACGTACATCTTTGTGCCGCACAGCTTGCAGTAGACGAGCCCAGAAAGAAGGCGGGCCATGTATGGCTTCCGCTTG
Source organism: Leifsonia sp. NPDC058248 (assembly GCF_042881905.1). NCBI lineage: Bacteria > Bacillati > Actinomycetota > Actinomycetes > Micrococcales > Microbacteriaceae > Leifsonia > Leifsonia sp. NPDC058248. The sequence continues at coordinate 266,466 of NZ_JBHVXB010000007.1, forward strand.
CGCGAGGAGGCCCCGCGAGGATCGTTGACGCGAGCGCGGAGGCGCTGGACAGTATGAAGGTCGACGATCGGCTCCCAGACTTGAGCGGGGAGCCCGTCGTCCCCGAGGACGAGCTCGCCCTGGTGCTTCATTCGCCCGAGTATCGCGTCGCCGGTCAGCATGCCCATAATGCTCGTGAGCTGCCAGCGCCCGGTCGCGAGTCCATCAGGGTCACGGCCAGCCTGGACCGCCTTCCGGTAGGCGCTTCGCGGTGCCGGAACGGCGCGGGCGTGGAGGTCGAGAATGATCCGCGGGATGGTGTCATTGCCGTCGAGAAGCCGCTCGGCGATCTCGCGAATGGTTGCGGCCTCGGCAGGGTCGACGAGAAGGATTCGGCCCTCGCCGTGAGGGTTCGGTGCCGGACGATAGCCGTACGGCACATTGCCGCCAGAGAAGCGGCCGGAGTGCTTCAGCGCGTGCATGGAGGAGCGGACGCGGAGCGACGTGTTCTCAGCTTCGATCCTGGCGACCTCGGATAGGATCGCCGCGATGATCCTCCACGTCGGCTGATCTGAGCGAAGGCCGTCGGCCATAGCGACGAAGAGCGTGTCGGGACGGGCGTCCAGCGTCCCGATGAGCTGCGCGACCGCGGAGAGGCCCTGGCGGCTCCAGCGGTCGAACTTCCAGACCACGAGGACGTCGGCTTCGCCGTCGGCGATCATGCGGAGCGCCTCGACCGCGTTCGCACGGGACTTCCGTCCCGATATGCCTTCGTCCGTGAGGGTGGCAGTGACGTCCCAGCCTTCCCGCTCGGCGAGGGCTCGGAGGTCCGCCTCCTGGCGGGCGATGGACGTCGAGGTATCGGACGCATTCGACAGGCGGAGATATAGGACGGCGCGCTTCGGCATGACCTGAGCCTACTACGTGTTTAAATTCAGTTCGCCACGACGAAGTCGACCACCCGGACAGTCTATGCGGTTCGCGCCCCTCCACAATTCGGGGTCGAGGCGGGTTCTCCACGGGCTCGGCTACGGCCTGGCCGCGCGCGCGATCGCCGTGTGGACTGGAGCCATGACAGCGCCCCGCCTCGAGCTCGCCCGCCGCGCAGCGGCCCTCGCCGTGCTCCGCGGCTGGGAGGTCGTCCGCACGCTCGATTCCGGCGACGAGGAGCTGCGGCAGCTCGTCGCTCCACGCGGCGCGCGATCGTCTGCCGTCCTCCGCCTGCGGTCGCCTGTGGCGCAGGCGCAGGCGCAGGCGCAGGCGGAGGCGGAGGCGAGGGCGCAGGCGGAGATCGACGCGCTGAGCGGGGCGCCCTCCGAGCACGTGCTCTCGCTGATCGAGGTCGTGGCCGAGCATCCGCGTCGACGTGAAGTCAAACGGGGCGCACCGCCACCGACCCTCCTGCTCGAGCACGCGCCGGGCGGTCTGCTCGCCGAGCTGCTCGAGCGCCGTCCGTACGTGCGTGCCGGGGAGGCGGCGACGATTCTGATGGCCGTCGCCGCGGGAGTGGCCACCCTGAATGAGCGGGGCTGGTCGCACGGGTCACTGACGTCGCGGAGTGTGGTGTTCCGTGACGATGGCTGCCCCGCGATCGCGTCGCTCTCGAACGCGCTGCCGCTCACTGTTCAGTCGGCGCAGTCCGAGCGGCGGGGGTTCCTGCGTCTGGCGGAGCGCCTGGCCTCCTCGATGGGGAGGGACGACGGCGACCGGATGCTCGAGGCGATCCGTGAGCCGCTCCAGTCGGGCGGGTGGCAGGAGGTGGCGGATGCTCTCGCCGTGGCCGCCGAACCGGAAGCGGTTTTCGTACCGGCCGGCGATTCCTCCGAGCTGGGTGTTGCGGCCGTGCGGGCGTCGAGGAGCGCGTCCGACCCGGCGCCGGGGAGCGAGCACGCGGCGTCGGAGACGGGGGTGCTCGGAACGCTGCTCGAAGGAGATCCGGTGGCCGAGCTCGTGGTGCGAGGCAAGAAGTGGCTTCAGACACGGAGACGGCTGGTCTGGCTCGTGTGCGCACCACTCGGAATCGTGGCCGCGGTCCTCGCCGTCGTGCCCGCTCAGACGCCTCCGGACGGGTCGCCAGCAGCCGCTGACCCGAGGAGTGCGCCGACGGTCCACCACGCTCGGCCGACGGCGTCAGCGGGCGCCGTGGGGAGGACACCCGCGCCGGTCGCCTCCGTCTCGCCGTCACCCACATCGACGGTGGACCACACGACCGGGACAGACGCGATCCGTTCGCACGATCCCGTGATCGCAGCGCCGGCGCTGCTCAGCGCTCGGCACGCGTGTTTCGTCGCGAATGGCGCCCCACCGTCATGTCTCGATGCCTCGACGCAGCCGGATGCCGCCCTCCATCGCGAGGACAGGGCGGCGCTGGGCGCGCCCGGTGCCGCGGCGCGCCGTGATTTCGGCGGGGCGGCGTTCGAGCTCGTCCAGCAGTGGGGAGACGCGGCACTCGTCACCGCGACGCCCGCGAAGGGCGTGCAGGCGAAAAGCGAACCGGCCTCGATCCTGTTGGTCAGGAGCGAGGCCGGTTGGCGGCTACGTGATGTCTACGTGGACTAGACGCCCAGGTTGCCCTCGAAGTCGCCGCCCTCGAGGCGGTTCTTCACCGCGACGAGGAAGCGGGCGGCGTCGGCGCCGTCGACGATGCGGTGATCGTACGACAGGGCCAGGTACACGGTCGAGCGGATCGCGATCGAGTCGCTTCCGTCGGCGGTGATCACCACCGGCTTCTTGGACACGATGCCGGTGCCCAGGATCGCGACCTGCGGGAGGAAGACGACCGGGGTGTCGAACAGGGCGCCACGCGAACCGGTGTTGGTGAGTGTGAACGTCCCGCCCGCCAGCTCGTCGGGCTTGAGCCGGTTCTCGCGGGTGCGCGCGGCGAGGTCGGCGATCTCCGTCGCGAGGCCGGCCAGGTCGAGCTCCGACGCATTGCGGACCACAGGGGTCAGCAGTCCGCGCTCGGTGTCGACCGCGATCGACATGTTCTCGTGGTCCGGGTAGACGATCGAGTCGCCGTCGATGGTCGCGTTGATGACGGGATACGTCTTCAGCGCCTCGGCGGCGGCCAGAGCGAAGAACGGGAGGAACGACAGCTTCACGCCGGTCTTCGCGTGGAAGTCGGCCTTCACCTTGTCGCGGAGCACGGCCACCTTGGTGACATCCACCTCGATCACGGTCGTCAGCTGAGCCGACGACTGCATCGAGACGACGGCGCGCTCGGCGACGACCTTGCGCAGCCGCGACATCGGCTGGGTCGTGCCGCGCAGCGGCGAGACCTCGGGGGCAGGCGCGGCGGCTGCGGGGGCAGCGGCAGCGGACGGAGCGGCAGCGGCAGGAGCGGCAGCAGCGAGGATGTCCTCCTTGCGGATGCGGCCACCGACACCGGTGCCGGTGACACTCGCCAAGTCGATGCCCTGCTCGTTCGCCAGCTTGCGCACGATCGGGGTCACGTAGCCGGCGTTGCCGGCGTGCGCGCCACCCGATGCCGGAGCCGCGGCAGGCGCCGCAGCCGGAGCGGCGGCGACCGGAGCCGGAGCCGGAGCCGCTGCGGGTGCGGCGGGAGCAGGAGCAGCCGCGGGAGCAGGAGCAGCCGCGGGAGCCGGAGCCTCAGCGGCCGGAGCCGGAGCCTCGACTGGAGCGGCCGGCGCAGCCTCGGCGGCAGGCGCCGGAGTAGCCTCCGCTACTGGTGCCGGAGCGGCTTCAGGAGCCGGAGCGGCTTCAGGAGCCGGAGCAGCTTCAGGAGCCGGAGCAGCTTCGGCAGCCGGCGCAGGTGCCTCGGCAGCCTCAACCGGAGCGGCCTCAGCCGGCGCAGCTTCAGCGGCGGGTGCGGCCTCGGCGGCAGGTGCTGCCGGGGCCTCGCCGCCACCGGAGCCGTCGCCGATCGTCACGAGCGCGGTGCCCACCTCGACGGTCTCGTCCTCTTGCACCAGGATCGCCTCGACGACGCCCGCGATGGGCGACGGGATCTCGGTGTCGACCTTGTCGGTCGAGACTTCGAGCAGAGGCTCGTCGACCTCGACACGGTCGCCAACATTCTTCAGCCAGCGGGTGACCGTGCCTTCCGTGACACTCTCGCCGAGTGCCGGGAGGCTGACGGATTCGCTCATGAGCTTGTCTCCTTCAAACCAATTCGTTCAGTAGCTTATTGCAGTCGCGTCGAGGCTCGGCGGACTTAAAGGGTGTGCAGCGGCTTGCCCGCGAGGTAGAGGAACGCCTCGCCGAGCGACTCGTTCTGCGTGGGGTGCGCGTGGACGAACGGTGCGATGTCCTCGGGGTACGCCTCCCAGTTCACGACGAGCTGCGCCTCGCCGATGAGCTCGCCGACGCGGGCGCCGATCATGTGCACGCCGACGACGGGGCCGTCGGTCACGCGCACGACCTTGACAGAGCCGCTCGTTCCGATGATCTCGCTCTTGCCGTTTCCGGCCAGGCTGTAGTCGTAGCTCGACACCTTGTCGGCGCCGTACTGCTCGACGGCCTTCGCCTCGGTCAGGCCGACGGACGCCACCTCGGGGTCGCAGTACGTGACCTTCGGGATGTTCACATCCGGCACGACGATCGGGTTGAGACCCGCGATCTCCTCGGCGACGAAGATGCCCTGCTGGAAGCCGCGGTGCGCGAGCTGCAGGCCGGGGACGATGTCGCCGACGGCGAAGACGCCCGGGACGTTCGTGGCGAGGCGCTCGTTCGTGATGACGAAGCCGCGGTCCATGGTGATGCCGACCTCGTCGTAGCCGAGGTTCGCGGTGGCGGGGCCGCGGCCGACGGCGACGAGCAGCAGCTCGGCCTCGACGGTGTCGCCGTTCTCCAGCGAGACGACGACGCCGTTCTCGTGCTGGGTGACACCGGCGAACCGGACGCCCAGACGGTAGTCGATGCCGCGGCGACGGAACGCGCGCTCGAGGGACTTGCTGATGGTCTCGTCTTCGTTGGGGACCAGATGGGGCAGCGCCTCGATGATGGTCACCTCGGCGCCGAAGGACTTCCAGACACTGGCGAACTCGACGCCGATCACGCCGCCGCCGAGGACGGCGACCTTCTTGGGGACGAAGTCGAGCTCGAGCGCCTGCTCGCTCGTGATGACGCGGCCGCCGATCTCGAGGCCGGGGAGCGAGCGCGAGTACGAGCCGGTCGCCAGCACGATGTTCTTGCCGACGATCGTGTCTTCGCCGACCTGAACGGTGGTGGGGGAGACCAGACGGCCTTCACCCTCGATGACCGTGATGCTGCGGGCCTTCACGAGGCCCTGCAGGCCCTTGTACTTCTTCGCGACGATGCCCTGGCGGTATTCGGTGACACCGTTGATGTCGATGCCCTGGAACTCCGTGACGATGCCGTACTTCGACGACTCACGCGAATAATCGGCCACCTCGGCCGCGTGGAGCAGCGCCTTGGTGGGGATACATCCTCGGTGCAGGCAGGTGCCTCCGACCTTGTCTTTCTCGATCATGCCCACGGTGAAACCGAGCTCGGCCGCACGCAGCGCCGCTGCGTAGCCTCCGCTTCCACCGCCGAGCACCACAATGTCAAAGTTCTGCTCAGACACCTAGCTACTCCCTCGCGCATCAGGATTCATGACACGACCCTGCCCTGAGAGGTAACTCGAGGGCAGGCGTTGAATGGCAAGAATTTCTTGCCCCTACGACCTTACTACTGTCGGGAAAAGTCCTCGGCCAACCGGATGAGCGCGCGAACCGTGACCGCCGTCGGACCCTTGCCGGTGAAACCGTACGGCGAAGCCGGACCCTTCGCCGGACCGGCGATGTCGAGGTGCGCCCAGGGGATGCGGGGCGCATCCTCGGCGTCTCCTATGCGTCCGACGAACTCCTGCAGGAAGACCCCGGCGAGGAGCATCCCGCCCGCCGTGTTCCCCGGGTTGGCGTTCGCGATGTCGGCGACGTCGGAGTTGATGGTGGCGCGCAGCTCGGCAGGCAGCGGCATGGGCCAGAGCAGCTCGCCGCTCGCCGCGGCGGCGTCGAGCACACGGCCGACCAGCTCCTCGTCGCCCATGACGGCCGAGTAGCGCGTGCCGAGCGCCACCATCGCGGCGCCGGTGAGGGTGGCGACGTCGACGATCGCGTCGGGCTGTTCCTCGCTGGCGGCGACGAGACCGTCGGCCATCACCAGCCGGCCTTCGGCGTCGGTGTTCAGCACCTCCACCGTGCGGCCGCCGCGGATCCGGAGCACGTCATTGGGCCGAATGGCGTTGCCCGAGGGCATGTTCTCGGCGATGCACAGCCAGGCGGTCACCTTCACCGGCAACGCGAGCCGTGCGGCCGCGAGTGTGACCGCGAGCACCGTCGCCGCCCCGGTCATGTCGTACTTCATCCCCACCATGCCCGTCGGCGGCTTCAGCGACAGCCCGCCGGTGTCGAACGTGATGCCCTTCCCCACGAGGGCGAGGTGCTTCGCCGCGCCGTCGGGGGCGTACGACACCTTGACGAGACGCGGCGGACGCTCCGAGCCCTGACCGACGCCCAGGATGCCGCCGAATCCCTCGGCGGCGAGCTGCTCCTCGTCCCAGACCGTCACCTCGACCGGAAGCGATGCCGCACTGGACTGCGCCGCCTCGGCGAGCGTCTGCGGGTAGAGATCGAGCGGAGGCGTGTTGACCAGGTCCTTCACCAGCGCGGCCGCCTTGGCGACGGCGGTGGCGCGGGCGACGGCTGCGTCGTCGTCGGAGCCCGTGCCGAGCACCTCGATCGTCTCGACGGGTGTCTTCACCCCCGCCTTCGTCGCCTCGCGGTACGCGGTGAACGCGTACGACCCGAGGGCGGCGCCTTCGAGGACGGCGGCCAGCTGCTCATCCCCGTCGACCGGCAGCGCGATGGTGACGGCGGCGGTTCCTGCCAGCTGACGGATGCCCGTGCCGGCGGCGTACCGGAGCGCGTCGGCGTCGGCGGGGTCGGGGATGCCCACGACCGCGATCGACGCCGCTCCCTCCGCTCCGGGGAGCCGCACCAGCTCGTCCTTGCCGCCCGAGAACCCGATCGCGTCGAGCTGGGCGGCGACACCGTCGTAGCCGCCGACCGCGAAGACAGAGGCCGACCCGCCCGAGACGCGTGCACCGATGAGCACGACGTCCGAGGACCGGGAGGGGGTGGATGCGGACGAGAGCGAAAGAGAGGGAACCGTCATGCCTCGAATCTAGCCGTTCGCCGTCCGTGCATCCTGTTCGCTGTGGGCGTGAGCCTTCGGAGCCTGTTCCCGGGCATCCGCCCCGAGCCTCGGCCTAGAGTTAAAACATGCACGATCCTGGCGAACTGTACGACCTGAGCACGGCCCTCTCCGAGGTGCCGGAGGGTCTCAACCTGGTCGCCGGGCTCACCGGCTTCGCGGACGCGGGCGCGGGCGTCAGCCAGCTCGGAACCTATCTGCTCGGCACGCTCGACACCGAAGTGGTCGCCACGTTCGACGCCGACATCCTTCTGGACTACCGCGCACGTCGCCCGATCATCTACTTCGACCAGGACCACCTGACCGACTACCAGCCGGCGACCCTCAAGCTCTACCTCGCCTACGACGAGCTGCGCCAGCCTTTCCTCCTCCTCTCCGGCTTCGAGCCCGACTTCCAGTGGGAGCGGTTCACGCAGGCGGTGCTCGGCCTCATCGACGATCTCAAGGTCAAGAGCGTCACCTGGGTCCACGCCATCCCGATGCCCGTGCCGCACACCAGGCCGATCGGCGTGACCGTGAGCGGCAACCGAGCCGACCTCATCGAGTCCATGTCCATCTGGAAGCCGCACACGCAGGTTCCGGCGAATGCGCTGCATCTCCTCGAGTACCGCCTGCAGCAGCGCTCGTACCCGATCGCTGGCTTCATCCTCCTCATCCCGCACTACCTGGCCGACACCGAGTACCCGGCGGCCGCGATCACCGCGCTCGACAGCATCAGCGCCGCGACCGGCCTGATCTTCCCGACCGACCGCCTCCGCCAGGAGGATCGCGAGTTCATCGCCAACATCGACGAGCAGGTCGCGGGAAACGCAGAGCTCGGCCGGCTGGTCGGAACGCTCGAGGAGCGCCACGACAGTTATATGGAAGACAACCAGCTGCGGTCGCCCCTGACCGACAGCGACGGCGAGCTCCCTTCGGCCGACGAGATCGCCGCCGAGCTCGAGAACTTCCTCGCCTTCCGCCGTCACGGCGACGAGGAGACCGGCCCTTCCGCGTCCTGACGACGCGAGCCGCGCATCCGGCCTGAACAGACGGCCCCGGACGCGGTAATACGCTTGACACGTGAACTCGCGTCGATCCTGGTTGATTTTCGGGGTCGGCGTATTCGCCTACCTGATCGCCGTGATGCAGCGCACGACGATCGGCGTGGCCGGGGTCGCGGCCACTGAGCGCTTCCACACCAGCGCCGCCGTGCTCTCGACTCTCGCGGTGGTGCAGCTCGCGGTCTACGCCGCGATGCAGATCCCCGTCGGCGTCCTCATCGACCGGGTGGGGTCCCGCTGGCTGATGGCCGTCGGCACGGCGATGATGATCGGCGGACAGGTGACCGTGGCCATCGCGCCGACGATCGGGGTGGCCATCGTCGGGCGGATCCTGGTGGGGGCCGGAGATGCGACGGTCTTCACCTCTCTCATGCGGCTGACGAATTCGTGGTTCCGTGGCCGCATCGTCCCGCAGCTCTCGCAGTGGATCGGCAACATCGGCCAGCTCGGCCAGGTGCTCTCGGCCATCCCGTTCGCGATCCTCCTGCATCAGGCGGGCTGGACGACCGCGTTCCTCCTGGCCGCGTCGCTGTCGGTCATCGCGCTCATCGGCATCCTCGCCGTGATCACCGACCGTCCGGTCGGCTCGACCGAGGGACCGCGCCCGGCGTCCTGGGGTGACTCGATGCGCCAGCTGCGCGTCAGCCTGGCCCGGCCAGGAACGCAGCTCGGCTTCTGGTCGCACTTCGTCACGCAGTCCTCCGGCACGGTGTTCAGCCTCATGTGGGGACTGCCGTTCATGGTCTACGCGCTCGGGATCGACCCGGCAGAGGCATCCGGGCTCCTGATCGTCTCGGTCGTCGCCGGACTCATCTCCGGACCCATCCTCGGCCTCCTCACCGCACGCTTCCCGTTGCGGCGAAGCAACCTCGTGCTCGGGATCGTGGCTCTGATGGGGGTGACCTGGGGCGTCTTCCTGCTCTGGCCGGGCACCCCTCCGTTCTGGATGCTCATCCTGCTGCTCGTCGTGATCGGGATCGGCGGCCCCGGTTCGCTGATCGGGTTCGACTTCGCTCGCACGTTCAACCCGCTTCGCAGCCTCGGCTCGGCGAACGGGATCGTCAACGTCGGCGGGTTCCTCGCCAGCTTCGTGATGATGTTCCTCATCGGCGTCGCGTTGGACGCCCAGGACTCGGCGCACGTGGCCGCCGGCGGAGCATCCGACCTGTACGCGCTCGATTCGTTCCGCTGGGCGTTCGCCGTGCAGTATGTGATCGTGGGCATCGGAGTCGGCTTCCTGCTGCACGCTCGGCGGCGAACGAGACGCAGATTGTCCGAGGACGAGGGAATAGAAGTGGCCCCTCTCTGGGTTGCACTCATGGAAGCGTGGAGAGGCCGCGGGCGGAGAACGGCCCGCTGATCGCGCTGAGAGGACCACTGAGGATTGGTCGGGGGCGTGCACGATCCGTGCAATAATTGAAGTTCGGACCCGTTCATATCCAGGGGCTCGGAGCATTTGACGATGCCCGGCGAAAAGACCCAGGACTTGACATGGGTCTTAGTAATGTCCGCACGCAACCTGAGCCAGGCCTAGGCGCAAGGAACTCGGCCCTCCGCTTGGTATGAAAGGTGTTCACATGGCAACCCGTGCAGCAACGAAGACTCCCGAGGCCGAAAAGGCCGTCGACGAGGTGACCGCAGGCGCCACCCCGACCAAGCCCGCCACGAAGGCGGCGGCCAAGCCGGCAGCCAAGAAGGCCGCGGCGCCCAAGGCCGCTGCGTCCAAGGCGACGGCGACGGCGAAGAAGGCTGCGGCCAAGCCCAAGGGCCGCACCAAGAAAGACGATGACGACGAGGAGATCGGCGAAGACGACGCCGTCGAGATCGACGAAGAGGTGACCGTCGTGGTCGACGCGACCGAAGGCGATGACGCCGAGGTCAAGACCGACGACGCGGACGACGAGACCGAGAAGCCCGCTGTGGTGGAGGAGCCCCTTCCGACCGGTGCGCTGGTTCTGCGCGCGGTCGACGAAGACGACGACATCCCGGTGTACTCGAGCGCCATCACCGGCGCCACGGCCGACCCGGTCAAGGACTACCTGAAGCAGATCGGCAAGGTCGCGCTCCTGAACGCGGCCGAAGAGGTCGAGCTCGCGATGCGCATCGAGGCCGGGCTGTTCGCCGAAGACAAGCTGGCGAACACTCCGAACATGCCCAAGGAGCTCGAGCGCGAGCTGCGCTGGGTCGCCCGTGACGGTCAGCGTGCCAAGAGCCACCTGCTCGGCGCGAACCTCCGACTGGTCGTGTCGCTCGCCAAGCGCTACACCGGCCGCGGCATGCAGTTCCTCGACCTGATCCAGGAAGGCAACCTGGGCCTCATCCGTGCCGTCGAGAAGTTCGACTACACCAAGGGCTTCAAGTTCTCGACCTACGCCACCTGGTGGATCCGTCAGGCGATCACCCGCGCCATGGCCGACCAGGCCCGCACCATCCGCATCCCCGTGCACATGGTCGAGGTCATCAACAAGCTCGCCCGCGTGCAGCGCCAGATGCTGCAGGATCTCGGCCGCGAACCCACGCCCGAGGAGCTGAGCCGCGAGCTCGACATGACCCCCGAGAAGGTCATCGAGGTGCAGAAGTACGGCCGCGAGCCGATCTCACTGCACACTCCTCTCGGCGAAGACGGCGACAGCGAGTTCGGCGACCTGATCGAGGACACCGAGGCGGTCGTCCCGGCCGACGCGGTGGGCTTCACGATGCTGCAGAAGCAGCTCGAGAGCCTCCTCGACTCGCTCTCGGAGCGCGAAGCGGGCGTGATCCGCATGCGCTTCGGACTCGGCGACGGCATGCCGAAGACCCTCGACCAGATCGGTGACACGTTCGGCGTGACGCGTGAGCGCATCCGCCAGATCGAGTCGAAGACGATGGCCAAGCTCCGTCACCCGTCCCGCTCGCAGTCGCTCCGCGACTACCTCGAGTAGGCCGGGGGAGTGCGCTACAGGCTGGCGGTCGTCGCAGGTCGCCTCGCCCGCTGGCTTCTGCGCCTGCGCGGCGGCGGCTCGGCCGTGCCCGGCCGGGTCGCTCTGGCGATCGCGCCGCGTTTCCTCGAACGGTCTGTCAGCCGGCTTCCGCTCGGGGTCGTGTTCGTCTCCGGGTCCAACGGAAAGTCGACCACGACCAACATGCTCACGGGCATCCTGCGCGAGCACGGTCTGAACGTGTTCACGAACCCGTCGGGAGGCAACCTTCCGCAGGGCATCGCCTCGGCGCTGCTCGCGACGGTTCCCCTCGACGGGTACGTCCGCGGCGATGTCGGCGTGATCGAGGTCGACGAGGCGTACGGCGTCGAGCTGGCGAACGTCCTCAAGCCGCGGGCCTCGCTGCTGCTGAACGTGCAGATCGACCAGCTCAACCGGTTCTTCGAGCCGACCCGCGTGGTCGGGATGCTTCGCTCGATCGGCGCCTCGTCGTCGGACTTCGTCGTGGTGAACGCCGACGACGACAGCCTGTCGAGGGTCGGTGCGGAGCTCGTCGCCGAAGGGCGCGACGTCTCGACCTTCGCCGTGGCGGCCGCCCTGATCGCGGCGTCGCCGAACGGCCTCGCGAACGTCGAGGACTTCTCCGGTGCGGTGTCCGCCGAACTCCCCGCCCCCACGGTGACCGTCGCCGAGTTGGGCGCACGCACGGCGCGTCTCGAACTGAACGGCCCGGATGCGCAGGCCCGATCGGATGCGGAGGGTGGATCGGATGCGGAGGGTGCCGAGAGCGTCGAGATCGCTCTGCCGGCGCGCGGACTGCACTATGCGGTCGACGCCGCCGGAGCCACGGCGATGGCCCGACGCCTCCTCGGCGGGCGGTTCCGCTCCGACGCTGTCTCGAGGGCGATGTCGTCGCTGCGCACCGTGTATGGTCGCGGCGAGACCCTGCGCGTGGGCGATGAGGACATCGAGATCATCATGATGAAGAACCCGCCCAGCCTGCAGCTGAACCTCGACTACCTCGACGAGGCGCCCGAGCAGGTCTTCGTGGCGGTCGACGAGGGCACACCCGACCCGTCATGGATCTACGACATCGATCTGTCGTCGCTGGAGCACGTGGACGTGATCTCCGGCACCAAGGCGTGGCAGTTCGCCACCCGGTTCGGCTATGCGGGCATCCCGGTCGGCTCGGTCGTTCCGGAGCTGCGCCCGGCGCTCACCGCGTTCCTCGCCCTGCCGAAACCGGCGCGTGGCACCAAGACGATGATCGTCAACTACGAGCAGATGATGCTGATCCGCAAGCAGCTCGGCTTCCTCGATCTGGAAGGCGGCGAGCAATGACCGCTGTGCGCATCCTGCACCTGTACCCGCGCGAGCTCGGCATCAACGGCGACGCCGGCAACGTGACGGCTCTGGTCGAGCGAGCCCGCTGGCGCGGGATCGAGACCGAGGTCGTGCGCTACGACGTGGGCGGCGAGCTGCCCGAATCGGTCGACCTCGTGCACATCGGCAGCGGACCGCTCTCGTCGCAGCGCGCCGTGCTCGACGACGTGCAGCGCATCGCTCCGGCGCTGCGGGCCTGGCGGGATGCTGGCGTGCCGATCCTGGCCATCGCCGGCGGCTGGCAACTGCTCGGCACCGAGCTCGTGACCTCCGACGGTGAACGCCTCGCGGGGGCCGGGGTCTTCCCCACCCGGGCGACCCTCGGCACGGATCGTCACGTCGGCGAGATCGTCGTGCGCACAGACGACGGGATGCTCGCCGGATTCGAGAACCACTCGGCGGTCACCGTCCTCGAGGGGGCTGAGCCGTTCGGCACGGTGGTCAGCGGCTTCGGCAACGACTCCTCGGCCGCACGGAAGGTCGAGGGCGTGCGGTTCGCCGCCTCGATCGGCACGCATCTGCACGGTCCGCTGCTGCCGATGAACCCGGCCCTGGCCGACCGGATGCTCGCGAAGGCACTCGCGCGACGCGGGGAGACAGAGGCGCTCGTCTCCGTGCCGGAGCTCGACCACGTCGACCGGTTCGCCGCGAACGCGCGCCGCGCGATCGCCGACCGACTCGGCGTCAAGCTCGCCTGAACTCGCCCGTCCCACCGCCCACCTGAATTCAGGAGAAGGCGGGACTCGGGCGCCGCTCACTCCTGAATAAAGGCGCGGGCGGTCATCCGGCGCAGGACAGGCCTGAATTCAGGACGCGGCAGCGAGCAGTCCGCGGCAGTGAACGGACTCCGCAGCCGGTTAGCCCACGTAGAGCCGAGGCACGCGTGGGGAGACCCCGGTGACCACTTCGTCGGCGATCGTCTCCGCCCAGTCGGCCCACTTCTCGGCGATGACCTCGCCGTTCGTGCCGGGCCCGAACAATGTGGCGGTGTCGCCGGCGCGCACTCGGTCGGCGCCCATCTCGACCAGCATCGAGTCCGCCTCGACGGCGACGACCGGGCGGGGGAGCCCGCCGATGACGACGTGGGCCTTGGCGATGCCGAGCGTGGGCACGCCGTCGGCGTACCCGATCCCGAGACGGGCGAGCGACGTCCCGTCGACATGGACCTCGGTGACCGGCGCCTCGAGACGCATCACCGGAACGAGTCCCAGGTCGGCGCCGGTGCTGTCGTCGAACGGGGAGATGCCGTAAGCGGCGATACCGAACCGGACGAGGTCGAAGCGGGCTTCGGGCATCCGGATGCCGGCCGAGCTCGCGGCGAGGTGCAGGATCTCGAAGGCGGCGCCGCGCTCCTCGGCGACGGCCACGGCAGCGAGGAACTCGTGGAGCGCAGCCTCGTCGTCGTCCATCGACGCGTCGGCGAGGTGCGACCAGGCGGCCCGGATGCGCACGACACCCTGCTCCTGCAGGGCGAGAGCGGCGTCGATGAGGTCGGGCCACTCTTCGATGGTGGCACCGTTTCGGCTCAGGCCGGTGTCGACCTTGAGGTGGATCAGGGCCGGGCGGTCGGCACCGGCGGCGGCGATCGCGTCGAGCTGCCAGCGGGCGGAGACGCCCAATTCGATGTCGGCCTCGATACCCGCGCGGAAGTCGGTCTCGGTGCCGTGCAGCCAGGCCAGGAGGGGAACCGTCACTCCCGCGTGGCGCAGCACCAGTCCCGCCGGGATCTCGAGCACGGCGAGCGAGGTGGCGCCCGCCTCGAGTCCGGCGCGGGCGATCGGGAGGAGACCGTGGCCGTAAGCATCGGCCTTGACCGCGAGCATCACCTCGGACGGCGCGATCAGCGCGGCGAGGTGGGAGACGTTGTGCCGCAACGCGGCGAGATCGATGACCGCCTGCGGGAGCGGCTCGGCGATGGCGTCGGTGATCGTCATGCGCGGTAGAGCCTCTCGATGCGGCGGCCGAGACGGCTCACGATGACGGGAGCGGCCACGCCGATGGCGTCGGCCCACTCGAGGATGCTCGGCTCGCGCCGGACCGGGTCGCCGAAGAGCACAGCCTCATCGCCCGGCTGTGCGGGGGTGCCGTCGAGGTCGACGACGAACTGATCCATCGCGATGCGGCCGGTGACGCGGCCGGTGAACTCGCCGACGCGCACCGGAGCTTTGTTCGATGCGACGCGGGGAACCCCGTCGGCGAAGCCGAGCGCGACCAGCGTGAGCGTGGTCGGCTTGGACGTGCGGTAGGTGTAGCCGTAGGACACGCCGCGGTCGGCGCCTACGCGCTTGACGGCGATGATCTCGCCGATCAGCCGGAGCGCGGGCAGGCCCGGGAGCGCCGGATCGAGGCCGAACAACTCGGGACCGATGAGGGGTCCGATGATCGTGCCGCTGCCCGATCCGACCGACTGGGCGACCACGGCGCCGGTCACACCTGCGTCGGCCAGAGCCGAGGCGTCTTCGAACCGGGAGACGAGAAAACCGCCGACCCCCGCATCCGAGAGCGCACGGGCCACGGGGATGATTCCGTGACCGTACGCGTCGGCGCGGAGGTCGGCGGTGGAGTCGTGGAGCGGCGAGCCGCTGTCGATGGCGTTCCTGACGATCCGGTCGAGGTCGACGAACGCGTGCCTGCGCACACTCGTCGACCGCGATTCCATCGTCTGAAGTACTCGGTGAACGCCTCGAGGTGCGTTACGCGCGCTGGTCCTCGAAGAGGCGCGCGGTCTCGTCGTGCCAGCTGTGCGCGATCTCGGACAGCTTCTCCTGGTGCTTCTTGCCGTGGTGGGCGCAGAACAGGAGCTCGCCGTTGTTCACGACGACGCGGATGTATGCCTGGGCTCCGCAGCTGTCGCAACGGTCGGCCGCCGTCAGTTGCGGCCCCGATGCGAGCTCGTCAACCGCACCGTTCTCCGTGGTGATCGTCGACATGTGATGCTCCTTTCAGATCGCAACCCTAGAACTCGATATCTCTATAGAACCACGTTCTGATCGCAACACTGCGTGATTTGCCTGCTATTTCGCTCAACGCGTAGCCGCAGCCGCGAAGGGTGTCGGTGACGGGCGCACCCTCCGCGAGTGCTTAGTCTGGACTGTGGCATGGCGCACGCTCTCCCGGGGCGCCTCGACTTCTGCAAGGAGCGCTCGTGGCGAGCTCAGACTATTCGGCCAGACACCTCTCTGTTCTGGAGGGCCTGGAGGCGGTGCGCAAGCGCCCCGGCATGTACATCGGATCGACCGATTCGCGCGGCCTCATGCACTGCCTCTGGGAGATCATCGACAACTCCGTCGATGAGGCGCTGGCCGGCCACGGCGACAGCATCGAGCTGATCCTGCACGCCGACGACAGTGTCGAGGTGCGCGACAGCGCGCGCGGCATCCCCGTCGACATCGAGCCGAAGACCGGTCTGAGCGGCGTCGAGGTGGTCTTCACCAAGCTGCACGCCGGCGGCAAGTTCGGCTCCGGCTCCTACGCCGCCTCGGGTGGGCTGCACGGTGTCGGCGCCTCCGTGGTGAACGCCCTCTCCGAGCGCCTCGACGTCGAAGTCGACCGCGACGGCAAGACGTGGGCGATGTCGTTCCATCGCGGCGAGCCCGGGATCTTCGCCGACACGGGCGAGCCGACACCGGATGCTCCCTTCTCGCCGTTCGAGAAGGGCAGCGAGCTGCGGGTGGTCGGCAAGGTGAAGCGCGGTGTGACCGGAACGCGCATCCGGTACTGGGCGGACCGCCAGATCTTCACGAAGGGCGCGGAGTTCCAGTCCGACGATCTGATCGGGCGGGCCCGTCAGACGGCGTTCCTGGTGCCGGGCATCAGCCTCTCGATCGACGACCGGCGCAGCGCCGACGCGGAGAAGACGACGTTCTCGTACTCGGGCGGCATCTCCGAGTTCGTCGACTTCCTGGCCCCGGATGCCCCCATCACCGACACCTGGCGCCTCACCGGCGAGGGCCACTTCACCGAGACGGTGCCCGTGCTCACCGACAGCGGCGCGATGATGCCGACCGAGCTCAAGCGCGACTGCCACGTCGACATCGCCCTGCGCTGGGGCACCGGCTACGAGACCGTGATGCGCAGCTTCGTGAACATCATCGCGACGCCGAAGGGCGGAAGCCACCAGACCGGGTTCGACCAGGGGATGCTCAAGTTCCTGCGTCAGCAGATCGAGCAGAACGCGCGGCGTCTCAAAGTCGGCAACGACAAGCTCGAGAAGGACGACGTGATGGCCGGCCTGACCGCCGTTTTGACCGTGCGCCTGCCCGAACCGCAGTTCGAGGGACAGACCAAGGAGATCCTCGGCACGCCGGCGGTTCGCGCGATCGTCGCCCAGGTGGTGCAGAAGACGATGAACGAGCGGTTCACGTCGACCAAGCGCGACGACAAGGCTCAGTCCTCCCTGCTGCTCGACAAGGTCGTCGCGGAGATGAAGTCCCGGATCTCGGCGCGCGCCCACAAGGAGACCCAGCGCCGCAAGAACGCGCTGGAGACCTCATCCCTGCCGGCCAAGCTGGTGGACTGCCGCTCGAGCGACGTGGCCAACAGCGAGCTGTTCATCGTGGAGGGCGACTCCGCCCTCGGCACCGCACGCAGGGCCCGTGACAGCGAGTACCAGGCGCTCCTGCCGATCCGCGGCAAGATCCTCAACGTGCAGAAGGCATCGGTCTCCGACATGCTGTCGAACGCCGAATGCGCGGCGATCATCCAGGTGATCGGGGCGGGGTCGGGGCGCAGCTTCGACCTGTCGGTGGCGCGCTACGGCAAGGTCATCATCATGAGCGACGCGGATGTGGACGGCGCGCACATCCGGACCCTGCTGCTCACTCTGTTCTTCCGCTACATGCGTCCGATGATCGAGGAGGGGCGGGTGTTCGCCGCGGTCCCTCCGCTGCACCGGGTGATCGTGATGAACCCGGGGACCAAGCCGAACGAGACGATCTACACGTACTCGGAGGCGGAGCTGCAAGCGGTGCTCGCCGGGCTGAAGAAGTCGGGCAAGCGGTACCAGGAGCCGATCCAGCGCTACAAGGGTCTCGGCGAGATGGATGCCGACCAGCTGGCCACCACGACGATGGACCGTCATCACCGCACGCTGCGCCGGGTGCGGGTTCCCGACGCCGAGCAGGCCGCGAAGGTGTTCGAGCTGCTGATGGGCAACGATGTCGCCCCGCGCAAGGAGTTCATCATCGCCGGAGCCGACGACCTCTCCCGCGCCCGCATCGACGCCTGAGCGGGCCGTCCCGCAGTCGAGTCCGGACTTGCTGGGTCGAAATCAGCGATTTCGACCCAACAAGTCCGGAC